>JAZUEN010000037.1:0-46410 GCA_045640185.1 Bacteroidales bacterium
TCCGTTTTCATAACCATTTGCAAAATACAATTGTTATTTATTTCTTCAAAAAATACAGACAAATGCATGGATTTGAGTCTTCATTTGAATTCGGGAACAATTTTTCCCTTATTTCTGGGACTATCATATTTGGCATAGCAAAACCGATAACTACATTATTATTGGCGGAATGAATGGGAAGATAAGTCTCCATTTTTTCGCCTAAATTTATTTTGCTTCCAATGGTTAAAATATATGTTTGATGGCTATTTTATCATAATGAATCACCATCTGAGATTTACCTTCAATAAATGAACAAAATCGAATGAAACCTTCACTTTCAATGTAGCCCGACTTGAGATACAACTTTCCTTTGACTCTTTCATATAGTTCTGGTGTAGCTGATTGTTCAACATATTTTTTGGGGTTTGTCATATCGAATTGAAGTTTATAGGCAACATTAACGCTATCGCCAACTATATGATATATTTTGTCTTCGTCTTCAATTCCCATTAACCCTATAGTCAGAAATCGCCACAAGCAAATTATAGCGTCCACCTAAAAAATCATGCAATCGTTTTCTTCATATTTTATAACTTTGCCGTTATGAGATATTTTGTTGCAACCATAAGGTTAATATTGCTGTTCATCAACACGTTCTTGCTAGTGATATGTGGATTGATATTGTTTGCGGCAAGCAACAAAAGCGCGGCCGTAAGCCGATTCATCACACGGAACTGGGCAAGATCGTGCCTGACGATACTGAACATAAAAGTCGATTTTTCGGGACAGGCCGATGCCCGTCAAGCCATACTCATGGCCAACCACCGTAGTTATATCGACATTTTTTTGGCACTAGCCTACTACCCCGCCTCCATTGTAGCTAAAAAGGAAATCGGCAATTGGCCCATAATAGGCTGGAGCACACGCATGGCACGAATGATACTTGTCGACCGCAGCCGCACAAGCAGCCTGATTGCCACAATGCGCGCCATAAAGTCGGAGATTGACAAAGGCGGAAGCGTAATACTATTTCCCGAAGGCGGAATAAAGCCCGGACTGCTCACCAACCCGTTCAAGCACGGATGCTTCAAGATTGCCACAGTGACGCAAACACCCATTCTTCCGGCAGCCATTCACTACAATTCGGAAGACGACACTTGGGGCAACGAGTCGTTCATTCACAACTTCTACAGGGTAATCGGCAAATGGCGCACACCTGTCAAGTTTTGGATTGGCGCACCTATAAAGGCCGATTCAATGGAACTGCTGATGGATGCGACAAAAGAGACTATTGACGGGAAGCTTTCAGAATTTCAACAGACAATCAAGCAAATATGATACAGGTAAGAATTGGCGACGAGCTACGGCGACGAAACCGCATAATGGCACTTGGCGTATTGGAATGCAAGGTCGCAAACACAAAATTCGACAAGGATTTGTGGGCCGAGATAGACAGCCTCACGGCTGAAATACGCGCCAAACAGACACCCGACTCAATAAAGGAACATCCGCAGATAGCGGCCACACGCAAGATGTACGCCACATGTGGCAAAGACCCAAGCCGCTACCGTCCTAGCGCCGAAGCACTGATGCGCCGGCTTGTCAAGGGTCAGAACCTGTATCAGATAAGCACCCTGGTCGATTTGGTCAACCTCATATCGATACGCACAGGATACTCGATTGGCGGATTTGACGCCGACAACATCGAGGGCGAGCAAGTAGAAGCAGGCATTGGACGCGAAGGCGAACCGTACAACGGCATCGGACGCGGTCCGCTGAACATTGAGTTTCTGCCTGTGCTGCGCGACGCAAAAAGCGGATTCGGCACGCCGACAAGCGACGAAGAACGCACGGCAATGAGCCTCGGCACCACTCATTTCCTAATGGTGATAAACGCCTACGACGGTGATGCCCTGCTACCCGAAATACTTGAATATTCCACTCGCCTGCTGAAACAATATTCAGGCGCAACCGACATACACACGCAAATAGTCCGCCAATGAACGAAATTGCCGACAACGACAAATTTCTGACTTTTGCCAAATATTCTGAAGGCATCTACAAGGAAAAGGGAAGCCGATTTCTGGCATTTGCCTGGCCTGTGACAACTGAAGATGAGGTGAAAATGCACATCAAGGAACTGAAGAAGACCTATTTTGATGCACGGCACCACGTGTACGCCTTCCGTCTGGGTGCCGACCTTAAAACATTCCGCTGCAGCGACGACGGCGAACCTGCCAACTCATCAGGACCGCCTGTTTTAGGGCAAATCCAATCTGCCAACCTTACAAACGTGCTTATTGTTGTTGTTCGATATTTTGGCGGTACAAAATTAGGCGTTCCCGGACTGATAAATGCATACCGCACCGCCGCCGCCGATGCCATCGCCAACAACAGCATAATTGAGCAATTCGAGCAAGACCGATTCACAATCCGCTTCGACTATGGCGCAATGAACGACGTGATGCGAGTGCTGAAAGACGAAAACCCTCAGCAATCGAACCAGCAATTCGACAACCGCTGTTCAATCGACATCTCCGTACGCAAGAAGCAAGGCCCCGCACTACGCGACAAGCTATGCAACATTGAAGGCGTGACTATAGACGAATAGCCACTACCTCACATTGAAATTCAGGAGTTCCCTATCGCCTATCTTGGCAACCAGATTGTCGCCAATGCTGACAGGGCCAACGCCTGCCGGTGTTCCGGTATAAATAAGGTCACCTATCTTCAGGGTGAAGAATCGCGATACGTAAGCGATTATGGCGTCAAACGAAAAGAGCATGTCGCCACTGTTGCCTTTCTGCACCACCTGCCCGTTTTTTTCGAGCGAAAAATTGATGTCGCCCAAGTCGCCAAGTTCCGACTTGTGGACAAATCCGCCAAGAGGCGCCGAGCCGTCGAAACCTTTGCTAATGGCCCAAGGCAGACCACTGGAAGCCGCGGCACGTTGCAAGTCGCGAGCCGTAAAGTCGATACCGATGCCTATCTCATCGTAATAGCGGTTTGCAAACTTTTCGGCGATATTTTTGCCCAATCGGTTGATTTTCACCACAAGTTCGACTTCATGATGCACCTCTGACGAAAAATCGGGATAGAAAAATGGCTGGTTGCGCTGTATCAACGCCGTTTCAGGCATCATAAATATGACAGGCTCTGTTGGCACATCGTTGCCCAGCTCCTTGGCATGGTTCACGTAATTACGGCCTACGGCAAGTATCTTCATTGTCTTTTGATTTCAGTTTTCTATAAAAAACACAAAACAGTTGTCAAACAATCTTTTGTGAGGTTCCGGTCGTCTCTGCCAGCCTATATCAAGCCATCTTGCCCAGTTTTATCTGGGTAAGCACTTTCTTTGTATAAAGCGGGAATTCGGCGCCTAATATCCAGCCATAGTAGCCTGGATCTTTTTGGAATACGCTGACAACTGTCTGCCCTTTATATTTTCCAAAGTTGAAAATCACTTCACCCTTGTCGTTATATATGAGTTGGCCTGCAAAATCGGCATTTCGGTTATGCGACGAGAAATCGGACAAGGCATCGACGTCATTGACAATTGGGGCCTTTAACACTCCGCTCATATCTTCATAGTCGACATCCTTATAGTGGTCGAGCTGGGCGCAAAGCACGTCGTAAGTGGCACGAGTGTCGGCGGCGGCGCCATGCGCACCCTCAAGCTCCTTGTGGCAATAGAACTTGTAGGCGGCGCTCAATGTACGTTTCTCCATCTTATGGTAAATGACCTGCACATCGACAAAACGGCATCGGGTAAAGTCGAAATCGACACCTACTCGCTCAAATTCTTCAGCCAGCAATGGGATATCGAACTTATTGCTGTTGAATCCGCCCAAATCGCAGCCTGTAAGAATCTGCGCAAACTGGCTGGCAAATTGCCGAAATGTGGGTTTGTCTTTCACGTCGTCATCTGTAATATGATGAACGGCTGTCGCTTCAGCAGGAATAGGCATTTCAGGATTGATGCGATATGCCTTCTGCTCTTCCCGACCATCGGGATAAACCTTAAGATATGATATCTCGACAATTCTGTCTTTTACAATATTGACACCTGTTGTCTCAAGGTCGAAAAAGACAATTGGACGCTTCAACGATAATTTCATGATATGGATATTATGGGGATTTATGTAAATCCGCCGGTTACAAATACTCTAAAAGCAATAAGAAATCGTGCCGGGCAAAAGCCTGACACGATTTGCAGCCTCCTACAATGAGGCCAGAATCTCTTTAACCTTTTGCGCAATTACACGGCTTTCAGCCTTGCCGCTCAGTTGCTTGTTGGCTGTTCCCATAACCTTGCCCATGTCTTGTGGACCTTTGGCGCCAACTGCCTCAACTATCTTGCGGACTTCGGCCTCGATCTCTGCCTCACTCATTTGCGCAGGCAGATATTGCGATATCACTTCGGCCTGGAACAACTCGCCCTCGGCCAACTCGTTGCGGCCACCGTTCTTATAAAGTTCTGCCGATTCCTTACGTTGCTTGACAAGTTTCTGGATTACTTTCAGTTCAGCTTCTTCGCTCAATGTTTCAGAAGCGCCTTTTTCGGTTTTTGCCAAAAGAAAAGCAGCCTTTATTGCTCTCAAAGCCTCCAATTTTTCTTTTTCCTTAGCCAACATTGCGGCCTTTATGTCGCCTTCGACTTTTTCGTACAAACTCATAATGAAATGTTTTTATAATTCTAATCGTAAAAATGAAAAAAAAACGGACAAATAGTCACTTTTATTCCTAATAATAGATGACCGCCTATCGTTTTGCCACCAATGGCATACGCCAATCGGAACCGAACGCCTTTGTAGTGACACGCAGGATTGGCGGACACTGGAAGCGCTTATAATCGTTGCGGTTAAGCATTGATACTGCCTTTGTCACTATTGTCTCGTCAAATCCTTCAGCTACAATCTGTTCAATAGTCATTCCATGCTCCATGTATTTTGAAAGCACGGCATCAAGGACACTATATTCAGGCAACGAGTCGGTGTCTTTCTGATCAGGGCGCAACTCGGCCGACGGGGCTTTTGTTATGGAGTTTTCGGGAATGATTTCGCCGTTGCGGTTTATGTAACGTGCAAGTTTATAGACATCTGTCTTATATACATCGCCCAAAACCGACAGCCCGCCGCAAAGGTCGCCGTATAATGTGCCGTAGCCAACAGACGCCTCGCTCTTGTTCGACGTGTTGAGCAGCATGTTTCCGAACTTGTTCGACAATGCCATCATCAGTGTACCGCGCGCACGTGCCTGCAAATTCTCTTCGGTGACATTTGGCTGTGTACCGGCAAAAACATCGGAAAGGGCCGTGCCAAACGCATCGACTATAGGATGAATAGCGATAGTATCGTATTGTATATGAAGATTTTCAGCAAGCACAACCGCATCGTTTACTGAATGGTCTGACGAGTATTTTGAAGGCATCAGCAGCACACGGACACTCCCGCTTCCCAACGCTTCGACAGCCAATGCCACAACAACAGCGGAATCAATGCCTCCGCTCAACCCGAGTGTGGCTGCCTTGAATCCCATCTTTGCGAAGTAGTCGCGCAAACCTAAAACCAATGCATCGTGTATTTGTGCCACATAATCGTCGTCGGCTGGCTGAAGTGGCAGATAGTGGCCAGCTTTCAGCTCATCAGTATCTACAATGGCGAAATCTTCGGCAAACGAAGCCAAACGTTTTACTGTATTGCCTTCGGCATCAATTACGCAACTTGCCCCATCGTAGATGAGTTCGGCATTGGCGCCAACCTGATTGAGCAAAATGGCTGGCGTATTGAACTGCAATGCGGCCGCTGCGGTCTGCATCTCATTGGTAATCTCACGATTGTGCGCAAAGGGCAAAGCCGCGATGTCAATCACCACAGAAGGCTTAGATTCTGACATACGGTCAAGTATCTCGTCGGAAACCGCATTAAGCAAGTCGCGCCCCACAAACACCGCAACATTCTCCTCGCCAATCTCAAATGGTTCCCAAAGCATATTTGCGTTGAAATAACGTTGCTCGTCAATGGAGTCACTGTCAGATATTTGCATTTTGAACACGCAGTCGTCAATCTTGCCGTCGCAAAGCAGATATGCGGCATTGTAAAGTTCGTCACCAGCTTGCACCGGTGCTCCTACAATAGCGGAAATGCCTGTGCAATATTCGGCTATCTCGCCAACCGTCTGCTTGCATTGCGATAAGAATTCATCGCGTTTCAGCAAATCGAACGGGAAACTTCCGCTTACCGATAACTCGCTGAACACCACTAAATCTGCGCCATCTGTTTTGGCTTTTGCTATTGCGTTGGCAATTTTCGCCTTGTTGTCTGCAAAATCGCCAATCTTATAATCCAATTGCGCTAATGCTATTTTCATTTTGCTTGTTTTTATTGACACGCAAAAATACAACAAACACAAAACCGTTTTATAGCAATCGGCACAAGCCTCAAAAAAATATCCTCAAAGCGACAAAAATTCCGAAATTACGGCAAATCATCCCATAAGGACAACCTTTTGTTGTACTTTTGTGCCGTCATGCAACAACAACTTTTGAAGCTGAATATTCCTTACGGAGAGACAAAAGTCCTGCTCCATTCGTGCTGTGCGCCTTGCTCGTCGGCAATTGTTGAATGTATGCTGAAAAACGGCATCACACCCACAATATTCTATTGCAATCCAAACATTTACCCCCAAGGCGAATATGCCATACGCAAGGACGAATGTACACGCTTCGCCACTGATTTGGGCTTGACAATTATTGACGACGACTACAATCACGACGGGTGGCTCGAAACCGCACAACCCTTCTGCAACGAGCCCGAACGTGGACACCGCTGTCTTGAATGCTTCAAGTTTCGGCTGTTGAGAACGGCCCAATACGCATCAGCCAACGGCTTCAAATTGTTCACCACCACACTTGCCTCGTCACGATGGAAAAGCCTCGACCAAATAAACGAAGCGGGCAAATGGGCGACATCGCAGGTAACCAATACTGAATTCTGGGACCAAAACTGGCGCAAAGGCGGCTTGAGCGAACGTCGCATCGAAATAATCAGGCAATACCATTTCTACGAGCAGCAGTATTGTGGCTGCGAGTTCAGCCTAAAGGCGACCAACGCATGGCGACAAGCCAACGGCAAAGAGCCCATTGTGCGCTAGGCCTACTACTCAAACGGATACTTCAACCCTATCTGCTTGCGTAGGGCATCCATAAGTTTCATGCTTGCTTCGGTATCGTTCAGCGTGCGTTTTGGATTTTCCTTCAACCCCTTACGCAGACAATCGGTGACAGACTGCGCTTCGTAGTCATAGCCCGATGTTGTACGGCGGTCGGTAAACGTTTCCACCACTGTATCGCCAACCATAAGTATCGCCTTGCGTGTCATGTGGAAATCCTTGACAATGATCTTGCCCTTTGTACCGATGATATAGGCATCGTTGACGAACAGCGCATCGGAACTTGCAGTGTACAAGCCCAATATGCCATTTTGATATTGCACCTGTATGGAATCGACCATGTCAATGCCCTTGGGCGTCTTCTGCGCCATCATCGAGTAACTGGCCTCCTCCGACTTTGCCATCAGTTTGCCGAACTGCAGGTTGTAGATGGCCAAATCGAGCAACGAGCCTGCGGCCAAATCTGGATTCAGGAATCGTCCTTCCTGTCTGCCGTTCTGAACAAAGCCCAAACCCGACTGTATGACCTCAATCTGTCCCAAAACACCCGAATCGACCCACTCCTTGGCCTTTACCACAGGTGGCAGGAAGTTTGTCCAAAAGGCTTCCATAAGGAAAAGATTGCGTTTTTCGGCTTCATTCCGCATTATGGCAAATTCCTTGGCGTTTACCGTTATCGGCTTTTCGCACAGCACATTCTTGTTATGTTTTAGGCAAAGCATGGCGTGCTCCAAATGGAAATTGTGCGTTGTAGCTATGTAAACTATGTCAATGTCGGGATCAGATGCAAGTTGCTCATAACTTCCATAGGCTTTTTGAATGCCGTATTTTTGGGCGAAAGCCTCAGCCCTATTCAAGTCTCGTGCCGCAATGGCCACTATCTTAGCGCCTTTGACACGGCGGAAATCGCCTGCCATCTTTTCGGCTATCCAACCGGCGCCCAAAATTCCCCATCTGATCATAATGTACTGTTTTAAGATTTAGGGGACTTCTATAAATTCCCCGATTTTCATTTTTTTAAATATGGATTATTCATCAATCTTTTGTGTGCTTTTGAATTTTCGTCGCCATCTTGCTGGATCGTTTGAGACGCGGTGCACCACGTCGCTACAGGATCTGCCTGACAAAATCTTCAAAATCACTACAAAGCAATTTATAGGACTCCCCTTTATTTATGACGAATGCCTGTAATTGGTGTAAAGTTATGAATTACTATCATACGGCAACAACTATCAGTTATAAAAAGATGCTTGAAAATTGCATTTGCCAAGCACAAAAAAAGCCGTCTGCAATGCAAACGGCCTTTTGATGGGTTATTATTCAATAATCATTATTTCTTGCTTGCCTCGTACTCTTCGTTCAAGCCTTTAACGATATCGTTGGTAATGTTGAACGACTCGTTTGCGTACCACATGCTTCCGCCAATTGTGCGGGTAAGGATGAATTTGTAGCGCTCTGGCGTGTTGTACTTGGTAATGTATGCAGAAATCTTCTCAAACAACTGATTATTCATATTTTGCTGTTCCATAGCCAATTGATTGGAATATTCCGCCTCAAGTTTCTCAAGTTCCTGCTGACGTTGCAGAAGGCGTTGCTGTTCTTCCTCGGCGCGTTGTGTTGTGAGGAATATGCCCTTTTGAACCTTATCCTGGAATGTCTCAACGTCCTTTTGGAAAGACTTTGCCTCACGGTCAAGTTTCGACTTCATATTGGCATATTTCTGCATAATGGCATTGTCAAGCTCCTGGGCCAACTTATAGTTACTGATGATTGAATCGACATCGATAAATGCGATCAAGTCTGAATTTACTGATGTAGAATCATTTGCATTGCACACTGCTGGAGTATTAGCATTGTTAGCGCAATTTGAGAATAAGCCCATTGCAACAACTGCACAGGCAACAAGTGATAATTTAGTTTTCATAAAAGTCTATTTAAATTCTATTAAAATTGATGTCCAAATGTATACAAATAGTCGGAATTTATAACCTTCGGCACTATTTTTAATCCTCTGATGTCTTTTTTGACATTTTCAAGGCTTCGGCTTGCCTTTTCTTTACTGCCTTGCGCAATATGACGCCTCTGCTTTTTATGCCCTGAATCGCGGCGACAGACAGGAATGCAGTGAAGCACAGACCGAATGTATAGCCTACGATTGGCGGAAGTTCAAAGCCCTCTGGCGCAAGCAATATATATGTGCTGCAGACGGCCGTCATGAAAATGGCGGGCAGAAGTGTAATGTAGTAATTCTTCTTTTTGCGATAAAGGTACGATGTCAAGGCCCACAATGTGAATATGGACAGCGTCTGGTTGAACCATCCGAAATATCGCCAAAGCACATCGAAATTGATGAACATGAGCACACCTGATAGCAAAAAGATAGGCAACGAAACTGCCAAGCGCCTCCACACCTTGTCTTGTGGGAAATGAAGGAAATCGGCAGTAATGAGACGAGCCGAGCGCAAAGCCGTATCGCCTGAAGTGATTGGCGCAGCCACAACTCCAAGAATGGCTAGCACCGCTCCTATGCGGCCAAGCCAATCGTTGCAGATAAAATTGACAATGTTGGCTGGATTCGACTTGCCGTTAACCGTCATCAGCCCTGCAAGGCTTTCTGATGTGCCGTTTGCGTACCTTATGGCGGCTGCGGCCCAAATCAATGCCACAAAGCCTTCGGCAATCATAGCGCCATAAAATGCGATGCGTCCGTAACGCTCGTTTTTCAGGCAACGCGCCATCATGGGGCTTTGGGTTGCATGGAATCCGCTTATGGCGCCACAGGCGATGGTTATGAACAGATATGGGAATATTGGCAAACCTTTGGGATGATGAGTGTGGAAGGCTTCAGTAATCTCCGGCATTTCGCCTGGATGTGTGAAAATGCCTGCAAAAACGCCAACGGCCATTATCAGCAAGGCAAGTCCGAAAAGTGGATAAATCTTGCCTATGAGCGTGCTGATTGGCAGCAAAGTGGCCATAATATAATAGATGAAAATCACGATGCACCAAAAGGTGTAGCCACCAAAAAAACCTTCGGTTGGCGTTAGCGCGCCAAGCAACTGCGAAGGCGTTGTGACAAAAACCGCGCCCACCATCACCATAAGCAGCAAGGTGAAAAGACGCATCACAAACCTGACATTGCGGCCAAGTTCGTCACCTACGATTTCAGGCAACGATGCGCCATTCTTGCGCAAAGAGACCATTCCCGACATGAAATCATGGAGAGCGCCGCCAAAAATGCATCCGAAGACTATCCAAAGATACGCAGCCGGGCCAAACAGGATGCCGCCAATAGCTCCGAAAATAGGGCCTGTGCCCGCGATGTTCAGGAACTGAATCAGGAACACCTTCCACAATGGCATAGGAATGTAATCGACACCGTCTTGCTTGGTGTAGGCTGGTGTTGCACGATTGGCATCAACACCAAATACTCGTTCGACAAAGGCGCCGTAGAACACATAGCCCAACACAAGCGCCAAAATTGCAACTATAAATGTTATCATGACTGATTGTAATTTTTAAATAGTGCAAATTTAGAAGAATAGATAAACATTGTACCTTTTAATTGCGAAATACAACACCGACAACATCGGGAACGGATTGCGAAAATCGATTTTCAGTCACACGGAAACGACTGCTTTATTTCAATGGTCTAAAACGTTGATAAATTATCTCAAAAAAAATAAAGACAAATTCGACAAGAGTAGATATATTTAAACCCCGAAACGGAGCATTCTGCTCAAAAAAACAACACGATGAAATACAAGAGTTTAGTTGCGATTGATGATTATTCGAAAGATGATTATCTTGAAATAATGGACCTTGCGGCCTATTTTGAAAAAAATCCGGTGCAGAAACTGCTCGACGGGAAAGTTGCGGCAACGCTGTTCTTTGAGCCATCAACCAGGACAAGGCTGAGTTTTGAAAGCGCAGTCAACCGATTGGGCGGAAAGGTTTTGGGATTCTCCGACAGTTCGCAGACAAGCGTATCGAAAGGCGAGACACTGAAGGACACCATATTAATGGTTGGATGCTATGTCGACCTCATCATCATGCGCCATCCGCTTGAAGGCGCCGCCAGATACGCATCGGAAATATCGAAAGTGCCTATCATAAACGCAGGCGACGGCGCAAACCAGCACCCGACTCAATGCCTGTTGGACTTGTATTCAATTACAAAAACACAGGGCACACTCGAGAACCTGAAGATAACAATGGTCGGCGACTTGAAATACGGACGCACGGTGCACTCGCTGATTATGGCGCTGTCGCACTTCAATCCCACTTTCAGTTTCATAGCGCCTGAAGAACTGAGATTGCCTGAAGAGTACCGCAACTTCCTGAAACAAAAGAATATTCCATTCGAAGAGCATACCGACTTGGCGCCAAACATCAACGATTGCGACATTCTATACATGACACGTGTACAACGCGAGCGCTTCATCGACCCGCTTGAGTACGAAAAAGTGAAAAACGTGTACATTCTGAAGAACAGCATGCTCGACCACACAAAGCCTAACATGAAGATTCTTCACCCACTGCCACGCGTGAACGAAATCAGCACCGACGTTGACGACAATCCAAAGGCCTACTACTTCCAGCAAGCACAAAATGGCGTCTATACCCGTCAGGCAATCATCTGCAAGGTTCTACAACTCAAATAACTACGACAATGAAAGAACAGAAGACACTGAGCGTTTCGGCCATTGAAAACGGAACCGTAATTGACCATATACCAGCACAAAACCTTTTCAAGGTAATATCGATATTGGGACTTGACAAGCTCGACAACCAGATAACCTTCGGCTACAACCTGCCAAGCGCAAAGTTAGGCCACAAAGCCATCATCAAAATTGCCGACAAGTTCTTTGAAGACATTGAGGTTGACAAGATTGCGCTTGTCGCACCAAACGCCAAACTGAACATCATAAAGAACTACGAGGTTGTCGAGAAACGGCAGGTGAACGTGCCAGAAAGCATCAACGGAATAGTAAAATGCATGAATCCGAAATGCATCACAAACCACGAGGCGATACCTACAAGATTCAATGTCATAAATGGCGAAAAGATAACGCTGAAATGCCACTACTGCGAGAAATGCACCGACATTGAGCACATGCAGTTGATTAAATGATATTGGGTTTGATCGACATAAACGAGGTGGCTTGCTTTGCATGCCACCTTTTTTTTGTTCAACAAGGCGGAAATCATATTAACAAGTCAAGACGCACTGCTTATCCAGCAAATGGAATAATGTTTTCGACGGCTAGGTTCTGTCCTTCCCATTCATATGGAAGCCCTACTTGATAAGGCTCAGGGAACCAACAACGCTTCACATTGCCACCGACAAAAAATCGTTTATAACTTTTTCATAAAATGCCATTGACAACAAATTTGATGTAGGCTTTTTGCATAATTTGCTACGTTTTAATAGAAACGGCTATCAAAATGAGCATCAACAAATTTCAGATAAACGGTGGCAATCCGCTTCACGGCACCATAACTCCGCAAGGTGCAAAAAACGAGGCTTTACAGGTTCTTTGCGCCGTACTGCTGACCAACGAGGAAGTTACAATACACAACATACCGTCGATACGCGACGTCAACACTTTGGTGAATATAATTGCCGAAATGGGCGTCACCGTTGAACATATTGACAAGCACACCTGCCGATTCAAGGCCGACAAAATTCAGCCTGAATATCTACACTCGAAGGAATTTGTCGAGAAAACGGCAAAGATCCGCGGTTCGGTAATGCTTGTAGGCCCGTTGTTGGCACGATTCGGCAAAGCCTACATTCCAAAGCCCGGTGGCGACAAAATCGGACGCCGAAGACTTGACACCCACTTCATAGGCCTGCAAAAACTTGGCGCACAGTTCAACTACGACGCCGACGGCAAATTCTACCACGTTGAAGGCAACAACCTGAAAGGCACCTACATGCTGCTTGACGAAGCATCTGTGACAGGTACTGCAAACATCATACTTACGGCTGTAATGGCCAAAGGCGTCACAACCATCTACAATGCCGCCTGCGAGCCTTACATTCAGCAATTGTGCAAGATGCTGAACAACATGGGGGCAAAAATCACAGGCATCGGCTCAAACCTGCTGACAATAGAAGGCGTCAGCTCGCTTCACGGATGCGACCACACCATTCTGCCCGACATGATTGAAATCGGCAGTTTCATCGGCTTGGCCGCAATGACACGTTCCGAGCTGACAATCAAGAACGTATCATATCCAAATCTTGGCATCATACCGCGCGCGTTCCAACGGCTTGGCATTCAAATGGAACTGCATGGCGACGACCTGCTGATTCCCGCACAGGAGCACTACGAAGTCGACACCTTTATTGACGGCTCCATACTGACCATCGACGATGCGCCATGGCCCGGCCTCACTCCCGACTTGTTGAGCGTGTTGCTTGTGGTTGCGACTCAAGCCAACGGCAGCGTACTGTTCCACCAGAAAATGTTCGAAAGCCGACTGTTCTTTGTCGACAAACTGATTGACATGGGCGCACAAATCATTCTTTGCGACCCTCACCGCGCGACAGTAATCGGAATGAACAACCGCCACAGGCTGAAAGGCATCAACATGACCAGCCCCGACATCCGCGCCGGCATGGCCTTGCTCATTGCCGCACTATCGGCCAAAGGCACATCGGTAATTGACAACATCGACCAAATTGACCGTGGATACGAAGACATCGACTTGAGAATCAATGCTCTTGGCGGTGACATCATCAGATTATAACAAAAACCGAATCGATTTGAAAAACTGTAACATAAGCAACGAATTCATAGAAGGCGCCCGCGAACTGATTGGCAAGGCAAGCCATATTGTCATAGTCTCGCACAAGAATCCCGACGGAGACGCCATCGGGTCCGGATTGGCCTTATACAACTACTTGACAGCCAACGGCAAAAGCGCAACATTCATCTTGCCTGACCTCATGCCACAGAACATGAAATGGATGCCAAACGTCGACAAGATTGTGACATACAAAGCAGCTCCTGCCGAAGGCGACAGCGCCATTGCTCAAGCCGACCTCGTCATAATGGCCGATTTCAACAGCCCCAGCCGGCTTGGCGATTCTGCAAAAAGCTTTGAGGCCAGCACCGCTAAACGCATTCTGATAGACCACCACCCATTTCCCGAGATTGCCAACGACTTGGCTTTCAGTCGCCCGGAAGCGAGTAGCACATCGGAACTGGTATATAGCGTGCTATCGGAATTGAGTGGCAACGATGTTTTGGCAACCGACGTGGCAACTTGCATCTTCACTGGCATAATGACTGACACGGGATGCTTCAACTATAACTCATCGGCCCCAAGCACATTCCGCGTAATTGCAAACTTGCTCGAATCGGGCATCAACAAAGACAGCATAATAGACAACGTATTCAATCACTTCTCTGAAAGTCGCCTACGCCTGCTGGGATTCAGCCTACACAAAAAGATGAAAGTGCTGCCCCAATACCAGACGGCATACATCTGGCTGACAAAAGAGGAGCTTGAGCTCTACAACAACCAGCAAGGCGACACTGAAGGCCTTGTAAACTATCCGCTTACAATTGACGGCATCAACTTTACGGCACTATTTACCGAAAAGGACGGCCTAACAAAATGCTCATTCCGCTCACGTGGCTCGTTCCCCGCAAACAAGGTCGCCGCCGAGCATTTCAACGGCGGAGGTCACCTGAATGCAGCCGGTGGCGAATTTCACAAATCAATAGGCAAGACCATACACTTCTTTGAGTGCATCTTGCCTGAATATGAATCGTTTTTGGAAAAATGAAGCCACTAAAACTGATATCGATACTCACAATTGCACTTCTGGCCAGTTGCAGTGGCAAGTCAGGCTCCGACGGCCTGGTGCCAATGAGCAAGGAAAGCCTGATGAGAGCCAACAAGGGACTTGTAACGATTGACAAGGAGCGCATTGAGGCTTTCGTAAAACGGCACAACTGGAATATGCAGACATCAGGCACGGGGCTTTGGTACCAGATATACGGTCACGGCACTGGCGACAGCGCAAAAATAGGGCTGACGGCAAAGATAAACTATCAGGTATCGCTACTCGACGGCACCATCTGCTACTCAGCCGACAGCATCGGGCCAAAATCGTTCGTGATAGGCCACGGAGGTGTTGAGTCGGGGTTGGAAGAGGCCATTCTGATGATGCGGGTTGGCGACACCGGACGATTCATCATGCCACCACATCTGGCATACGGGCTTTTGGGCGACGATGACAAAATTCCAGCCCGAGCCACAATTGTATATAACGTGGAATTGCTTAATTTGACTGAAAAATAACTTAAACAAGATTGAAATGTCAATCAAACGGAAACACACAAAAGCATTATGGCTGCCGATACTGGCAATGGCATTGACAGCAACCTCTTGCACACACACACACGACGGATACTCACACAAGAACGGCATCTACTACAAACTGATAACCATTGGCGACACTGTCGACTTGCCCATGGCCGGCAACTACGTAACCACGCAATTGCGCTACGCCACCACATCAGATTCCGTATTCTTCACAGGCAACCGTACCTTCCAGCTCACCGAGCCCGAGTTTGACGGCTCAATTGACGAATGTTTCCTCATGCTGTCGGTTGGCGACAGCGCCTCGTTCATAATAGATGCCGAGAAATTCTTCCACCAGACGCTACAATGCCAAATGCCTAGTTTTCTACATAAAGGCGACATGATGAAAATCGACATCAGGATGAACGACATCCGCACTGAGGAGCAATACCGCCAGGACAAGGAAGAATTCCTGAAATGGATTGAAGACTTTGGCGAATATGAGAAACTTGTCCTGCACAATTTCATCGAAAAGCAAAAAATAGACGTGGAACCCTCTGAATCGGGCATGTACTTCATCAACATTTTCCCGGGTTCGGGCAAACCTGTCGAATACGGCGACATTGTGACCGTCAATTACGAAGGCCGATTCCTGAACGGAAAATTCTTCGACTCAACCATCAAGCGCGACCAACCGTTTGAATTTGTCTATGGCACAGAAATGCAGGTCATTCCTGGTCTTGAAGATGCAATTGGGCGCATGCGCGAAGGCCAACGTGCACTAATCATCCTGCCATCGGATCTGGCATGGGGCGAGAAAGGTTCATCAACCGGCATCATACCTCCGTTCACTACCGTAATATACGAACTGGAACTGATAAAAGCCGAATCACAATCTTCAGACGATGTGGAAATAACAATACCTGGCGACAGCATTGCCGAATAATGCATTGGCAAAACATTCTGTTTCAACGCAATGAGCAACATACTCGAGAAAATCAAGCACATCTACAATAAGTTCAACATCGCAATTTGGGCTTACATCAGTTTCACATTGATAGGCATAATTGTCTGGCAGATTCGTGACATACGCTACCTGTTCCTTTTCAACGGCATAGGAACTTCGGAACTGATAACACGTGTCATAGTGACACTACATCCTGAAAAGCGCCAACTGATGCGCCGAATCATACAGATATTTGTAGGATCATTGCTTCTGTTCATGCTTGGACTCGGCTTTGGCGTCGATTTCCAGTTTGAGCACATATTTTTCGACTTGCAGGCAGGCATTGTAACAGGCGCGTTGATTCATGCCATAATAGCCCGGCTTGTGATTCCGTTCGTTTTCGGAAACGCTTGCTGTTCAAGGGCTTGCTGGGACGGCATGTTCTTTGAGATGATGAACCGCAAAGACTTGTGCAAAAAGCCGGTGAAAAGGAAGAACTGGCTTGCATGGGGCTACATCATACTGCTTATCGCAATGACTGTTTTTGTCACCCGATATTTCACCAATCCATCGGGCGACGAGAACGAACTTCTTCGCAAGAAATGGATTATCTGCCAAAACGTGTTCATTGTAGGCATCGGATTCATACTTAACATCTTATGTGGAAGCAGAGCCTACTGCAGGCTGCTTTGCCCATATATGACCATCTCGAGTCTGCTGTACCGGTTCTCGCTTCTGAAAATAACGCCGGTAAATTCCGAGAAATGCACCCAATGCGGTGCCTGCAACAAGGCCTGCCCCATGCTGATTGACGTCAAGGAGTCGGTTAAGAAGGTTGAAAAGGTGCAAAACCCGCAATGCATACTGTGCGAACGTTGTGTCAGCGCCTGCAAGAATGGCGTGCTAAAGGTAAGCCACAAAAAAGCACAGTAATTTTTCAGATACGGACAGGACACCATTACGTTTTTATGAAAGCACTGAAAATCATATTGATTGCTTCTTACATAGCCATTGTCGCAGTAATGGCCGTTGCCACCATATTCGAGAAACTTCTGGGCACTCCTTTCGCGACAAACTGCATCTACGGAACGTGGTGGTTTGCATCAATATGGACCATGCTTGCAACCTCAGGCCTGGCATACTGCCTGAAGACGAGGCTTTTCAGGCGTCCTTTCAATTTCCTGATGCATACTGCATTCATCATCATACTGACAGGCGCACTGGCCACACACATCCTCGGGCAGCAAGGCACTCTGCACGTAAGGGTTGGCGAGCCTGCTTCAGTATTCTTCGGCAACAACATGCAACAGTTTAGCATGCCGTTCAACATCGAGCTAGAATCATTCGACATAGAAAATTATCCCGGCACACAATCGCCAATGGACTATGTCAGCAAGCTGAAGATAAACGACGGATTGCAACATGCGACATTCAGCGTATCAATGAACAATGTAGCCGAACACCATGGCTACCGATTCTACCAATCGGGGTACGACCCTGACCATAAAGGCTCATACCTGTCTGTCTCACACGACCCTGTCGGCATCGGCATAACATACGCCGGCTACGCATTGCTCTTTCTGTCGATGCTGGCTTTGCTGGTTATGCCAAACGAGAGTTTCCGCAAGATGCTGAAAAAGGTTTCTCAAAACAAGCTGTCGGCAATTGCCATTGGTTTGATATTCTGCACATTGTCCGCAAACGCAACAAACGACGGCCATCAGAAGCAAACCTTGCCACACGACATAGCCGAGCAATTTGGCGAACTGCACATATACAGCAATGGTCGCATCTGTCCACTGCAAACAGTCGCCCGCAACTTCACTATAAAGCTCTACGGGAAACCTTGCTACAAAGGGCTTTCGCCTGAACAGGTATTCGCTGGCTGGCTTTTCTTTACACCGTCATGGACAAACGAGCCAATGATAAAGCTGAAAGGCACCGCAAAAGACATCATCGGCAATGGTCATAAATATGTATCGTACAACGAGTTTTTCACAAATGACAATTACAGGTTATCCGATGCCATTGAGCAGATTTTCTATGGCGAAAATTTGAATGGCGCGAAATCGATTCGTGAAGCCGATGAAAAGATAAACATCATTCAGATGCTGCTAAGCAGACAAATACTTGACATATATCCATTTAAAACAGAGAATCAACTTGCATGGCACAACCAGAATGACGAAATGCAAAACGACAGTCTGTTGCAAGCCATCAGCAAATCGGTTGAACTCATCGGCAAGCTTGCAATCGAGAACGACTTCGAAGGAATCAAACGTGCCATCAACAATATAAAGGCCTGCCAACTGTCATTGGCACAAGACGCGCTCCCGACCACAGGCGCAATCAAGGCCGAACGGCTATACAACTCGCTTAACCTTACCCGTACCTTGGCAATGGCTTTTGTTGCTTTAGGCATTCTGCTGTTTGCCTTTTACGTCAACCTATGGACACACCGCAAGCCAACGCCTAAAGCACTTGCAATCATGCTGAATTGCATATTGTGCACGGCATCGGCCTACCTGCTACTTTCAATGGCGCTACGCGGATTCATCGGAGGCCACCTACCACTGTCGAACGGTTTTGAGACAATGCAGTTCATGTCGCTATGCACGCTACTGCTCACAGCCTGCCTGCAACGCAAGTTCCAGCTGGTGATGCCGTTCGGGTTTCTGATTTCGGGCCTTACGCTCATGGTTGCGATGTTCAGCGAGTCAAATCCGCAGATAACGCACCTCATGCCTGTTTTGGCTTCGCCGTTATTGAGCCTGCACGTCTGCGTCCTCATGCTTGCCTACTCGCTGCTGGCGTTCACCATGCTAAACGGCATTACCGCAATTATCATAGGCAACCGCAAAAGGAATCTGGAATTGGTTGAATCGCTGTTCACAATAAGCAAGATGATGCTCTATCCTGCACTTTTCCTTCTGACTGCAGGCATTTTCATTGGTGCAATTTGGGCGAACCAATCGTGGGGTCGATATTGGGGCTGGGACCCGAAAGAAGTTTGGGCTCTAATAACCATGCTGATTTACGCCATTCCGATGCACGCATCGCTCTTTCCACGACTGCAAAAGCCGATGAACGCGCACATCTATCTGGCCATCGCATTCGCTTCCGTACTGATAACGTATTTTGGAGTAAACTTCTTATTGGGCGGAATGCACAGCTACGCTTAATGCGTATAAGCTTAAAATCGACTTCATGTTTTAGGCGACAAGACCTATAACCACCAGTTTTTCTGATTTATCCTAGAAATCGGCGAACTTCTCGTTTTTAGCCTCAACTATTGCCTCACACTCCATCTCAATCAGCCATCCTGGACGGCAAACCGATGCCAAGACGAATGTTTTCGGAACATCTGGCAAACGATAGTCGGCCCACGCCTTAATGGTTGAATAGTCGGCAACGTCGCGCAAATAGATTATAGCAGAAGCCAGATTCGACAACGATGCCTTTGCCTCGGCAAGCAATGCCTGTACGTTTTCAAGCATTCTGTCGGCTTGCAAGTTCACATCGCCTGGATACATTATCTCGCCCTTATCGTTGATGCTGGCGGTTCCACTAATCAGCACATGCGAACGGTCGCCGTAATGGATTGCCGTGCCACGCTCAAAAGTAACGCCATACTCGTATGTCGGATTCAGATGGTCCTTTGCGTATAGGAATTGGACTTGTCCCGGCTTGAAGCCTTTCAGCGCATAGGCATCAAGTACAATGGCACAATTATGGTCGACATGACGGCCGCCTATGCCCGTGCTTGCTATGAAATGCGACTCTTTTGTCAGGCCCTCGGTTTCAAATGTCTCGCGACGGCCCTTCACTACTCCACTGTAGTTTACGTCGATATTCTGCACGAAGAACCACGTGCGCATGCAGTTGGCAGACAATGTCACATTGTGCTTGCGGAGCAATTCCGTGTAATCTGTCAGAACTGTACGAGTCTGCATTTCGGAATCACCTTGATTGCTGTGCAGATATGTATTCCAAATATGTGAATATCCATTGTGCTTCACAATGAATGCGTCTGACGACGACTCCACCTCAACCTCAGTCTGGAAAATGCACCACAATGCAACCTTTGTCCCGTTAAGCGGAGCCTGCTCTATGATTGACACTGCACAAGGTATGTTACGCAATGTCTTTTGCAACACTTCAACCTGGTTCCCCGCATCGCTTAGGAAATAACGGACAAAAACCGGCTTGGCTTGCGGAATGCGTGTTGAATTGAATTCGGCACACGCACCTTGAATATGCGCCAACTGCTCCTCAAACGACATATTGCGACGTGTCACATGGAACATTACGTGAAATTCGGTTGGCTTCTCATTAATTGCGAAACGCGACACTTGCGCATCGACGTTATACAAATCGGAAGTAAAATGAATGTATTTCAATGTTGCAAATTTTAAAAACGCACGAATTTAGAAAAAATGTGGCAACAAAAAACCTACAAACTGGAATTATAACCTTTTTAGGCGTTTATGAACAAAAAAACGTTCTCACTTCAGCACGCACTCTATGCGCTCAATCTGTCCGTCGTTTTGTGCAGGATTGATTTCTAGCAATCGGCACAGCAGTTCATACAAGTCGATATTCTGCAATTGCGGGGCCTCGTATCCGACCTTGAAGTCGGGCCCGACGGCATAGAACACTCCGTTCATCAAAGGATTGGCATTGTCAAAGCCGTGCATTCCCTTTGGCAAAGTTCGCCTATCGTTGTAGATTTGGCTCCATCCACTGTCGGACAGCATCACTACATCGCCGATACGCTTGTTGTCGGCATAATGGAAGCGTTCAGGAGTATCGGCCCGTTTCCACGATGTCAGGCCTTCCACATTGCCCAAAACCGACATCAGTGAATCCTCGCAATCTTTCTTGCAGTAGGCAAATGAAATTGCAGGAGAACTAATCAGCGTATCAACCCAACTTGACTTTAAAAACGAATTAAGGTCAATGATTTTTTCATCGGATATCGGCGCCATTCCGTGGTCCGAAACGACAATGAAGTTTATCGAATCACGGAAACTCAATTCGCCAAGACGGGCCATAAAATATGCTATCAGGCTGTCAACCTTTTGAATGGATAACTTAATCTCGTCAGAATCAGGGCCGAAATTATGGCCAGCGTTGTCGGTCTCTTCTATATAGCACATTGCCAGATGCGGACGTTCGCTGTAAGGGACATTGAGCCAGCCTATCACGCTGTCAATCCTTGCCTTGAAAGGCACGTCGGCGCTGTAACTTGCCCATCTTGACGGACGATAGCCTTTCTGCTTGGTATCGGAGCCTACCCACGAAATGGTGGCCGATTTCACCTTTTGCGATTCGGCGGTCACCCAAATCGGCTCTCCACCATAGAAACAATCTTGAGTTGTCGTTTTCTTGTCGCCCATTGAGAACGTGCGTTTTGTGCCACGCTCCCAGAAGTTGTTGGCCACTATGCCGTGGTTTTGCGGATATAGTCCTGTAGCCATTGTATAGTGATTGACAAACGTGAGCGACGGGAACACAGGCAGAAAGCCTTTGGCCTTCACTCCCATTTTTGAAATCGAATCGAGTGTCGGCGTATTGGCAAGACCCTGATAGTCTGAACGGAAAGCATCAACCGACAGAACCACAGTGTAATTTCGCGGTTTCACTTCGCGGTTTCGCAAATAGCGCACATAAGCATCCTGTCCGCCGACCAACGCCAAAAAGACAAAAAACAAAATGTATGGGACCGACTTCTTCATTTGATTACTTGTTTTCGGCTGGCACTGCCAGTTTTTCACCTGCATCCTTAACTACAGCACGTTTCCAGTTCTCGTCGTAGCCTGGTTGTTCAACTTTTGGCGCATAATATTTGTAGCCTGCAGGGACAGTTTGCGGAGTCTTCACGTTTCCGTCCATATATCTCACAAACAGATATTTGTAAAAATCGCGCCAGTCGCTGACAAGTTTCTCCGCGGTGTTGCACGAGAAATCGGTAAGGAAATCGACGGCCAAATCCTGATTTTCAGAAATAAGTTCAGATGCACCCTTGTCAACCATTTTAACGTAAGCCTGGAACTTGCCTTCGTACTCGTTCTGGCGAGCCTCTATTTCAGGATGAATCAAGTCATAGCGGGTATAGGCGAAATTGCAGACCTGATTGAAAACATAGAATGCCGATGTTTCCGAAAATACGTTTATTGAGCCATTGCCTACTGCCATACAATTTGGCACTTTGGTCATACTAGCATACATCGGGCAATAAACGGTACTGCCTGTATCGTCGGTGCCAAACCAGAAGAGACCGCCAATCTTGTTTGGAAGCCATCCACGGCTTTGCGCCACAAACGAGAATCCTGTCTGCTGGGTTGCGGTTGTGCGCTCATTGACGTAATGAACGCCATCAACTTCCCAATCCATCGGGCGCCAGCGGTATGGGCAATGCCACGGCCCTGCGCCAACATCCTGCGACATATCCAACTCTGTGCCTTCCAAATGGTTGCGCATATTGTGCATCATTTGCGACAGCGAAACCTTCGCCTTTGGCTCTATCCACAACGGCATACGGTTGCTTGCATAGCCAGTTTCGGCATCGTGCTCTATGTTTGTTCCCTTTGCATATTCCCAATATTGCGACATTCCGTCGGCAACATCGTTGAAGAACGCCCATACACGAATTTCGCAAGCGCGTGCGCCCTCAAAAGTGACAGGCGCGTATGTGTCGGAGAAACTGAAGTTCGACTTATTAACCTTGTCGCTGATATAGCCTTTCGAGCGTGCAAAATCCATAACATCGGATGCGTAAGCAGTAGTCACGGTCTTATCGTAGATGCGGTCCATCTGTTCCGACGATATCGATGTTGCATCATCGTTCCAAGGGAATGTGGTGATGCGAGCCTGATTGGCGTGGGCGCAAACATTGCCATCGGGAATTTGGCGGGCAACCCATACAGCGCCCTTGTTCTTGTTAGCCAAACCTTTTTTGGTCTTTTGCATATCAAGCCCCTTGCCTATCATCTCCATAATCCAAACCTCGTTGGGATCGGCAATTGAGAACGATTCGCCCTCACTTGCGTAGCCGTACTTTGCGACAAGGTCGGTCATAATCTTTATTGCATCGCGTGCCGATGTTGCACGTTGCAATGTTATGTAAATCAGGCTTCCGTAGTCCATTATGGCCGTAGTGTCGCCCCAGAGTTCCTCGCGCCCGCCGTAAGTGGTTTCGCCAATTACAACCTGATTCTCATTCATATTGCCAATCACGTTATATGTCTTTTCGGCTTGCTCAATCTGCCCCATATATCTACCTGAATCCCAGTCGTAAACATCGAGCATTGTGCCTGCCGGATACGTTGCAGCCGACCAATGATAAAGTTCGCCAAATAGCACGTGCGAATCGGCCGCATAACTGACCATTGATGAGCCGTCGGCCGATGCGCCTGGAGTCACCAGGAAATTTGTGCAAGCGTCTGACTGTCCGAACAATGCGGTCAGGGTTGCAGCCATTAGTGTTTTAATCGTTTTCATATCGTGTCATTAAATAGTTTCAGCAGGATATCCGAAGCCGTACATTGCGCCACCTACATTGTCGCACTTTGCACCAGTTACCGATTTCAGGCAATTGGCCTCGCCACAAAACCTTAACGCTCCCAAAAATGCAAAAATCATCGCTTCTTTCAAATCAACTAATGTAGATTCTGGCACCACTATGTTTTGTTTCGTCCTTTCCTTCAGCAAATCAATCAGATAAGTATTATATGCGCCACCGCCTGTCACCAACACGTCGCCTTGAGTCAAGGCATTGAGCACTTTCGATATCTGGAATGCTATATGCTGTGCATAAGTCGACATAAGACATTCTACATCAGCATCATCGCCAAACAAAGGCAATATTTCGCTATCGACAAATTCACGACCAAGCGATTTTGGCGGTTCCTGCCCGTAATAGCCGATGCTGTTCAGGCGTGCAAGCAAATCGGCATCTGGCGCGCCTCGTCGAGCCATTGCGCCATCGACATCAAACTCAAGTCCTATGCGACGTGCGAGGCCGTTTAGCACGATGTTGGCTGGGCAAATGTCGAAAGCCTTGCGGATTCCGTCCTCATCGTACGACACATTGGCGAAACCGCCTATATTCAGGCAAGCCGAATAATCGCCAAAAAGCAGTCTGTCGCCTATCGGGACAAGTGGCGCGCCATTTCCGCCCAATGCGACATCGGTTGTACGGAAATCGCAAACGACAGGCAGTCCGCAACGGGCCATAATGTGCGCACCTGAGCCTATCTGCATTGTCATTCGGTTCTGCGGTTCGTGAAAGACTGTATATCCGTGACTTGCAACAAATTGTGGTTCAAATCCCGATTCCTTGACAAAACTGTCGACTATGTCGCCAAGATATTCGCCATACCTGACATTCAAGACGGCCAAATCGCGGGCGCTGAAGTTATGGCAATCTTTTAGTTGGGACAGCATTTCGGCATCGTATGGCAAGGTCTTGCCACCATACAGTTTCAGGCTCCAACGCCCGTCAACCTTGACAAAACCGCAAGCGGCGACATCGACACCGTCGAGCGAAGTGCCCGACATCAAGCCAATAACCCTGATTTCGGATCTGTCAATCATTGGAATTTTGTCTTTGGGTATTTATGTGAATATGTAGCCATATTGTTCTTTCCGTCAGTGACAGTCAACTCCAACTGATACGAGTCGGCCGTTTTCAGGTATTCATCGGCCTCGTAGGTTATCGACTTTGTCTTTGGGTCGTACTTCAGCAGAATCCACTCGCCGTTGATTGTGGCCGTGTACGAATTTATGCCCGACAAATCGTCATCAATTATGAATTTCAGCGTATTGACAGGCACTTCCTGCACAACCTTGATTGTTGGCGCGACGCTGTCGGCCTGAATCCTGTATGTTCCGAATTCAGAAAGCGATGCGGTAACGTAGCCGTTTTCGTACTTGCCTCCCATTCCCGAAACCTTGTCCTTGTTTACAGAAACAATCATCAATTTCGATGTCGGGACATTGTTGCCCAGGCACTTCACTTTCACGTTGTACGATTTCACCAGCGGAATTGCCGTATTGCCTATGCGGTAAGTTGGCGAATATGCGCCAAATACAATATTTGTATCGATATTTACGTCAAAATATATTGAATCGAAAAAGGTATTCTTGCCAAAATTCATATTAAGCCCCAAGGTATCAACAATGTGTGCATCTTGCCACGATAATAGTTTGCCTTGTGGCTTTGATGCCGATGTGTTTTTGGCAACACCTTTCAGGTAAGTTTCAAACGACGACTGATTTCCGTAGGCATCATACGCATCAATTCTGACCTTCTTGACGACACCTTCGGGAACAGTTATGTAGCCACGGTTTTTCAGGTTTGAATAAAGTTCGATGCGGTTGTTGCTCTCCACAAAAAGCCTGTAAGCCACAGTTTTGCTACTGACAAGCGCGTCATAATCGGCAATACTGCTGACATACTTTGTCTGTGAGAATGGCACACCGTCTATTTTCATTGTCAGAACAATGCTGTCGCCGTCCCAAACATCGAACTTGTACACGCCACAGCGGTTGTTTGAGCCGTTCAGGTAATCGTCGCACTTGATGCCGAGCCCTACCGTTCCGCAAACCTGCATCGTATCGGGACCAATCGGCTTGTGAACCTTGCCCACCTTCTGAATCTTGACAGTGTTGCGTGCATATTTGCCAGCCACCTGCGAATTTGAGTTTCCTGGAAAAACCGTAAACAAAGTCATCTTCGGGGCGATATTGTCCATAATGTCGTAGCCTAAAAACAAGCCGTTCAACGGGCAGGCGTCACGGCTGTCGCGAACCTCAAAATGCAGGTGCGGTCCGCCCGACGAGCCAGTGTTTCCCGACAAGCCAAGCACATCGCCCACCTTGACAGGCATCTCGTCTGGCTTCAGGAACAAGTCGACCGCAAAACTCTTGCGCTTATATTGGGCCTCGCTGACGTAACGGCCAATCTGAATGTTGTACTCACGCATATGGGCATACACCGACGTATATCCGTCGGGATGGCTGATGTACAACGAATGTCCGTAGCCCGTAGGCGAAACCTTTATCCGCGAAACATACCCGTCCTTTACGGCATACACGCGGAAGCCCTCCTTGCCTTGAGTCTTGAAATCGAGACCTGCGTGGAAATGTCCGCTACGCAATTCGGCAAAATTTCCCGACAGGTACAATGGTATATGTAATGGAGCCTTCCAGCCCAGAGTGTCTAGTTTGAGTTGAGCAACAGAGACATTCGACAAAAAAAACAGTGCAGATAACGAAATAAACTTCAATATATAATTCATAACAAACAAGATATCATTAATACATCTTTCATCAACGAACGATGCAAAATAACGAAAGTAGATATACGTATCGGCTGAATTTGAACGGGTTGTTCACAACTCAATGTTGAATATATGACAATCAGCCAGCCCGACAAGTCACAATCGCGCCACCTGACAGCAATACATTCAAACCTTCAGACGCACGCCAATCTGGGCGACAGCACATCTGACAGGCATTGATGCAACCGCCAATCTACTTGATTGTCAACGTAAACTTATCGCCTGCGGAAGTGATTATCGTAAAATCGGCTGGTGTTCGGTCGCAATTGTACCTTTTGTCGACATAGTTGTTCTTTTCTGCACCTACGTAAATAAAGTCGTCAACATTGTACATACCGCCCTTGACTTCAATGCCCATATAAACGCCAGCGCTCTCATCGACCGAACTCCATAGTTTGCAAATGCGCTTGTAGTTGCTATTGTAATGATAGTTTTTCTCCTG
Source organism: Bacteroidales bacterium (assembly GCA_045640185.1). GTDB lineage: Bacteria > Bacteroidota > Bacteroidia > Bacteroidales > SZUA-534 > RUG13583. The sequence goes on from JAZUEN010000037.1 coordinate 27,212, forward strand.
ATACTGAAAACTGCCGTTAAATGTATAACCGCTGTATTCCACATTATTTAGGACACACTCGCTCAGCGAAGTGATAGTGCAATTGTCTTCATTGTATTTTTTGCCAGTTACCACAAATTCGCCAAGGTTAGGAGCATTGATTGTCATGCGCGTATATTCGTACCCGTCATCAATATTTTCATTGATTCGGTTAACAAGCATCCACAAATTACGAGCCACACTCTCCGCCTGTTCAACAGCGACAATTTTAGTTGGCTGTGGGTCCTTTTTTTCGTTTTCCGAATCATCCTTGTCGCACGAAACAAACATAAACACGGCACTCAATGCTAAAACAAATGATATCTTTTTCATAAACAATAAATTAAATAAAAAAATCAATCTCTCAGTTAAAGAACTCCTAATTCCTAAATTCTAATTCCTAAATCTTCATCTCACTCCGCAAAATAGCAGTCGCGCAAAGCCGTTGTAAACTTGTCGCCAACAAGTGTCACATCCTTTTGCTGGCGAATGTCCGCTGACGACGCACCTATTTTAATAATATAATGTCCTGCATCAACCGACCATTGACCGTTGTCGTAATATCCAAATTGCTGTGGCGACACGGCAAACGTTACAGTCTTTGTCTCGCCTGCCGACAAAGCCACACGCTTGAATCCCTGCAACTGGATTGGCTTCAGTTTTGCGTCGTTGTCCTTTGGCGAAACGTATAATTGGACAATCTCCTCACCGTCAACCGCGCCTACATTCTTCACATCAACCGAAACGTTGAAGCGCCCGCCATTGGTGCTTGCCACCGAATCAATCTTCATATTCGAATACTCGTACTTTGTGTAACTCAAGCCGTAGCCAAACGGATAGGCAATGCGGGCATCGCCTTCAAGACCGTAGTTGTAGCAGACAGGTTCGTGGATTTCCTCGGCAGGATAACTCACGCTCAACTTGCCCGAAGGGTTGACATTTCCGAAGATAATGTCGGCCAAGGCATTACCGCCCTCCTCGCCTGGATACCACGCCTGAATGACTGCGTCGCACTTTTCGGCCAAGCCCGAAACAACCTGCGCGCGTCCGCCAAAAATCACCATCACGACAGGCTTCCCAGTCGCAACCAGTTTCTCGACAAACTCTTCCTGCCTACCTGGCAAGCGCAAATGCGTGCGGTCGCGGTTCTCGCCACACAAAATGGCATTCTCGCCTACAGCCACAATCACCACATCGCTCTTGGTAGCCATTTTTATCGCCTCGTCCATATCGGCATCCTCTCCACTATCAATCATACGGTTCTGAATCTTAACCAGATAAGCCACACGAGGGTCGCCACTCTTGTCAACCACAGTCTCAACATCCTCGGTCCAGTCGCATCCCCTTGAATAATTAAGGCTGATGCCATCTGGCAACCTATTTTCAAGACCGTTCTTCAAATTCACGATGCGAGGATGCATATCGTCCTCTATCGACGATTTCCAGAAGAACCGCATGGCGTGATATGTATAGTCGCCAAGCATGGCCCACATGCTGTTGGCGTTAGGGCCTGTAAGGGCTATTTCTTTCTTATCTTTTAAAGGAAGGATTCCGTTGTTCTTCAGCAACACCACCGACTGCGTAGCCAACTGATAGGCGGTCTGGCGCTCCTCTGGCGTATCAAAATCAATATTTCCACTTGCGCACAAGACCGGATTCTCATCAAGCAACCCCACTTGCGCCTTCAGCCTCAACACCCGTTTTACAGCCGTTTCAAATGTTGACTGGCTCACCAGTCCACTGTCGATTGCCTGTTGCAGAAGACGGTAATTGTCCCCTTTCGGGAAATCGACATCGTTGCCTGCATTAATAGCCGCTGCCGTACGTTCCAAATCGCTCATATTGTCGTCAATCTGTGTGATTGAACTGTAATCGCTGACCATAAGTCCGTCAAAATGAAGATAGTCGCGCAAGATGCCTTGCTGAATATCACGGTTAGCCACGCATTTCACACCGTCGATGGCATGATAGCCCGTCATTACCACCTTGCTGCCTGCAAGACGGATGATTGCCTCGTGTGGCAACAATATTTCTTCCATAAGTTCCTTCTTGTCAGCATCGCCACCACCTCCGTATCCGAGGAAATGCTTTGTACAAGCCGCCACACCTTTACGCAAGTCGCCATGCTGGAGACCCTTGACAAAAGCCACGCCCATTGAGGCAGACAGATACGAGTCCTCGCCATACGACTCTTCAAGCCTGTTGAAAGAAGGATCTCTAACCACATCGACCATTGGCGACAATGCCAGAAAACCGCCTATTTGACGCAAAGCCGTAGCCGTCTGGAAAGTCTTTTGCTCCGCCAATTGCGGATTGAACGAGCAGGCAAGGCCAATCTGTTGCGGATAAACCGTGGCACCACGGCCGTTGACACCACTCAACACCTCCTCGTGGAAAAGCGCGGGAATGCCGCTGGGAGTATTATTCACGAGCCAATTCTGCATTTTCAGCACCATGTCGCGCACCTCATTTGGTCCGACATGCGCATTTAGGGCGAACTGCGATATGTGTCCCACACCGTTTGGCAGTTCCAGTGCACATTTGGCAGTATCAAGATTGCCAGCAGCATCAAAAAAGTCATTCATATAGATGCCGTGCAGTTGCGCGATTCGTTCTTCCTGACTCATCTTGTCGTAAAGACTGTCAATCTGGCTCTCCAAGTTGCCGGTTGCCCCATTGTTGCATGACATGGCAACAGTAGCAACACCTGCCACAATAATTAAATTGAATATGCGTGTCATAGAATGATAACAAAGTTTACCGCAATGATATTGATTTTGAAACAAATCCCAAAACAAGAAATAACATGGTTTTCAACAAAAGCCGACTGGCGAATGTGCAGAAAATCGGTTAAACATCAGGAAAAATAAATTAGCCTGGGCGTTTGCAAAATCAAAGAAGAATTGTACTTTTGCGACTCGATTTTTTAACAAATTAAAAAACAAAAATTTATGTCAAACAGTTACGAAACCGTTTTCATTGCAAATCCCGTTTTGTCTGCACCACAGATGAAGGAAGCGGTTGACAAATTCAAAGGCGTTATCACCGATATGGGAGGTGAAATCGTTTACGAGGAAGATTGGGGTCTCCGCAAATTGGCTTACCCAATCCAAAAGAAATCCACAGGATTCTACTATATGGTAGAGTTCAAGGGCGAAGGCGAGATAATCGCAAAGTTGGAAACCGAATATCGTCGCGACGAGCGCATTATGCGTTTCCTTACCCTAAAGATGGACAAGTTTGCTGTTGAGTACGCAAACAAAAAAAGAAGTTTAAAATCTGAAGCCAAAAAGGAGGAATAAGCCATGTCACAGAGTCAATCAGAAATCAGGTATTTAACCCCACCGACAGTTGAAATCAAGAAGAAAAAATACTGCCGTTTCAAAAAGAACAAAATCAAGTACATCGATTACAAAGATCCAGAGTTCCTGAAACGTTTCTTGAACGAGCAAGGCAAAATCCTTCCTCGCCGTATCACCGGAACATCTTTGAAGTATCAACGCAAGGTTGCTACCGCAGTAAAAAGAGCACGCCACTTGGCTTTGCTTCCATACGTAACCGACATGCTTAAATAATAAGGAGGATTAGATATGGAAATTATATTGAAACAAAACGTTCCAAGTTTGGGTTACAAAGATGATATCGTAAGCGTAAAAGACGGTTACGGTCGCAACTATCTCATTCCTCAAGGCATGGCAATTGTAGCAACAGAATCTGCAAAGAAGGTTTTGGCTGAGAACAAGAAACAACGTGCTCACAAAGAGGAGAAAATCAAGAACGATGCTATCGAACTGCGTTCTAAAATCGAAGCTCTTACTATCGTTATTGGCACAAAAGCCAGCTCTAACGGCAAGATCTTCGGTTCTGTCAACAACATCCAAATTGCCGAGGCTATCCAAAAGCAAGGTGTTGAAGTTGACCGCAAGTGCATCTTGGTTAAGGGCGACAACGTTAAGGAACTTGGCAAATACTCTGCAAAAATCAAACTTCACAAGGAAGTTGAATTCGAGTTGCCATTCGAAGTCGTTGCTGAATAATCAGAGACTCTCAATAACAGAAAGCCGTTCCATTTGGAACGGCTTTTTTTGTTTATGCACATAGCCTCACTCCCGTAACAAAAACATAAAACGGCTTATTTAATCGATGTAAAAAAGATATATTTGAAAGACAAAGTAACTTGGTAGTTTACGACTTATCATCAACGTGATGTATGAGAAGTTGGGAAAGTGATACAAGCTGTGCCTTCGACTAGCTCAGGCACCCACTCGGTGGCTGAGCCTGCCGAAGCCACCACCCCTCATCGAAGCCACCTCTCCCACATCGAAGCCACAAAAAAGGGCGCCTCCCGGCGCCCTTCACTTTCACTTATTAAAAACTATGCTGCGAATTTCTTTTCCTTTGCCACTTTTTTGTAGCGTTGGTGCATCTTTACAAATATTTCCTCCAACTCTCCCTTTATCTCTTTTATGGCATCTTCGCTACCATTGTTCTTCTTAATCTTATGAAGCTTCTTTTCGAGTTTGCTTGCCTTCATCTGCGACTTATGCAACTTACGTTCGGCAATTTCCAATTGTTCTTTCCTTCTCAACTTGTCTTCTGCGGTTTTCATAACTCAAAAATTTAAAAGTTAGACATCTGTCAATTGAAGTTCTCATCAACTTCAATAGTCTAAAGATATAACTAAAAAACCGGAAAAACGCATTATTTCTTCTGCTAATATTTTATTATATTGGCTTGTTTTTAATCTATAAGAAATGAAAGTAAAGGGAATTCTACCACACATATTGACAGCGTTACTCATAGTTGTTTCATTTTCAAACGCATCTGCACAAAAAGTAAAAGGCTACCTGAGCATAAAAGGCACCGTTAAAATAGAGCGGCAGAACTTTGCTGTGTCAAAAGTCAAGGTTATTGTTGATGGTGTGCAGGAAAAAATATACGATGCCGACGATGCGGGAAAATTCTCATTCAACATCGACTTGAACAAGCATGTGGTTCTGGAAATAGTCAGACAAGGCTACTACAGCAAGAAACTCGAGTTCAACACCAACGTGCCTGTCGAGGATGTCGGAATATGGAACTACAAGTTCACCATCGAGCTGTTGCCCGAAGTTGACGGATTCGACGCATCAGTACTAAACCAGCCAATAGGCAAAATCAAGTTTGTCGACAAGGTTGGCGATTTCGACTACGACGAAGCATATACCGCTGAAATGCAGAAGCGCATCAAAGGCATGATGAAAGACTACGAGCAGAAGCGCTCGGCAATGTACGAAAAGGTGATAGCCCAAGCCGATGAGCAGTTCAGCCAGGCAAACTACGAAGAGGCCGTCGAGCTCTACGACAAGGCCATCGACATTGACCCTTACGAAGTATACCCCGACAACCAGATAAGCGCCATCAAGAAAATCCTGGCCAAAAACCAAAACAACGAGAAGAACTACCAAAAGAACATCACAATTGCCGACAACTCATTCAACACGCAGCAATACGCCAATGCACAAATATATTATAAGCGCGCCCTTACATATAAAGACGACCAATATCCAAAAAGCCAACTACTCAAGATTGACAAGATATTGAGCGACGAAACTGCCGCCAGCGCCGCCTTGGCCGCCAAGGAAAAAGCATACAAGGATGCCATTGCCGCCGCCGACCGCGGACTAAACGCAAGACAATACGAAACGGCATTGGCTAAATACACCGAGGCTTCAGGCATCAAGCCAAACGAGCAATACCCGAAAGACAAGATTGCCGAAATAAACAGCATCATGGCAAAACAGCAGGCAGACGCTGCAAACAAGGCTGAAATTGAAAAAGCCTACAAAGAGGCCATCGCCCAAGGCGACAACCTGTTCAAGCAAAACAACCTGATTGAGGCCCGCACACAATTTGTCAAAGCCAACGAGCTGAAGCCTAACGAGCAATATCCAAAGACAAAGATCAACACCATCGACCAAATGCTTGCCGCCGACAAGGCAAATGGCGAAAAGTACAATGGATTCATCGCAGTCGCCGACAAGTCGTTCGCAAACAAGGAGTATTCCTCTGCAAAGTCGAACTACCAACAAGCATTGTCAATAAAGCCAAATGAGCAGTACCCTAAAGACAAGATTGCCGAAATAGACAACATCATCGCCCAGGAAAAGACCCAAAAGGCAAACGAAGGCTACGCAAAATTCATTGCATTGGCCGATGCCGCCTTCAACAAACAGGACTACACTGGGGCAAAGAACAACTACTCTCAGGCATCGACATACAAACCTGAAGAAACATATCCAAAGCAGAAAATTGAGGAGATTGACAAGATTATGGCAGACAAGGCCGCAAAGCAGAGCCAGTACAATGCCGCCATAGCAAAAGCCGACAAGCTGTTCAAGGAATCGAAATGGGCCGATGCACAGACAAGCTACAAAGAGGCCTTGGCCATCTTCCCAACCGAGCAATATCCGCAAAGCCGAATAAACGAGATTGAGAACAAGTTGCTTGCACAAAAGAATGCCGCCGAACAGCAACGTGCCCGCGACGCGGCCTATGCAAAGGCAGTACGCGAAGGCGACAGCCTGCTGAACCTGAAAAAATACCAGGATTCAAAGAATTCGTTCAACCAGGCATTGGCCGTAAAGGCAAACGAAGCCTACCCGAAGCAAAAAATAGCAGAGCTCGACAAACTCATCGACCAGCAGAAGAAGCTCGACGCAAAATACCTGAACCTCATATCGTATGCCGACGACCAGCTTTCCTCGGGAAAATATGCCGATGCTAAAGGCAACTACGCAAGCGCATCACAACTGAAGCCTGAGGAATCGTATCCAAAGGAAAAGATTGCTGAAATAGACAAGCTGCTTGCCGACATGAAAGTGGCAGCCGAGAAGAAGGCCAACGACGATGCTCAATACAACACATTCATATCGCAAGCCGATGCCAAATACAACGCACAAGCATACGCCGAAGCCAAGACCCTATACAATCAGGCATCAGCAATAAAGCCTGCGGAAACATATCCTAAACAGCAGATTACGGCCATCGACAACCTGCTGGCAAAGCAGGCCAACGACGAAGCCAGCTACAAAAAGGCTATCGCCACTGCTGACGGACTATTCGGCCAAAAGAAATACGAAGAAGCCGTAACAGCATACAATCAGGCATTAGCCATAAAGCCAAACGAAACCTATCCAAAGCAGAAAATAGCAGAGGCTCAAAACATAATTAACGCCGACAAGCAGAAAAAGCAGCAATACTCCACCCTTATCGCCCAAGCCGACAACCAGTTCGGTCAAAAGGACTACACCAATGCCAAGAACTCTTATCAGCAAGCCTCACAACTAATGCCTACTGAACAATATCCTAAAAGCAAGATTCAGCAAATCGACGCATTGCTTGCCGACGCCGCAAGACTCAAAGCCGAGCAGGAAAACCAATTGCGCAATTATAAGGCAAAAGTCGCTGAAGCTGACCGTGCATTCAATGCCCACGAGTACGACAAGGCCATCAGCCTATACAACGCTGCAAAAATCGCAAAACCTGACGAGACTTATCCCGACCAGCAAATTGCACAAATCAACACCAACATAAAGGCTGAACACCAAAAAATTGAAGATGACTACAATGCGGCAATAGCAAAGGGCAATGAACTTATTGCAAGCAAACAGTACGATTTGGCAAAAGCCCAATTCAACCAAGCCAAAGCACTGAAACCAAACGAGACATTGCCTCCTTCGAAATTGCAGGAAATAGAGAATATGATTCTGAAGGAAAAAGCCGAAAAAGAGGCTCTTGCCAAAGTTGAAACCGACTACAAGAATGCCGTCACCAATGCCGACAATGCATTCAAGGCAAAAGACTACTCTGCCGCCATCGGCCTATACAAGTCAGCATCGGCAATAAAGCCATCTGAAAAATATCCAAAGAGCCAGATTGAGTTGTGCGAGAAAAACCTCAGGGACGCAAAAGCACTTGCTGAAGCCGAAGCCGAACGTCAGCGCAAAGAGCAACTGGCCGCAAATCAAAGCACATTCAACAAAGACGATTTTGAAGTGCCGACTGGACAACGTAGCGACAAATTCCTGAACGACCTTGCAAAACAATATCCGGAAGGCATTACAACAGAAAACTACGACAGCAAGAACAAGAAAGTAAAACGTGTGATTGTCAACAGAAACGGCATCGCCCACGAGCTAATTGAAGCGAAATACTCTTACGGCACATACTACTTCCGCGACGGGCGAAGCGTATCATCACAAGTATTCTATAAAGAGACAAAATAAACTACAAGAAACCACTAAACGCACAAATATGAATAACTTCAAGACCGCAATCCTTGCAATAGCCGCAACGGCAATGCTGACGACAAGTTGCACTCAGACCACCAAGAATATCAAAGCGTTCACTGACAACGAATGGTATCTTGATTCCACACTAGTAATCAAGAACGACTCCGCATTCTCCTATGCGAAATACGATTCAGTATTGGGCATATTCTCTGCCCCAACCCTTATACCTCTGCAGCTCACAGATACGACAATGGTACTGTCACGATACAAAACAATAGGCGATTATGACAGCGCAGGCGTATATACAATATCTAGATGCGAACTGTCTACAGACACTGTGCTATACGACATCAAGTACATCAACAAGCGGGCAAAGCTCATCATCTACACCGATCCATTCCCTATGATTCTATCATCAAAGGAAAGGTTGGATATTGAAGAGACAAACAACTACGAAACCGTAAAATTCTCGTTGTCAGACTTCACAATTGGCGACCAGATTGACAAGGCCCTTCTAAAGACAATTGGCGTGTACAACTACTCAAACTACACCATTGAAGACTGCGAGTACATTAATGACAAAAACCTAAGCTTCAAGATAATAGGTTACAACCACATATTTTCAATCGAACGCAAGAAAATTGAAGAATACCAAGTAAAGGAAATAATGAGCGTAGTAACCGACAAGCTTGGCAGCACTCCTGAATATAGGCCAATGCGCCAATGGACAAAAGATAGCGACTACGAACAAGAATTCTACCGTTGGACAACAAGTGGAGTCCGTATCGATTTGACACGTAGCAAATACGTCGGCACCGATTCATACAAGACTCTAATTAATAGTAAGAATTGGAACCTATCATACGACGATGTCGTGCTTCAAGCCATTCTGATAGAATCGTTCAAAAACGGAAAGCCAAAATCATCAATAATCAATTAATGAGAAGAACATTTTCTTTGATGATGGTTGGAATTCTGCTCCTTGTCGCATGCAACAGTGACAACGAGCAGGATTCCAGCCTTAACATGATAGTTGACGGTTCGTGGCGCCTTAGCGGCATTTTGGTAAATATGCCCGACACCAACACCGGATATTCCGAAGTCAACATTTTCGATTTGCCTGAATGCCCAGAATGCATCAAAGACGACAATATCGAAATATCAAGCAATGGGTACTATAACATATCGCTTGGGCATATGCGTTGCAACAACGACATGAAAATCTTCAAATTTCCACACGAAGGAACATGGATTTTCACTAACCACGAGCAAAGCATCATTCTTAATCACGACAGAGCCGACTCAATACACATGGACATCGACAACCTGACCAACGCGGAATTGAGACTGACATTCTACGACACAATTCCTCAAAGCCTTGTACCAAACGACACTTCGGCACAAGCTATAACCATACTTTACCTGCACTAATCTGAACCTTTTCGCGAACACGGATGCATGTCTCCACCCAAATTTGCGGTTATGCCTTTATTTGATTACATTCGCGGACTAAAAAAGCGATATGAAGAAGATAAGCGGGTTTATCATAAAACTTTTCGGATGGAACTTCGTTGGTGAGATACCCAAAGACAAAAAATATGTAATTGTCTCTATTCCACATACAAGCATGTGGGATTTCATATGGGGCAAACTCACATTTTGGCATGCCGGCATCAAACCTGTCGTATTCATCAAAAAGGAGCTCTTCTTCTTCCCGTTAGGCCCATTATTGACTGCTTTGGGCGCAAAACCAATCAACAGGAGCCGTTCCACTGGAATGGTCGAGCAAGTAATCGACTATTTCAACCAAAATGACGAATTCTGCATCTGCATAACTCCGGAAGGGACCCGCAAACTTGCTCCAAAACTGAAACGAGGATTCTATTTCATTGCCACACAGGCAAATGTTCCTCTCTATCTGGGAATTCTGGACTATAAAGAGAAGAAACTTTATATCGGTGAACGCTACATGCCTACTGGCGACATCGAGAACGACATGTCATACATCCACGAATACTACGTCAGGAAGAATCCCACCGGGAAACACCCTGAACAATTCTCTACCGACTCCATCCGCATATGAGCGAATTGCTAAACATTGCCTACATTCAGCCTGACATCAAATGGCTTGACGTTGAAGGCAACCTTCGGCAATATGACAATTACATGAGCCAAATAGCTGGTGCAGACTTGATAGTGTTGCCCGAGATGTTTGCGTCCGGATTCACAAAGCAAAACGACGGCATTGTCCAGACGATGGATGGCAAAGTCGTCAATTGGATGAGACAGAAGGCAAAAGAGAAGGACGCCGCAATCATCGGAAGCCAGATGATATCTGAAAACGGGCTTTGCTTCAACCGTCTTGTCATTGCCAAGCCTGACGGCAATATCGATTGGTACGATAAACGGCACCTGTTCCGCATGGGTTGCGAAAACGAGACTCTGACATCGGGCAACGAAATCAAGATTTTCGATTATAAAGGATGGCACATACGCCCTACCGTGTGCTACGACCTGCGCTTTCCTGTATGGCTACGCAACGTAGCCAACCGCTACGACCTACTCGTTTGTGTTGCAGACTGGCCATCGGCCCGGCACAACATATTCGAGACACTGCTCAAGGCTCGTGCCATTGAGAACCAATGCTACGTTGTTGGTGTAAACAGAGTAGGATCCGACGGACTGGACATTAAATATTCCGGCGGCAGTTGTGTCATTGACATGTACGGATCCACTATCATACAAACGGACTCCGGGATTGCCGGAATTGGACAGACCACCGTGTCACTTGCTAAGCTTAACGCCTTTCGCGACAATTTTCCTGTTGCATTGGATGCAGACAAGTTCTGCATTGGATAATAAAAAAGGCGTGTCGCCACGCCTTTATCATACAATCTAATAAAACATCATTCCGCATCTTCCTCAACGGTGACATTCATCATTTTACGAAGATTGATAAGAGCGTAGCGCATTCTGCCCAATGCAGTATTTATGCTGACACCTGTATATTCTGCAATCTCCTTGAAGCTCATGTCGTACACGTATCTATACTTGATGATTGCACGTTGTTCGTCAGGCAAAAGCTCTATCAGCGACTTCAAATCATCGTGCGACTGTTTTGCCAGATATTTATCCTCAATATTCGAATCGAATATGCCGATTGTGTTGAAAATGCAACTTTCACCATCATCGCCTGAAATGGTAGGCAGATGCTTGTCGCGACGATAGAAATCGATAATCAGATTGTGGGCAATACGCATAACCCAAGGGCAAAACTTGCCGTCGTCCTTGTAGCTTCCGCTATCGAGCGAGCGCACAACCTTGATGAAGGTATCCTGAAAAATGTCTTCTGCCAATTCGCGGTCCTTTACAACCAGCATGATATATGAGAACACTCGATTCTTATATCGATTGATTAAGACTTCAAGACATTGGGAATTTCCGCTAATGTACTGCTTGATCAAATCACAATCAGCAAGATTATGAATATCCATAACTACCTCCTTTTTTACGTTCGAGAGTAATTATTTTCCTATAAGCAGTTCCTCCTATTATTTATTAGCGTTTCAATTAACGCAACAAATATAAGCATTTTTACAACACGACGCCTACAGCACGTCTATTTCCACACAAATAATATGTCTATTTGTCAAATAAAGCAGGACTTTTGTCACACCAATAAATCCAAGCGGGTAGGCAAAACTCGTAAAAGCAAAAATAAACAGACAACGTTGCCATTAATTGATACTTTTGTGGCCAGCTTCATAAGTGAACCTCCATAATTTGCCATGTGCGATTCTGACAAGCCGCATGAGTTCAAAAGCGCACAAAAAATTACGGAATCACCTGCGACAAACGCCATTAACCGGGAACTCAACAAATGTTCCCTTAAAAGATATGAGAATGCAAGACGAAGTGACAGTCTACGGAAAGAGGTTCAGGGTTTCGCTTCCTGCCGAAAAGATCCAAGCCAGAGTGGCTGAAGTGGCCAACCAGATCAACAACGATTTGGCTGGCAAGGATGTAGTTTTCCTTGGCATACTGAATGGCAGTTTCATGTTTGCGGCCGACCTGATGAAGTCAGTAAACCTGCCGTGCAAAATCAGTTTCGTGAAATTCTCCTCTTACGTCGGGCAAAAATCGACTGGTAACGTAAAAGAACTTATCGGACTGAATGAGGACATAAAAGGTAAAAGCATTGTGATAATTGAAGATATTGTCGACACAGGCAACACAATGTTTGACTTGCTGGCATACCTAAAGAAATTCGAACCTGCCGAAATCAGGATAGCGACACTGATGTACAAACCTGAAGTTTGCCGCAAAGACCTGAACATAAACTACTACGGATTCACCATACCTAACGACTTCATCATCGGTTATGGTCTCGACTTTGATGGTTTAGGACGTAACCTGAAAGACATATATACCATTGTCAACGAATAATAAATATCTAATCTTAAAAAACAATAAGAAATGTTTAATCTAGTAATTTTTGGACCTCCAGGTTCAGGTAAAGGAACCCAATCAGAAAACATAATAAAGAAATACGGACTCAAGCACCTGTCGACAGGCGACTTGCTCCGTGCCGAAAAGAACTCAGGCTCTGCCCTTGGCAACAAGATTAAGGACCTGATCGACCGTGGCGAACTGGTATCAGACGAATTGGTACAGGAAATGGTAAAAAGCAACGTTGTAAAGAACAGCGACGCAAAAGGCTTCATATTCGACGGTTTTCCACGCACCACCGCACAAGCCGCTTGGCTTGACGGAATGCTTGCCGAACTGAACCAAAGCGTAACCCTAATGCTTGCTCTTGACGTCAACGACGATGAACTGCGCACTCGCATCATGGAACGTGGCAAGGTGTCAGGCCGCGCCGACGACCAAAACATTGACACTGTAAACAACCGTATTGCCGTTTACCACAAGCAAACACAGCCTGTAATGGATTTCTATTCAGCACAAGGCAAGTTTGTGTCTGTCAACGGAATCGGAACCCTTGACGAAGTGTTCAGCCGCATCAGCGCCGCAATGGACAAGGCACAATAATCATTTAGCGACATAACGTTTTTGAAGCCCGACAGCAATGCTGCCGGGCTTTTTTTGTCATTAAACGGTGCGTCAATTGCTTCTGCGCATTAGCATCAAGCCTGCGCCAAAATGCCGTCGGCCGACCTGTCTGACAAATTTTCCAAAAGCGACACAAAGCAATTTATGTGGTGCACCTAAAAACATTTGAAAGTTAAAACTATCTTTGCCCCCAAACTAACATTATGGCAGATTCTAATTTCGTTGACTACGTAAAGATATTCGCCCGCAGTGGCAAAGGTGGCGCAGGCTCGGCACACTTCCGCCGTGCAAAATATGAGCCAAACGGAGGCCCAGATGGTGGCGATGGTGGCCGTGGCGGACACGTAATACTGCGAGGCAACGCACAAATGTGGACATTGCTTCACCTGCAATTCCAGAAACACACTTTCGCCGACAACGGCGAAGCTGGCGGTGGCGCACTCTGTCACGGAGCCGACGGCAAGGATGTAATACTGGAAGTTCCGCTTGGCACTGTTGTAAAAGATGCCGAGACAATGGAGCCACTATTTGAAATTACCGAAGACGGCGAAGAGAAAATACTGATGAAAGGTGGCCGTGGCGGACAAGGCAACAACCACTTCAAGACCGCGACGAACCAGGCTCCTCGCTACGCCCAACCTGGTGAGCCTTTTGAGGAAGGCTGGCGTGTGCTGGAACTGAAAGTGTTGGCTGATGTCGGTCTGGTAGGGTTCCCGAATGCAGGCAAATCGACATTGTTGTCAGTAGTATCGGCGGCAAAGCCGAAAATAGCCGACTATGCGTTCACAACCTTAGAGCCAAACCTCGGCATTGTCTCATATCGCGACAGTCGTTCGTTTGTAATGGCCGACATACCCGGCATAATAGAAGGTGCACACGAAGGCAAAGGATTGGGATTGAGGTTCTTGCGTCATATTGAGCGGAATTCGGTACTGCTTTTCATGGTTCCGGCCGATTCATACGACGTCGCTCACGACTACGAAACGCTCGTGAACGAACTTCGGCTCTACAATCCAGAGTTGCTTGACAAGCGCCGCATATTGGCAGTCACCAAATGCGACATGCTCGACGACGAACTTACCGATGCCCTGAAAAAAACAATGCCCGACGACGTTCCTTACGTATTCATCTCATCTGTGGCGCACACAGGCATCGACCAGCTGAAAGACTTGCTTTGGAAAGCCATTAACGAATAAGACTGATGTTTGAAACACTTGAATCGATTGACCGGCAGCTGCTTCTACTGATAAATGGAGCAAACACGCCTTTTCTCGATAGCCTGATGTGGATTATCAGTGGAAAGTTGACATGGATTCCACTATATGCCGTACTGCTATTTTTCCTTTGTAAGAAGTCCGGCAAAAACTGGTGGATAATGATTATCGGCGTGGCACTTGCCGTAGCGCTAGCCGATTCAATATCGGTGCACTGCTTCAAGAATGTGATTCAACGTTATAGGCCAACCCGAAACCTTGAAATAGGCAACCTGATACATATTGTAAACGGATATCGTGGAGGCAAATTCGGATTTGTTTCGTCACACGCGGCCAACACTTTTGCAATATCGATGTTTATATGCCTGTTTCTCAAGAAACGCGCCGTATGGTTCGGCATGATGGGCTGGGCCGTAGTGGTTTGTTACTCTCGAATGTACCTGGGAGTGCACTACCCTGCCGACATTGCCTGCGGTGGACTGCTTGGCCTACTCTGCGGCTGGGCGGCATTCATGCTGCATGAATGGCTGGCAGAACGCATCAGCAAGCGTCAGAATTGCAATGCCGATTCTGCAGAAACACATGTTTAAGGAATAAAGGACGATAAATGGAAGCGCTTGAAGTACTATACGAAGACAACCACCTGATAGCCGTCAACAAACAAAGTTCCGACTTGGCCCAAGGCGACAGCACCGGCGACGAGCCACTTGCCGAAAAAGTGGCAAACTTCCTTAAAGTCAAATACAACAAGCCAGGGAACGTTTTTGTAGGTGTCACACACAGGCTCGACCGCCCAGTTTCGGGCGTGATGATTTTCGCCAAGACATCGAAGGCACTTAGCCGGATGAACCAGCTGTTCAAGGAAAAATCGGATTTGGACAAGATCTACTGGGCCATAGTGCAAAAACGCCCACAAGTGCCACAAGGCAAACTTGTCAACTATCTGAGAAAAGACGAAGCAAAGAACAAGTCGTTTGTATGCGACAAGAACGCACCAAACGCAAAAGAAGCCCAGCTTGAATACCGCCTGCTTGACGAGTCGGACAACTACTGCCTGCTGGAAGTGAAGCTGCTGACCGGACGCCACCACCAGATACGCGTACAACTGGCCAATATGGGCTGCATAATAAAGGGCGACCTGAAATATGGCGCAAAACGCTCAAATCCTGACGGGGGCATCAGCCTGCATGCCCGACGCATCAGCTTCACACACCCCGTATCGAAAAAAGAAATAAACATTGTGGCACCCGTTCCTGACGATTCGTTATGGAAATTTTTCGAAAAACGACAGACTAAAGAATGAAGCCTCAATTGATAAAGACATACCTGACTATTCTGGCAACCTGCCTGACTGTAGCCGCTCAAACGCAAACCCTGTTCAAGGACAAACCTGTCAAGCAGCTGGCCTACAGCCTGCTCGACCGCAACTCGTTTGGCATAACCATATTGAGCTGCAACTACATTGGCAGCCCACACTCCATAACATCGTTTGCAACAACAAGCGACATCATGCCTGTAAAATCAGGCATAATAATGACTACAGGCATTGCCCAATGGGCTGGATACCCAAACGATTCACGAAGCTCCGGCTGTGGCGTATTCACTCCCGGCGACAATCGGCTTGAGAGGATTGCGGGCGAAAAGACAAGCGATGCCGCGATTCTGGAAATAGAACTGGTCGCCAACACCGATGAAATATCATTCGAATACTTTTTCGCATCAGAAGAATATCCCGAATTTGTAAACAAGGGTGTCAATGATGTATTCGCATTCTTCATTGAGGGCCCCGGCTACGATACAGCATACAACATAGCTCGCCTTCCGACAACAGGAGAACCAATATCTGTCGACCACGTAAACGCAAAGCGCAATCCGGAATTCTACATCGAAAACCAAACCTGGACCGGATATTTTGCCGAAAACACCAACGACCTGGCCAGCCTATTCCAATTCGACGGCATGACGACTAAACTCGAAGCCAAGGCGAAAATACAGCCCTACGCCACATACAAGCTGACCATGGCCATTGCCGACGTGGGCGACAACATCTACGACTCCGGCGTGTTGATAAAAGCCAGGTCGCTGAAAAGCGACGGAAAACTCAAGCCTATCGGCCCGTACCTTAAATCGGAGATCGAGAAACGCAAGCACCTTATCGGATTCGAAAGAATGAAAGTTATCGGCGACACTGTCGGATTTGAGAAAACCATACATTTCGACTTCAACTCGTACGACATTCTGTCCGAAGACACTGCGTCGCTGAACGAGATTGCCGACCTGCTGAAAATATTCTTCGACTCGAAACTGAAACTTGTGGGACATACCGATGACGTTGGCACCGACCAGTACAACATGGAGCTGAGCATGATGCGAGCCAAATCTGTATCGGAATATCTGCAAAGGCACGGAATATCAAAAAAGCGCATTGTCACCGACGGGAAAGGCAAACGCCAGCCAATAACACGTTCGCAAACCGATGAAGCTCGAAGGATGAACCGCCGTGTCGAATTCCTAATCTACAAAGAGCAAAACGACGACAAGCAGGATTCGCCTGCAACCAACGACTAATAGAGACCAGAAAATCAACCGTTTTGCAAGCTTCCTCATTCGTAATGCAGAAATTCTCCATTGACAGGGAAAGCAATCAGAGAGAAATCACCACTATTTTTTTGAAAAAAACTTGTTTCAGGCATAATATACATTCCCATAAAAAAGTATATTTGGGTTTGTGAAATGATTTTTGTATGGAACCGATAGATATTAACAGCACACACACTACACCTAGAGTTTCACTCGACAAGGAAAGTGGCAAGTTCCGCATTGAAGGCGTGTCAAGGCCAGAAGATGTACTTGCGTTCTATACTCCTATCTTCAATTGGTTCAACCAATACCTGGAGAACCCAAATCCGGCAACAACTGTTGAGTTTGCGTTGGATTATCACAATTCGGCATCTGCAAAAATCATCTGCAAATTGATGAACCTTCTAGACTCTTTCCACCAAAATGGATGCAAAATCTGCGTAAAATGGTACTACCATGAAGCCGACGACGACATTCTGGAAGCTGGCGAAGACTACAAGTCGCTGGTAAGCATGCCTTTCGACATAATAAAGATTTAATAGTCCCAACATGAAAAACATAATTTCTACGTCCAATGCGCCACAAGCCATTGGCCCGTATAGCCAAGCCGTTGAAGCCAACGGTTTTTTGTTTGTATCAGGACAGATACCTATCGACCCTGCCACTGGCCAAATGCCCGAAGGCATCGAAGCTCAAACCGAGCAGGCCTTGCTCAACGTTGGCGCAATACTAAAAGCCGCAGGCCTTGACTACCGCAACGTTGTAAAAACCACCGTGATGCTGAAAAGCATTGCCGACTTTGGCGCAATGAACGGCATCTACGCCAAATACTTCACAACAGACTGCCCAGCTCGCGCAGCCTTTGAAGTTGGCAACCTGCCTAAAAACGCACTTGTTGAAATTGAAGTGATTGCGGAAACGATTTAGTCCCGATAGCTATCGGGATTTAGTCCCGATGGCTATCGGGATTAGGATTTAGAATGTAGGATTTTTGATTTTTAATTTATCTGATATTTAATCATATACCAACATATGAAACCTATAGTGAGTATAATCATGGGCAGCACATCGGATATGCCGGTAATGGAGAAAGCCGCCCAGTTTTTTGACAGCATGGAGATTCCATTTGAGATGAACGCCCTTTCGGCACACCGCACTCCTACTGAAGTTGAACAATTTGCAAAAGAGGCCAAAGGCCGCGGAATAAAGGTGATTATTGCAGGCGCTGGAATGGCGGCCGCACTGCCTGGCGTGATCGCGGCAAACACAACCGTTCCTGTCATTGGCGTGCCTATCAAGGGCATGCTCGACGGATTGGACGCCATGCTCTCAATTATAATGATGCCTCCTGGCATTCCTGTTTCGACAGTTGGCGTAAACGGCGCACAAAACGCAGCAATACTTGCCGCCGAAATGCTTGCCCTTGCCGATGCCGACCTTGACAAGAAACTGACCGCCTACAAGGAAGGCCTGAAAGAAAAGATTGTCAAGGCCAACGCTGAACTGAAGGAAGTGAAATTCAAGTTCAAGACAAACTAGGAACTTGCGGTAACGATACCGACTGCATAACAGAAGCCATGCTTAATATTTAGCGTGGCTTTTTTGTATATCCAAATCCCAGAGACGACAAGTTGGGAACAAGACAAGTTGCCTGCCTTCAACCTAGTAGGGACACTTTGAATGTGTCCGAACGTGCCAGAAATCATTTATGGTGGGTTCTATAAATTGATTTCAAAGGATTTTGGATTTTGTCTTGAGCAGATTGCTGTGCGGAATAAGGGAGCAATGCGGGCATTGTGACCGACTGACGAACAGCAAGATGCCAAGAGAAAACCAAAAGACTTGAAAAGTTCATATCGTCCATTTTGTTATGTTCATGTTTCAAACGGTGAATTTATGGAATTCACCTTATGTAGAAACGCGACTAATAGCATCCAGCAACGAACACCCGCCGTTTCAAAATTCATAATTGAAAAGCGTTGCCATTTGACAATTCAACAAATCAGGCTTCAAGCCTTGACTGACAAGGCTTAGATTCATA
>JAZUEN010000038.1:0-71124 GCA_045640185.1 Bacteroidales bacterium
TTTTGTCTTAGCTGAGCCCGACTCTGTCTATTCCGTTTCGGTAACCGACATTTTCGGATATTCCTCCTCCGCCCGTTTCCAGGTCGCATTTCCCGAACCCATGCAGTTGCCCGACACCACCATCTGCCTTGGCGACACCATAACCTGGAACCCTGAACTTTCTGGCCCTTACACCTACAAATGGAGTGACGGATCGACTGGCAAAGAGCTCACGATTGCAACCGAAGGCAAGTACTGGGTCGTCATCACCGACACGACCGGGTATGAGTGGCACAGCGACACCATTTTCGTCAAAGTTGACAGTTTTTCGCAACAGATGACATTAGGTGCCGACACCATCAACACCTGCATCGGCAACAACATATACCTGCAAAGCGGATTCGACGAAGCCACCAGATACCAGTGGTCGGACGGGACGACTGCTGACCATCTTGTTGTCAAGAGTGCAGGCTCATACTCCGTGACGGCGTCAAACCTGCGTGGATGCATTGGACACGATACGGCACACATCAACACTATGGGCACTGCACCTACCGTCGGGTTTGACAACAGCACACTCTGCGCCACACGGCAAATAGCCTTTACCGACAAATCGTCGTCGAACGACTCTGGCAAAATAACATCGTACCACTGGGACTTTGGCGATGGCGGCATTTCATCAGCAATGAACCCTGCACACATATATGATACTAGTGGCAACTTCCAGATCAGCTACACTATCAGCTGCGAAAACGGCTGCAGCAACATCCTGAAGAAAAACATATACGTCAATGCACTGCCAAAGGCCGACTTCAGTACAAGCCAGGCCTGCTCCAATGCTCCTACAAGGTTCACAAGCACCAGCACTACGGCCAACGGATACCTGACCAGCTGGCAATGGAACATCAACGACAGCACCTACGGCATACAAAACCCGCAAGCGACATTCACACAATATGGGCGACATACCATTGAGCTGATTGTCACCGCAAACAACGGCTGTACCGACACCCTGCACCGCGACATAGACATTCTCCAAGGCCCCGAAGTGGATTTCACATATAGCGCGCCGTGCTTCGATTCGCCTATATATTTGACAAACAACTCAAAAACCATTCTGGGGCTGTCATCGAGCTACACTTGGAAATCCGACACTGCAATATTCTCCACACAGAAGAGTCCAAGCATAACGTACAAAGACACAACCACGCACCAAGTGACATTGACCATAAAGCAGATTGCCAACGGGTGCATCTCATCATTGACCAAAGAGATTCGCGTGATGCCAAATCCCGTGCCATCAATCCTGACTGGCAAGATATGCGAAGGGCAAGATGCAATACTTGAAGGATACAACCTCGAGCACGCAAGCATCTCGAAGAAATGGCTGTGGACAATCGACTCACTGCAATTCACAGGCGAGCATCGGACTTCAAGGACATTTGGCGCAAAAGGCAAGCACAAGATAAGCCTGCAGATAACCGACAGCGCAGGATGCGTCGCCACATTCGACACAACGGTTTCAGTCCACGAGACGCCGACTGCCACATTCCGCCCGCTACCGACGCGAGGACCCGTGCCATTCCAGACCGAATTCACCAACACTAGCGCCAATGCCGACAGCCTGCTGTGGATTTTCGGCGACGGCGAGGAATCGACCGACATTGACGTCTGCCACACCTATCACACCGACGGCATCTACAACGTACAGCTAATCGCAAGCAACAGCTTCTGCTCCGATACCGCCCAGCAGGTCATTGAGGCCATCTACCCGCAAATCGACATCGTGCTTGTATCGGCATCGGCAAAGACCGACAACGGACAGATTGCAGTCAGCGCCGTTGTGGCAAACCGTAGCAACTACGACATTCCGAACGTATCCATACTATGGTACGACAACGTAGGCCACCGCATAAGCGAAACCATAGCCGACACCATAAAGCAAGGCAAGATAGTGCAATACGAATTCGTTGCCAAAATAGGCGAGGCAAGACCCGACAGGATACAATACATCTGCGTCTCGGCCGAGCCATCTACCGCCTACACCGACGACACCCCGTCAGACAACGAATACTGCATCATCTTCAACAAAGACGAGTTCAGCGTATGCCAGCCAATGCCGAACCCCGCAAAAGACAAGCTGGCCATCAGCTACATCCTTCCGAACGACGGGAATGTCAGAATCGAGCTATACAACCACAACGGTGGCAAAATCGGCAATCTGTACGACAGCCAAGCCTCGGCAGGCTACAACGTGCACAATTTCGATGTCAGCACACTGAACCCAGGAATCTACTTCTACCGCATAACAAGCGGCAACGAGAGCAAGACCCAGATGCTGATAATAGAAAGATAGGCAGGATGCATAAAACGGCATCGGTTTTCAACACCTTGCGCGACAAAAATGACATCCAGAAAGAGGATAATGCAGTGTTAAACTGATTGCACAATGTTGGGAACAATTGTTAACACTCTAACAATCAGCGCGGACAACATATCAACAAAATGTTGTCAATAATAATTGCGCAATTGATATAATGTTGTATTTTTGCAGACCACATTTGGGGAAATGTGGATAGTATTTATTTATTAATTAAAAAGTTAGGATTAGAGTGGACACACTTAGTTTAAAGACAATCTCGGCAAACAAGGCAACCGTTGACAAAAAATGGGTTGTTATCGACGCCAAAGACCAAGTCTTAGGCCGTCTTGCCACAGGTGCTGCTTTCTTGCTAAGAGGCAAGCACAAGACCAACTTTACTCCTCACGTTGACTGCGGTGACAACGTCATCATCATCAACGCTGACAAAGTTCAGCTTACAGGCAACAAGTGGGCAGGTAAAGAGTACACACACTACACCGGTTATCCTGGTGGACAACGTACTATCGTTGCAGAGAAATTGATGGTCAAGAACCCAATCGCAATGGTAGAAACAGCAGTAAAAGGCATGTTGCCAAAGAACAAGCTTGGCGCAGCTTTATACCGCAATCTTTTTGTTTATGCAGGTGAGAGCCATCCACACGAAGCTCAAAAACCTGAATTGATTAACCTAAATTCAATCAAGTAAAATGGAAGTAATTAATGCAGTTGGACGTAGAAAGTCCGCTATCGCACGCGTTTACTTGAGCCAAGGTGCAGGCAATGTAACAATCAACGGCAAGGATTTCAAGGAATATTTTCCTATCGACACCTTGCAATACATTGTAATGCAACCATTCGGCGTGTTGTCATTGAACGGCAAGTTCGACGTTAAGGCCATCATCGACGGTGGCGGTGTTAAGGGACAGGCAGAAGCCGTTCGTCTTGGAATCACCCGCGCCCTGATGAAACTCGACGCTGACAACCGCAAGCCATTGAAG
Source organism: Bacteroidales bacterium (assembly GCA_045640185.1). GTDB lineage: Bacteria > Bacteroidota > Bacteroidia > Bacteroidales > SZUA-534 > RUG13583. The sequence continues at coordinate 3,340 of JAZUEN010000038.1, forward strand.
GCTGCCGGATTTGTTACCCGCGACCCACGTGAGGTTGAGCGTAAGAAACCTGGTCAGAAGAAGGCTCGCAAGAGATTCCAGTTCAGTAAGCGTTAATGATGCTGCACGAGAATATCGTTTAGTATCTAAATTGTTAAGACTTCTGAAACCGCAGAACTACTTAACGATTGCTTTTACAACAAGAATGTAAACGAAAAATTTAAAAAAATGTCTAGAGTTAATTTTCAAGAATTATTGGACGCAGGTGCACACTTCGGACACCTGAAAAGAAAATGGAATCCCGCTATGGCTCCATACATCTTCATGGAGAAAAACGGAATCCACATCATCGACCTTCACAAGACAGTTGCAAAGGTTGATGAAGCCGCTACAGCACTTAAGCAAATAGCAAAATCTGGTCGCAAAATCCTTTTTGTTGCAACCAAGAAACAAGCAAAAGACATACTTGCCGAACAAGTTAAAAAAATCAATATGCCATACGTATCAGAGCGCTGGTCAGGTGGCATGCTGACAAACTTCCCCACAGTTCGCAAGGCAGTCAAGAAAATGGGCACATTTGACAAAATGGAACAAGACGGTACCTTGGATCACTTGTCAAAGCGTGAAAGACTGCAAATCGACCGTCAACGCAGCAAACTGAACAAGACACTGGGCAGCATAGCTGACCTTACCCGTCTGCCAGCAGCTTTGTTTGTAATCGACGTTCAAAAAGAAAAGATCGCCGTAGCTGAGGCACATCGCCTGCAGATACCTGTATTCGCTATGGTTGACACAAACTCAGATCCTAACATTGTAGACTACGCAATTCCTTGCAACGACGACGCTGCAAAAGCCATTTCATTGGTTCTAGGCGCTGTTTGCGACGCTATTCAGGAAGGCTTGGCTGAACGCAAAGTCGAAAAAGACAAAGAGCCTGCTGAAGAAGAGCAAAAGCCAGCAAAAGGCGGAAAGAAATCAGCAGCAAAGAAAGCCGCTGACGCAGAGGAAGAAGTAGCTAACGAAAAAGAAACCGAGGAATCGGCTGAATAATTAAAAAACGAATACGATTATGTCAATATCAGCATCTGACGTAGCAAAATTGCGCAAGACCACCGGCGCTGGAATGATGGACTGCAAAAAGGCCTTGACAGAGGCTAACGGCGACTTCGACCGTGCAATCCAGATTATCCGCGAAAAAGGACAAGCCGTAGCAAGCAAGCGCGCTGACCGCGAAGCTTCTGAAGGCAATGTCATCGCGAAAGTCACCAACGACGGCAAATTCGGCGCTCTTATTGCTCTTAACTGCGAGACCGACTTTGTTGCAAAGAACGAAGACTTCGTTAAGCTTGCACACGAAATATGCGACTTGGCCTTGGCTCAAAAGCCTGCCAACCTTGATGCACTTAAGGCTCTTCCTTTTAAGGACGGCAAGACCGTAGAAGGCATCATCACCGAGCAAGTCGGCATCATTGGCGAAAAGCTTGAATTGGCTTGCTACGAGTCAATTTCGGGCGAGGCTGTTTACCCATACATCCACATGGGCAACAAATTGGCTTCATTGGTAAGCTTCAACAAGGCTGGCATCGATGCACAAGTCTACAAAGACGTTGCAATGCAAGTTGCCGCAATGAACCCTGTATCTCTTAGCAAAGACGATGTTCCTGCAGCTGTCATCGAAAACGAGATGACTGTAGCCATCGAGAAGACTAAAGAGGAACAAGTTGAAAAAGCTGTGGAAGTCGCATTGAAGAAAGCTGGCATCAACCCTGCCCACGTTGATTCAGATGAGCACATTGAATCAAACACAGCAAAAGGCTGGCTTACTCCTGAGCAGGCTCAACAAGCCCGCGACATTAAGGCAAAAGTATCTGTTGAAGCAGCTGCCAACCTTAAGGAGCAAATGATCCAGAACATCGCTCAAGGCCGTATGAACAAATTCTTCAAGGAAAGCACCTTGTTGAACCAGGCATTTGTCAAGGACGCCAAGATAAGCGTTGCACAAATGATGGAAACAGCTTCAAAGGGCTTGACTTGCACTGGTTTCAAACGCCACGCTTTGAAAGACTAACATCAATCTTTCAGAATACAGAAAAAGGATGCCAATGGCATCCTTTTTTTTGTATAGTCAATTTCGATAAAAGGTTCAGCGACAAAACGCCAAATGGATTGGGCAATTTAGGGCCCATCCACCCTTTAATTTTTCGATGACTTCAGCGTAAGTTCGTCTACCAGATTCTGTGCGCCGGCAAACTTGTCTATCATGAGCAGCACGTAGCGAATATCGACCGCTATGCACTTCTGTATGCCACGCTCAAATGCGATATCGCCACTCATTGCTTCCCAATTGCCATCAAAAGCGAGGCCAATGAGTTCGCCATTGGCATTAATGACAGGGCTTCCGGAATTGCCTCCCGTTATGTCGTTGTCAGTCAAGAAGCACACGTTTAACGTGCCGTCGGCATTCCCGTATCGGCCATAATCCTTCTTTGCGTACAGCTCCTTGAGCCTAGGCGAAACGTTGAATTCACGCACTGAGGTGTCCTCCTTCTCCATCACTCCGTCAAGAGTTGTCCAATAGTCGTACGACACGGCATCGGCTGGCTTATAGCCTGATATTGTTCCGTAAGTCAGGCGCATCGTGCTGTTGGCATCGGAATAGAACAGGCTATCCGGATTCATTTCCATCATACCGCCGACAAACAAGCGCATTCCATCGTATAGAGAAGCGTATTCCATATGATCAGTCACTGACGAATACGTGTCAAAAATGCTCTGTGCAACCTTGTAAATAGGGTCCTTGCTTATTGTACTTGCATTTGGCTTCTTGACGAATTTGAGAAATTTCTCCTGACTGCAGAAAATAGACCTTTCAAACATGTTGTCGACAAACTTGTCAATGCCAACCTTGGAGGCTTCGGACATATAGGTTGGAAGGAACTCTGCATCCACATCCGTCAAATACATCTTAATCATGGCTTTGGTAACGTGTCGGTCAACCGTTGCGCTGTAGTCCTTAAAGAAATCGTCAGCATGTTTCAGCAATGTCGAGTCCGCTTTTTTGCCGACAGCCATGCCTGCAATGGATTTTCGGTTCTTGATGGCGAAATATATGGCTTCGCAGCCTTGCATCTGGTTTTCTGTGATATACGAATAAGCCTTTTCGTAGGCATCGGTAAGCGCCGTGCTGCTCTCCACCATATTAAGCGCGTTGCCGTATTTCAGCTTTCGCGCTTCATCGGCATTGACCCACTGCATGAATTTGTCCTCGATATTGCGTTTCTTTTCAATCACATGCAGGCGCTTCACACCACGGTTTTCGCCTATTGAATATTTCCAGTAGTTTGAAGATGACGCGAATTTGGCAGAGTACTGAATCCGCACCTTCTCGTCGGCATCCATATATTCCTTCCAAATGGATTGCTTGGCACCGCGCACCTTTTCACGTATCACATTTTCCCCCATCATCTGTTCCACCTCCCACGACGACACGTACCTTTCGGTGGAACCCGGGTATCCCATGACGAGCGTGAAATCATTTTCGGCATAACCGTCAAGAGAGATGGGCAATGAATATTTAGGATGGTATGGCACGTTTTCCTCCGAGTATTCGGCGGGAGAGCCGTCAGGCGCGCAATAAACACGGAACATCGAAAAATCGCAAGTATGACGAGGCCACATCCAGTTGTCGGTATCGGCGCCGTATTTTCCCTCCGACTCTGGAGGGGCGGCGACAAGACGCACATCCTTGAACACCTCGTAAACAAACAAGTAATAGGCGTTATCATAAAACATGTCATATACATCCGCCTCATAATTGGTTCCCCCGACAGCCTCGGAAATGATGACTTCGCTGATGCTGTCAACGATAGACAGGCGCTGCTCAAATGGCACGTCATCTGGCATTGAATCCAAAATGCGAGAGGTGACATCCTCTATGCGCACAAGCAACCATGCTGTCTTGCCGGGATTGGGCAGCTCCTCGTCCTTGCTTTTTGCGAAAAAGCCATTGGCAAGCAAATTGTTTTCGACCGTGCTATGGCTTTGGATCTCATCGTAGCCGCAATGGTGGTTTGTCATGATAAGTCCTTCAGATGAGACAAACGAGGCCGTGCAGCTTCCACCATCGAGCGCTATTATGGCATCTTTCAGGCATGCATGATTTATGTTGTAAACGTCATCGGCTGTCAATTTGAATCCGAGCTCGGTCATTGCAGCCATGTTTTTCTCTACGAGAGACGGCAACCACATGCCTTCGTCAGCCTTTACCGATGTTGGAGCAACCATGGCAAAGGCCAGCGACAATATTGATATAGCTTTTTTCATAACGAATCTATTTTGAGCCAAATGTAATAAACGATTTAAGGGGACTTATATAAATTCCCCGATTTTATTTAAAAATGGATCATTCTTCAATCTTTTGGGTGCTTTTGAATCTTTGTCGCCATCCTGCTCGGTTGCACTCATATTCAATGCCGGTACGATTACAGGCGCATACGAGAGCTGACAGACAAGAATGGGGCAGACTATGCGTCGCCTTTTGGCAATATGATTCGGAAAGTTGTGCCGATGCCTATCTCCGACGACAGAACCGATATCTTTCCTTTGTGGTATTCGTTTATGATACGTTTGGTCAATGACAATCCCAGTCCCCAGCCACGTTCCTTCGATGTGTATCCGGGCGTGAATATAGCCTTGAACTGTTTTTTGTGCATACCCTTGCCAGTATCAGACACCAGCAACTCGGCCGATTGAGGAAGCTCATTGACCTTTATGGTTATGCTGCCTTTGCCGTTCATGGCGTCAATGGCGTTCTTTATCAGGTTCTCGATGACCCAATTGAATAGAGCCGCATTCAGATTAACCAGGATGCCGTGCGAAGTGTTGTCGACCACCGTAATATTCACATTTGACGACACACGGCTACGCATATACCCGACAGCCACCTCGACCGATTTGCTCAAATCGCACAATTGCATATCTGGCAGAGAGCCAATCTTCGAGAACCGGTCGGCAATCATACGCAATCTGTCTATATCCTTTTGCATTTCATCAACATAAGCCTGGTTTCTTTCATCCTGTCTAAGAATTTCAACCCATGCCATGAGCGACGATATTGGCGTTCCCAACTGATGAGCAGTCTCCTTCGACATTCCAACCCACACACGGTTTTGTTCAGCCTTGCGCGATGTGCTGAATGCCAGATAGCCAGCCAAGGCCAGCAACGCCATTATAAACATCTGGACGTATGGAAAATATGTCAGCTGGCGCAATATTATTGAATCATCGTAATAGATACGGTTCCATGTGTTTGGAGTAAGCGTAATCACAATAGGCTCATGCTTGCTTTCCATTATTGCCATACGCTTCGCGCAATATGCGGTGTCAGCCTCCCTGATACGGGGGAGATTCATTGTCGATATTATCTCGCCCTTCTCGTCTATCATTATCACCGGGATAGTATTGTTATTCTGTATGATACGAAGGAAAAAATCTATTTCATCGCCATCTTCGCAAATTGCTATCTGCCGGGTTGCTTCAGCCCATACCTGCATACGGCGCATCTCTTCAATGGCCATTTTGCCGGCCATCTTGCTAGTAAAGTGCAATGACACAATGCCTATTACCATTGCACATGCAAAAATGGCAATCTTGACTATTGTCTTGTTTTGGTAAATGTTCATAGTTGCTGTTGTTACACATTACTAACGCACGGCGAAGCCCGATATTGTGTACTACTCTTCGTCCCACTCAATGACGAACCCCGACGATGCCGGCTTGGCCGCATTGTTGTCTGTCTTTATGGTTGTGTCGTTCTTGAACAACCCGAATTCCTTTTTCAGTATCTGCTTCACTTCCTGTTTCTGCTGCTGCATTTCCTGCCTGAATTGCTGCTTCATCTCCACCTTGTCGAACCTGATTTTCGGTTTTCCGCCGGTACGGCTTGCGACGAGGTAAACTGACGTATGTTCGCCTGCATCGTCCTCCACTATGCCATAAGGCGTTGTCTGTTGCAGACGCTTTGCCTTGCCACGCATGAAGTCGCTCATTATCAATGCAAGATGATACTCGTAGTCGCCTGAAAACTTATGAGTTCCTGCCAAGGATATGTCACACGCATTACATTCGATATTCATTTTAGGAATAAAGATATTGCCACCCGAAATGCTCATGTCGTTTGACAATGTGGAAAATTCGAGCGCCCTGAATTCATCGATTTTTGTAAAATCGGCAATGCTGTTTGTCGCCTCAAGTCCATGCAGTTTTCCGTTGACAATCTTCAGCTTGCCGTCAAAGCTCACATGCTGTTTATCTACAGAATCGCCTGCGAATGGCAGTTGCAGCGAGAAGCTGGAGCTCAACTCTCCATCTACATTCTGGTAGGTTATGTAGGATTGACCGAAGTTGCCAAATGTCGAGAACATCTGGTTTATATCGATATTCGAGACATTGCCCCTGCACGTCAGCAACCGTGGTGCGGAAATGCTGTAGCCGGCATTGGCATCGACACTGCCTCCAAGCGCGCTGAACTTCAGGCCGTCGACCGACACTTCGTTGCCCGCATAGCGCAATCGCCCTAGTATGTTGCTTGCATTGAAGCTGCCATAGGTAAACTGCGAGAGAGTCATTCGCATGCTTACATTGTATGTGATTTTGGAATTGGGCTTTCCGCCTGCAAGCAACGGCGCAATCTGCCCGTAATCGACATTGGCGAAAGCGCACACGCCATCGACATGCATTGTAGGATAAGGCTCGACGACTGCCTTGAGCAAGTTGTCGATATTGACATTGAACGACACCGGCATATCACGCAACTTGCCACTAACATCGATAAGGTTGAGCGAACTGCCTCGCAATATGGCCGTGCCTGTCACATTGTGAAGTTCGATGGCGCCGTCACTCGCATAGTCAGCCGACTTGACCTGTGCCTGGCATGCAGGATTCAGCTTCAGGAACGCAGGGACATCGAATTTACGGTTTACACTGGCAGGTCCGTGAGCGACAAAAGAGCCCTCGAACGAGCCTGACATTCTGCTCTTACCGTCGGCAAAGGCAAAGCGGTTCCACTCTTCAAGCCTTCCGCTCACCTGCAACGATGTATTGATGTAAGGTTTTGCCAGATTATCGACCCTGAAATCGCCCGACACCTTGCTGTGCTCGGTTTGCAGTTTCAAATCGGTAATGCTCACGTAAGATTTTGCGCTTCTTGACGCGCCTCCATTGTTGAACACTCCCTTCAGCCCTACCTGGGTAAAGGACAAGCCGTGCTTAGGGAATTCGACAGTTGCATTTTCCAGGCCGAATTTTGCCACAATCAGAGGTGTGCTACGCTTGTCGAACTTGCCGTTGACGGTTGCGCTGAAATCGACAAGACCGGTACTGCGCACGTTTGGCTTCTCCTTGGTTGCCAATGTGAAATAGCGCAAGGCATTGGCCACCTCAATCCTCTGTCCGTTGATTTTCAGGTCGACATTGGCGTCATCCTTGAGCGACACGCTGCCTGTCATTTCCAAATTCAAGCCTTTTGACGATAGCGTTCCTTCGCTGATGAGCAGGGTTTCGTTGTTGAATGCAAGGCTTGTACGTATCTGTGTGGGGGCCAATGGCACTATCTCGACATTGTTTGCCTCTATCCATTGCAGATTTACGGTTCCCTTGGTCTTCACCTCGAATTGTCCGTTGTTCAGCTGGCCTTCGGCCTCAAACGACGGCATCACCCACTCAACGCCATTGCCCTTGTACTGGTTTTCGATCTGTATTATGCAATCGTTAAAACCTATATGCTCCAATTGGACAAGCATTTCCGCCGAGTCTGCCTTGGCTTTTTTTTCCTTCAGGATGTGGAAGTTGTCATTGCCCTTGCTGTCTATCAGTATATAGATGCGCCCGTCGCTGAACTTGACCGAGTTAAGTTCCAGCTCATTGTCGAACAGTTTCCGGGTATTGAACGAAAGCGACACTTTCCTGACCGACAGCAAAGTGTCGGCTGAAGTGTGGCTGAATCCGGAGTGGCTGAATCCGCGCTCTGGCGACATGACAGTCACTTTGTTCATCACTATTGACGCATACGGGAAGCTATTGATAAGCGACACATTTATTCCTTCGACCTGCACAGGGGCGTTAAGCTCATTGTTGATTGCCTGAATGCCGTACTGCAGCAAGCGGTCCTTGAGCAAAATGGTGCAAGCCGCTATTGCGCCAGCCAGCAGCACTGCCACGACAAATATCCAAAGCAATATTTTAGCGATTATCCTATGCACCGTGTCAACTGTTTCTGCTGTTTCTGAACAAGACCTGCTTTTCCTCATCGGTCAGGCCATTGTATCCCGATTTTGCTATCTTCTCCAAAATGTCATCGATTTTCTTTTGCTCGTCGTGCTTGCGCTTGTTGTAGTCGTAGTCGGTTTCAGTCCGGCCGTATGTGACTTTCATTTTGGGGCGGGGCTTGAATAGTGTGACAATGGCGTCGATAATCTTGCCGGCCCAAGATGCGATATCGACATTCTTGCGCAGGAAAACTATGTACAACACGCCGAAGACGGCGCCACCCATGTGGGCTATGTGGCCGCCGGCATTGCCGTCGTCGAGCAAGGCCAAATCGGATATTACGGAAAGCGCCGCAATCCACTTAATATTAACTTGCCCAAGAAACATTACATAGACCGTGTAGTTTGGCACGTAGACGGCAATTGCCAGAACTATGGCATACACTGCGGCGGATGCACCCATTGCGCTTGCGTAAGTTGCATCGAATGCGGGGAACACGTTGTATGACAATATGAACGCGAGCGCTCCTGCCAAACCGCCACACAGATACACATTCAGCAGCTGGCGGTCGGTGAAATACTCGAGGAATATCCGCCCGAACCAGAAGAGCCACAACAAGTTGAACAGTATGTGCAAGAATCCCTGATGCAGAAACATATATGTAGCCACGCCCCAAGGATGAGTCAATCCAAGACGACTGCCAGAATATACCGACAATGCGCTTACGAGCGGATTCACCATGTCGATGTTGAACAGCATCCCCACTATATCGACCAGCTTGACCAGCACAAACACGGCCAAATTGATGTAGATGAGCTTGTTCAGCATATTCCCGTTCTTGTACGCTGAAAACAAGTTGCTTATGGTCCGTTTCACATCTGAAGCCATACTATATTCCGGTTATACGTTTAATGTCGTTTAGTTTATTTAACGCTTCAATTGGCGTAAGATTGTCGATGTCGAGATTTTTTATCTGGTCACGGATTTCTTTCAGCACAGGGTCATCGAGCTGGAAGAAGCTCAATTGCAATCCTTCGCCGCCACTTGTCTTTCCCACCTCAGAGTCCGAATTGCGGCGTGACCTTTCAAGGTCGGCAAGAATCTTCTCGGCCCTGTTCACAACGCTGTTCGGCATTCCAGCCATGCGAGCGACGTGTATGCCGAAGCTGTGATTGCTTCCGCCGGGGACAAGCTTGCGCAGGAACAGCACCTTCTTATCGACTTCGCGCACCGAAACATTGAAGTTCTTCACTCGCTCAAACGACCTTTCCATTTCGTTAAGTTCGTGATAGTGAGTGGCAAACAACGTCTTTGCCCTATATTTTGGATGATCGTGGATATATTCGACAATAGCCCATGCAATGCTTATGCCATCGTATGTCGACGTGCCTCTGCCAAGTTCGTCGAGCAGGATAAGGCTACGTTCGCTGATGTTGTTCAATATGCTTGCGGCCTCGTTCATCTCCACCATGAAAGTCGATTCGCCAACTGATATGTTGTCAGATGCGCCCACACGGGTGAACACGCGGTCGATGAAGCCGAAATGCGCCGACTGTGCAGGCACATACGACCCTATCTGGGCCAGCAGCACTATCAATGCCGTTTGGCGCAGCAATGCCGATTTTCCGGCCATGTTCGGGCCTGTTATTATTATTATCTGCTGGTCGTCGTCGTTCAGCAGCACATCGTTTGACACATATTCCTCGCCAGGCTGCATCTGTGTTTCAATTACAGGGTGACGACCCTGCCTGATCTCGAACACGCGGCTGTCGTCGACTATAGGCCGGCAATAATTGCGGACCTGAGCAGTTGTCGCAAACGACAGCAGGCAATCGACTTTCGACAACAGGCTTGCATCAAGCTGAATGGCAGAGACAAATTCAGACACTGTGAAAATCAAGTCGCTGTATATTTTCTGCTCAAGCGCCAGAATCTTCTCTTCGGCGCCCAGAATCTTCTCCTCGTACTCCTTCAGCTCCGGAGTTATGTAGCGTTCGGCGTTTACCAGAGTCTGCTTGCGGATCCAATCTTCAGGGACCTTGTCCTTATGCGGGTTGCGCACTTCGATATAATAGCCGAACACGTTGTTGAAGCTGATTTTCAACGACGGAATGCCGGTAAGCTCGCTCTCGCGTTGCTGAATTTCAATCAGGTAGTCCTTGCCCGAGTAGGCGATATGGCGCAGCTCGTCGAGTTCGGCATTCACGCCATCGCTGATGACGCCGCCCTTTGCCACCTGCACTGGCGGATCGGCACAAATCTCACGCTCGATGCGCTGGCACACCGACGCACACGGATTCAGCTGCTCGCCGACAGTTTGCAATGCCGGCACGCCCGATTGCTCGCATATCTGCTTTATTGGCGCAATTGCCTTCAAGGCATTTTTCAGAGCCAGCATTTCGCGAGGGTTGATGCGGTTGAACGTCACCTTGCTGATGAGGCGTTCAAGGTCGCCGACATTTTTCAGCTCCGATTCAAGGTTTGCCTTGACTTCGGCGTTTTCGATAAAATGGGTGGCTATCTGCTGACGCTCGTTTATGGCAGTCACGTTCTTCAGTGGCAGCGACATCCAGCGTTTCAGCATGCGCGAGCCCATTGGCGTCAACGTGTTGTCGATTATGTCGATAAGGCTATGGCCATCTTCGTTTAACGGGCTGAATATCTCTAGATTGCGGAACGTGAACCGGTCTATCCACACATATTCGTCTTCAGCGATACGCTGTATTGACGTTATGTTGCCAATCTGCGTGTGCTGCGTAATGTCGAGATAGTAGAGTATGGCGCCGGCCGCTATTGTTCCAAGAGTCTGCTTGTCGATGCCAAAACCTTTCAGCGACTGTGTCTGGAAGTGCTTTAGCAGCCGGTCAGTCGCGGCTTGTTCTGAAAACACCCACTCGTCAATGGCATAAATGTAGAATCCCATTCCAAAGGTATCTTGTATGAGCTCCTTCAATCCACGTTCATACAAGACCTCCTTTGGCCGGAAACTCTGGACAAGCTTGTTTACATAGTCGATTGTACCTTCGGCCACGTAGAACTCACCTGTCGATATGTCGAGGAACGACACGCCCGCCAGCTTCTTCTCGATGTAGACCGATGCGAGGAAGTTGTTCTCCCTGTTCTCGAGTATGTTGTCGCTTGTCGATACGCCCGGTGTGACAAGTTCGGTGACACCCCGCTTAACAAGCGTCTTGCACAGTTTCGGATCTTCAAGCTGCTCGCAGATGGCAACTCGCTGCCCAGCCCTTACAAGCTTGGGCAAATATGTGTCGAGTGCATGGTACGGGAACCCGGCCAAATCGACCGATGAGGCCGATCCGTTGGCGCGCTTTGTAAGCGTAATGTTCAATATTTTAGAAGCCTTGATGGCATCGTCGGCAAACGTCTCGTAAAAGTCGCCAACCCTGAACAGCAATATGGCGTCGGGATGCTTGGCCTTTATCTGGTTGTACTGATCCATCAAAGGAGTCTTTGTCGATGAAGAACTTTCTTTTGCCACGTCCTTAATTTTTATAGATACGGCAAATCTAATTATTACGATACGAAATGGCCTGTCGCCCCGCCCCCATTTTTTAAACGTTTTTTAACAATTCAGCCAATCTTTTGCCGTCAACATGCATTGATTTCCATACTAGCGCGAAGCTTCAACCACAATTCGGGATACAATGCCTGCTTTAAGGCATTTAAACACAGGATATCAAAAACATATCCTAGCCGAGCAAAGTCGCAAGACTTAGTTAGCGTGGGCTAACCTGTCTATCGCATTTCGGAATAGTTATTTATCTTCGCAAAAAAACAAGTCCAAAAATGAAAAAGCCGGTAAAAATCACTCTGATTACGCTAAGTGCGCTAATTATGGCAATCATTGCATTTATAGTTCTCTCATTTTATGTAGCTTTCAGCGTGTTAAGCGAAGAAGTGCCACAGTCCATCATACAGGAGGCAACCACCGTAACCGACGACGGCAGCCACCTTGAGGCACCCGAGTGGAAGATTGGGAAAGCAACCTTACGCGGGAAAATATATGGCCTAAAACTCATCAGGCAAATCGACCCAAATGCCAGTGTAGCCGTGTACGTCAACAATCCGATAAGCAGAATTCAGGAAACGTATGCCGTGCACGTTGCCGACGACGGGGCCTTTCAGTGCGACATTCCGCTGACCTGCAATCGCCAAACGGCATATTTCGGGTTCCGTGGCATATGCAGAGTGTTGCTTGCTATCGGTGATACGACAGAAGTCAACGTTGACTGCAACTTAAAGACGCTGTTTAAGTCTGGCGGGCCGAAACTCTATTTCAGCGGAGCCAATTCCGACTTGAACAATGCCATGCAACTGCCCCGATTCAATAATGCATGTATGGCAATGGCCAGTTACCGCGGTTTCCGTGGCACCACGTCGGAATACAGAGACTCGGTCTATGCCTATTTGCGTTCGTTTTGCGACATCATAGAGTCGCTGAATGTCACAACACGTGCAAAGGAATATCTTGCCGTATTGGCAAAAGTCCAATCCTTGGATGAACTGTCGCGTTACTGCATCGACCCGATGTTCGACTACGACACAGCCATTGTACGTCCTGAATTTAAAAGCGAGTATTTCAACTACGTGTCCGACTGGCAACTCGACAACCCGTTGTTGTTTTATTCCGAAGAGTTCGCCGACCTTGTATATTGCACAAACCGCTCCATTGAGCAGATGTTCGGGCATGGCGATGAAGGCACAGGAAAAGCCGACAGCCTGAAGGCCGAGTTGATTGGTGGCGACGGCAAACTTTTCCACGATTTGTATGTGTGCCACAGCCACTTCGGATATGCCTGGAACAAGACGTTGGTTCCCGACAGCGTTGTAGAAATGGTGTCGCAACTGCAAGACCCGTTCTACGCCGAATATTTCAGACGATATAATGCCGAAATTTTGGAAAGTCAGGAAAAAGAAAAATTGCGTGGTGGCTATTGGCGACACGTCGATGGCGAAAGTCCTGCTGATTCCATTCTTGTAGAGTTGGTGAAAGACTACAAAGGCAACCTGGTGCTAATCGATTTTTGGGCTACCTGGTGCGGTCCGTGCCTTGAAGCAATCAAAATGTCGAAGGAAACAGTCAGCGACTTGTCGCAAAAAGGGATGGTGTTCCTGTACCTCACCGACGAGACCTCGCCCGAAGACTTATGGAATAAGTGCAAAGAGCAGATAGGCGGCGTACATTTCAGAATGAGCAGTTCCGAACTGAATGTGCTTAAGCAGAAGTTCGCAATCAGTGGCATACCCGACTATGTACTCATCGACAAGGACGGCTTTGCGACGAAAACCCAAAACGCCTACTATATGAGGCAGAAATTTGAGTCGATGCTGAACGACACCGCACCAGCCAGCAACTAGCCACCGGGGAAAACACCTCCGGACTTTTCAAATGCCGTCGGTTGATAAGTTGTTTTAACCGCACTGAAAATCACTTATGAAGCAACGTATTTTTATGCTTGGATTATGATGCTTTGGCACAAACCGATGCAGAGTGCGCCAAACATCATTTACCAGACAAGTAAACGTAAAAAATCAAAACGTAAATATGTTGAAAAGCAATAAGATATTGATAATTGTGGCAGTTACCGGACTGACTGCCTGCGTACCGTCACGGCAATTTCAGGAACTGAAGGAAAAGAACGTGGCCATTTGCAACGAACGCGACTCGGTGAAAAGCCTGAATGAGGATTTAACAGTCAAGACCACCGAACTTGAGGCCGAAGTGGACGAGCTCAACAAAAAACTCGCTTCCGAGGCCAGCAATAAGGCTGTTGTGCGCGATTCAGCGCAATTCTACAAAAAGCAATACAAGGTATTCAAAACCATGTATGACGACCTCAGCGACGAACAGGAAAAACAGACCACAAGCAACGAGAACGAGTTGCGTCAACTTATGGCCGACCTTCAAGTCACCAAGCAGGACCTGCTCGAAAAAGAGCGCGACCTGAAGGCCAAGCAGCAGGAACTCGACGAACGTGACGCCATTCTGGTGGCTCTCGACTCGAATCTGAATATGCAACGTCGCGAACTTGCCGAAAAAAACCGTCGAGTCCAGGAACTGGAAAACATCCTGAGCCAGAAAGATTCTTCAGTAAGGGCCTTGAAGCAAAAAATCAGTCAGGCCCTGCTAGGCTTCGAAGATAAGGGGCTGACAGTTGAGCAACGCAACGGAAAAGTCTATGTGACAATGGACGAAAAGCTTCTGTTCAAGTCTGGAAAATGGGATGTCGACCCGAAAGGACAAGCGGCCATCAAGCAAATTGCAAGCGTGTTGGCCAACAACACCGACGTAAACATTATGATTGAAGGCCACACCGACGATGTGCCGATGAAAGGCACAGGCGACATCCAGGATAACTGGGACTTGAGTGCGAAACGCGCCACCTCAATTGTCAAGCTGCTCATTGCCGATGGCAAGATTGACGCGAAACGCGTCTCAGCCGCAGGACGCTCGCAATACGCCCCTATCGACCCTGCCAAGACTGCAGAGGCCCGCGCAAAGAACCGCCGTACCGAGATTATCCTCACACCAAAACTTGACGAGATATTCAAGATTCTGGAAACCAATTAATGACATAAGTCACAAATCAAAAGACATAAGGCAAATTTGAAATATTAAATGTGAATTTAAATCCTAAATAAATATGGACTTTCTGAAAAATTATCCAATGCCATTTTCGGCAGACGACATAGAGCAAAAGGTTTATGAAGCAAAGACAAGGTCGAAGCAGATGTTTGATGTTGAACATCTGAAACTGGCCTTGAGCCTCATCGACCTGACAACACTGAATTCAGTCGACACACAGGAAAAAGGCGCTCGTTTTGCCAACAACGTCAACAACTTCAGCGACAAGTTCCCTGGCTTGCCCGATGTCGCCGCCATTTGCGTCTATCCGTCATTGGTAAAAACAGTAGCCACCACATTGAAGCGCCCAGGCGTTGGAGTGGCATCTGTAGCAGCCTGCTTCCCTGCATCGCAGTCGTTCATTGAGGTTAAGACGCTCGAGTGCAAGATGGCTGTCGAGGCTGGTGCCACCGACATCGACATAGTAATATCGCAAGGTGCCTGGCTTGCCAACGACTATCAGACTGTCTTCGACGAGATAAAGGCAATCCGCAAGGCCGTAGGCAACGCCCACCTGAAAGTCATTCTTGAAACAGGCGTGCTACGTTCGGTTGAGGATATCTGGAACGCCAGCATTGTGGCAATGGAAGCAGGCGCCGACTTCATAAAGACATCGACAGGAAAACTTGAGCCAGCCGCTACGCCACAGGCCATCTGCGTCATGTGCGAGGCAATAAAGGCCTATGCAGCCAAGACTGGCCGCAAGGTAGGCATAAAGCCCGCAGGCGGAATGTCGGTTTCTGAGGATGCATTGCTTTATATGGCCGCTGTTGAGAACATTCTAGGCCAGGAATGGATGAACAACAAGATGTTCCGTTTGGGCGCAAGCCGTATGGCCAACAACATACTGAAAGACATTGTCAGCATCGAATCTGGCAAGGTTCAGGAGGTCAAGTATTTCTAACAAATTAAGTCTGTATGGCATTCCCGCGGGATCAGAATTATTCTGTCCCGCTTTTTTTGCTCAACCATTTGCCGAATGTAAATCATATCACTATGGACGCAAACGACCAACTTGACAACTACGAAATAGAGTTATACAAAACCCTGCACTCGTTTTTGCTTGAGCACAAAGAGGTTGATCCTGTCAAGCCTGACGCTCCCGACTTGGATGGCATCTGGCTCAAGATCTGCCAATCGTACATACCCGATGGTGTGCGCGAGTTTGCCAAATACCCTATCGCATCGCTCGGCTGGATGATGTACACAGGTATGGCGCTTGCCCGCTTTTGGGACATCGACTGGGCTACATACAGCGCCGACCCCGACCTTTACCTGTATCTGCGCGACAAACGTGGCTTTGACCATATGGACGAGTACATTAGCGAGGAGGTGCTTGGCCTTGCCGATGCCGATGCCCAAAAGTTGCAAAAACTGGTTGAATCTGTGGCAGAACTGGCCCATAATGCCCTGCTTAAGGAAGGGTTTGAACCTTGCACCCAAATCGCATTTCTGGCCTTTGTCCGCACCCTGCACCAAATGTACATTGCCGGCTTGGCCGTTCAACTGCTACGCATGGGCTACAAAATGCGCAAGTTATAGTGACATAGGCGGTTGCCGATTTGCGAAATGGCGAACCCACAGTTTGGTAAGCACTTAACTGAAAGACCGCGTAGCATTAAAAGTCTGTCTTTACCTCAACCATAAAGGCTAAAAATGGTAATAAAAAAGTGGCTGCGTCGTTATTTTGGCACAGCCACTTTCCTTTATCATTATTATTGAAAGTTACCTAACTCAATCTTTTACGCATCGTATTTGAGCATAACGATAACAACCCTGCCAATACAAATCACATCCCATATTAAGGATGCCTCTATCAACGGTTGACAAGATTCTTAATAAGCCGACTGTATAGGAATGGTTTTCGTCCATCAATGTATAATAGATGCAACCAGTACCATTATCTTCAGTCGCAAATGGCTTGGCATTAAATTCCGTTTGCATGCCTACCGCAGTCTCTTCACCATTATAGTATTTCCAATCGTACATCGATGATAGCCTGCGACGCAAATCGACATTGCTTCCTTGAAAATCTCCAGCATAGTACTTACGCAAAAAATCATAATTATCTTCGTTCAAATATCCTAACGGGAAGTAGCCACTGCTAAATTCCACTATTGATGGAGTTTCGACACCATAATATTTTTCCAAATCCGCCCAATCGTCATTATTAGACACATGAAAACCCTTAGGTGCTAACAATGGTATAAGATTTTGCATTGACAAAGAACATGATTCCCCCTTTGAATTCTTGAAATTCGTCTCTTTGTTTCTAGAATCGCCAATGCAATATAGGACCCCCTTAGACCTAGACTCTACCAATGTTATAACCTTATACGGAGCAGGAGATTCGTCACTAAAATTGAATATTTCAACATCATCAAGTTGTATGGTATCTCCTTCATATATGAAACTCTTTGTGCGCAAGTCATCCACCATCCATATTCGATTACCTATTTTAACAACACGATATACGTTGAACTCATGGTCGCGAATGGCACTATTCTTGTCGAGGATTATCTCCTTGATGCCATCTTTTGAGCTTGAAGAATTAAATCTTTGTCCATAATCCCCGAGCTGGCAGCATAAGTGACCTCAATCGAACCTCGATACCCATGGTTTGGATATTTTACCTTTGTCTCTTGAGTGGAAGATGCATCGTCTGCTAATGCAGTGAATGAGCAAGCTCCCCATATTAGTGCCATTAAAACATATTTTTTCTACCTATGAATAGTGATTCATCTTATGTTTCACACACAAAAACAATGATTTTTTTGAGTAACACATTGTTTTTATATCTGCAATGAACTTGCTGTTGACCAGGTAATAAGCTAGTAGTTCTGCACGTACGAGACAACAGCGGCGGCGCAACCCTCCTTGCCCTCGGCAAACGAAAGCGACAGGTAGTAAACTTGCGTCTTTGAGCAGAAAAAGTCGAAACTATCATACGACATTCCGTCCGACTCATCATAGTTGCTCCCGTAGAACTTGGTGAAATCGTACAATTTCAGCACTATTTGGTCAGTGCAGGCAGAGTCGGCCTTTACCGTAAACCGGTATTGAGTGCCCTTATTCAGCAGTATAGAGAACTCCTCCTTGCCTTTCTTTGAAGATGTTACAGGCTCCAAGCGTACACGGAAATCTTTCAGATAGGTTGCCTTGCCGACAATATCTTTCATTACTTCGTCCTTCAAGGCTAGTCCACATTGCGCCGATGCCTGCGTGCAAGAAATGCCACACACGCAAAGAAGCGCAAAAGCCATTATTCGCAAATTTCTATATACACTCATTGTCTTTGTTTGGATGCTCTAGCAATGCAAAATTAAAAAAGTTTTAATAATATGAACAAAGTCATCATTCGTTTCCGAATTCCATCAAATAAGCCTTTATGAAATCGTTGATTTCGCCGTCGAGCACAGCCTGCACATTTGATGTCTCATGCCCTGTTCGCACGTCTTTTACCAGCTTGTACGGCTGCATGACATACGAGCGAATCTGCGAGCCCCATTCTATCTTTTTCTTGCCTGCCTCAACCTTGTTTGTCTCGATGCGACGCTTTTCCAACTCGAGGTTATAAAGCTGCGAGCGCAAAAGCCTCAATGCATTTTCACGGTTCTTTGGCTGGTCACGAGTCTCGGTATTTTCAATCACAATCTCGTCATCCTCGCCTGTTACAGGGTTCTTGAATTTATAGTGAAGCCTGACGCCCGACTCTACCTTGTTCACGTTCTGGCCACCTGCGCCACTCGAACGGAACGTGTCCCACGACAAAGCGGCCGGATTTACATTTATCTCGATGTCATCGTCAACCGACGGTGTCACAAATACCGACGAGAATGATGTCTGCCTCTTGCCCTGCGCGTTGAATGGCGATATGCGCACAAGCCGATGGACACCGTTTTCGCTCTTCAGATAGCCATAGGCATAGTCGCCTTCAAATTCAAGAGTCACGGTCTTGACGCCCGCCTCGTCGCCGGCAAGGTAGTTTTGCTCGCGAACCTTGTAGCCATTCTTCTCGCCCCACCGAATGTACATGCGCATAAGCATTTCGGTCCAATCCTGGCTTTCAGTTCCGCCTGCGCCTGCGTTCAGCTTGACAATGGCGCTCATCTTGTCCTCCTCCTTACGCAGCATGTTGCGCGATTCGGCAGATTCAATCTTTTCCAAAGCGACAGCATACTGTGCATCCACTTCCTGCTCGGTGCTTTCACCCATTTCGTAAAAATCGAGCAGGACCTGCAAGTCGTCGACGGCTGACTTGACGCCCTCATAGCAGTCAATCCAGCTTTTGATGCCATTAATCTTCTTCATTTGCGCCTCCGCCTTTTTAGGGTCGTCCCAAAAATCAGGAGCCTGGCTCTTCTGTTGTTCCTCATCAAGTTCGACACGACGACTATCAATGTCGAGATGCTTTTTCAAAGCCTCCACTCTGCTCTCTATATCTTTTTGCTGTTCAGGTAAAACCATTTTAGTTTTTAGTTATTTGTTACTAGTTACTAGTTTTTGGTTATTGGTTGTTGACCGCTAGCCATTAGCCGTTGGCCTTATGCCCTAATTCATTTAGTCCCTATAGCCATCGGGATTAGGATTTAAATTCATATTTAACATTTCAAATTAGTCTTATGCCTTTTGTCTTATGCCTTTTGCCTTTTTCCCTATCAAGTAATCAAGTCCATCCTGTTGCAGTCGAGTTTCAGGAATATGAACAGCAGCATGGTAAAGCCCCACAACGATGAACCGCCGTAGCTGAAGAACGGTAGCGGGATTCCAATCACTGGCGCCACGCCTATCGTCATACCGACATTGATTGCTATATGGAAAAAGAAAATGCTCGCCACGCAATAACCGTATATTCGGCTGAATTTCGACTTTTGCCGTTCGGCCAAGACAATCAGGCGAAGCAGCAATGTCATGAACAATATGAGCAGCACGGTTGTGCCTATAAAGCCCCATTCCTCGCCGATGGTGCAGAATATAAAGTCTGTTGCCTGCTCCGGCACAAACTTGAACTTTGTCTGCGTACCTTGCAGATAGCCCTTGCCACTGAATCCACCAGAGCCGATGGCTATCATCGACTGGTTGACATTATAGCCTGCGCCCTGCAAATCGACTTCAATGCCAAGCAAATGGTTGATACGGGCACGCTGGTGAGGTGCAAGCACGTTGTCGAAGAAATATCCCACCGAAAAAGCAAAGCCGATTGACGCAACCGCTATCCCTATAATGGCCGCAATCTTGCCTAGCTTATGTCTGTAGGTGTATAGAAGGTAATATGGGATAGACATTCCAAGACCGATAAGCAATGACACATATTTGGGCCAAAATGGGAAGAAATGCTCGCACACGGCGTAAGACAGTGCCGAGGCCACAAGCAATATCAGCAAAGCTATTCCAAGCTCCTTCAGTTTGTCGCGCATGATGAAGAATGTCATGAACGAAAGCACCTCCACGACTATAACCACAACATGCATCTCATAAAGCAACGACAAGACAAACAGCACAACCAACAGCAACCCCAAGATGAAATAAATAGGTTTCATTCCCTCACGGAAAAACGCCAGCAGCAATGCCACAAAAACCAAAGCCGAGCCAGTATCGTTCTGAAGCAAAATGAACGCAGACGGCAAGAAACATATGCCACACACAATCAGCAGCGACTTGAACTCGTCTGGGTGAAAATGGTAACGCGACATGTACTTGGCCAATGTCAGCGACGCAGCTATCTTGGCGAATTCGGCAGGCTGAATCTGTATTGGCCCGAGCACGATCCACGATTTTGCTCCATTGACAGTGGCTCCGAACAGCAACACGCAAAGCAGCACAAGCATAAGCGTGCCATATATCAATTCGGCAAATGCTGAATAGAACTTACAGTCTATCAGCAAAGTCACAATGGCTATCACAACAGCAGCACCAATCCACAACAGCTGACGGCCATAACGTGTTGCCATGCTGAATTCAATATTCTCGGCATTGTACGAAGCGGAATAGATGTTAATCCAGCCCAATGTGACAAGCACGGCATACAGGATTACCGTAAACCAATCGATGTTCTTCAATATGTTACCGCGTTGTTCCATTTATCAAATCTGCCGATAATATCCGCCGCTCAAGCCACGGACGTGTTATTGTATCTGTCAAGTATCTCTCAACCATTAGGCTGCCTATAGGTGCTGCGAAAGTCGCGCCAAAGCCTGCATTTTCAATATATACCGCTATGGCAATCTGTGGATTCTCGCGTGGCGCAAACGACATAAACACCGAGTGGTCCTTGCCGTGCGGATTCTGAACAGTTCCAGTCTTTCCACACACATCGAAACCCTTTATGGCGGCCACAGCCGCTGTTCCTCCAGAAGGTGAATTTACCGCACGGTACATTCCCTCGACAATGGTCGGGAAATATGTCGTATCGATGTCGGTATAGTGAGGTTCCCTGTATTTGTCACGAATATCGCTATCGCCGCCTACTATCGTCTTAACCACGTGAGGCGTGAAGTAATGCCCACGGTTGGCTATTGTCGAGCACAAGTTGGCTATCTGCAAAGGAGTGAGCAGCAGCTCGCCCTGGCCTATGGAGTTTGACACTATGTAAAGCGACTTCAGACGGCCCTTGCCGTATGTCCTGTCATAGAAATTGAGTGACGGGACGTAGCCACTAACCTCGTACGGCAAGTCGATTCCAAGTTTACTGCCGAGTCCAAACGACGTTACGTGCCGGCGCCAAACAGTGAATGCCGTGTCGATGCTGCCAAATTTAGGTTCATCCAGCACACGACGATAATCTGCGGCAAAAAAAGCATTGCACGAATGTTGCAGAGCCTCAACCACGTTCAATGGCGAAGCGTGCCCGTGGCAACCCATATGAAACCTGCCAGCCGTATAGCCGTAGTGACAAGGATAGCGCGTATATTCGCCATTTATAGTGCCTTCCTGAAGGCCAATCAATGCCTCAATGGTCTTGAAAGTGGAGCCTGGCGGGTTCCGCGACTGCAAAGGACGGCAGAAAAGAGGGTTCAGCGAATCGGCGCGCAACTGCTTGTAGTTTGCCGAGCGTTCGCGGCCTACTAGCAGACTCGGGTCGTATGTTGGCGATGACACCATTGCCAGAATCTCGCCCGTTGACGGTTCTATTGCCACAATAGAGCCCATCTTGCCCTGCATAAGCATTTCGCCGTATTGCTGAAGTTCAGCGTCGATAGTCAGTATCAGGTCGTGACCGTTGACAGCCAACGTATCGTATCTTCCGTCTTTATATTGCCCTTTAATGCGATTGTGGACATCGACCATAAATATCTCCACGCCCTTCTGTCCACGCAGCTCCTCTTCGTACATGCGTTCGATGCCGCTTATGCCGATATAGTCGCCCGACTTGTAGTAGCTGTCATTTTTTGCAGTCTTGTCATCCACCTCGCCCACATAGCCGAACAGGTGCGCGGCCATCTTATGCGGGTATATTCGCAAGCTACGGGTCTGCGAGTAGAAGCCCTTGAACTCGTACATGTGTTCCTGGAATGCGCCATACTCCTCAGCCGATATCTGCTCGAGGAAAATTGACGATTTGTAATACGAATAGCGTTTTGCCTTGCGTAGTCGCTTATCCACCTGCTTCTTGCTGATGTTTAGCAGTTGGCAGAACAGCGTTGTGTCAAACTCACGCAGTTGGTTAGGCGTCACCATCAAGTCGTAGGCGGCCTGATTGTGGACCAGAAGCTCTCCGTTTCGGTCATACATAAGGCCACGGGCCGGATATTGAGTCACTGCGCGCAACACATTGTTTGACGCCGACATCTTGTACGATTGGTCAACAACCTGCAAGAAAAACAGACGACAAATGTACAACAGGAAGATGATGCAGAACAATCCCCCTATCACATAACACCGTTGACGGAAAGGGTTCATTTATTACGTACAAACAGAAACTGACTCAATATAATCAACAGCATTGTAAACACCACGCTCAACAATGCACGCAACAGAATCAAGCGCAAATCGCTAAACCTGAATGCCTCAATTAGATACAGAAACACATGGTGAGTCAGCACAACCATAATGCTGTACTTCAGGAACCAACCAGTCCCGAAAATTCTGATATTAGGTGTATCGGAAGGTTCGGCCGTCTCACGTGGCATGATTGCGGCCAACACAAACGGACGGACAAATGCGGCAAACACCGTAGCCGACGTATGGATTCCTGGCGAATTGCAGAACATATCGACACTTATGCCCAGCCCGAACGACAACACAAGCAGTAGCCACCCCGGAATGCCGAACGGCAGCATTATGACAAACAATATGTACAGATACGGGTTGATGAAACCACCAAGCTGCACTTGATTGAGCACGCCAACCTGTATCAGGACCAGCAGCACAAAACGTACGATATTATTCACCAATACATTATTCATTTTCAGCCATGTTTTGCAAATCCAACTGTTCTTTCTTCAACAAGTTGCGCACCACCTGCACATTCGACAATTTTTTGAAATCGACCGAGAGCCTGACCCTTACCGACATGAATCCATTTGAGCTGTTTGTAAGTACGGTGTCTATCTTGCCAATCATCATCCCTTTAGGAAAAATAGCAGAATAGCCACTGGTTATCACGACATCATTCTTGCGGACCTTGATATGACCCGGCAGGTCGTCAAGGTTTGCACACTCGTAGTCGTAGCCCTTCCATCCGAGCGAGCCGAAATAACCGCTCCGCTCAAGCATCGCGCTAACCTTGAGATTTTGGTTAAGCACGCTGATAACCGATGAAAAATTTGGCGAAACGTTTTTTACGACACCAACCACACCACTGGCCGACACGACTCCCATACCCGGTTCCACCCCTTGCTTACTCCCTATGTCAAGCGTGAGGAAGTTGTTGGAACTCTCAACCGAATTGCTTATAACGTTGCAAGGCAAGAATTCGAATCTCTGTGTATAGACAGAATCCAGCACCTGCACGCCAGCCACCGTATCAACCAAATACGATGCAAGTTGCGCATTGCGCATCTGCGCCAATTCGGCATTAAGCTCCTGATTTCGCTGATTCAGGTACAAATAGTCGTTAATGGTAGAAAAAGTGTTGTCGATATTGCCGACAATTCTTGCCGACGAATTGACAAAACTGCTATGCTGGTAGCTGTTGTGCTCAACGACCAAGTATATAGAGAAAGCCTCTATAAGCAAAAACAATATCACGTAGTGATTGCGCAATATGAATTGTATAAGGTTTCTCATTGGTGCTGTTTTTTGAAAAAAAGCGTGCCCGCCGAAATGGCAGGCACTACTTATTTGCTATTTAATCAAGAATTTGAATCTGTTAGAGTTTTTAAGAGCGATGCCCGTTCCCCTTGCAACGCAGTGCAATGGATCCTCGGCCACATGGAACGGAATCTTCGTCTTTTCGGTCAGGCGTTTGTCAAGACCGCGAAGCAAGGCACCGCCACCTGCCAAGAATATGCCCTTTCGGTAAATATCGGCATACAGCTCAGGCGGAGTATGCTCCAACGCAGCCAAGATGGCTGTCTCAATCTTGCTGATTGAACGGTCGAGGCAGTGTGCTATTTCCTGATAAGAGACTGGTATCTCGACAGGAAGAGCAGTCATCTGGTGAGGACCGCGAACAAGATAGTCTGCTGGTGGCTCATCCAAGTCAGGAAGCGCCGAGCCCACCTTTATCTTGATGTCCTCTGCTGTCCGTTCGCCTATCTTTATATTGTGCTGATGGCGCATATACTCGCGTATGTCTTCAGTGAACTCATCGCCTGCAATACGGATAGACTCGTTCGACACGATGCCACCCAACGATATCACTGCGATTTCAGTGGTGCCGCCACCTATATCGACTACCATGTGACCTTCTGGCGCCTCAACATCGACACCCATGCCAAGCGCGGCGGCCATCGGCTCGTATATCATCAGCACCTCACGACCGCCTGCGTGTTCCGACGAATCGCGCACAGCACGTAGCTCGACTTCGGTAGAGCCCGAAGGAACGCAAATCACTATTTTCAACGCTGGCGAGAACAATTGAGTCTTATTGGCATTGACCATTCTTATCAAGCCACGAATCATTTTTTCAGCTGCGTCGAAATCAGCGATGACGCCATCGCGCAACGGACGGATTGTCTTTATATGTTCGTGGGTCTTGCCATGCATCATACGTGCCTTTTCGCCTATTGCAATCACCTTTTGGGTGTTGTTGTCGACCGCAACAATTGATGGCTCGTCAACCACAACCTTATCATTATTGATAATGATTGAGTTGGCTGTACCCAAGTCAATTGCAAGTTCTTGTGTTAAAAAAGAGAACAATCCCATTGTTATATGTTTTTCTAGTGTTTAAAATGTCTTCTGCCTGTAAACACCATTGCTATGCCGTACTTGTTGCAAGCCTCAATCACTTCTGGATCGTGGATGCTACCGCCTGGTGTAACAATGTATTTGATTCCGAACTCGTTGCAAGCCTCAACGCTGTCGCTGAATGGGAAGAATGCGTCTGAAACCAAGACCGACTCGCCAATCTCGCAACCTTGCTTAAGGTTGAAGCGAGGGACCGTCAAGCGTTGAAGGCTGTCGATGCGGTTTGGCTGGCCCATTCCTGCGCCTGTCAGCCAATATGAACCATCAGCATATTGCGACACAAGAGCCATTGAGTTGCTCTTCAGATACTTGCAAGCCTGTGTGCCGAACTTTGCCAAATCGATTTGCTTCTCGGTGAACTTGCAGTCTGTAACTGGCTTGTATTCAGTATCCATTCCTTCATCCTCGTCTTGCACAAGCAAGCCTCCGTTTACCGAACGATACATCTTTTCGCCCGTGATCGTCGGCTTTACTGGTGTAACCAAAACGCGCAGGTTCTTCTTCTTTGCCAAGACCTCCAAGGCCTCGCTGGTGTAAGAAGGCGCAATTATTATTTCGATGAATTTGCCTGTAAACCATTCTGCCAACTGCTTGTCAACCTCGCAAGTGAAACATACGATGCCACCATATGCGCTTACAGGGTCGCCCGCCCAAGCCAATTCCAAAGCCTTCATTGGGCTGTCGGCGACAGCAAGCCCGCAAGGGTTCAAGTGTTTCACAACTGCCACGCCAACCTTGTTCTTGATGGTATCAACTGAATTATATGCGTCACTGGCCGCCTTCCAAGCCGCATCGGCATCAAGCATATTGTTGTACGATATCTCCTTACCCTGCAAGCAAGGCGAGCCTGCCAAAGTATGTTCGAGTTTTGTATTTGCGAACGGATAGAACACTGCCTTCTGATGAGGATTTTCGCCATAGCGAAGCACCTTGCCGTCCTTTAGGCTTATCTTCATTGAGTCTTCGTTGTCGCCATTGAAATAGTTGAAGATGGCCGAATCGTAGTGTGACGAGACGTTGAATGCCTCGCGAGCAAATTCGCGACGTTGTTCAAGCGTTGTCTCGTTGCCTTGCTCCTGAAGAATCTTCAGCAAGTCGGCATACTGGTTACGCGAACTTACGATAAGCACGTGTGCGAAATTCTTTGCGGCGGCGCGGATGAGTGAAATACCGCCTATGTCAATTTTTTCGATGATGTCGGCTTCTGGGGCACCGCTTGCGACTGTCTGCTCAAACGGGTATAGGTCAACAATGACAAGGTCGATTTCAGGAATCTCGTATTGTCCCATTTGAGCCTTGTCCTGCTCATTGTCGCGACGACCCAAGATGCCACCGAATATTTTCGGGTGCAAAGTCTTCACACGTCCGCCCAATATTGATGGGTAAGTTGTAAGAGACTCAACCGTCTTGACAGGAACGCCCAACTTTTGGATAAAGTCGTATGTTCCGCCTGTCGAAATGATGTTAACCCCAAGTTTATTCAACTCCTTCACTATCGGTTCCAACTGATCTTTATAGAAGACCGATATCAACGCGTTTTTAATTTTTGTTGCCATTAGATAGCCTTTAATCTTGATTATTTGATAGTTATAATGGATAATGTTTTATTCCACCAATGCACAAATATATAACATTTGAGCACCTTTCAAGGTAAGCAAATCCATATTTGTAAACAAGATTTTAAACACTTTTTTTAGGCGTCTTCCCGTCTTAATTCCGATTTACGCGCCACAAGTTTCGAAACGCAAGTTTTACACCAACTAAAGCACTAATCGCCAATAAATTAACATTAAGTAACTCGATCAAATTGCGAAGTCGCGATTTTTTTTGAAAAAATTGCTTGCGAATTCAAACATAGTGTCTATTTTTGCATCCGCAATTGAGGGACAACCCAAGGTTGTTGGAAAATTCCTCTTTAGCTCAGTTGGTTAGAGCACCTGACTGTTAATCAGGGGGTCCTTGGTTCAAGTCCAAGAAGGGGAGCAAAAGCCGAAACTTTCGTTTCGGCTTTTTTTTTGTTTTTCAACCACATAATCAAAGTGCCATACACCACATTACGACAAAAGACGATACAGGGAAAAGCATTCAAATGACAAACTGGCACTGACGTTCAATGCAACAAAGCATTACGGATTATCATTAGTGCGACAATGCTGATTCAGACATGAAAAATTCGCATTAGCAATTGCTAATAACTACTTATACGCTTCCTCAAGCAAAATTGACTTGATTATTTCGGCTCCACCACTTCTGTAGGCATGAAACCTTTTTATTATTTGACCTTTCTTGTTAATAATTAAACCATTAGGAAAGCCCGAAAATCCGAATTTTGAATAAAGCATGTTCAACATTGAAATATCAATTCTATAATTTGCATTTCCCCACTCTGCGCATTGCCTTTCATAAACATTCTGTGGTGTTCTTTTGCTGTCGCAGACATAAACAAACGCAATGCTATCCATTGGTAAATCCTTTTCGGCATCTTTCATTTCGTTTACCAACCTAAAACAAGGTCCACAATTATCGCTCCAAAAATCAATATGAACCACCTTCCCTTTATGGTCTTGAATCAATTCAACGAACAACGAGTCGGTTTTTGTCTCATTTTCAGCGTGATTCCAATATGACTTTGTATCAACAATGTCATATACGCCATTGTTGATATTTTCGGCGAATTTCAAATAGTTGGGGTTAGACATTTTCCTTATTATGGCCATTCCTGTATCGTTAATATGCTCATACTCATCAGTCCAATGATCTGTCTTGAACAAATTCATTGCTTCCTGACTCTCAAATATTTTCTGGCTGTCCATGCCGAAATCATCTTCTATCAGTTTACGGACTTTTTGTTCCGTTTTCGAAAGCCGTCTCTCAACAATCAGTGAATCACCGTCAGTGCGTGTCACGTCATATTGCGGTTTCAAGAATGTATATTCGACTCCCGTAACCAAATCACTTGCCACCCTATATATAAGTTTGTCGAATGATGAATGGTACATATACACATCGTCGGAAAGCGATAAATCCTTTATGAAACTGTAGTAATCAGCATCTGGCTTATACTTTTCCCCTTCGGAATCAAAACTGCCTAAATAATGTTTGTAATCGAACAAGAGATGTGCCGCGTTATCGCGCAACTTGACATTGTACATTTCCCTTATTTTTCGGGTCATAGGCTTTTGTCCTATCTCAAAAGCATTAACACTCAACGCATTTACCTGCTTTAGTTTTTCGTCAAGTATTCCCGTGATATATTTTTTATACTCATCAAGGGACATTCCACGCATTATTTTTTTGTATTTACGTTGATCCATACCCAACATTGAAAAATCACCGATGAGAGAAAAATCACAATTGTTCAGTTCTGCATCGGCACCCGAATAATATGTGGCTTTGGCAAAGGCATTATCCTTATCCTTTGGCAAATTGTCAATGGCTTTTATCAAGTCGATACTTACAAACACAGTATCATCGCAGGCCACGTATATTTGGCCAATCATTATTTGTCCAAGTTCCATAAGGACATTTTGATGCTTATGGGTAACAGGTATTGTCAAGGAGAACAAACCGTCATCAGTTATTGGGGCGTTGTAAGACCTTAAAGCCTGTAATTTGCCACCGTAAAACGCCGTCACATTTTTTATCCCTGTAGCATCAGGATGATATCCATAAAACCTACCGACAATAGTGGCATTCCCGACAACAAAATCCTGCTTATCGAGTCCTTCACCATCATCTTCAGTACTGTATGCCTCTTGAACTATCTCGGAAGGCACTTCGGCCCTACTTCTCACCTGACTGGCAGACTCATCGTTAAGGGCTATGTCCCATAACTTGAAATAGTAGGAATCCTCCCCCTCAATAAAATCTATTGTCTGAACAGTACTATCGACATCTTGAAAATTAAGGATGAAATTGAAGGAATCGTGTCCTTTTTTGGGAGATACGAAAGAATCAGAATGGATGTCGATGCTATCAGCAGAAATGATTTTCAGTTTTTTGCCATTTGCAACAATATATGATTCAGGTGAAATCTTAAATCCTCGATTCGCATAAGTCATATAAAGTCGGGTCAATGAATCGGTTATTTCAACACTGTCAATTGACAGGAACGCTGACGACATCGATTTAGCGCCGAACACAGGATTATGAATGGTTCTATTGTGAGGGACAGTTGCGACTTTGTTTTTTTCAACATTGCCACTGCAAGCGCAAACAGATATGGCAAGCATAAGTAGGAAAGCGTGTCTCATTTTTTTATTTATTATTCATCAATAATACAACAATAATATCAGTTAATCAACATTTTTCAGCGCACGAATCATATCAGTCCATCGCCGATTGCCAATTTTTATATTTTTGCGCCCCGATATGACACAAGACTTGACACGCGGGAATCCCGCAAAGGTTATCTTACTATATTCACTGCCAATAATTTTAGGCAACGTATTTCAACAGGTTTACAATCTTGTCGATACAATAATTGTCGGCCGATACATCGGATTTCAGGCGCTGGCAGGCGTGGGCATAACTGGCGGGCTGAACTTTCTGGTTCTTGGATTCGCATTCGGCATTACGGGCGGATTGGGCATAATGATAGCCCAATATTTTGGCGCGAAGGATTATGAAAAGATGCGCCAATCGATTGGCACAAGCCTTACAATCTGCCTGGGGCTGTCGGCGCTACTCACTGCGCTTGCCGTTGGGCTCCTGCACCAATTATTGCAACTGATAAACACGCCGTCGAGCATTTACGAATTTGCACACGACTACATTTTCGTGATATTCGCTGGCATATTCGCCACAGTAGCCTACAATATGGTGTCGTGCATACTGCGCGCCATAGGCGACAGCAAGACTCCGCTTTATTTCCTGGTATTCTCGTCGGTGCTGAACGTGGGGCTCGATATGCTATGCATTGTGGTACTGCATTGGGGCGTTGTTGGCGCAGCCACGGCCACTGTGGTTTCACAACTCGTCTCGGCGGTTCTGTGCTTCGCGTACGCATTCAGGAAATATCCTGAAATACGGCTTAAACGCAAAGATTTCCGCACCAACTGGCCGTTCATCTGGGAGCACTTGCGGATTGGATTGCCACTGGCACTTCAATTCAGCATCACGGCATTTGGAATTGTAATACTTCAATCGGCGCTATGCGGATTTAAGGACACATATATCGCAGGATTTTCGGCCGCGAGCCGCGTGCAAGCCCTCGGCTCGACGGTGGGCGTGTCGTTCGGCGTGGCTATGGCGAACTATGCGGGGCAGAACTTTGGCGCAGGCGACATCAAGCGAATCCGCAGCGGTGTAAACTGGACCATACTGATAGCACTTTGCGTTTGCGCCTTTGCATCAACCATAATGTCGGTCTTTGCCGACGGACTCACATCGATGTTTATGGACAAGAGCGCCGTCTCCGACTCGGTTGAGCGCACAGCCGAAATATATTATGCATCAAAGCGTTACCTATATACAAGCGCCATTTTCTTCCCATTCCTATACATATTGTTTGTATACAGGAATGCCTTGCAAGGAATTGGCAAGACATTTTGGCCGCTTATGGCAGGTGTGTTTGAACTGATAATACGCGTATCGGCATCGGCAATACTGCCTGCCCGTATGGGATACCCCGCAATTCCGCTTGTTGATGTATTTGCGTGGGTTGGAGCCTGCACGGTTCTGGCTATTTCATATTATCTGCAGATGCCAAAACCAATCAAAATTCATAATAATTCAACTTCAAACAAATCCTAAATACAATGAACCTTTTTGGAAAGACCGACAAGACATCGGCACAAATAGCAAGAAATGTCGTGGTAGAAGGCATCCGATATTTGGTAAACATTGGCATTCTGTGGTATCTCAACGATTATTTGCTTGGCAAAGACTGGCTGGCCGTATCCACATTTGTAGCCTCGTTGCTTGCAGGACTTGTCAACTACGCTCTTTGCTCCATTTGGGTATTCCACAAAAGGAACAGCGAAACCGGGAAAAGCCTCTTGCAGTTTGCCATATTCACACTGATTGGTGCAGGCGGACTGGCCATAAACATCGGCATAACGACCTTGCTTACCAACAAACTGGATGTTTACTATCTGGCAAGCAACACCATAGCACAGGTTACGGTTTTCTTCTTTAACTTCTTTATGCGCAAGAAGATAGTGTTTGAGCGAAAATAATTGAATGGTCTATGGCTGTTGTTACGGCAAACTTTGCTTACTTTGCGCAGACATTGGTTCCATAGTTCAATGGATAGAATATCAGATTCCGGTTCTGACGATTAGGGTTCGACTCCCTATGGGATCACAAGACGACAAAAAAAGGCAACTAAACGTTGCCTTTTTTGTTGTTGCACTGATTTCAGTCATCAAAAAGCGCCCGTTTATAGATATAAACAAATACTATTTGAATGAATCGGCAAAAACCCAAAATTGGTCGAAACTTTTTTTGCGGTATGCTTCTATTGAGTACTTTTACATCATCCGATAAGGATAAAAGTTCTATGTAATTGATTTAGACCTTTTTCGGTTTGCAGGTATTTACCTTTTTATTAATAACTCTTTTAATTTTTATTTTTTATGAAAAAGAATTTTTTGAAAATCGCTTTCACAAGCTTGATGCTTGTTTTCGGAATGGGCGTTGCTAACGCACAATTTGGTTCACCAGAGGAAATGGCAAAAATGCAGGCTGACCAAATGAAGGAAACAGTTAAGTTGAACGACGACCAATACGCAAAAGTACTTGTAGTTTACAAGGAACAAGGCGAGGAAATGGGTAAACTGTTCAATGGCGGTGGCCAACCTGATTTCAGCGAATTCGGCAAGATCCAGGAAAAGACAAACGGAAAACTCAAGGAAATCCTTACCGAAGAGCAATACAAGAAATGGGATGAGCACCAACAACAAATGATGCAACAATTCCAAGGTGGCGGTTTCTAATCGGAACATACATTAAAGACAAGGAAGGCAGGTTAATCACCTGCCTTTTTTTGTATTGCATCAGTACAATTATTGCCCCAATATTATTAGGGGACTTATATAAAAACCCCAATATTGAAATATTCAATAGAAAGAATCTGCTCTACAACAGCAAAATGGCAGTCCGTTACCGATTAACCAACTGGTCTATCCTGTCCTTCACGTTGGCTATCAGCCACGACGGCGTTGACGTTGCGCCACTTATGCCTATACTGCGCACGCCGTCGAACCACTCTATGCGTAACTCGTCGGCATTTTCGATAAAGTAGGAATTGCTGTTCACCTGCTTGCACATTCCGAACAATGCCTTGGCGTTTGAACTGTCCTGCCCTCCGACAAATATCATAAGGTCGTGGTTGGATGCAAACTCCTTTAGATGCGGGCCACGATTGGCAACTTGCCTGCAAATGGTGTCGTGCCAACTGAACTGCGAAGCGCGTTGCTCAAGTATCCTAACCAACTGCATAAACTTGCCGACGTCTTTGGTAGTCTGCGAGAAGAACTCTATAGGGCGCGAGAAGTCGACTTTATGCAGGTCGTCCTCGTTTTCGACCAATATGGCATTGCCGTCAGTCTGCCCAATCAGCCCCACCACCTCGGCGTGGCCCTTCTTGCCGAACAGCACCACCTGCCCATTGCACTTGAGCATTTCCTGATAGGCGGTTTTTATGCGAGCCTGCAACCGAAGCACCACGGGACAGGTTGCGTCTATGAGTTTTATATTTCTGTCTTTCAGATTATTGTAACTTGCAGGCGGTTCGCCGTGAGCCCTAAATATCACCTTGGCGTCCTTCAGTCTGGCAAACTGTTCGTGGTCGATGACCACAAGCCCCATATCGGACAGGCGTTTCACCTCGACAGGGTTGTGCACCATAGCGCCAAGGCTATAGAGTGGCTGACCGTCGGACAGTTCGCCCAAAGCCTTTGTGACGGCGTTCTTGACTCCGAAGCAGAATCCCGACTCTGGGTCGATGGATATCTCAACCTTATTTTCCTGCGGACTTTGCATCATTCACCAACTGTAGAATCAGGTCGAATTGTTGTGCAGGCGTCATATTGCTGTTATCTACGACGTGGGCGTCGGGAGCCTGGCGCAATGGCGAGATGTCGCGGTGCTGGTCGATGTAGTCGCGCTGAGTTACGTTCTCGAGCACTTCGTCATAGGTCACCTTGTCGCCTTTGGCGGTCAACTCGTCGAAACGGCGACGGGCGCGCACTTCGGGCGATGCCGTCATAAATATCTTCAGGTCGGCATTCGGGAACACCACGGTGCCTATGTCACGGCCATCCATCACGACGCCACCCTGCTTGCCCATTTCTTGCTGAAGTTGCACCATTCGGGCACGGACGAAATCAATCTTGCTCACGAAACTCACTTTATTCGACACGTCGATTGTACGAATCTCCTTTTCGACCAGTTCGCCGTTGAGCCACGTGCTGTTGACGCCTGTGGCCTTGTCGCAGGTAAATGTTATCTGCAACTTGCCTATGGCCTTCTCAAGTTCAGGATTGTTGACGTTTCCACCGTTGTCGATAAGTCCGTTGCGCATACAGTATAATGTCACGGCGCGGTACATAGCGCCCGTATCTACATATGCGTATTCCAACTTGCGGGCCAACTCCTTGGCCACCGTGCTCTTTCCACACGACGAGAATCCGTCGATGGCTATTACCAATTTCCTATTGTCCATAATTTTCAGTTTTCTTTCTTGATACTGACGCTTCCCTGCATATTTTCGATGTACAGGCTTTGTGTCGGGAAGGCGAAGTTAAGCCCCGATGCGTTGAACCGTTCAAGAATGGCCATATTCACTTCCGACTGTGTGCGGTAATATCCGCCCTTCACCTTGTCGATGTAATAAATGTATCTTATTGTCAATGAAAAATCTCCGTAACCGAAAAACGATGCCTTTGTTTGCGAATCGTCAACGCCAGGGTTGTCTTTAGCGATATCGAGCAATATGTCCAAGGCGGTTTTCATCTGCTCAGGCGTGGTTGCGTAGGTGAGCCCCAAATCGAGGATTATGCGGTAGTGTGGCGACAAAGTCACATTTTCCACAACGCTGTCGATAATCACAGAGTTTGGTATTACAACCTCGGTGCCGTCGAAAGTTGCAAGGCGGAAACTGCGAAGTCCAATGGCCACAATGTGTCCGTCATATCCGCTCACGCGCACGCGGTCGCCTATGCGGAACGGCTTGTCGGCGAAGATGGTGAATCCACCGAAGAAGTTCGTGACGGTGTCCTTGGCCGCCAATGCCAATGCCAAGCCTCCAATGCCCAATCCTGCTATGAGCGCCTTGACGTCGTAGCCAGTGTTGTTAAGGGCCACCACAATGCCGAAGCCCCAAATGACAGTCTGCGACGTCTTCTGCAATGTAGGTATGAGGCGAGAATTGACGCGCTTGCCCGACAGTTTCACCTTTGGCGCAACGTATTCGATTATGAGAGCGGTGCAGAAGCGCGACAGTATCCAAGTTATATTCAGTATGATGAGCACCACATACGCATCATTCACAAGTTCCAAGTAACGAAGCGGGATAGTCAGTTCGCGCAAGGCAACCCGAATGCCGACCAGCACTACAATCAAGCCAAGCGGCGACTCGACCGAATCGACTATGATGTCGTCGATTTTGGGCAAAGTGCGCTTTACAATCTTGCGTACCAGATGCCGGTTAACCCAGACAAGCGCATGCCCTGCAACAAATGCGCCAACGATAATGGCGAAGGCCATAAGCCATTGATGGCCAGTATTGTTCAGAAACACAAAGTCGAAAAAGCCCATACGCTATTCCTGGTTTGATATTGACGCAAGCAATATGTCATAGACATTTTTGGCAATGCCCTGCCAACTGTACTTGTCGTAGAATACCTGAGGCGTATTGTCAGTAATAGTCAACGCGTTTATCAAAGTGCTGGCGAACTGGTTCCAATTGTTGTCAACCACAACCTGCAACTTGCTTCCGCAAACCGACATGTCGATGCCCGTGGCACCCATTGCCGTAGAGACAACAGGCTTGTTCTGGCCAATTGCCTCAATCACTTTCGACTTGATGCCTCCGCCTTGCAAAGCCGGATTCATTACGACATCGGAACTGCGGATGTACTCGTTTATGTCATCGACAAAGCCAGCATAGACGATGTTTTCCTTTCTAAGGTCGTCGAAACGGTGTTGGTATTCTCTCGAAAGGCCACCACCGCAAATAAGGATCTTGAAGTTGTCGCCCAAAATCTTCTGCAATCTAGGCCTGATTTCGTCGATTATGATAGACAAAGACTCGATGCTTGGCAAATATTTCAGGACTCCGAAATACATGAACACCTTATCGTCAGGGTTTATGCCGTGACGGGCCAAAACGCGTTCGCGCTCCTTGCGGTCAGGCTTGACCAATACGGTCTCATCAATTCCGTATGGTTTCAGATAGCACTTGTCGGGGCTGAGATTGAACTTGTCGATGGCAATCTGGCGATCCTGATCGGTAGTGAAGAAAGCGCCTTTCGACATCTTCATTGCAAAGCGCTCCCACTCGAACATTGCAGGCCACCACCATCGTCCGGTTGACATTGAACGCAGATATTCAATATTCTGCGAATGGAGGAAAACCGGAACGCCTGTCTTTTTCGACAATGTGCCCATCCATCCCAAAACCGGTTGCTCAAGTATTATCACGTCAGGCTTTATCTCTTCGACCTGATCGTAAATAATCTTGTAGTTGACACGCGATATGCGCTTGAACGCACTTTTGGGCACTATCGGCTTTAGTTCGAAATTACATTCGGGCTGTGTTGAGCCGATGCCAGTTATCACTGTCAGGCGCGAAATCTTGCCCAAAGCGTTCAAATAGCCAAACACACCCTTTTGGTCGCCCGATATAGGCGGGCAAAGAGGCTCTGGCGCAATCGACAATATTTTCAGTGGTTCCATATCTAATAGGTTGTCTGGTTCTTATGCGATATCACTCTACTGGTTTTCTGATGGTTTCAAAAGCCTTTGATACTCATCGGCATCCTTGAGTGTAAGAATGGCCTTGTCGAGTGTCGAGTCGGACTGCAGCTGTACTTTCATCCTTCCTCCCTGGTAGTAATAGCGGCTCACAATCTCCTCGCGTAGCAAAAGGCTTATTTCAGATTTGTAAGTAACAAGATCGAGTTCCTTGCTGTGGGCAAGTTTTGCCCGGATCTGCTCCAATTCGCCACTTACCTTGTCGTCACACTTTTCCTCCTTCAGGGCCTTCTCGAAATTGGCCAAAAGCGTTTCGCTATCGAGCTTGTAGTCGTAGCTCTTGTCGGAGAGGAAATTCACGAAGTCGTCATAATCGGCGTCGCTAAAGGAGAATTGCTCCGGTTCCGCTATTGTCGGATGCTTCTGGCTGTAGAGAGTGGCGTAATCGAAAATCAGGTTTTTGGTATAAAGGCTGAACGATATGTCGCTCATCGACTCCGGCTCGACCTTGACATCAGGCAGCACACCGCCACCGTCGTACACGTCACGCCCGGCACGAGTCTGGAATTTGGTTATGAGCGAATCGGGCACCTTGCCTACGCTGCCGTCGGCATTGCGGTGCGAATAGTCGAGAGCCTGTATGCATCGGCCACTCGGAATGTAATATTTTGCCGTGGTAAGTTTCAGCTTGGTATTGTAGCTCAAGTCGCGTGTGGCCTGTACAAGGCCCTTGCCATAGGTGCGGGTTCCGACAATGATGCCACGGTCCAGGTCCTGAATGACGCCCGACACTATTTCAGAAGCCGAAGCTGAACCGCCGTTGACCAATATGGCCAAAGGCGTTTTTGTGTCGATTGGCTCATCGGTGGCATAATATGTCTTGTTCCACATTTTAACCTTTCCCTTGGTGCTTACAATCTCGTTACCTTTGCCGACGAACAGGTTTGATACCGACACGGCTTCGTTCAGGAGTCCGCCGGGATTGCCGCGCAAATCGAGTATGTAGCCTTTTATCTTATTGTTTTTTGACAAGTCGAGCATAGCGGTTTTCACTTCCTGGCTGCAGTTTTCGGTGAAGTTGGTCAGCCTGATGTATCCAATGCCGTCGGCTACCATTCCATAGTAGTTCACGCTCTTCACCTTAATCTTTTGGCGTATGATTTCGACCTTGCGGCGCTGGTTGGTGAAAGGGGTCTCGACAGTAAGCACGACTTTCGAGTTTGGTTCGCCCTTGAGCAATTCGCTTACGTTGTCGCTCTTCATTTCGGCAATGTCCTTTCCGTCTATCTCAACTATGATGTCGCCAGCCTTGATGCCTGCCACAACTGCGGGCGAGTTTTCTATCGGCTCGCTCACTTCGACATACTTGCCTTTGGAATGTATGTAAGCGCCGATGCCGCCATACTGGCCCGTGGTCATGAACCTGAAATCCTCAATGTCCGATTCCGGGATATAGACGGTGTACGGGTCGAGCGACTTGAGCATCTCGTCAATGCTTTTTTTCACTAGATCGCCTGCGTCTATCTCATCTACATAGTAGATAGACAATTCACGGAACAATGTATGGTAGATGTCGAGGTTCTTGGCAATTTCGAACTCACGGTCGCCAACGCTTACAAATCCGACTGCTACAAATACTGCAGCCAAAATGGCCCAAACACGAGCCTTGAATCCTTTTTTTTTCATATCAACAGACGCTCAATAGAGTAAAGGGGACTTCCCCAAAACAAATGTAAGATATACTCACGAATTTGTGCAGTTTTTGGACACTTTTTCCGACAAGTTGGCAAGTAATTGCCTGATGCGGGTTTGCATTTCGGCAAATGTCAGTGGCTCTGTATTTTGTGCCACAATAAGGAACGACAGCTTTATTTGCTTTCCGCTCAAGGCATTGACAAGCGCCTGCCTGTTTAGTCGAAATGCCTCACGCATTAGCCTCTTGTTGCGGTTGCGGTCGACGGCAAAATGATGGAGTTTCTTGGGTGCGACAAACGCCACTTGATAGCTGAAGCTGTCGGCAGGCTCGATGGAGTATATGAGCTTTATCTGACGGACACGCACTATGTTGTTCTGCTGGAACACAGACTCAATCGCCTTGCGCGATTTCAGGTGCTCGGCCTGCTTGTACGAATATGGGTGACTGTCTTGTTCCATTGTGCGATTCAATAATTGGGACAAAGATAGAAAGATTTAATGATGTGATGGTAAAAGAGAAATGGTGAAAAGGAAGATTTGACACGGTTGGGTGTAGTGCCTTTCGCTACTACGTTTGCAACGAATATTTTTAGGCAATCAACACAACAACAATAAGTTACATTAAAATTTCAACCTTATGCGCGAAAAAATGGGCGACGGGCATTCATTGTTGTTGAGTCTGCTGGTTGTTCTGTTGTATCAATGCCATTGTTTCCGCCATCATCCTATTTAGGGTTGCTTCGGCCCGCGCATTTGATTCTCTAGCCTCCTACGCAACTTTTTCCATTATTGCATTTAGCATCTCATCGGTTAGTTCTTCCATCGATGTAAGACGATATGAATGTAAAAGTTCTTCAGACATAACTATTTATTTTAGGCAAAAAAGGCATAATCGAGTGAATTTTCACCACAAATAATCATATAAGTTGACCTTTATTGGAAGACTTTGAGAGATTCAGAATTATCATTGCATCGGCATCTTTCAACCTACGATAGCGCCAATGCAAAAAAAATAACCGCAACCTGGAAATCCTGGTTGCGGTTACTTGTAATATTAAGAATATTCTAGTTTTTCTTGCTAGCCTTGTTTATCTCCTTAATGTAGAGTTCAAGAGCGGCAGGCATTGAAGGGGCCTCTGGCGTTGGTGCCTTTATGTCGAGACGCAAGTTGGCTTCTTCCACGGCCTTTGCTGTTGTCGGGCCCAATGCCGCAATTGCTATTTCGTTTTGCTCGAAATTAGGGAAATTGGACTTGAGCGACTTAATTCCTTCTGGGCTGAAGAAGCAAAGAATGTCGTAGTTCTGGTCTGCAATGTCCGACATATCGGTAGCCACTGTCTGGTAAAGAATTGCCAAAGTGTGGCTGATATTGTGAGCAGTGAGTTTCTCGATAACTTCAGGCTTGTACTTGTCTGACGAAGGCAGAAGGAACTTGTCTTCCTTGTGCTTGTCAATCAAGATGAGCAACTCGTCGAACTTGCCGTTTTGGGCGAAGAAAATCTTGCGTTTGCGGTAGGTGATGTACTTCTGAAGATACAAAGCGACTGCCTCGGTAATGCAGAAATACTTCATTGTGTCGGGCAAGGTTACGCGGGTCTCCTCACAAATGCGGAACAAGTGATCAATTGCGTTTTTACTGGTGAAAATCACAGCTGTGTGATCCAATATGTTTATTCTCTCCTTGCGGAAATCTTTAGCTTCAACAGGCTTTACTGTTATAAAAGGTCTAAAATCAATCTTGAGATTGTACTTTTCAGCTAAGTCAAAATACGGTGACTTCTCAGTCATGGGTTTTGGTTGCGAAACCAAAATTTTCTTGATTTTCAAATTAGTTGGTTTTTAGTTAGACTTCCTTAAATACCGCTACAATACACAATTAAGCACGAACTTATAGATGGTAAGTAGGGGCAAAATTTCAAGGGCACAAAGGTAGAAAAACAAATAGAAAACTGAAACCCTATTTTTTATGCAAATTCGTAGTCCACGGAATAATGTGCAAACATACAGCAGCACGTACACACCCACACCACACCACATAAGCTTTTCCTGCACAAAATCAGGCACGAACGGAATTGCCGCAACCAGCGGAAGCAATATGAGGCCATACATTTTGTTGTACAGATATATGTTGAAATTGTAAGAGCCGAATGCATTTGTATCGAAAATAGAGTCAAGTATCTTCAATACTATAGTACGTGATGTATAGACACAAAAGAATGCCAAAGCACAAATGCCGAACAACGGCATCCCCGAATATGGCAGTTCTATTCCAGAATATTCAAGGCCTTGACATGCAAACAAGCTGACATTCACATAAAACAATATGTTCAGGGCAAAGAACACCCGGGTGCGAATGACACTAGACTCATCGTAGACACGCTTGGCAGTATAGAAATTGAACGCAGACTGCGTCACCATTCCCACGAATTTACCATAAATCATCCGGGTCCAGGCGAACAGCACAAAAGATACCACAATTACCACCAGCATCCAATCTGTACTGGATACAGTCTTATTAATAGTGAAGTTATCGGACTTACGTACAATAGGCTTGCCTTCCTTCTCCTCAAACACCCTATGGGAGCCGACATTTGCGATAGAGACTGTGTCAAAGTCAACCGTATCGGCCACAATAGCCAATGTATCGTCACTGACGGCAACAGTGTCCAGTGCCTGTTGAACATTGACGGCGGAGGCGAACACCTCGGATTGCTCAGCATTGTTTTCCGTCACAGCATCTGAAACGACAGGCTGTTCTGGTTCAGCCGGTAATATTTGGCGAGGCTCAACCGCAACAATATGTTGCGATGATTCGGCATCAGGAAGCGGCATAATTGGATATACGCGCAATTGCGATGCTATTGAATTGTCGGCTGATATGACGAAATCACCCGTCAAGACATCATAGTCAGGATGGTTGATGGTGTCGTTTTCCGGCACATACGGCACCGTCTTGACTATTGGCGCCGATACCTTTTTTGGTGCCAGTCTGCTTGAATCAACCACAAAAGCCCCTGTCTCAAAATCGAGCGATGGCTTGGCAATAATGAGAGAATTGCCCGCACCTGCCTGTATTGATACCGAATCTGACGTAATATTGTTATTGTGCAAAAATTTCATTGCGATGCCTTAAGGGGATTTCCATAGATTCCCCAGATTATAAAATTCACGTAATGCCGTTCATCATCTTTATGTGTGATTTCGAACTTTTGCCATCATGCCGATGTCTTTGGCCCTGTCACAGTGTCAGGTTCAAAACATCAATCTGCCTGGCAATAATCTCAAAAACGACACAAGCAATTCTGAACTCCCCTTAACCAATTGCAAAACTACAAAAAGTAAATTTTGAATTAATATCAAGAATTAAAAATAATTACGAAATACAGATTACGAATTGCCAAGTGCGAAGTTTTTTGGTTGACGAAATCGGGGACAAAAGACACTAGGCATAAAGGGAAAGACTAATAGCCGGCCCCCAATTGAATGAGGCAAAGCAACATGGCGAAATTCCACAGACTTGAAAGCTCCTTTCAAGACATTGATTTACAACATTCAATCACAATGTCACGTCACACGCAATTAAAAGAAAAAGGGGAAACGCCTTTGGCATTTCCCCTTTCGCAATCAATATGCATGGATTGTTTAATTAATCATCATAGGCATCAAAAGCATAAGCACTTCCTCATCAACCGATGTTGGTTCAAGTGGCACAAAGGTGCCTGCCCTCGACGAATCGGAAAGGTTGACAACGACATCAGTGCAAGCCAGATTTGACAATATCTCGACAAGGAATGTCGATTTGAAGCCAATCTCCATATCCTCACCCTCATATTGGCATTTTACGCGTTCGTGAGCCGATATTGAGAAGTCTATATCCTGAGCCGAAACCGTAAGTTGGTTTGCCGTGATTGTCAACTTGATAAGGTTGCTTGCCTGGTTCGAGAACACTGACACACGGCGCAAGCAGTTGCAGAGGTCGAGACGGTCGATTGTGAGTTTACGAGGCGCATCGGTAGGAATGACAGCCTGATAGTTTGGATACATGCCTTCAATCAGACGGCAGACAAGCTTGTACTCGTTGAACTCGACCACTGCATTCTTCTTGTCAAATGACAGGTTTACTGGGCTGTCGTCCTTCGGGAGTATGTTTTTCAGCAAGTTGGCCGGCTTCTGTGGCAAAATGAACGAGCTGTCGGTTTCTGCCTGAACGTCGGCGCGGCTGTAGCACACAAGCTTATGAGCGTCGGTAGCCACGAATTTTATCTTGCCTTGCGTAATCTCGACAAAAATGCCGGTCATTATTGGGCGCAATTCGTCGGTCGATGTGGCGAAGATGCTCTTTACAATACCCTGCTGAAGCACTTCAGCCGTCATGCGGACAGTACAAGTGTCGCCCTGCAGGTCCTGCACCTGTGGAAAGTCGTCGCCGTTAAGGCCCAGCACGCTGAACTTACCGTTTTCTGAAACTATATCGACATTGTACGAATCGTTGTCCATGTTGAATGTCAAAGGCTGTTCAGGGAACTCCTTCAATATGTTCGTAAGACGCTTTGCATCAACGGCTATCCGGCCCGAGCCCGAAGCGCTATCTACCTCGAATGATGTTGTCATTGTTGTTTCGACATCGGAAGCCGTTATTGTCAATGTGTTCTCGTTCAAATCGAAAAGGAAATTGTCAAGAATGGCCATTGTGTTCTTTGAACTGATTACTCGGCTTACTGCCTGCAAGTGGTTCAAAAGTTGCGTGCTTGATACGATAAAGTTCATCTGTATGTGTTTTTAAATTATGAAATTCTGTTCAGGGGACTACCCTTAATGTCGGCATGCGCCAAAACGCCCAAATTTATAAAAAAGTTTTTGATATGGTAACCGAAGATGATTTTGAA
The DNA here is from genome assembly GCA_045640185.1 of Bacteroidales bacterium. Taxonomy (GTDB): domain Bacteria; phylum Bacteroidota; class Bacteroidia; order Bacteroidales; family SZUA-534; genus RUG13583. The sequence continues at coordinate 46,084 of JAZUEN010000038.1, forward strand.
CCGGAATATTACTACTCGGCCCTGAAATAGTCCAAATTCTTGACTATCGGGTCAAAATCGAAATACTTAGCCTGCACAAAGTCGCCATTGCCGAGCAACAGGTAGAAGTTGTCGAAATCCTTTTCGCCATGTTTCCACGACAGATGGCGCTCGTATGCCTTGCACCAGAACTCATGTCCGTCGGCAGTCGTCACCGACAGCGTGTACATTGGGGTTGTGGCCTTTATTGAGTCGATGGAGAACGGTTGCATCTGCACATAGGCCGAAAACTCCTTGTGACGGAACTGTGCGACATATCTGAACAGTTTTTCTTCGTCTACATTCGGCACTTTCAGTCCAAGCGGGTGCGACAGCACTTCGAACCCTCGGCCCGACTGCCTCACTACAAACGACCCGTCGGTATTGTCGTCAAACACTATCTGCCTGATGTCATGTGGATTTACGGCGAACACCGAACGGCTTTTCCAGTCGGTTGGATCTGTCAGGTGCAAGATGGATATCATCTGTCCGTAGCCAGGCACCTCAACGGCAAACGGGCGTGAGGCGCGCTCCAGCATTGCGTAACATACATCGCCCTCGAAAAGCAGATGATACGTCACAAGTGTCTTTTTCCGGTTCCTCACGGTGAGCTTTGTTCCGCTTTTCTTCATTTCCGACACGATGCGCCGGGCATCGGACCTTGCCACCACCTTCGACTTGTCGATGTCATGCAGGACCTTTATGAGAACTTGCACCATGTCGGCTCGGGCCGGTGTCTGTCCGTCTACAAGCCACTGCCCGGCTGAACGATGAAGCTCGACACTGCCACCTTGCGCATCGGCAATGAGCACTACGGTTACGGCCGACGTGTCGGACACGGCAAAGTCGCCCTGCCTGCCACTGATGGTGGATTTGCCGTTAGTGGCCACCACAATGGCTGTGACAGTCAGCAATATGGCAAACGCCAGCAACAATCGTGCCTGACCTTTTCGAATCATTGGTAACGGCGTTTTCTGAAATTGGTGAACAGCAAGCCGAATGCAATCATGAGCACAACCGGCACGACAACATTCACGGCCTGCCACTTGGCTCGCTCGTCCTGCACCTTGGCCTTGTTTAGCATGCGAAGCCTGAATTCCTTTGAACGGCTCTCCATCAGCTCGTCGAAACCGCACAGATAGTTGACCGCGTTGAGCAGGAATTCCTTGTTGCCGAATGTCTGACGAGTGAAACGGTCGTAGCCAAGAGGCAGAGGCTCAAGCCTGTCGCCATTCTGCCTGAACTGATTTCGGATGATGTCGCCGTCGGAGATGACAATCATGCGGGTTGGCTCGCCATGCTGACGGAACTGCCGGCGACTGAAGCCTTCGACCTGAAGCGGGCGGTTGGCAAATGCGCTACGGAACTGGCCTTCGAGCAATACGGCCAATGGCAATTGACTACGGCTGAACTTTTCCGTCTCGATTCGGTTGCCCACTATCGACAAATCGGCTTGTGTAGGCAATGCCACCGTACGGCTGTTGTCGGAGGTGGCTAGCAGTATGGTCTTGCATACACTGGCGTCGTTGCCTACGGTGTCAATTGAGCATGCAAAATCGATGCGGATCATATCGAGATTCTTTGTCATCGGATGGCTTGCCGATGGCATGACTATTGGCGAGAATATCCACGGTGCAGGCGAGAACTGTGGCTGTTGCCCTACCAATGCGGTGTTGACCGGTATTACGGCGCACTGCATATCCTGCACCAGGTTGTTGTTCATGCGGATGCCATAGTTGAAGAGCTGGTCGTCGAGATTGAGGTCGATGGATGTGGCCATAACGTCGCGCCCGTGCGACAGGCTGTCAATGCTGGCTGTGGAGTTGTCGATGAGCCACAGCAGACGGCCACCATTCATTATGTACTGGTCAATCAGGAATTTTTCAGGTTCCGAGAATCTGGTCACAGGCTGCGCCACAACTATCAGTCTATATGCCAGCTGGTCCGTTGAATCGGTCTTGAGTATCTCGGCATCGGCATCAACCTGGCGCAAGCTGTAGAAATTGCCAAGCGTGTAGGCCATATCCTCCATTTGCTCCGGCCCTAGTTCGCCGTGACCGCGCAAAAACCCGATTAGCGGCGCTGTTGGCGTAAGCAACTGGTTTATGGCAAATGTAAGGTCGTACTCAAGCGACTGCACTGATGTCTGCAAATTGGCTTCGGCCGACGATGACATGTGGTTCTTCAGTATGTTGACAGCCACGTCGCGACCTTGGTACGATACCATGATGCCTGGGAATATCAGCTTTTGCGACGTGCTTCCATCCTTCTCCTTGACTTGCAGGTTTGTCGGGTCGAGACCCTTCTGGTAAAGCTCGCGGAAAATGCGCTGTCGGGCCTGTTCGTTCGGGTTTTCGGTTGGGTCGATAAACTCGTACTGCACATTCTCCCCTCCATAGGCGCGGAACTCGTCTAGCATCTCGCGCACCGAGTTCTGCAGATGCTTGAATCCGGCAGGCAAGTCTCCTTCGAGATAAACCTTGAAATAGACCTCGTCGTCGAGGCTGGAAAGCATGCTTTTTGTTGACTTCGAAAGCGAATAGCGCTTGTCGGCCGTAAGGTCGAAGCGGGCGAAAATGTACGACGACAGTATGCCTATAAGTAGCAGTATGGCCACCCAAATGGCTGTCTCGGTTATATGTTGCCTTTTCATGTCAAGATTGAATAATTAGCATTTTGCCAGGAGCAGTTTAAGTCTTGTAAGCAGTATGAAAAATGCCGTCACACACAAAAAATAGACCAAGTCGCGGGTATCGACAACGCCCCGGCTAATTGACTGGTAATGAGCATCAATGCTCAGATTGCCGATACCAGCGCCAATATTGCCGAGCGTAGAGCCAAGCGCATCGAAACCCATATAGAATATGAACGTGATGACGATTGCTAGCAGGAATGCCACAACCTGGCTATCGGTTAGCGACGAGCAGAATCCGCCAATGCTGACGTAGGCCATTGCCAAAAGGGCCAACCCGATGTATGAGCCCCAAGTCCCGCCTGCATCGACATTTCCGACCGGATTGCCCAACAGATAGACCGACAGGTAATAGATGAGCGTTGGGGCGATGGCGATAAGCGCAATGGCAAACGATGCCAAATCCTTGCCTAGCACAAGCTCTGTCTCGGTAAGCGGACGGGTGCGCAGCAAGTCGAGCGTTCCGGTCTTACGCTCCTCGGCAAAACTGCGCATCGTGATGGCAGGTATGAGAAAAAGGAACAGCCACGGCGCAAGGCCGAACAGCCCGTCGAGGGTTGCATATCCACCATCGAGGACATTGTTGCCTCCTGGCATGACCCACAGAAACAAGCCGGTGGCTATCAAGAATATAAGTATTGCCAAATAGCCAATTACCGAGCTGAAAAATCCAGCCAATTCTTTCCTAAATAGTGCAAACATTGTTTTTACTTTTTGTTTGTGCCCCAAAGATATTGTTTTGGATTGCAACTTCGTAATTCAAAGCCCGTAATTCGCAACTTACTCCTACTTACATCAATTGGAACCATGCAGTTTTTCGGCTATCCGCTCCCGTTCAGCCTGTTTTGGAATGTACTTTAGCAACGCCTTGTTCCAATTTTGCCTTGCATTTAGGGTGTCGGACTGCGAATGGTAGTAGTCGCCCAAAATTTCGTAGGTTGCATATAGTTCGGGATTCAGGCTTTCAAATTCGGCAAGGGCCACGCTGTCAATGTGCTGCGACTGCTTTACGGCCACGCGGAACTCGTGCGTCATCTGCTTGATGCGGAAAATATCCTGCATCTGCTCGGCGCTGATTGAAGGATCGGCCGGGATTGTCAAGCGGCTATCGGATATCTCGGTGCCGAAACCTGTCTTTCCGCTGAATATGTCGGCAAGGTTGTATGCCACATAAGGTCCTGACTGCCAAGGCGATGTCGATATCCACATTATCATCTTGCTGGCATTGAACACAACCGAATGGTGACCAATAAACTGGTTCAGCGCCGCCTCGTTTGTCCAACCTATCAGACTGTCGTTCATACCCTTGTAATCGCGCAATATGGAGACTGCACCGGCCTCGTCAAGAGGATATTTGTCATTAAGCAGTTGACTTATGCGGTTGTAGCGGAACGGGCTGTCAGATGTGGCAATATTCTCGATATTGCGGGCATCGTCCTTAAAAGCATCTGACTGAAAATGATTTACGCTAATGATAAATGAAGTGTCCGATTCGAGCAAGGCCGTCTTTTCAGGCGATTTCTCTATTACAGCCGAACGCCCGTCGATGGCGGAACCTATCAATATGGATTCCGACACGAAAGTCTTGCGTTTTTGGGCTATCTGCAAGGCTTCGTCGATGGTGGATGCATATTGCAGAATCTCGCGGGTGAGTATCGATATCGGCGTGGCCGACGATGTCGGCATAGACGATTTTGCGGCATTGATTGTGACAGTGAGGCCCTTCTCGTTCATTCCCGACATGACGCCAATCATTCCTGGCCAACTTGCCGATGCGAACTTGTAGCCATTTTCGGGAAAATAGAACATCAGAACACGGTTGCGGGCAAACTCGTCGCCCATGTAGAAGTCGAAATTGCGTCCGACAATCAAGTCGCCATTGGCGCTGGAATTGTCCCAAGTGGCAAACGAACTGCATCCTACAAGCATGTAGTCTTGCATGGCGTGACCAATGTCGTGGGCCGAATGGTAGTTCATCTGGCGCTCGTACGGCTCGGCCACGAAGTTGAATTCATCGGAGCACGAAAGCGACATTCCGTATATCTCCTCGCGAAATTCCTGCTCAATGTATTTGCCGAGCGAATGGTTGAACGTCATTGTCAGATAGCGCAAAAAACTGAGGTATTTTTCCGACGGGACAAATGTGCGTATCTGGTCGACAAAAATCTGTTCCTGCCGGTAGATGATGTCTTGCGCAAGCTTGCCGTAAGCCTCGCCACGCTCGAAGGCGCCGCCACACAGTTTTGCTTCCCACCAGCCACTCTGGCCCAGCCTCAAGGTATCGTTGCCGTAGGCACTCACGCCGTCGTCGCTGACTACGACCTGGCCGTTGCGTGGCTCAAAGCCGACAGGCTTCTTCATGTCGGCAGTGAAATATAGATAGGCAAGCATGATTACTGGTATAAGCACCAGAATCAGCATAAAGCCGCACACATAGAGCAATATTCTTCCGATCGACTTAAGCTTTCGCATTCTTCCTAAAGATGTAGATGGTGTTTGACGTGTATTTGTCGTTCTGCAGCGACTCGACCGACATTCCGCAATTGGCCGCAATCTGACGCATCCGGCTTTCCGACACGAAGCACAGCTGCTCCTCCGTCTTGTTGAACTTGATGATTCGGGTCGACATCAGTTCGGTGAATTTGGTGACCTTGTGGCGTTCCTCCTCTTCGGTGTTGCCGTCGCGGATGATTATGAACCCGTCGGGCGTCAATGCATCGACGCACTTTCTTATCAATGTATTTTGATGCTCGGCACTCATGTAGTGGAGCATGTCGTTCAAAATGAACACATCGCTTTGCGGCAAGTCGTACTCAAGGGCATTTGCATAGTCGAAACGCAAGTTGCACTTGCTGCGCAGCCATCCGTGCTGGGCTACGGCAATCTTGTCCTCGTCGTAGTCGATGCCCAAGACGTTGCGTTTTTTCGATGTGAGCGCAAGCATGTAGCACAACGGACCGTAACCACAGCCAATGTCGGTTATTTGTCCGCTACGTGGCACAATGCTGTCGAACAGTTCGTAGTTGTGCTCCATCTTTATCTTGATGCGCAGATACCATTCCTCGACAGGTCCCTTGTAGATGTAGTTGTGCATTATGACATCGAAGAATGTGGAGTTGAACGGATGGTTCCACTTTTCGCAAAGCATTTCGTACTCGTTCCTGAAAAAGTCTGATACTGTTTTTGTGCGGGCCTTGTAGCTGTCGCCGAACGAGCGGTCGCTAAACTTTATGCGAGGCAAAATGCGTGCCACAAGCTTGCCCTCGCGCACGTTGAACGGCTGGCTCTTTGCTATGATGTTGCCTGCGCCGTAAAGCACCACAGGCGTGATGTCGAGTCCAAGAGTTTCGGCCATGTAGAACGCGCCCTTGTGGAAACGTCCGATGGTTCCGTCGTACGAGCGAGTGCCTTCAGGGAACACCACAACCGAGTAGCCTTCCTTGACACGTTCGGCCATCTGCTTGGCATTGTACTCGTAGCCGTTCTCGTTGAAGAAGAACCCCACATAGCGTATCAGTCCGCCGAAAAATGGCGAGTGCCAAACCCACTTGTTTGTAACCATCAAAACCTTTGGCGACATCGACAGCATGACCAGAATATCCATGAACGACTGATGGTTGGCTATCATGACCGACGGCTTGCGGAAATCCTCGTTGCCGGCATTTTCAACCTCGTACTTTATCTGTCGCGACACCAAAATTGTCCATTTGCACGCCTTGCTCATCAGATAGCAGAGCAGGTTGCGTTTCAGACGCTTGCGCACCGGCACTAAGTAAAGCACTATATTAAGCGCACGAAGGAGCACGCATCCCGTCAGGAAAACCAGGAACGAAAACGACGTCTGCAAAAGTCCCCATACTGTGTATGGCAGATTGCCTTTGGACGCCGGATTGGCTATGAAGAAGTTGAAGATGATAGGCTCAATGGCAAAGGCCACAAGCACTACAACCAATATGCCTATTATTGATATCAGCGAAATCGACTGCAACGACGGATGCTGGGCAAACGCCAAGGCACCCATTCCGACGATTATGGTGAATGCCGAACAGAAAATGGCCGTCTTGTGCGACTCGAGTATCTTCTGGCCGGTACGGTACTTGTTCTGCAGACCGTCCATGATAAATATGCTGAAGTCGTCGCCAATGCCGAATATGAATGTCGAAAGTATGATGTTGATAATGTTAAACTCGATGCCTAAAATAGCCATTAAGCCAAGAATGACAAACCAGCTCACGAACATCGGCAAGAAACTGATGAGCGTAAGCTCGAGCCTGCCGAACGACACCAGCAAGGCAAAGAACACAAGGAACGACGACACGTACAGAATCCAGTTGAAATCGTCGTTCATTGTAGTCACCCACTGGTTTGTATAGTACGAGCGGTCGTAAATGACAAGGTTCTGGTTCGACTGCAATTCGTCATAGACCTGCTGCTTGATGTTGTTGTTCAGCAACACCTGCGTTATCAGCATGTTGCGCTTATCGGAGACCGAAGTCCAGTTTGACAGCAACTGACTGAAACTGTTGTCTTCGGCGTAGTCGATGGACGTGAAATCTGAATTGAACCACTCCGCGAACTTGCTGAATGTAGATGCCTTGAAATGGTACTTTTCGGCTTCTGCCGCAATTTGCGATTGCACAAGACTGCGCCGTTCTTCGGTCCAGAAACTGTTCCACAAGTCGAGCCGGCGCTGCTGCTCGTCGGCAGGGATGATAAACTTTTGCGCCGATGCGTAGCCCTTAATCAGTCCGCGACTTTTCAGGCTGTCGAGAGTAAGATTGGTGCTGGCGTAGTTTTGCGCCGCCTGGCTGATGTTGTCGCCAACGCTTACAAACATTACGTTGCGGTCGCCCGACTCAGTGAACGACTCGAGCCGCTCCCTTGCGGCCTTGAGGTGTTCAGGCTCGTAGTACATGGTCATCATGTCGCTGTTGAACCTGACCTTGTTGGCAGTAAACAAACCGACTACAATGGCAACCACAAGGGCACCGACAAGCCATTTGTTCTTCTCGAACCTGTATGAGTTTATCTTCTCAATGAATTTAAGAGTACGTCCGCGCTTCACATCAGACTGTCCTTTAAGGAAATGCGGAAGGAAAACCAGGCAGAAAATGGTGGTGCCTATTAGCGTTAGCGATGCAAACAGGCCGAAATCGCGCAACATGCTTGAGTTGGTGAATATCAATGCAAAAAATGCGCCAATGGTAGTGAAACTGCCGATAGTCAGCGGATATGCCAACTCACTTATGAGCTGTTCAACAGTCTTCACGTGGTTCTGGTGTGCCAGCATGTGGATTGAATAGCTCAATGCTATGCCTATGATGGCGGCACCTGCGCCAATGGCCACAATTGTTATCTCGCCCTTGATAAGCGCCACCAGCGCCAAGGCGAACAATCCGCCAAACGCCACCGGAGCCAATATGAGAGGTATCGACGACTTGCGCTTGAACACGAGCGATATGAACACCACAATGATTATCAGTGCCAAAATTGACGTCACAAGCGTGTCGTTCATCACCTGGCGCGCATTGTACACGCTCACCGACACTCCGCCGAAATACTCGGTCAGCACCGACGGATGCAGGCTATTTGATTTAAGTATCTCGTTCTCGAGAGCCGTTACAAAATCCTGATTGTTGCCAATCTGGCCCATATCGAATTTTGGCATCACCACCATGAGCAGTGTTGCCGTATCCTTGGTGAAAAGATAGTCGTTGTAGCGTATGTAGCCCGACTCAATCTGGAAATCCTGCAGGTTTTCAAGAGTCTGGAAGCCAAGCCCGAGCGGGTCGCACTGAATGAACTGCCTTGTGCCTATGCCGAGTGGCGATATAAGGTTCTGGTAATTTTGCCGCATGCGGTTGGCTATGCTTTCGGCTGTTATCAGCGAGTCGAAACGGACGTAATCGCTATCGGTCAGAAAAAAAGGCAACTTACTGTAAATGAAATCGCTCACACCCGAAATGGTCTGATTGTCGATTTTCAGCACTATGCCCTTTATGTAGTCGCCACACGAATTGCCGATAGCCGACGCAAGGTCGTCGGCGGCACGCATCAGGCTGTCGGTCTGCAATGTACCGTCGGCAGGCGAGAACATCACCATTATCTTGTCGGTGATCTCCAGATTCTGGAAGACGTCGGATGTGGCGTCAAGGTTGGACTTAGTAGGGAAGAAATCGGCCACCGTCTGGCGCAGTTTTATCCTGCTTGCGGCAAATCCCATCAACAGCACCGACAATGTCAAGAAACAATAGAACAATGCCTTACGCTGACTGAAAAACCTGTATATCCCTAAAAATATCTTGCTCATACGCGATTCTTCCTTCTAAAGACTGAAAGCAGCAAAAAAGATACAAGCCCGACGGCTATGCTGCAAATGACGGCAAATATAAGGCTTCCGACAACATACTGTATAAGAACGTTTTTGACATTTTCGAGCGTCATGTTGGCGAGGTTGAGCGTGGCAGGCAGGCCCATGACCTTGCAACCGGTAAAGTAACTGCCGTAAAGCAGAAACGGTATCATTGGCGGGATGCTGATGTTTGATGCCACAAGCGTTATCACCTTGTTAAGCCTGAGCAGATGCGCCAAGGCGAACGCAATCAGCATCTGATAGCCCCACACCGGCACAATGCCCATGAATATGCCCAACATCACGGCAGCCGTGATGCGCGCGTTTGAATCGGGCGAATGTGTTATGTTGTCGCTTATGAATTTGCGGACGTTCTCCCTGTTCAGTTTTCTGAAGAAATTGCGCGGGTAAATCCACAGCAATGCCACAAGCACAAGCACCGTATTGAGAATGCTGATGCGTGTGAAGTCGCGCCCAGGGTGGAAATGCGACACGCGCTCGCCCTCAGGCGGATAGTAAACGCTTACCGGTATGTTCTTGACCGTGAGGCCAGCCCACGATGCGAACACAAGCGCCTCTAGTTCGAACTCATATTTAGCCGTGTAGTACCACCTTGCCACGTTCATCCTCTGCACAGGATAAAGGCGATAGCCCGACTGCGTATCCGGAAGGTTGACGCCAGTCTCGAGCCTGAACCAGAAATTTGAGAATTTGTTGGCAAACGTGTTCTTGCCAGGCATGTTGTCGGCCTGAATATTCCGCGCCCCCACAAGCAGGCAATCGGGATTTTGCTCGATTTCCTGTGCGAATGACGGTATGTCGGACGCAAAATGCTGCCCGTCGCTATCTATTGTTATGGCATATCGGTAACCGTCGGCCTTGGCCTTGCACAGACCGTTCTTGAGCGCTGTGCCCTTGCCGCAGTTCCTTGGATGCGTGATGACCTCGATATTGCCAATGCCCGAAAGTATTTCGGCAGTGCCGTCGGTAGAGCCGTCGTTGACTACAATAATATGGTTGGCATACTGCTTCACATCGGCTATGACCTGCCCAATGGTCTTATGGTTGTTGTAGGTTGGAATTACAACCACAATGCCAAGACGGTCAAGCGTTTCTACCCAATTTGCCATAAATTTTGTCTTGTAACTTTCAAAAATTCGAAGTTCCAAAGGTAACCATTAAGGAAACATCTATCGGCTCCGATTCAAAAAAGTTTCAATGAACACGGAAAATAATTATTGACTATATGATTTTGTATTGAATGTTTTTTGTTGAGACGCGTCACGCCCCTACAGAAAACTCACAACACATTTCCAAGCAGTTTTGGCAAATTGCCAACCATATAGAATGGCACATTCAGCAACGTGAACGGCTTCTGCCCAATTATGGTTGTCACCTTGTCCACTGAATATGGCTGTGACCAGACACGCACAGCCACATTGTTCCGTTGCGAAGCATCGACAAACGAATGCAACGAGCGCAAATGAGAATTATGCCCGTTTTTCACCTCTATCGGCACTAATCGCGAATCGAACTCAAACAGAAAGTCAACCTCGGCGGCAGCCTTGTCTTTCATCCAAAAACCACGTTTCTGCCCTATTTTATTATTCAGAGCCAGCAACTCCTGCGCCACGACCTGTTCGGCAATGTGGCCACGCCACACGTCAAGTATGTCGTTAGCTGCAATCAAATCCCTACGGATATGAGCCTGATAATTCACCAAGCCAGTGTCAATCCACAATAGTTTGGGCATACGTTTTGTTTCGGGCAAGACAGGCACCGTGGTAGCCGTGGTTGGATAGACCAGTTCCACCAGCATTGAGCGTTGAAGGGTACGGAAAGCCTCGGCCACATCGCGCGCATTGTACTGCGAATTGTTGAAATTGCCAAGGGTAATTATTTCGCCAGCCTTTGCCCAAGCCGTCTCAATAACAAAACGCACCACTTCCGCCAGTTTGCCGTGCTTGACATATTTTACGATGTCGGCGACATAAGCATGTACAAGCGACTCATAAACCTTATCCATAGCAAGAATATCACGCTTTTTTGCATACTGCGCAACCGCCTCGGGCATGCCACCAACTATTGTATATTGATTGAAAAGATGCATCAACTCTGCATGAAAAGGCTGAACGTATTGCGGATTTTCCATAACTTCAAGCAGATTTTCCTTGCCCAAAGCCACCAGAAATTCACGAAACGAGCATGGATGCATTGCCATAAATTCGACTCGTCCAACAGGAAATGAATTTTGCAAATCAACAACATTCTCAAGTAGCGAACCCGCTGCTATCACATGTACTTCAGGCATATCTTCATAGAAATAGCGCAACAGGCTCATGGCACGTGCCGAATTCTGAATCTCGTCGATAAAGATTAGCGTATTGCCTTTTTTACGGATTTTTCCCGCACGTGAAAAAAGCAATTTCACCATATCGTCAAGCGATATTGGCATCTCAAATATTTCCTTGACATTGTCGCGTTCCAAATTGAGCGACAAATAGTTATCAAACTCATTACCAAAGCAGTCAACCACGGTTGTCTTACCTACCTGACGCGCACCACGCAACACAAGCGGTTTCCTATGCTCGCTTGTCGCCCATTGGCGTAAATCGGAAAGAATCGTTCTAAAAAACATTACATACTTTTATTTATGTGCAATAATAAATACATTTTATTGTATTTCAAAGAATAACACATCACTTTTGTTCTAAAAGTAAAGATATTAAAGTCTTTTTTTGTTCTAAAAACAAACATACTTAAGGCTTTTTCTGTCCTAAAAACAAAGATACTTAAGGCTTTTTTGTCCTAAAAACAAAGATACTCGCTATTAATCGCAATCCTAAATTCGTTCAAGCAATGTAAACGAATGTTCCACACCCTCATACTGATTGTATATCAGCACTTTTCTTATGTCAGACGATTGTCCTTTGCGCATAAGTGCAAATTGTGGTATGTGTTGGCTGTTCAGGATATTTGCCGACATCCACATTGCAAATGCCGTCGATGTTAGGTACTCGCCACACAAATGCTTGTAATACACCACATTTGCGTATGGCAACGATTTTTCGAGTTCAATGTAAGGCTTGTCGGTACGGCAATCGCCATTGCGGCCGAGCACTACTGTATCAACTTCTGAAAGCGACAGTCCGTAACGCTTGATGAAGTTTTCGGCTTCGGCCTCAACATTCAAATTCTTGCCGACCATAGTCATTGTACCAACGACTTTGGCCAATGAATTTTCCGTTGCCTTCGCGCCAAGCATAAAGAACGATGAGCCTTCGCCATACAGCGTTCCCTCCTCTGCCCCGTCAAACAACTGCGAGTTGAGAAGAGCGCTCTTGCGCCACAGCCCTTGATTGTCGGCCATTTGGTGAAACTGCTGCGTATATTCGTCGATGCCGCCAAGCAGCACATTTTCGGCATCGCCTTCGCCTATCCGCATAAGAGCATCGAGCAAGGCATTCTCAAACGACAACGCATTGTGAATGTACGTCATGTTGTAGCCGTTAAGTTTGAACGCTATGGCTATTTGGCTGCCAATCATATTGTGCGACGAATTTATGAACGGTATCGGCGACAGGAACTGCTCCTTCTCATTCTTTATGGCGAAGAAGAATTTTTCCAAATCGGTCAGGCAAGCCAAGCCAGTGCCCACTATTACGGCATCGGGCCTTACTCCGCTGTTGCCCATGCAGATGCTTGCGGCGCCCAACCCCATCTTCAGTATGCGCGACATTCGGCGCAACTTCACAGGGTCGATTAAGGTCTTGTAGTCGGGCTCGACACAACGAATGGCCTGTTGGTTGTATTCGGTCATTCCGTCACTGAAGAACGCGCCGTCGAAGGTGCGTTGGGGCGATATCATGCCGACTGAGTTGATGTATGCCTTCATTGCACTTTCGATATTACAAGGCTTGTGTCGTTGCCGCCAAAGCCGAATGAGTTTGACACTATGTTGCGTATGGGCATGCTTATTGGTTCGCAGACAGGCGTCAACAGGCCTTCGTCCATAGGATTGCCGAACCTGACATTTGGCAATGCCATATCGTTGTTGATTGACAAGATTGACAGCACGCACTCAATGGCGCCGGCTGCTGCAAAAGTATGTCCCGTGAAACCTTTTGTTGAACTTACCAACGGCAGTTTTTCGCCAAAGGCGCCGCAGATGGCCTTGCTTTCGGCAAGGTCGTTGGCCTGCGTTCCGGTGCCGTGAGCGTTCAGGTAATCGATGTCCGACGGCGCAAGCCCAGCCGATTCAATGGCCTTCAGCATTGTGTTGCGGGCGTATATGCCATCAGGATTGACAAGCGTCTGATGAAAAGCCTCGTTGAAATTGGCAAACCCCTTTATTTCGGCATATTTGCGCTTGTCTCTTGCCATCTCCTCCGACTCCAGGACCAGGAAGGCGGCTCCCTCGCCAGGCGTTATGCCGTTGCGGTCGCGGTCGAACGGACGGCAACCCGTAGGCGACAGAATCTCCAGAGCGTTGAATCCGTTAAGCGAGAATCGCGACAGCGCATCCATTCCGCCCACAAGCATAGTGTCGGCCAAGCCGTTGCGTATCATCCTTACGCCGTTCATTATGGCGTTTGCCGACGACGAGCAGGCAGTGCTGATAGTAGATATGTTATGCGTGATGCCCAACTCAAGGGCGATGTATTCGGTAGTTCCCGAACAGCCGAAAGCCTGATACATCGCAAGGTCGTGGCACTTATGGCCGAGCATTTCCTCGTAGTGGGCCTCAAGCAGATCCTGACCGGCAACCGTTGTTGAGCCGACAATGCCGATATTGCCGACGCGTGTGTCACATTGGGCCATTGCCACGGCACTTTTGGCGGCAATGAGTCCGAGCAGAAACGAACGGCTATGGTGTTCGTCAAGCGCCACACCAGCCATTTCGGCCAATTCCGAATTCGACTTGTGTATTTCGCCTACAGGAATGTCCTTCAAGGCCGAATCGAACAGTTGCAACCTGCCAATGCCGCTTTTCTTGCTTGCGAGTGAGCACAATGTCTCTTCAGGACCGATGCCTATCGACGACAGAATGCCGAATCCCGTGACAAAGACGCGAGCAGGCATTATGCTATTTTTCTTCGTGAGATAGGATGAACTGCGCCATTGTCCTGACAGAAGCCAGTATTTCACGGCGTTGGCGTGGGTCGTCAACGTGTATGTGGTATTCCTTTTCGAGAAGGAGAATCAACTCAATGGCATCAATAGAGTCAAGCCCCAGGCCTTCGCCTTCGCCAAACAATGGCGCATCAGGGTTTATGTCCGCAGGTGTAAGGTCCTCTATTGACAAAGCGTTGATGATTTGTAACTTAAGCGTTTCTATCAATTCTGATTCACGTTCCATTATCGTATGATTTTTTTATTTTCACAAAGTACTGACAATGTCAGGCATAATGCAGCGAAGGCCAATAGCAGACCACATTCAGGCAGTACGGACATCCAATCGCTGTCGCGCACAAAAATATCATAAAAACCCGAAAGTCCCCAATTTAATGGCGAAATAAGACTTACCACCTGCATGGCGTGCGGCATGACGAATATCGGAATCCAGATGCCACCCACGGCAGCCATTATCACAACCGATATTGAGCCGAAGATTGATGCCTGTTGGCTGTTTGAAGCGATACGCCCGATTGCCATTCCGTAGCCTATGGCGGCCAGCGACACCGACAGCGACATGAGCACAAGCGCACCCACGCTGTGGCCAAGTTCGAGACGGGGCAAGCCCATTTTCGGCAAGACAAATATGCCCATAAGTATCATAACCGTTATCTGCAGAAGGCATACTACCATATAGACGGCCATCTTGCCGAACGTGTAAGCCCACACGGGGCAAGGCATAGTCTTTATGCGCAGGAAACTGCCGTCCTCACGCTCCTTTATTATATTGTTTGCCAGCGAGATGACAATGAAGAAAACCGCAAACAGGCTCCATGCAGGCACATTGTGCTGAACCGAGTTTGGCATTACGACAGAATCGCCCTCTTGTGCATATTGTTCGCGTATGTTTATTATGTCTTGCGGAATTTCAATCTTGCCGATGCTTACGGGAAAAATCTGATTGACAGATGCGGCCACCTCATTCAGCACAAGTTGGGTCTGCAGCCTTGCGGCATATTCGCCAATGGAACTTGCAATGGTAGCCTTGAACGAATCCTTGACCGTCGGGTCGACAAAAATCGACACGTTGTTCGGCTCAACCTCCTTCAGTTCGTACTCCGGGTCGAACGCGTGCATCACGTTTGAGCGTATGTTCTTCCGAATCTTGCGAGTGGTGCCTTCCGGAATCACAATGCCAATCTGATACTCGCCACGAGCCACCTTGCGCTCAAGCAATTCAGCCGTCAGCGAGTCGGAACCCATATCGGTTGTGATGTCGAAGATGCCCACTTCGGCAATGCTTTTCTCTATGGCACAGCCAAGCGAGTCCTTGTCGTTGTTCAGGAGCAGAAGTGGAATCTGCGTCTCGTTGACCGAGTTGTAGGTGCTATCCTGCAGATAGGTCATCAGCACTACCAATACCAAAGGCATTAGGAACATGAACGCAAGCCCGGCGATGTCGCGCGTCAGGAACAGATAGTCCTTGTATAATATCGATATGAATTTACGCATTGCCTATTGATGTGCCTGTTGTTTTCAGGAAAAGGTCCTCAAGGTCAGAGCATCCGTGACGGCTGATAAGGTCGGCAGGCTCGCCAACGCAGGCTATCCGCCCCTTGTCGATGAGTGCGACGTGGTCGCAAAGCGTTTCGGCTTCGTTCAGATAGTGCGACGTATATATCAGCGTGGTGCCCTTGCTGTTCAGTGTCTTGAGATACTCGAGTATGTTGTGGCGCGTCTGCACGTCGATGCCTACGGTAGGCTCGTCGAGAAAAAGCACTTTTGGCGAATTCAGCAATCCGACAATAAGGTTCATGCTGCGTTTCATACCGCCCGAATACTTGCCCGTAAGCCTGTTGCGGTATTCCCAAAGCCCGAACTCGTTGAGCAGGCTCTCCGTCAGTTCCGACAATCTCTTGCGGGGTATGCCGTATATTCCGCCAAAAACCTTGATGTTCTCGACCGCGGTGAGCGACGGGTACAGCGCCAGGCTCTGCGGAACGACGCCAATCAGTTCCTTTATCTTGTCGATGTCGTTCAAGACAGAATATCCACAAATGGTGATGTCGCCGGCATCGGGCTTGATGAGTCCGCACATTGTGTTCATCAGGGTAGTCTTGCCCGCGCCATTAGGGCCGAGCAACCCAAACGTCGAGCCCTCGTCTATCGAAAGGCTGAGATTGTTGACAGCAGGAGTGTCGTTGCCTTTATATGTCTTGCACAAATTGCGTATGTCGATAATGGCGGCCATGATGCTAATCCTGTACTACTTTATTCAGATTCGTGAAAAACGTGCGCTCCCTGACGGCTATCGCCATAAGTATGTCTGACAAGTCCTGATAAGAGACCTGCTCACCTTGACGGCGCTTGAACACTCTTGAAGCCTTGTAGGCAAAATCGCGCCACATGTCGCCTATCTCAGTGATGTCGGCAGCGAATGCGTCAAGTTCGGCAATGCCGGTAATTTTCGACGCTTCCTGCAGGAACGCGCCATACATGTAGCGGAAGCCAGCGCCGCCAGTGCCTATCTCCTCGAGCATCCGCACCACCTGCGCAAGATTGAGAGCCGCACGGCGCGGTGTCATCTTCTTCTCCCAAGTCAGTATCTGACGGCTCAAGTGCTCAATTCCGTTGACACCTACAAAATTTATCCATTTGGGCTGACTTGTCATGAACCAGCAGTTCTTGCGTATCGACTTGCGTATGAGAGGCGCAAGGTCGGGCAGTTTTTCAGGCACTTTCTTGAACCAATATGTCAAACCGTAAAGCGGGTAAGTTCCTCCTTTTGCGTAGCGCACTTTCAGCAAGTCCTGCTTCGAAATGCGCACCTTTTCGAGCGCGTTCGGGTCGCTGACTATGTATTCGCCAGTCGATTCGTCCTTGCCTATTATGCAGATATTGTGACCGTTGAAATGGAACCGGTATTCCATCGGCATATACGGCAGATAGTACATTCCCACAACGCACCCCACCGGATTGCCGTCGGCAAGGTGGCTGTCAAGCGCTTTCAGAGCCTTGCCTTTATTCAGGTAACGTCGTTTGTCAACCTTTATTCCGAACATTTTGGATATTCGGGAGATGAATACTCCGGGGAAAGTGCGGAACGATGTGACGGCCATGCCGGACATCTTCACGAATGTCATGTGCGAGAAGAACAGACCGTACGACAGACCGAAAACCATAGGTTCCGATATCTCGATGCCGTAATACCGGAGCATATTCACAATGACTCCGTTCTCGCAGTGTGCCGCAGGCTTATGTACAAAATCGAGTTCCATTATTCGGGCATCGTCTTTAACTGTTCAACCGTCATACGCAGGGCATCGGCATATTTGGCCAAGGTCTCGTTGTCGAGCGAGTTGAAGTTCTTAGGCTTGAAATGCCGGCGTATCCTCCATTTTGATATTCCGGTATATGTAGATAGAAGCCTCACGTCCATAAGCCCTTTAGCGGCGTAGTATTCGAGCGGGCTTGATGTTCCGTTCTTAATGCGTTTCAGGATGTCATCGCATTGTTCGTTGATTTCATCCCAAGCCAAGTCGAGGGCATCAGTCTTTACGTCCCATCCGTCGCTCACGACGCTAGTGTATTTGCCGTCGTTGTCAACCGCATAGGCTATGTCGCGGACAACATAACCTTTGGCATATTTCAAATCCTGTGGAACTTCCTCTGTCTTCATTTTATCTAGCAAACGGTAAGCATGCAGTACCCGTAGGAGAATCGGGCGCTTTCGGGCACCATTGCGAGCACTTTCTGCCCTTTCTTGAGTTTGCCTGATTCCATCAGTCCGTCGAGCATGGCAAACATTGATGCCGATGCTATGTTGCCTACTGTAGGCAGATTCAAGAACCAGCGTTCTTCAGGTATGTCAAAGCCGATAGATGCCAGTTCATCATGTATCAAATCCTTGAAAAACATTGATGACAGATGTGGCAGAAACCAGTCGATATCGTCGGCGGTGAAGTTGTGCTTTTTGGCCAATTCTGCCATGTAACGACCGCCAAGTTTCACTACATTCTCACCCAGAATGCGCGTATCCTGCTTTACGGCAAATATAGATTTCGACAGCCACTCGTCTTCGGGGAACAGCGACCAGCCTTTGAGCGAGCCGTCCTCCTCCTTTTCGGCGCCGGCATACATGCAAGTCTCCATTTCGTTGGCATACGATGTTATCTCAATCCAGTCTATCCGTAGCGAAAGTCCGTCGGCAACCGGCTTGTCCTCAATCATCATGGCCATTCCGGCATCTGACAGCATCCAGCGGAGAAACTCCTTCTCGAATGCCAGCATCGGCCTTGCATCCACCTGCTTCAGCAGCTCTTCGGACTCCTTTTGGAAATACGACGCGTTAAGCCAAGCCGATGCACGCTCGGACGCGCTTGCTATGGCACGCTTTGCCAAACCTGACATTACTGACATGTAGGCGTATTTCAAGGCATCAATTCCGGCACAGCATGAGCCTGCGAACGATACAACTTCCATATTGCGTTTGCCGCCAACAGCGCCGTGAACCATCACTCCGTGCGATGGTATCAGCTGTTCGGGCGAAGCTGTTCCGCACGACAGCACATCGACATCGTCGATTGTGACGCCACGTTTCTCGAGCAACGTGTTGATGGCATTGGCGGCCATCTGCACATTGGTGTGGGTTACTTTTCCATTCTCGTCCATTGCGTAGTAACGGCTCTCTATGCCGTTTTTCCTCAAGATGATGCGTCTTGCCTTCGAAGGCTGACCGTTAATCATTCCCAAATGCTTTTCCATGTCGTCGTTGCTGACAGGGTCGTTCGGGAAGAAGTGTGCCGTTTTAACTATGTATGCTGAATTACTCATAATAAATGTCATTGACCGAGATTGTAGCAAATCTCAAGTCTGTTTCTTTTCATGAAATAGTATCTGATAGGATATAGCAAATGATATATTGTCAACACGATAGGCGAAACCACATATAGCACGAAAAACAGATAGTATGAGAACAGCGTGCAGCGGTGTGTACGTGCGGGATTCCCCCATTCGCCTTTCTTGCGTATGAATTTTGCCCATATTCCAAAAATGCGGTGGCCAACTTTCTCTACATACACTATTTTAGGTACGTAGTCGATGGCGCCTGCGTTCATAAGTTTCTGTTGCAACGAGCCGAAACCGTCTGTCTGCAAAACTTCGCCAATTACTTCGCCGAACCGCGATGCGCCGGCAATGTCGGCATCGGACACGCCTGCAGCGGGCCAAATGCCTGTGGCCTCCTTCTTGCCGTAAAGCAGCCAGCGAGCAATGGTCACTATGCCGACCAGATTGTGAGCACGGTCCTGCAGGACGATATGCCCCACAAATCTTGCGCCAATCTCGCCCAACGCCTTCCGGATTCCGAAGAAGGTGTTCACCCACATGTTTCGGCATCCGTTGACAAAAACCACGTTTCGGCCTTTCAGGTATTCACGAACCGGAGCCGAAGCCAGGAACGACTGTATAGGCAGCGACGGCGACAGAAACCACGACTGACCGCCAATAATAACCAAATCGGCATCCTGAACATCGCTCAAATCGATTTCCTTAATGCCAAATGGCGGAATGCCAAGACGAGTTTCAGGGAAAATGTCAAAAAACTCGTTGTAATTCCATGGAAAGCGGAATGTCTTTTCTGGCACTATCTCCTTATAGATGACGGCATTGGCAGTTGCCAATGGCTTGCAGATGCTTTTTGCTATGTCAAGTGCCTGACCGCTTTGCGTGTAGTAAAAGACAACTATCTTCCTTGATTCCATCATCAATTGTTTTCCGACGCTATGAGTTTTTCAGAACCGCAAAGATAACCATTCGGGGTTATCTATAAAATTCAAGATTAAAAAACTTTCATGATAGACGTTCAAGACTAGAGGTATAAGGGAGAAGATAAATTACAAATTTGGAATTTTAAAGGTGAAATTAAAGGGATAAGGGAAAAGGCAAAAGGCGTTGGATTTAGTCCCGATAGCATCGGAATTTGGCCATTGGCGATTGGACGTGGCGCGCCGCGTCTCTACAACAACAAAAAAATCAAATCTGTGTCATCTGTGTCATCTGTGCGAAACAACTCACTAGTAACATCAAACATCGCTGTAGGGACACATTGAATGTATCCGCATCATAATTGCAACACAATTTCCCGTAGGGAAAATCCATTGGACAAAAGACAAATAAAAATGGTTGCGACTTGCGTCGCAACCATTTTGTGTTTTTTTCGGACGCGGGCACCGCGTCCCTACAACAACAAAAAATCAAATCTGTGTCATCCGTGTCATCTGTGCGAAACAAATCATTTCACAGCCACGCGTTGTGTCTTGTCGCCTGTGCGGACAATGTAGATGCCCTCACGTGGCATTGCAATCTCTACCGATGGACACGATTCGCGCATTTCGATGCAACGGCCTGTGGCATCGTAAACGTAGATGTCTGCTTCGGCATTCTCAACAACTATCACGTTGTGGTGTGCGTAGATGACTACTTCGGCTGTCTCCAACTCGTCAATGCCGGTCAACTTGGTGCCTTCGGCAGTGCGTATGTCGGTAGCACCGCAACCATGGTCGCAAACGGCTGTCTCGGTGCCGTCGGCTTCAGTTGTTGCATCGTTGTTGTAGATGTAGTTGGTGAACGAATGACCAAGAGCAGAAACTGTATCCTGTGCAACAAGCACGCTGTCGCATACCGAGCAGTGCTTGCCTTCTGTCAGACCTGCCACGGTGCAGGTTGCGGTTTTGGCAGAATCGACTACTACAGTGTGGGCAAGTTTTGCGATGGTATCAGTTTCCACCTCGCCACAAGCGCAAGCGTGGGTACGCAAGCCAGCGACTGCGCAAGTTGCAACCAGCGTCGTATCCCAGTTGCCGAACGAGTGTGCCTCGAATTGTGCGGTCAATGCGACATTGCCGTTTGAGCCTTTGACAATTTGTGTCACTTCAGCGTCTTTATCATCTATCCATTTAATGAAATGATAGCCTTCTTTTTCGGGTTTAATGGTTGACAAATCGATGTTTTCCGACACTATAGTATACGTTAGTGAATCTATTGGTTTCCCGCCATCTACATCAAAAGTTATTGAATATTGTGTTGGTGTATAATTTGCTTTTAATGTAATATCGCCAAAAGAACCTTTTGAGATTTGCTTCACTTCAGTACCATTATTATCTACCCATTTTACAAAGTCGTAATATGGTTTTTCGGATTTGATGGTTGACAAATCTATAGTTTCTTCTATTGTATATGTTATTGGGTCAATGTCGCTACCGCCATTCGCGTCGAAAGCGATAGTGTATTCAATAGGCTTTTTATACAATTTCACTAGTCCATTATCACAATACGATACCAAAAGTTCATCATCGCCTAATTCTTTAGTACATTCAACATTTGTATAAATTTCTGGGAAACAACCATCTATTGAGAATGACTGCAAATCACTGTTCTTTGCTCCTTTTCTGAATACAATAGGTGTTTTGTCATTCTGATTAATTTCGGTTCCCAATTCCATATCATTTGAATAGTATTTTACTTGATACAATTTTGAACCATCTATTGTTATTACCAATTGTCCATTTTGTAAACTACTTACAGCAAATGTGTTGTTTGTTTTATCATAGTCAACAGAATTAGGAGCAGCTGCTGGGCTACTTTGATAAAACATATCATATATTTCATAATTTTCAGGGTTTACCTTTATAGTATCATCCATTGAATACATATTATCAATAAAATTGTCTGGCATTTGTTGATAAGCAGGTATTTTAGCCAACATTCCTTCTAAGTCTTTATTGTAATATTTTGATTTTGATAATGACAAACCTTCATTAATATTGTCTTCGCTTAGTGCCACGTAATAACCTCCTACATACCAACCTTCTGGAATATAATTTGCTCCACGTTTTATATCACTAACTTGGGTTATATCTCCACAACTAAAAATTCCTACTTGGGCAACTCCACTCAACCATTCGCTTGTGTAATTATTATCAAAAGCACTTAAACAATCTGATATTGTTACATAAAAAAGCGAAGAACAATCTTTAAACATACTTTTATAACAATTCTTAGCCAAAGTTGTTGCTCTTAGAGCTGGTGCAACGAGTAAAGAAGTACAATCATAAAACATGTAACTATAACAGCTTTCAGACAAAACCGTTGCTGGTAATGCTTGTACTACGGTTAATGCACGACAAGAGTGGAACATATCAGCATAACAATAGTCAGCCAAGTTATTTGCTGGCAATTTTGGTGCTTCGGTTAATGATGTACACAAATTAAACATTTCTTGGTAACACCTTGTAGCCATTTGCGTTGCTTTTAAATCTGGGGCTTTGGTTAATGCAGAACAACCTGCAAACATTTGATAGCAACAACTTTCAGACATAGTTGTTGAAGGCAATTTTAAACCAGAAGCATCGGTCAAGCCAGCACACTCCATGAACATACGACTATAATTATAACTGCTTAATTTTTCAATATCGCCACCTTTACCATCTATCAAAGTATTAATATCGCCTGATGCTGATACATTGCCTTCAATTTTAAATTGTGTATAAACAGTTTTCGATGTTGTTACATTATTGTAATCTCCTCTGAATTTAACAAACTGCCCATTATTTAAAGTTAATGAAGTAGAAATAGTAGCATCTTTCCAACCTGTACCATCATTATATTCAATCTTTGCACCATCTGCAATTTTTGCAAATCCAATTGTAGAAACATCTTGATTTGATGTAAATGTTAAAAATTCTGGACACTTCCATTGTATTGGAATATTAGATGTACCACGTACATCATCTAACTTACTTGGACAAATAAATGCACCCGTTTCTGCTACACCATAAACCCACTCGTATGTTGCATTGCTTGAATTATTCCAATCTGTAAAAGCAACTGTTATTTCGCTTAAATTAGAACAACCGCTAAACATTTTATAATAACAACTCTCAGCTAAAGTTGTTGCTGGCAATTCTGGGGCTGTAGTTAACGCTTCACATCCAGAAAACATATATTCATAACAACTCACAGCCAATATCTTAGCAGGTAATGCTGGTGCTGAGGTTAACGCTGTGCAACGTAAGAACATATATTGATAACAATAATTATCCAAAGTTGTTGAAGGTAATTTTAATTTAGATGCATCGGTCAAGCCAACACAATCGGTAAACAAATTATAGTAATTTTTATTTTCTAACTTAATATTACCACCTTTGCCATTTGTCAAACTATTTATATCGCCCGATGCTGATACTTTGCCTGTAATTTTAAATTGTGTATAATTTGAGTTACTCAATGTTGCGCCACTATAATCGCCTTTGAACATAACATATTCACCACTATTTAAAGTTATCGAAGTAGATGTTGACGCATCTTTCCAACCTGTTCCATCGTTATATTGAATAGTTGCACCTTCTGCAATTTTTTCAAATTCAATTGTAGAACCATTTTTGTTTGATGTGAATGTTAATGGATTTTCAACCACCCAACCATCTGGAATATGAGAGTCATCTATAATTTGCTCTAAGCTATTAAGACAAATAAACACGCCTGTACGAGATACATTTTTTACCCAATCTGTATTAGAATCACCCCAACTTGTAAAATCAACCTGTATTTCGCATAAATTAGAACAATCTTCAAACATTCTATCATAACACCCTTCTGCTAATGTTGTAGCAGGCAAATATGGGGCAGATGTTAACGATGTACAACCTGAAAACATAAACCTATAGCAACTATTTACCAAATTTGTAGCAGGCAACTCTGGGGCTGTAGTCAAAGCAGAACAACCACAAAACATTAACTCATAACATGCTGTATTCAAATTCTTGGCTGGCAACTTAGGTGCTGATGTTAGAGACGCACAACCACTAAACAACCCATAGTAACACTGATTCTTCATTGTTGTTGAAGGAAGACTTAATTTTGAAGCATCGGTAATGCCTTTGCAATCTTGAAACAAGTAATAATAATTACAATCTTTTAAATCCACAGCTCCGCCAGTTTCTGTCATTAATGTATTTAAATCGCCCGAAACGGAAACCTTGCCTGTTACAGAAAATTGTGTGTAATCACTTTGACCATTTGACAACCCATTATTATTTATACCATAGAATTGTATTTTGTTTCCATTGTTTAAGGTTACAGGATTATTTTCCAAATTGCTAGCTTCAACCCAATCAGAACCGTCAACTCTATAATATAATTCACTAACCACATTTGAAATATTAACGAAACCAACCGTTGAGCCATCTTCTTTCGAGGTAAATGTCAAATAAGGCGTTGGAGATTCTATTTTCCAACCTTCTGGAATATTAGATTCATTAAAGGTTATTGCTAACTCACTTGGACAAATAAATATACCATTTTTTGAAATAACGTCACGAACCCATTTTTCGGTACAAGAAGATTTCCACTCTGTAAATGCAACTTCTATTTCATTCAAAGAACTACAACCATCAAACATATATCCGTAGCATTTGTCAACCAATTCGTCAGCTGGCAAAACTGGAGCAGATTTTAATGTTTTACAGCCCACAAACATTGATTCATAACAAGATGTTGCCAAAGTTGTTGCTGGCAATTCTGGTGCCAAATCCAATTTAGAACAACCACTAAACATTGATTTGTAACACTCACTAGCCAAAGTTGTTGCTGGCAATTCTGGCGCATAAACCAATTTATAACAATCTTTAAACATATTAAGGTAACAAGCTTCCGACAAAGTTGTAGATGGAAGTTTTAATTTAGAAGCATCGGTTAAACCATTACATTCCCAAAATAAATTTTGATAACATTGTCCTGCTAACTTAATATCACCACCTGTTTTATTTATCAAAGTATTTATATCACCTGATACAGAAACATCGCC
>JAZUEN010000039.1:0-3357 GCA_045640185.1 Bacteroidales bacterium
CCTAAATTACGCAAATAGTGTATTTTGATTTTATTTAACATCCTGGGAAACAAATGTTTCCCAGGATTTCCATATGTCATAATTTTCACCTAAATTGGTGTTGCAACAAAAAACAACAATGGATTATGACAAAGATAAACATTAAAAACGAGAACATCTTCAATTTCGGTGGAATTTACCATGTGGCTGACAAATTTGACGAGACAATTGGCAAAACAATAGTGGAAACGTTGGGAGAACGTCGCTCTATAAATGCCATGTACCAATACGACGATGTGTTTCGATCCATTGCATGCAGCTACATGTGCGGCGGCGACTGTTTGGAGGACGTTGCGAATTTGAAAGATGGGCTTGACCGTAGGAAGGGCACAAGGACACCAAGCCCAGACACCATCGGAAGAATCTTGAAAGGGCTGGCAACCGAGAACATCGGATACCGTTGCGAAAATTCGAACCACACCTATGAGTTCAACGCTTGCGAGAAGATGCACGAACTCCTGTTGAAATGCCTTCTAAAGACTGGTCAGATCAAAGAGGGCCAGTCGGTCAATGTCGACTTCGACCACCAGTTCATTCCCACAGAGAAGCATGACGCTTGCTATTCCTACAAAAAAGCTTTCGGTTATTTCCCGGGCGTGATGACTATAGGCGACAAGATTGTCGGCATAGAAAACCGAGACGGCAACACCAATGTGAGATTTTGCCAAAGCAAGACGCTGGAAAGGATGCTCGGCAGACTGAAAAATGTCTGTGGCGTGTCCATAAACATCTTCAGGGCAGATTGCGGATCCTTCTCTGAGGCAATTGTGGAGACCGTTTCGTCCAACTGCAAGACATTCTACATCAGGGCGAACAACTGCAAGGAGAGGACAGAAAGTTTCGACGACATCACTGACTGGATTGACGCGGAGATCGGCTATGAGAAATACGCCGTCAGCTCTGTCCCATTCACCAACTTCCACAACATCAACGGGCTCAGACTCGTCATACAGCGACAGACTATAAGCCACCACGGGACTCTCTTTGACACGGAATACAAGTACCGCTGCATCCTGACGAACGACTGGGAACATACGGAGGCTGAGATTATCGGCATTTACAACGAAAGGGGTGCCAGCGAGCGCATCTTCGACCAGATGAACAACGATTTCGGATGGTCGCACCTCCCATTCTCGTTCATGAACGAGAATGCCGTATTCCTTTTGGCGACAGCCATCGTGA
Source organism: Bacteroidales bacterium (assembly GCA_045640185.1). Classification (GTDB taxonomy): domain Bacteria; phylum Bacteroidota; class Bacteroidia; order Bacteroidales; family SZUA-534; genus RUG13583. The sequence continues at coordinate 1,222 of JAZUEN010000039.1, forward strand.
AAAACTTCTACTCATGGATAATCGTGAAAATCAGCGACAAGGTGGAGGGACTTGAGAATACGAGCAGACTAAAACGGTTTATCTTTAAATTTGTTTCAGTCCCCGCCAAATGGGTAAGAACTGGCAGACAATGGGTGTTAAACCTTTACACCAGCCACCAATTTTATACTGAAATCTTCACATGACAGTAAAACAATCCGCATGAGAGCCCTGAAACGACACCCCCTTAATTGGGGAGGGGGATTTTGTGCCTCATTTTGTTGACAATTTGCTTTTTTTGTTTACAACAACGCCAAGTAATTTACAAAATCCCTAATTCTTACAAAATTTTCCTATTTGCGGATTTTAGGTTTATCAATATATTTGCAGCATTCTATGAATATTGGTGGGGCCATCTGCGAATCAAGCGCAAGCCGGAATTCGGCAGAATATTCTGGTCGAATGGTATTATCGAGTAATGAGATTATTTCTCCGGCATTCTCTCCAAAGCGTCCTGTTACAATCAAGTCGCCTGAGATCTTACCATTCATAGGTGAAAGCAAGGGGATTGCACCTATGAATTTAGATGTGGTAAGTTGTAATGTTGGCTTTCCATCAAGTGTTTCAATGCGTGCAGAGATCCCCATGAAATCGAGGTTCTTGCGATTCAAGTCAATGAATCGTTGCATAACCGGTTCCATGTGACGGTCGCTCCACTTCCAGCTCTTTAGTTTTTCAACCGTCCAAGAGCAGGTGCTAAGCGTAGGTAATTTGCCAAATAGATGTAAATTCTGCTTACTCATACATTAGCTTGCCCGTTTCTTTGAGGAATAAGTCACAGAATGAATCTTTTGCCTTGGTAATATAACCTTCAGCCAAATACTCCTTTATGAGAGGCATAAGTTCGTACACCATCCTGTCCTTCATGTTGTTCCTGTCTGTAAAATACGATTGGCCCGGTTGCAGGTTGAGCTCTTCATCCGTAGCGTATTCAAAGAAGATCTCTGCAAACGCATTAAACATTTCCTTATCGAAGTCGTCTCCACTCAACTCGTGAGGGCGAAGTGTGTACCATGCAAAACGACGTCGCAGGGCAAAATCTACCACTGCGAGAGAGCGGTCTGCAGTATTCATCGTGGCAAGCACATGGAGGTTGTCTGGGAGTTTTGTGTACTCCTTGTCACCAACCTTTATCTTAACTTCTCGCATTCCTGATTTGTACTCGAAAAGATAGAACACCGGACCCAAAACATTTGAAAGGTTTGCTCGATTGATTTCGTCGATAATTAGTAACACTCGCTCTTTGTTATGTTCAGATGCATATTCAAGCGCTTCATACAGAATTCCTTTTTTAGGCTTGAACTGAGGTTCCCCGTCACCAACATTCATATTTGGCTCAAGTCCGAAAACAAAATCAGAGTAAGTAGTTTCGGCATGGAATTGCTCAAAGAATGTCTTGTTGTAACCATTTTTTGCTATGTTCAATGCGTTCCAAGTCTTGCCAGTACCAGGAGCGCCTTGAAGAACTACATATTTACGAGCATTGAGTAAATTCTTAATGTCTTGTTCCTCTTGTTTCTCATTTGGAGCGGGCGAAGGGATGTCGCGGATAACTCTGTCTATCTCTTTCTTCTGTGCCGCGGTTCCCCATCCTCGCATCTTGGCATATGTTGCAAGCCATTGGTAGAGGATGTCAATATTATTACTATCTTCTGTCAGGTTAAGAATGCGTGTGGCTGGCAGAACGGTTTTGTAACTTTCTATAACAGACTTCAATTTTGGATAATTTGCCCTGATTTCTTTAACAAGATCGGTTGAAGTTGTCTCAATATCATCAAATGACGTTTTGAAGAAAGTAGTGTTGTCTTCCGTTCTAAGTTTAAGGAAGCTACGACGAAGTCCTGGAAGTGAAGCTAATTGATAGTCGTTCTTAAAACCAGAAGAACCTACAACGAGAGCAACAACGCAGCAACCTAATTCCTTTTCTGGGAAAACAACAAATGAGAAATCGGAATAAGGACCTGTGGTTTCTTCGTCAGCACTCAGGAAGCCAAAGTAGGCACTTCCGTCATTGAACGAAATAAAGTCTTTTCTTATAATTGCATTTCCTTTGGGCTCGATAATGGTTTTCCCGTCATTCTTTGGATTCATTCCAAA
>JAZUEN010000040.1:0-24034 GCA_045640185.1 Bacteroidales bacterium
ATGGCAGGGCTTTTTGTGTTTGAAATGAATGGCGTAATACAAAAAAAGCGAGGCTTGAATGCCCCGCTTTAAATGTTTTCACAACGGAATAATCCTTATTGTGATTTGCTTCAAATTGTTCTGCCAAGATAGCAAGCAATATGATTTGCCTTTGCATACACACACTGTTGTTATCAGTGTGTCAAAGTACAAATTTGAAAGCAAATCACAACAGTATTCATCGCGTTGCGTGCAGTGTGTGTATTGTTATCAGAGTGTCAAAGTACAAATTTGAAAGCAAATCACAACAGGCGGTTCACTGACAGAGGCGCAGGAAAAATTGTTATCAGAGTGTCAAAGTACAAATTTGAAAGCACAATTTCCATTCATCAAACCTATTTCTTATGAGGTCAGTGTGTGGCACCAGACGACGAGAAGATTTGGTAGGCAAGCTGCCATATACGATCGGCATTGGCGGTAGTGAGCACTCGCGCTAGCTGACGGTCGGCATTGTCGGTGACATATGTGCGACCATATTCTGGCAGCAATGGATTGTCCTGAATGTCAACGCGCACATCCTTATAGCCAGTCACAACGTCGGCATCCAAGACCACAGTGGCACTTATTATGTCCCATATACACGATGTGCCTTCTGGATTCTCGTCGAAGAAAGTGCTGAAATAGCAGTTGCTGAATATCTGCCGCAGACGTTCGTCGGCAGCCTTGTTACGCATATCGTCGTATCGGTCGCGATCGATGTTGATGGTGTTGCAGACATCAAGGCTGACAATGGTCTGCTTGGCAAATGGCGCGCGCAGACAAACAGCCATGGCTTCAGGGTCGAATATTGCATTGAATTCGGCATAAGGCGTAGTGTTGCCATCGGTGAAGTAGCATCCGCCCATATAGACAATCTCCTTTGCCAAACGTTCTATTCCCGGCTCCCTCTGCAAGGCCTTTGCGATGTTGGTGCAAGGCCCAATGGCCAAGATTACCAGTTCGTTAGGGTAGGCATGCAACATTCGTATTATGAAATCGACGGCATCATCTTGCGTAGCCGACATTGAAGGCTGTTCGCCGTAATGCTCCACATAGAAGCCCTTCCAGTCGGGAACGGGGGCATACTCCGAGGCGCCGAGCCAATAGCTGTCGCGACCTGGATTGGCTGAGACTTCGTCCTTGAGTGTGCTGAGCCGACCTTCGCGCAGCGGGTACTGCGAACCAGCGATGATAGGCACATTCTGCACGCCGCATATCTCCATCTGGCGCACGCCGTAGGCCACGCCTTCCTGCGCCCAAGTGTTGCCAGTGACGGTAGTCACTCCCACCACATCGACATCAGCCGACGAGAGCATCATCATCAAGGCGATACCGTCGTCGAAACCCTCTACCATGTCGGTATCAATCAGCACTTTGGTTTTGCCACCGGATTTCTGTTCGTCGTTGCTATCGCTGTCACAGCCACAAATGACGAATATGGCCAGAAGCGCAAACGCAGGGAAGAAATGAATACTCATTTTATTAATGATAAATGATTAGCGATTAATGATTGCGAAAACAGTTTTCGTCAACACAAATTTGAAAGCAAATCTCAGACGGACCATCATTAATGAATTTCAAGCGACAGTCGGGACGGCTTGCAAAATGGCTACGCGAATGATTGGCGTTTTCATTATTCAAGCCAACCAGCCTGAGCCCACACTACAAAACAAGAAAAGCCCCACGTCTTTCGACGAGGGGCTCTGCATATGTAATATCTAACTATTAAGCCAAAGAATTGACGTAAGTAGCCAAACCAGACTTGAGGTTGGCGGCCTTGTTCTTGTGGATGATATTGTTCTTTGCAAGCTTGTCAAGCATAGCGCTTACCTTTGGAAGCATTGCCTGAGCGTCAGCCTTAACGGTAGTAGCACGCAAATCACGGACAGCGTTACGAGCTGTTTTTGCATAATATCTGTTATGTTCGTTGCGAGTTTCTGTTTCGCGAATTCTCTTCTCTGATGACTTATGATTTGCCATAATGTTTTAATATTTTAAAATCTTGTAGTCGGTAGGGGATTCGAACCCCTATGGCAAGAATGAAAATCTTGAATCCTAACCCTTAGATGAACCGACCATCTATTCAGTCCTGTTAAAAACACTTTAGAACCTTGCTAACATCCCTTTGAATTTTAGCGGTGCAAACATACTACATTTTTTTGAATTAGGAACCATTGCTACAAAAAAAACGAATTTTTATTGTCAATAGTCGCTATCTATCTATGGAACAACACGTTTATCACAGGCAAAAGCTTCGCTACCGGGTCATACGGCGTACGGACACATAGGCAGAAAGCACAGTCAATGCCAACATTAATATTATCGATTGTGGTTGACAGACCAATTATTAGTACATTTGCATCCAACTATAAATAGAAAAGGAATGGCATTTTTCAGTTTACCAGGACACCGCCAGTACGACTACAAGCCGATGTTCTACAACGAGCAAGACGACAAACGCCACGAGCGCCAGAAACGCATCGACCGCGAGATAAAGGCCGAACAAGGCGGGCAACCCGACGAAGCGCCGAACTTCATACACTTTGCCCGCAAGGAACGCCAGAAATCCAGCAAAAGGATATTCGTCATATTCATTGCACTGGCGGCCCTATACTATTTTCTGCAACAACGTTTCCTCAGCTAGCCTATGGCCGATATCATAAACCTACTGCCCGACCACGTAGCCAACCAGATTGCGGCTGGCGAGGTTGTCCAGCGCCCAGCTTCAGTAATCAAGGAGCTGGTCGAGAATTCGATTGACGCCGGCGCCACAAAGATTCAGGTGATTGTAAAGGATGGCGGGAAGACGCTCATTCAGGTGATTGACAACGGATGCGGGATGTCGGGAACCGACGCCCGAATGTGCTTCGAGCGACACGCCACCTCAAAGATCCAGAAGGCCGCCGACCTGTTCGACATTCAGACGATGGGTTTCCGTGGCGAGGCGATGGCTTCGATTGTGGCAGTAGCAACCGTTGAAATGCGTACCCGCAAATATGGCGACGAGATAGGCACCTTCATAAAAATGTCGGGGTCGGAGCTCGAGACTCAAGAACCGACATCGTGCCCCAACGGCACCAACATAATGGTGAAGAACCTCTTCTACAACATTCCCGCGCGCCGCAAGTTTCTGAAGTCGGACAGCGTTGAAATGGGGCACATAACCGAGGAATTCTACCGAGTGGCATTGGCGCATCCCGGCATAGAGATGTCGCTATCGCACAACGGCACAGAGATGCTGAACCTATCGGCATCAAACACCATGAACCGCATCCTGGGCGTAGCGAGCAAGTCGCTTTCGAAGAAGCTGCTACCCATCGAGTCGGAGACATCGGTGGCTAAGATAAAGGGATACGTGGGCACTCCCGAATGTGCTAAGACTTCTGCCGACCAATATTTTTTCGTCAACGGACGCTTCATGAAGCACCCTGGATTCTACCGCGCCGTGCAAAGAGCATACGACCAGCTTCTGCCTGCCGGCAAGAACCCTACTTTTTTCATCTACATAGAAGTGGCGCCGTCGACAATCGACATAAACATTCACCCCACAAAGACGGAAATCAAGTTCGAAAACGAACAGTCCATCTGGCCGATCCTGCAGGCAACCGTGAAAGAAGCGCTGGGCAAGTTCAGCGTAGTGCCACCAATTGATTTCAGCATAGAGAACCACATTGAGATACCTGTGTTTAGCAGCAAAAGCGAAGTGCATCCGCCTGAAATCCACTACTCATCGACCTACAACCCATTTGAAAACGGCAGCAAGAAAGGCCCCGTGCACACGGCCACGTTCCAAAGCCGGATGTCGGGCAACAATGTCGATTGGCAAAAGCTATACAACGGATTCGAGAGTGGCAAGGCCGAACCGGCAACTCCGCCAATGCCAGAGCCCCAACCCGAGGGGCAGGCCGAGCCGCAACAGGCCTCGCTGCTCGACAGCTCCATAGAGACCTCGTCAAACGGCAAATTCTTCCAGCTGAAAGGGAAATACATCCTCACAAACGTAAAGTCGGGCCTAATGATGATTGACCAACGCAGGGCCCACGAGCGCATACTGTTCGAAGAGATGCTGATTAGGCACACCGACTCCGACGCATCACAACGCCTGCTCTACCCCGAGCGCATCGACCTGAACCTAAAGAACACCGACCTTTTCAGGCAGATGATTCCGGAGCTGGAGAAAATCGGCTTTGAGATAAATGAGCTTGGAGGCAACTGCTTCTCAATTTCGGCCATACCATCGAACTTCCCGGAAAACGAGATAGCCGACTGGATAAACTCGATGCTGATGCTTGTGGGCGAGGAATTTCTGTCGCTGAAGGAGGCAATGCACGAGAACATTGTAAAATCGCTTGCTCAATATATGGCCATAGGCTACGGCAAACTGCTGTCGCAAGACGAGATGGCCGACATCAATAACCGGCTTTTCGCCTGCAAGACACCAAACTTCACGCCATCGGGCAAGCCTATCATATCGATAGTGGGAATAGACGACATAGACAAACTTTTCAAATAGAAAGAGATGCAAGGATATAGAGCACCACTTTTTGGCAACCTGCCAAACGTAACAAAGAATCTTCTAATCATAAACATTGTTGTCTTTTTAGGCGACCAGATATTGTCGCGCACAGGCATCAGCCTGACCGACTGGGCCGCCCTGCACAATTTTCAATCGGAGCATTTTTCGCCGATCCAGCTTGTGACGTATATGTTCATGCACGGCAATTGGTCACACATATTCTTCAACATGTTCGCCCTGGTGATGTTCGGGCGGATACTTGAACAGGTGTGGGGCGGGAAACGCTTCCTGACATTCTATCTGGTGACCGGCATAGGCGCGGCATTGTGCCAAAACCTTGTCGGATACGTATCGCTATCGAGACTGCACGCAGAAATAATGGCTTTTGTGAATACGCCTGACCCCGACCTCTTCATGCGGCTGATTCGCGGACATCTTGACCACCCCGCAACGTGGGTCAGCAACCTGGTTGAAAGCTATTCGGCGTCGCCTGACAGTCCAGCGCTGATAAGCCAAGCCACAAAAGTGGCCTACGAGCTGTTCAACCACTTTGCCGACATACCGACTGTAGGCGCATCTGGCGCGGTGTTTGGCGTGTTGCTCGCCTTTGGCATGATGTTCCCGAACGTGCAGCTGATGTTGTTGTTTCCTCCTATTCCAATCAAGGCGAAATGGTTCGTACTCGGCTACGGACTGATTGAACTTTTTGCCGTGATAACCCCGCAGGCCAACGACAATGTGGCTCACTTTGCGCACTTGGGCGGAATGCTGTTCGGATTCCTCCTTATCAAATACTGGAACAAGCGCGGAAACATTGGGCAATGGAACGGATATTGAAGATTTAGTCCCGATAGCCATCGGGATTAGGATATAGGGGGTATTCAATAGTGACATGTACTATGTATATTGCGCTATAACTCTAAATGATTCAACTTTAAACTTTAAACTTTAAGCTTTACAAACATGAAAACGAGCATCGCCATAATGGCAATCATCTGCCTGTCGGCCAACGTTGCAACGGCACAATTCACCACTACCGAATCGGGGCTGATGTACAACATTCTGAAACCCGGCAACGGCAAGCATCCGCAAAACGGCTACCGCGTATGGATTGAATATACTGGCTGGCTCGACGACAGCACCGTGTTTTCGTCGACTGACGAGTACGGCAACGTCGACGTGTGGATGGGCCACGGACAAATAACCAAAGGTTGGGAAGAAGCTCTGCCTCTGGTTGGTGAAGGTGGCGAAATGCAGATTGTGGTTCCACCACATTTGGGATATGGCGACAATGAAGTGAACGGCATTCCTCGAAACTCAACACTGCACTTCGACATTAAGGTGATTCAGGTTGACAGCTGCGCACCAATAGCGCCTTACGACATCAAAAATGCCGAGCCACACAAACTTGCAAACGGCATAACGTACTACACAATAGATCATGGGCACGGGAATTGCGCCAAGGCCGGCGACAACGTGTACATACACTATACCGGCTGGTTGCCAGACGGCGCCATCTACACCACAACGCGGCAATCGGCAAACGCTCTCAGATTTACGGCTGGAGTTGGCGAGACATTCGCCGGCTTGGACACCGCCCTTATGCTGATGTCCGAAGGCGCGAAATGCAGATTCGTCATTCCAGGCGACATGGCTTATGGCGACAAAGGCTATAGCAACCGCATCCCGCCCCACTCCGACCTTACGCTGGACATTGAGATGGTTCGCATATCACCTGAAATACACGTCGAGAAATGGGATGCCACAGGGCACGACACATTATCGACTGCTTCGGGGTTGCGGTACATTATCATCGAGCAGGGCGAAGGTCCGCTGATTGAGGCCGACAACATAGTTACGGCACACTATTCGGGCTACTTCACAAATGGGCAACTGTTCGACTCATCGGTAAAGCGCGAGGAGCCGATAAAATATCCCGTCGGCGCTGGTCTGATTCTCGACGGATGGAATGAAGCCTCCCTGCTGATGCGCAAGGGCTCACGGTTCCAACTGCTGGTACCGTCACATCTGGCCTACGGCGAAGAAGGGCTTCCTCCAACAATCCCCGCCAATGCCGACCTCGTTTTCGATGTTGAGATTTTGGATGTGATAAAATAATACAAGTTACTGATTTGGCGCAAAATGCGCAATCACCTAAAATAGGTTGCCTAAAATAGGTTTTTATAAAAAAGATATATTAAACTTGTAAAAACTGACAACGATATGCACATAACCATAGTAGCAGGCGCAAGGCCAAACTTCATAAAAATAAGTCCGATTATAAATGCCATTAAAGTCAGGCAAGCACAAGGCGACAGCATCAAGTACAGCCTTGTACACACTGGACAACATTACGACAAACTTATGAGTGGCCTGTTTTTTGAAGAACTAGGCATTCCCGAGCCCGACATAAATTTAGCGGCGGGCAGTGGCACGCAGGCCGAACAAACCGCATCAATAATGATTGCTTTTGAACGGTACCTGAAAGACAATCCAACCGACCTGGTAATAGTCGTCGGCGATGTGACCTCGACAATGGCTTGCGCGATAGTCGCAAAAAAGATGGGTATAAAACTCGCCCATATTGAGGCTGGCATACGGTCGTTTGATCTATCGATGCCTGAAGAGATAAACCGAATGGTAACCGACAGCATCACCGATTACTTTTTCATAACATCAGACTTTGCAAAACAAAACCTGCATAAAGCAGGTGTGCCTGACAGTAAAATGTTTTTTGTAGGGAACGTCATGATAGACAGTCTATTGGCCAACAAGAACAAACTCATACGGCCTTCGCTGTTTGACGAATTGAACCTATCGGATCAGAAATATATCATTCTCACGCTACATAGGCCCAACAATGTTGATGATACAGACAACTTAATCAGCATACTGCAGACCATAAATGACAACGTGAGAAACACAACGGTCGTTTTTCCGATACATCCTCGCACAGAACAACGGCTTGCGGGGTGCAAACACAACTTCAGCAACATAAAATACACCAAACCACTCGGATACCTTGAGTTTATTTATTGCGTAAAGAATGCGCTGGCCGTCATTACCGATTCGGGAGGCATTACCGAGGAAACAACCGTAATGCACATTCCGTGCCTAACTATGCGCGACAATACTGAAAGACCTGAAACTTGTGCCATTGGCACCAACGAACTCATTGGCACCAATCCTGCCAACCTGACTCCCGCCCTAAATAGGCTTTTTGCAGGCAGTTGGAAATCGGGCGGAATTCCACCAATGTGGGACGGAAAGACAGCCGAAAGGATTGTTGACATAATCATCAGCCAATTGTAAAATGAAGATACTTGTTGTAACCCAACACATATTTCCCATACAGACACCTCGGTCAATACGAAGCACTGAACTGATAAAAGAACTTGCACGGCGCGGACACGATGTCACGGTTTATGCCGTATTAGGCAAATACGACTATCGTTCATTTCAGCAACAGACAGGCATCAGGGTGAAAAACATACCCATAAAATGGGAGAAATCGCCATACAATAGCGACGGAAGCAACAACCGCACATTTATTGACAAAGTAGCAAGCCATCTGCTTAATAGACTTGAATTCCCGCTATTTGAATTCTACTTCCGAATTGCCGAAATCATAAAGCACGAAGAGCGCTTTGACGCATTGATATCCATTGCGGCGCCACACCACATTCATTGGGGGTGCGCAAAAGCAAAAATAGAGAGCCCCGATTCATTTCCAAAGATTTGGATAGCAGATTGTGGCGACCCGTTTATGAAAAACGGCCAAGCAAAAGAGCACTTGAAATTTTTTGCGAAATACGAACATTCATTCTGCAAAAACTGCGACTACATTACTGTTCCTGTAAAAGAGGCAATTGAGGCTTACTATCCTGACTACCGAAAAAAAATCAAGGTCATTCCACAAGGTTTCGACTTCGATTTGGAAAACATCGCCCGCAAACCTGTTCACAACGACATACCGACCTTCGCCTTCGCTGGGATGTTCTATCCTGACATCAGGAACCCCAAGCCGTTTCTTGACTATCTGGCTACAATTGACAAGGATTTCAGGTTTATTGTATATACCCGATACACTGATTTGCTAATCGGGCACCAAAGTTTACTAAAAGACAAACTAGTAATAAAAGCACCCATTCAAAGGTTGGAACTAATAGAGGAACTGAAGAAAATGGATTTTCTGGTAAACATAAAGAACATAAACAGTCCCAACCAAATACCGAGCAAACTGATTGATTATGGCATCGCCAACAGGCCAATACTCGACATCAATCCACAAGGCATAGACACTCAAGCCATTGACCAATTTTTAAGCGGAGATTATTCTAAAGAATTGGTAATAAATGACATTGAGAAGTACCACATTAAGAATGTAGTTGCGCAATTTGAAGGACTTATGGATTTTTCTTGACCCCCGCCCTACTCCATCAAACTCTTGACGTCAACCATTTTGTACACTCGGTCGCCACGACGCACAAGGTCGGTTGTGGCAATGGACAATGCCTGACCTTTCACTGCCACATCGGTTGGCTCCAAATCGACGCGCATCTCCGTGATTGTATGCTCGTAAACACCTGTAGTCTCGCCAATCACCAATATCTGGTCACCTGTATGCAACTCGCCACTTTCAAGCGTTATCTCGGCCACATTGAGTTTGCCAAAATAGTTGGTGCATTTGCCGACAAACTCCTTGCGCTTGGTTGCCTTTGAGCCATAGACACCGCTCCACTCGCCCAACTTTCGGCCAAGATAATATCCATCCCAAAAACCGCGGTTGAAGACGGTGCACAGACGCTCAGTCAGAGCGTCAATGGTCTGCTGGCTGAACGAGCCGTCGCAAACTGCATCAATGGCCTTGCTGTAACTCTCGACCACTGTCTTCACGTACTCTGGGCCACGGGCACGGCCTTCGATCTTCAGCACCGAGACGCCTGCCTTAAGCACACGGTCGATGAACGGAAGTGTGCACAGGTCTTTTGGCGACATAATGTACTTGTCCTCAATCTGCAACTGCTGGCCACTCTCGCAATCGGTCACCTCGTAACCGCGACGGCACGGCTGGAAACACGACCCGCGATTGGCCGAACGTCCATATTGGTGAAGGCTCAGGTAGCATTTGCCCGATATGGCCATACACAAGGCTCCGTGGGCGAAGACCTCTATCTGGACATAATCGCCCTTTGGCCCGCGTATGTTCTGCTCACGAATGGCGCAGGCGATGGATGCCACCTGGTCAAGATTCAACTCACGCGCCGTGACAACCACATCGCAGAACTGCGAGAAGAATCGGACGGCCTCAACGTTGGATATGTTAAGTTGTGTTGATGCGTGCACCTCAACGCCCTTGCTGAAGGCATACTGTAGAACCGCCAAATCAGAGGCTATAATGGCTGTCAGTTGAGCCTCGGCCGCGGCATCCACTATTTTACGCATCAGTTCCAATTCGTTGTCGTAAACCACCGTGTTGACCGTAAGATATGATTTCAGCCCGTGCTCCTTACAGATTCCGACAATCTTGTGCAAATCGCCGATGGTGAAATTATTAGCCGAATGTGCGCGCATATTCAGATTCTCGATTCCGAAATAAACGGAATTGGCCCCTGCCTGAATTGCCGCCGCCAACGACTCATACGAGCCCACAGGCGCCATTATCTCAATGTCGCTACGACGTATCTCCTTTCCAAAGACGGTTTGCATATCATTTCTTTTTATGGAGTAAAAAACTCCTGTCAAAATTCTATAAATAGTTGTTCAAAAAAAAATCACTATCTGCGACTTACAGAACGTGCAACAACCCAAAAGCGAATCGCAGGAATGCCCACTACCGTTTCAGATCCAATTGCCTGGCAAAAATACAAAATCACTACAAACAATTTATAGAACACCCCTTTAGAAAAAACGCCATTATTAAAAATGAGCAAAATCCTCAAACTACCGAATGAAATCGCCACAAACTACCGAATAGAAATCAATATTTATTTGTAATTCAACAAAAACACCTCTTTTTGCAACAAAGAAAAGAGCAATATGGAACTAGACTACAACAAACGATTAGTTGACTGCCTATTAATCCGCAAACTACAAGGCAATGGCGCAGTACTTGTAGAAGGCACAAAATGGTGCGGTGCACAACTTCATCGGCATCAAGGCATCGGGACAAAAAAAGCCTGGCTTAAAGGCGACAGCACACTCTCTGCCTTAAGCCTGCCTAAAGCCAACCTAAAGAAACCTTAAACGCCCAATGAATGCGCTAAAGTTTGACGAACATCAGCAATAATTCGAGCAACAATGAGGCAAAACGATACGGCTTTGCTATTTTTGCACATAAAAACGTTTTCAAAAGGATGGAATCGGAATATACAACCATAAAACCGCAATCGAGCCTTCTCGACATCGACCTTAAGGAGTTATGGCGATACCGCGACCTGATTTACATGTACACCAAGCGCGACATTGTCACTTTCTACAAGCAGACCATTCTCGGACCGCTTTGGTTTGTGATTCAGCCCATACTCACTACGGTGATGTTCATGTTTGTGTTCGGGAACCTTGCGGGCATCTCCACCGACGGCGTGCCTGGCCTATTGTTCTACTTCAGCGGGATAATCTTGTGGAACTATTTCGCCGATTGCCTAAACCGCAACTCAAAGACATTCATCGACAACCAAAATGTATTCGGGAAGGTGTATTTTCCGCGTCTGGTTGTGCCGATATCGATCACCATATCAAACCTTGTCAAATTCCTGATTCAGTTGGCGCTGTACCTGATCATCTATCTCTACTACATTTTCAGTGGCGCAGGCATCGCACCTAACTGGCATCTGCTTCTGCTTCCCCTGCTCATCCTGATGACTGCAGGCATAAGCCTGGGATTCGGCATTGTGTTCTCATCGCTGACCACCAAATACCGCGACCTTACTTTCCTGCTACAATTCGGCGTGCAACTTTGGATGTACATAACTCCTGTAATCTATCCGCTGAACAGCATCTCCGCCGACAAGCAATGGATAGTGCAACTCAACCCGATGACTTCAATCATAGAGACTTTCAAATATGGCGCGCTCGGACAAGGCGTATTCTCGTGGTGCTGGCTTTCGTACAGTTTCGCATTCATGGCAGTCCTGCTCTTTGTGGGCGTTATCATATTCAACAAGATTGAAAAAAGTTTCATGGATGTGGTGTGATTTTTGATGTTTAACGTTGATTCGTTTAATGTTGATTCGATATGAGCGAGTATCTACATAGTTTTGAACGGCTGGAAGTCTGGAACGATTCACGGCAACTTGTCACAGCCACATATAAACTGATAGGAATGCTGCCTACCGAGGAAAAATATTGTTTGGGTGCACAGTTGCAACGCGCCATAATATCAGTACCATCAAACATTGCTGAAGGTATGACAAGGACATCAACAAAAGAGCAGGCTCATTTTATTGAGATAGCTTTCGGGTCACTAATGGAGACATACTGCCAATTGTGCATAGCTGTAGATCTGCAATACATTACATGTAAACAACTTGACGACATAAAACCACAAATTGATAAAGTCGCGAATAAACTGAGTGCGCTAAAACGCAGCATCCAAAAACGTGCGGAACAAACCACGAATCAACGAATCAACGAATCAACGAATCAACAAACCAAATGAACGCCATCAAAATAGAGAACCTGAGCAAGCAATACCGGCTTGGCGTAATCGGCACTGGCACGTTGAGCCACGACCTCAACCGCTGGTGGACCATGAACGTGCTACGCAAGGACGACCCATACCTGAAAATAGGCGAGACTAACGACCGCTCGACAAAAGGCAATTCCGACTACGTATGGGCTCTGCGCGACATTAACATGGAGATAGAGCAAGGCGACGTGGTTGGAATAATCGGCAAAAACGGTGCAGGGAAATCGACTTTGCTGAAGATACTTTCACGCGTTACAAAGCCCACCACTGGCACTATTAAATACCGCGGGCGCATAGCTTCGCTTCTTGAGGTGGGAACTGGATTCCACGCCGAAATGACCGGCCGCGAGAACATCTACATGAACGGCTCCATAATGGGCATGACTCGTGCCGAAATAACCCGCAAACTCGATGAGATTGTCGATTTTGCAGGCATTGAGCGCTACCTTGACACTCCCGTGAAACGTTACTCGAGCGGTATGACCGTGCGTCTCGGGTTCTCAATAGCCGCGCACCTCGAGCCTGAGATTCTCGTTGTTGACGAGGAGCTTGCCGTTGGCGATGCCGAATTCCAAAAGAAGGCTATTGGCAAGATGCAGGACGTGAGCCGTGGCGAAGGCAGGACGGTGCTGTTTGTGAGCCATAATATGGCGGCAGTAAGGAATCTTTGCAAGACTGGGTATGTCTTAAACAATGGGCAGATTGCAATGAATGGTGCAATTGCAGATTGTATCGATTATTACATAAACAAGCAAATATCAAGTACAACTATTTACAAAAGCATCCATAAATCACAAAACTTTCCACAAAATCTTTTGGCTGGTTTTGTATCTGTAGGATTCGAAGAGAAAAATACATTTATTACAAACGAACCCATCACATGCAATATAGAAATATTTGCAAACAACAACATTTCGTCTTGCCGGATCAACATTGCCATTGATGCCATTGACAATTCCACTGTAGGCATAATTGTCGGAAACAACACATTTGATACAAAGAAAAACGAAACAAAAAAAATTAAGCTCACAATTACATCGCAAAATTTAGCAATCGGCAAATACTACATATCCATTTCAATTGGGACAGGGACTCCCGATTCTGTCAGCCAATGTGAGTTTGAAGTATTAAGCCACATCTTAACATTTGAAATAATTCCCCCAGCAGAACACAAAAACATGAGATGGGAAAGCAGTTGGGGGCACTTAGCCTTTCCTACGTCTTTTACATATGAAAATTAACACAATATTAAGTTCATTTCATTTTTTCTTCAAACGCCGAAAGTTTGTAGCTCAATACAAACTATTCTTTGGCGATGAATGGTTAGAAGCATCGGTAGATTCCATTGCAAAATATATGTATAAAATTTTGTTTGTAATATCTGATGTAGCGTGGGGTGATAACCCCAAAAATCCAACAATAAAAGGAGACAATCTAGAGCCAATCATCGCGAAATTACAAACAAAATATCCTGAAAAAATAATTGTTTATAATGGTTCTTGGAACACACAGTTGGGGCATGTGCAGGCAGGATTGGATTATATAAAACAAAATATTCCAGAAGCAACACATTGTTTGTATATAGATGGCGATGAAATTTATAGAGAAGACCAATTACAAAAACTATTAAATCTGGCAAGAAAAATAAAAACGTATAAATCTGCCATACGTATTAATTATAATACTTATTTTAAATCAATCTATTATAAAATAGAACCAAATAAGTACCCTATGCATTTAGTTCTTTTCCCTTTACTAGGATGGGTTGAATATAGAAATGCTAGAAATGTAAATGCCAAATTGATTGAAATTTCAAATTTATATTATGAACATCCTGGTTATGTTCGTATGGACGATGAAAAGATGAGATTGAAAATAGAGGCACATCGTGAAACGGAGCCTATAATTGGAGATTGGTATAATGATGTTTGGTTAAATTGGACTCCAGAAATGAAAAATTTTCATCCAACTAATCCTGATTTTTGGAAGGCTGTAGTAGAAGTTCAAAAAAAAGATTTGCCAATAGGCATGGTCAATGCATATAACAATATGATTGGGAATGAAAAATAAATCGTTATTATATCAAAAAGATTCTTCCTATAAAGATTCTCCAGAATGCCAGCAAATTCTCCAATGGATTGGCTCTCAAAAACGAATCCTTGAAGTTGGTTGTCATACTGCCGATCTTGGAGTTGTATTAAAAGGAAATGGCAACTTTGTAGTTGGCATTGATTACAATGAAAATGCCATATCTATTGCAAAAACAAAAATACAAGAGGCTTACGTTGTCGATTTGGAATCAATAGAACCATATTTGATGTCAAATGAATTATATGATGTTATTGTTTGTAACCAAGTATTGGAGCATTTACGAAATCCGGAAATTGCATTAAAAAGGTTACTGAATTTATTGCAACCATCGGGAACAATCATAATAGGATTACCCAATGTTTGTAATGCAAAAGACAGGTTTAATATTACATGGGGACAATGGGAATACACAAAAACAGGTGTAATGGACGAAACTCACGTTCATTTCTTCTCATATAATTCCGCAATTTCTATGATAGAGGATGCTGGGCTTGTAATAAAGGATTACCATTGTTCGTGGAAGGTTAATCCAATATGGGAATTTTTAGACCATATTCCTGTATTATGTAAATGTCGAGGCTTATTTAATGAACATAAGCCAATGAAATGTTTTTCGCATAATGCAACAGATGTGGTTATGATTTTTAAGTGTGAACGGTAAATGCAAGTTTCTGTTATCATAGTAAACTATAAAAATCCACCATTGATACTTCAATGTGTACAATCTATTTTGCAGTTTGAAAAGACTGTGAATTATGAGATTATAGTTGTTGATAATGATTCACAAGATGACACAGAACAGCAATTGCGAGCAATATATCCTAATTTGAAGTGGGTTCAAATGGGGTATAATAGTGGATTTGCCAGAGCAAATAATGCAGGAGTAAAGGTTGCTGAAGGGGAATATATGCTATATCTAAATTCAGATACAATCCTAATAGAGCCTATATTTGAAAAAATGATATCACAGTGTAAGTTGGATTCTAAAATAGGTGTTATAGGATGTCATTTGTTGAACAAAGATAGGTCGGAGCAGCTAAGTTATCACGATGGGGATTTGTGGTTTCAAAAATTATGGAGACGGACGCCATTTGCAATCAAATTTTGCAATGCAACAATAAAAAACGAAAAGGATAAAGAGCAAATAATTCAAAAGCATACGAGCTGTCATAATACACGATGGATATGTGGAGCTGCAATAATGATGAAAAAATCTATAATAAAGCAATATAACCTTAGTTGGTGTGAAGATTTTTTTATGTATTGGGAAGATGTTGAATTATGCTACCGAGTTCGTTCACATGGATTAAAAACATTGTTCTTAAACGAACCATCAATCATTCATCTCAATAGCGGTGGAACAGATTGTTCGATAACCCGTTACGCAATGAGAGAACAATCAAAATTGAAGTGTATGGAACTAATACACGGAAAATTTTATAGATTATTGTACACGTTCCTTAACAAAATGGAAATCCGTTTTGAATTGTTTTTAGAGAGAAAAAATAAATCCGAGAATCCCATGTTAAACATTGAAGCAGAATTTTATGGTATTTAATAAATTACGAGAAAAGTTATATATACAAAAATCTGTAAAGATTTCTGTGCAGGATTTGAATTGCAACTTCAATGGAACGGATGCCATTGCAGTATGTCCTTCAACAACTGGCAACAGTTGGCAAGGTGTTTTGAGTGCGACAGAAGGGTTGTTTCCTAATCGTGTATTTCAAATACCTCAATATTATTCACAGTGTATTTATTCCGAAAAGGAACTTCATGCAATCGCTCAATTATTAATAAACCTTGAAACCGAACATATAGTATTTAGCGGGTATCTTCCTTATTTTGACATATTAATACACGATATAGTTCAGGCAGGAAAAAAAGTAAGTTTGATATATCATGGTTCCCATACTTCGGTGTTGGAGGATCCCAATGCGGCAGAACATTTTGACAGGATGTTCAAAATGCAAAAAAAAGGATTATTGTATCACATTGGATTTGTGAAGAAAGATATGGACAAAACCTTTGAAATGCATACGGGTCAAAAATCATATCCTATTATTTTGAAAACAGATGAGTCGTTGATAGGGAAAAAATATCCAAAATATGAAGGACTCAATATTGGAGTGATGACTCACGATGGGTTCCGCAAAAATCTTTACAATATGGTGTCGGCATCTTTACTTCATAAGGATGCAAAAGTTCATATTAAGAATGAATACCTAACTCATTATTTGCAAAATTCCGAACGGTTGATTGCGCACGGGTATTTTAAAGATCAAGATGATTTTTATAAAGTTATCGGTGGTGTGGATTTGAATATGTATGTGACATTCAGTGAATGTTGGGGGCAATTTGTGAATGAAAGTCTTGCATTGGGAGTCCCGTGTTTATGCTCTGATGTCAGTGCGGTTTTGGACTATGACGAAGAGTTAAAACGACGACTGATAGTACAAGAATTTGATGATGATTATGCGATATATAGAAAATCGGTTGAAGTGTTGCAAGATTTAGAATATTACAAGACTGCAGGTCCTGAATATGTAAAGAAGGTAAATAAAATAGCAGAAGAAAAATCACAAGAATTTTTACACTAATCAATGAAACAACGAATCCGCAATCTTGATACTTTCCGTGCCATTGCTGCTATCGTAGTAATGATAGGACATATAGAATTGTTTCGGCAGAATAATCTTGGACAATCGTTGTTTGGCATAGTTCCAAGTGGACATACCGCGGTAATGATGTTCTTTATTATTTCTGGATTCTTGATATCGTTTTTGTTGACTAAGGAAAAAGAAAAATATGGGCAAGTTGCCTTAAAGAATTTTTACTTTCGACGTGTTTTCAGAATATGGCCAGTATATTACTTAGTATTGCTTATATCTGCCTTTTTTGCCGAATCATTGCCTTTCCCAAATGTCGCATTTGCCGTTACAATTTTGCCAAACATATCACATTCAATGGATTGTGGATGGAGTGCTAGTCCTCAAATTTGGTCAATTGGGGTTGAAAACTTGTTCTACATATTTTTCCCATTTGTAATAATGTTTGTTTCCAAAGAACGAATACCAATCTTGTTGATTATTTTTATAATTGGCTATGCATTGCTACCTCATTTTATCGCCTTTACAAATGTGAGGACATTGCAAAATGGAACATTGGAAACTATAAATAACAAGTTCTTTTATTGCAACAAGTTTGATTCACTTGCCATTGGATGTCTGTTAGGGCACCTATATGCCACGAAATCGCAATATTTGAAGTTTCTGTACAATAAGGTTGTATTTGCAACCTGTACCATTTTGGCCATCGTTTGCTGGGGAGGAAACATTGAAACAAAACATTTCAATGACGAGTTTATGTCGGTTTTATTTGCCATTATCATTTTAAATGTTTGCACCAATGAATCGTTACAGATACAATTTGAGAACAGTATCACAAAATTTATAGGGAAGATATCGTATGGAATGTATATGTACCATTGGATAGTGCTGTTGCTTGCATTCAAGATATTTCCATTGACCGATTCTGCTGGTTCAACGGCAATCCTTTATTGCTTCGTTATAGGTGTTACAATATTGTGTGCATGGATTTCATTTGAGACATACGAAAAGTTTTTCTTGAACATTAAGAAACGGTTTGAAAGATAACACGAACCACTAATTACACAAATTTCCACGAAAGAGTTAATGAAAATTAGTGTCAATTAGTGAAATTCGTGGTTAAATACATAAATCTCCAAACAACCGAACAAAATAGTCACAACGTCCCGGAAAACATCTAAAAATATTTGTAGGTGCCTTATTTTGACCATTATGCTGGAAAAACGTAAATTTGTTACGAAAAACAAACAGAATGGAGAGTAATATCATACTATACACTACAAATGATGCGAATATAAGCGTACTAGTACAGTACGAAGATGGAACATTTTGGCTTACGCAAAAGCGAATGGCTGAATTGTTTTGTGTGGAAGTCCCGACTATAAACTATCATTTAAAGGACATATTTCAAAGTGGTGAAATACAAGAAGAACGAACTATTAGAAAAATTCGAATAGTTCAACAAGAAGGCAAACGCAGTGTTAATTAGTGCAATTCGTATTCCCTAAATTATAGAATAGAAATCTAATGACACGCATTCTCCATATAATTCCACGATTGTGTAAAGGCGGTGCCGAACGGCTTTGCTTGGATATTTGTAACGAATTACAAAAGCGTGAAAATGTGCAAGTTCGCTTGTTTACATTTTCTAATGAAAACGCTTATCCGTTTTTAACAGAACAATTGGAGTGGAATGTCGTTCCTGCAAATATAAATTTATCGTTTACTCATAAGAATCAATTTAATATATCGGCCCTTCAAAAAGCGATAGAGGATTTTGCCCCCGATGTAATTCATACTCATCTATTTGAAGCAGAGATTGTCTCCCGTTCGTGCCATTATCCACAAGCAAAATGGATTTCGCATTGCCACGACAATATGAAGCAATTCAGAAATTTCAGTTTTAAAACTTTGTTTAATAAAGAATTGCTTACCAATAATTTTGAAAAAAGATATTTAACCAAGCGATATAGGGCAAATGGTGGCAATACGTTCATAGCCATTTCCCGCGACACGGAGAATTATTTTAAAGAAAACGCATCACAGTTTTCTATCGAACTACTGCATAACGCCGTCGATTACAATAAGTTCTATCACCACAAAGACTTTGGTGCAAACCATAAACTCAGATTAATAAACATAGGCTCGTACCAAGCAAAAAAAAACCAACAGTTTTTAATTGACACTGCGAAAGTGTTACGCTCACAAAACATTGATTTTGAATTGACGCTATTGGGTGATGGTAATTTATATGACAAAGTATCCCGACTGATTATTAATAACGATTTGCAAAATTGCGTCAAACAATATGGGAATGTAAATAATGTAGAAGAATATCTTTGGCAATCGGATATTTATTTACATTCAGCCTATTACGAACCATTAGGTTTGGTTTTGCTCGAAGCAATGTCGGCAGGCCTGCCTGTTGTCACCCTTGATGGCAAAGGCAACCGCGACTTAATTGAAGAAGGCAAAAACGGATATATGATATACGAACAAAATGCCGAACTGTTTGCTGATAAAATCCTCGAGATTTGGAACGACAAGCAGAAATATCAAGCGATGTCGCAGTATGCGCAAGAATATGCGAAACAGTATGATATTGTGCCGTATGTGGATAAACTTTTAGAAATCTATACCGATGCTATTTAATTCCATAGAATTCGCCATATTTCTACCAATAGTATTTCTTTTTTATTGGTTTGTTTTCAATAGAAATGTGAAACTGCAAAATTTATTTGTAGTCGTTGTCTCATATGTGTTTTATGGATGGTGGGACTGGCGGTTTCTATTGTTGATTGCCTTCACGTCATTGTGTAGTTTTTTCAGTGGAATTTTGATAGACCGCTATCGTGGTGACGGGCGGAAGCCAAAATTAATCAATACGGCAAATATTGTAGTGAATTTGCTGGTGCTGGGAGTATTCAAATACTATGATTTTTTTGTCACATCTTTTGCCGATGTGTTTCTTGATGGCAAAACCGATGGTTTGTTGCTACAGTTAATTCTGCCAGTTGGCATTAGTTTTTATACATTTCAGGCGCTGAGTTACAGCATAGATGTGTACAAGGAGAAACTTTCTGCCACGAAAGATGTGGTTCAGTTTTTTGCGTTCGTCAGTTTTTTCCCGCAATTGGTGGCAGGCCCGATAGAACGGGCTACCAATCTTCTTCCGCAGTTTTCAAAATCACGGACATTTGACTATGGGACAGCCGTTGATGGTTGCCGTCAGATGTTGTGGGGCTTTTTCAAGAAAATAGTAATCGCCGACAATTGTGCTCCTATTGTAAACCAAATATTTGATAATTATCAAACAATTAATGGATGCACCTTGCTCATAGGGGCGATATTCTTTACCTTTCAGATATATGGCGATTTTTCGGGCTATTCCGACATAGCGATTGGAACAGCAAAATTATTTGGCATTCGCTTGATGCGAAATTTCAACGTACCGTATTTCAGCCGTGACATAGCAGAGTTTTGGAGACGGTGGCATATCTCGCTCACAACGTGGTTCCGCGACTATGTGTACATACCGCTCGGTGGTAGCAGGGTTTCAAAGTGGAAAATTGTACGGAATACATTCATAATATTTCTATTAAGTGGATTTTGGCATGGTGCGAATTGGACATTTATTGTTTGGGGAGCATATCACGCATTGTTGTTCTTGCCATTGATTTTGATGGGGAAAAACCGAAAGTACACCAATGCTGTTGCCGAAGGGAAATTTTTCCCTTCGATAAAGGAATGTGGACAAATGCTTCTGACGTTTTTGCTGGTAGCAATAGGCTGGATAATTTTCCGAGCAGAAAGCATCGGGGACGCATGGCAATATATCGGTGGATTGTTCGACACCTCATTCTTCGATTTTAGGCGCAATATAACGGTGCAATACAGTCCTATGATAAAAGTTGGATTATTCATATTCTTTATGATTGTTTGTGAATGGTGTTCGCGCGAAAGTCGGTTCGCCCTTGATTTCAAAGCAAATTCTTCACGAGCGTTCCATATAGCGGTTTATTATATACTACTGTTCTTAATTGTGATGTTTGGCGCTCAACCTGCACAGTTTATATATTTTCAATTTTAGCGATGAGGCTCTTTTGTAAAAAACTGATACACATAACACTTATTCCAATCATTTTATTGGTTTTGTCATATGCGTTTTGGCTAGACGGATATGCAGATCCATTTTATTTACATTTTGCATCACCCCAACAAAACTCCCTTATTTTGGGGACATCTCGTTCTTCATTAGCGATATGTCCGTTCATATTCAAAAAAAATGGATATGAGGATGTGTATAATTATAGTTTTACAATTGCCGAATCTCCGTGGGGAAAAGATTATTACAACAGCATTTGTCGTAAATTGGATACGACAAAACATAATGGATTATTTATTGTGAGTGTAGATCCTTTTGCCGTATCGTCGCAAATAAATGATGCAGGCGAAGAAGTAATACCTCATACTATGTTGGCAGAGATTGACAATGTCGCTCAATCACCAAATTGGGCATATATTTGGAAATATAACGTTCAGCCATGGAAAAACATATTGTATAAAATGAAGATTCAAACACCGTCATTTAGATTACATGAAGATGGATGGTACGAAAACTTAAGGGGGTGGAATATAGAGACAGAAAAGCAGGAAACAGATTTAAAAATACGGGAATATAAACGAGGATTCAAAAACAATGTAATATCCCGTAGTAGATTACTATATTTACGAAAAACAATATCTTTTTTGAAGCAGTATGGTTCTGTGTATATAGTTCGTATTCCAACATCACCTGCAATGTATGAATTAGAAAATCAACAATTTCCTCATTTTGATTCCATCATTCATATAATAGCCGATGAATATGATGTCCGTTATATTAATTGCGCACCTCAAAGCAAAGAATACAGAACATTCGACGGCAATCACCTCATTCCAGATGATGCCAAAAAGTTTACTCAAAACCTATGTGATTCAATAAAAGCAATAGAAAATAATGCAAAATAAAACTTTAATATTCCTTTGCGACAACTACCCTATTTCAGCCCGTGAATTTTTTGTAGACGACGAGATGCGGGTGATAGCGGACAGGTTTGAAAGAATACTAGTACTCACCTCTGCAAAACCAGATGGTGCAGAACTACATCGATATGTGCCCGAAAATATGGAAGTAAAGCAATTCTCCCGTACGGAATTGGAAACGCAGAAATGGGAATCGATATGGCGCTTGTTCACACCTATGGTATTAGCGGAAATTTGTTTCGTTGTGAAAACATTGCCAATAAAATATTGGTTGCAGGCATTCAAGATATTGTTTGTTGAGGTTCATAGGGCATTCAATCTGAAAAAAATCATTGAAACATATTGTAAAGACGCAGTGCACCACGTCCCTACAGATTACATATTCTATTCATATTGGCACGATTACAAGGCAATGGCGTTGGCACTGTTACGCAGGGAAAATACAAACATAAAATGTTTTGCCCGTGCACACCGATGGGATGTATTTGTGGAAGAAAACAATCCGCCATATTTGCCATTTAAGAAATTTATTATCGAAAACCTTACAAAGACCATTTCAATTTCCGACGCAGGCAAAAAGGCTTTTGAGACATATTTGAATAAAGACTTGACTGAAAAAGTTGTCGTTTCACGATTGGGAAAATTCAACGACAGAACCCCGTTATTGCACAAGACAAATGATGATTTTGTGATTTGCAGTTGCAGTAACCTGATTCCCGTAAAACGTGTTGACAAGATTATAGACACACTGTCAAAACTGCAGACAACGAATATCCATTGGGTACATTTTGGCGATGGTCCAATGCGCAACCAGTTGGAACAGAAGGCAGAGAAGGGACTAAAAAACACCAATTTTGAATTCAAGGGAATGGTTTCCAACGAAAAGATTCTTAACTACTACTCAGAACATTTTGTTGACTTGTTTATTAATCTAAGCGACTCCGAAGGCATTCCTGTAAGCATCATGGAAGCACTTTCCGCCGGAATACCTGTATTGGCAACTAATGTTGGAGGAACTGCAGAATGTGTCAATGCAAAGAATGGGTTTCTCGTGGAGAAAAACTCGTCAATTAGTGAAATAGCCACAACAATAGAGTCGTTTGCAAAAACAGATGCCACAGAAAAGCGTCAAAAAGCCTACGAATTTTGGAAAGGCAACTACGAGGCAAGGAAAAATTACAATGACTTTGTTGCCATTATTAATCACTAATTCACATAAAAACCATTCGTGCAATTAGTGTAATTCGTGGTTAAAATACAAGCATATATCAAAACCTCACTCCACAAGCCCCGAAATAATATATCTTTGAGGTTTATACTGGACAAATGAAGAGACTGTTCACACTGGCTTTTTTGTTTTTGGCGTTGTTTGTCAATGCACAGACAGATGATGACATCGCAGAACTTCCCAACCTGTCGCTCTGGATGGATGCATCAAATCCTGGACCTGTGAATGATGCTGGATTCATTGCTTACTGGAGAAACATCGTCACCGCCAACGATTCGGCATTCCAATCAGTTGAAGGCAAAAGGCCTGCCGTAGTCAATTGTGCCGACCTTAACGACATGCCTGTCGTCCGGTTCGATGGCGTTGACGACCAACTCTCTAATCCCTTGCAACATACTTTCGGTGCGATGTTTGTTGTTGCCAGATGGAATGGTGACGAGGCTGTGTTCCCAACATACAACGGCATCATTTCTAAATTATCTTCGTCCGAGTTCTCCTACTTGTTTGTAGGATCTTCCGGTTCCGCCAACCTTTTCCCTTCCGGAACTCCTTGGAAAAACATATATGTAAACTCCTACAAATCGTACAATCTTGACCCGATCAACAGATTCAAGATTCTTTACGCAGATACCGACGTGCCAAAAAACGGCGATTTCATTGTCGGTGCCTCCCTGAACAACAGCAGGTACTGGAATGGCGACATTGCCGAGATCATTGGATTCGATGCAATGCCTTCCGACTCCGTTAAAGACATCGTCTACAATTATCTGCGATACAAATACGCTCCACCAATCGCTCTCAACGACTCAATTGTGCCTTATGGATTCAAGCCGGCTCTTGTCGATGTCTCCAAGCCT
>JAZUEN010000041.1:0-29567 GCA_045640185.1 Bacteroidales bacterium
AACGGCTATGGAGCCACCGTAGTCGGACGACTGATTGTTGTCGAAGCCACGTATGACCTTGTAGTTCTCGACTGGCAGTTCAGATGCTATCTGCTGTCCGAGCGCCGAAGACTTTAGGTTGAAGATATCCACAAACATCTCACCTTCAGGATATTGGGCCACAAACTTGTTGTATGCCTCGATGTTGTTGACCGATTTTGCCCAATCGAACAGCAACTTACGCTTAAGTAGTTTTGCATCAGGTATTTTAGGCGAATTTGGATAATTCTCGATAAATTCCTCGACAGCTTCAATCGTGTTTTTCTTTACAACCTCGTCATAAGCGAGGAGGGCAAGTTTCTTTTTTGCCTCCTCGTACTGAACGGCTTTAGGATAACTGTCTACAAAATCCTTCAAAGCCTGATAAGTGTTTTGCGACAAGGCCAAAGCAAAAGCCAATGCGTCACGCTCCTCAGTAGCGATGGCGAATTGTGCCGATTCGGGATATTTCTGCAGAAACTTGTTGAAAGCCTCTACAGTAGCCGTATTCTCCGCCGTACGGAATTCGATGTAGTTGCGGATGTGTACAACGTTGTTATAGTATTTTGAATCAGGAAATTCCTTCAGAAATTTTTCGGCATATTCAAGGTTATTCTCCTCACGCACGAACTTTATCAGTTTCTCTTCAGTAAGGTTGCGCTCGATTTCCATATTCTTGGCAATTGGCTTGCCACGACGCTCGAGTTTCTGTTTCATAAAGTAGGCATCGAGCACTTTAAGGTCGTCGGGGGTGAAAGCGCTGATAGATGCGTCGGCTTTCTTGAAATGGTACCAGCCTTTGAAGTAGTCTTTATTGGAATACTTGTCGTAGGAATAGACAATGGCCAAGCCCATATTTGCCATTGCGTTTGTAGAGTCCTTGAGAATGATTTTTTCGAGTGCCAGGCGTGCTTTGTCCATATTGTTATCCACATCAGGCTGGCGATCTTTTGCTGTCATTGCCGCAATAATGTCGTCGAAAGCCTTTTCTGGCTTTTGTGCCATAGTGGCTACTGATAATGTGGCTACCGCTATAAATGTAAATATATAACGCTTATTCATAATTACTTAAATTACTTCTTTAAAACAAAAAATTCAACTCTTCGGTTATTGCTTTTGCCTTGTTCGGTAAGGTTTGTGTCGATAGGACGAGTCTTGCCATAGCCTTTTGCCTGTAGCATACTGGCACTGATGCCTTTCGATACAAGGTAGTTGACAACAGCCTGCGCCCTTTCCTGGCTCAATTTCTGGTTAACCTCGTCGCTACCAACGTTGTCAGTGTGACCGCTGATTTCGATTTGGCTCACAGTACCTTCTTTCAGGAATGCTACAATCTGATCCAATTCTGCATTAGACTGTGGCAGAAGAGTGCTTTTCCCTGTCTCGAAGAATATGTTGTTCAGTATCAATGCCGAGCCTTCCTCAATGTTACGCAATCCGTCAGTGAATGGGTCTTCGGGTATTTCGGGCTGTACGAAAGTCACCTTTCCGCTGTTACGGCAGTTGTTCTTGTCGGTTACCGTATAGGTGTATGTTCCTGCAGGCAAATTGATGATTTTCGGACCGCTTGCGCCGTTCGACCATTTGACATCGTAAGGTGGCGTACCGCCCGATATGCCCAATCCGATGATGCCGTCATTGACGATGCGCTGAATCTTGCCTGTTATCGGGTCAAGACCGCCCGTATAGGCTGAATCGACAAGTACCGTCTCCAAACCTTTTGGCACACAGGCGCACACGTGGCAGTCGGTTAAAGGACGAATCTCAAAGTCGTCGAAGAAGTAGTATGCGTACATCTTGCCTTTCTTGTTTTTTGTGTCCTTTCCTGTTACAACGTAGTTGGTGTTTTCATAGTTCTTGAAGTTGCCGATGATGAAGAACGACTCGTTGCCTGTTGCCGTGTAAAGCATACAGTAGTGTTTCCACTCTTCGGTGTTGTCGAGAAACAGCCCTTCCTGGTTGTTCAATTGCGACTTGTAGTTCAGATAGGTCTTGTTGCCGTTGGCGATTTTCTGCTCAGTGAAATATACGCTTAACTGGTCGACGGCGAACATTGAGCCGTTTGCCAGTTTGTACCAGAACGAAACGCAATAGACCTGCCCCGCCTTCATAGGCGATTTGAGTTCGCCTTGGATATACTCGCGGAAATCGCGGTCGGTGCCAGTAAGGATTGCGCCCATATAGCCGTTTCCGCTGTGTGGCTGGCTATAGCCTGCAAAGTTGTCGGGAACTTTCACGTCGCCTGTACTGCACTTGTTGAAATAGTCGGGCGTGGTGAATGAAGGATATGTCCAATGTGGTATCAGACGGTGCGACTGGTCCATAAACGTATAGCCTTCGGGGCATTTTTCGTACTCTTCAAATCCTGGATTGAGTACCATATTGTCAACTTCCTGCGCTCCTGCAAACAGCGGGCAAACGCATAAGGCGACAATCAGTTTCTGAAATTTGGTTTTCATTTAGTGTTTAGTATTTAAATAGTTAAGAATTAATTCGATTCTTTTTCACACAACTTTAAAGGTATGTATAAAAAGAAAGCGAATGCCTGCAAGTTATCGACACGAAACTAACAATCGCGCATAAACGGCGTGCGGAAGATATTATACAAAAAGCACGAATATTCAATGATTCAATTGTGTAATAAAAACAACTATGTACACACAAATGACAAAGAAGGTTATTCGCAATTCGCCGAGAATTGTTTTGTATGGACTTCTTGCTCAAACAAAGACAAACTGAAATTCCTGAAATACCTATTTGACAATATAGGAATTACGCCAGAAGTGGAATTTGAATTAAAACCACTCAACAACGACTAATCGCACAACGCCCAAACCAACTTGAGAAATGGCTTGGGCGTTTGTTTTCCGCAAAACTCAAACAGAAAAGCGTGAATAATTTTCACGCACTCTTTCTCATCACCGCTATTGCGCAAGGCATTTTGCCTTCCACTAATTTGTACTCCACATTCTCATAACCTAAAGAAAGGAAAAACTGCTTGTAGGTATCCAGAGAGAAATGCTTCTTGAAATCGAGGCCGAGTTTTTGGAGGAAACGGGCGCCGAAGTTTGGCTTTCCGTTGTCGGCAATGTTCACATAGGTTGGGATTATGATCTTTCCACCGGGCTTGCAGACTCTTTCAAGTTCGCGGAGAGCGCCCTGAGGATCGTCGAGAAGGTGGATTACATTGCCTGCCACCACGCAATCGAAGGAAGTATCAGCAAACTCCAAATGCATAATATCAGCACTACGGAACTCCACATTCTGCAACTTGGCGCAACGCTTGCGGGCCTGCCTCAACATACCGTCGGAGAAATCTGTCGCAATAAGACTTGCACATTTCTGAGCCAGCGAATACGAGATCTTTCCCGTTCCGCAGGCACACTCCAACACAGAATCTCCCTCTGACACAAAACTTGCAGTAGCAAGGCCCAATTCCTTATAAACCTTGCCATTATATACATTCTCAAAAAAGTCGTAAAGACCCGAAACCTTGTCCCAAAACATAATGATTGATTTAATTGATTAATGATACAAATCATAAGGTTGGTTTTCAAGAAAAAGTGTGTGAAAAATTGACAAATTCAGTCAGAAGTACCCAAACCTTCTCTTCTAAAAAACGCCTCGGCTGAATACAACGGAATGTTCTCCATCCAAGTCTGATCGATATACGGCTTCATCGACAAACGGAGTCCTTTCAATTGACAATCAGGAAATTCGTTAGTCACAAAGGTATTAAGGGATTTTGACCTGACATTCTCCTCGGCCTTAACTTCCACAGGAACCACCCTATCGTTAGATTGCACTACATAATCTACTTCAAGAGTAGAATTTTCCTTAGAATAATAAAAAATATTCTTGTCCATTTCGGCGTGAAGTTCAAGCGACTTAATCTGAGAGAGAACAAAATTTTCAGTGAAAGAACCCTTAAACTCAGAAAAAACCTGCATCCCAACAAGCATTTCCTTTGAACGCGCTCCAACAAGACAAGCCAGCAAACCACAATCGAGCAGATAAATCTTAAAAGCCGAATCATCGGAATAAAACTTCAAAGGCTCTTTCGGACGGCTTATTCGCTTTACTTTATATATCAGGCCTGCATCCACAAGCCACTGTATCGCCTTCTCGAAATCGGAAGCACGCGAACCCTTGCGCACAACACCAAAAAGGAATTTCTTGTTTTCCTTGGCCAACTGCGCGGGTATGCTCTCCCAAACTTGACGAATCCTGACAACCTCGCTATCAGTATGCTTGCCCATATCCAGATTGTAATTCGACAGAATCGCCCTTTGA
Source organism: Bacteroidales bacterium (assembly GCA_045640185.1). GTDB lineage: Bacteria > Bacteroidota > Bacteroidia > Bacteroidales > SZUA-534 > RUG13583. Next base: position 4,312 of record JAZUEN010000041.1, read on the forward strand.
ATCTTCCTCGTTTGGCCAGCATCGTGAGTGTCAATCCATTTCTTGACAGCCTCGGGCATTCCGCCACAGAAATAGTACTGTCGCAAATATTCCACAAGCACCTCGTGCTGAATCCTGATAGTCTCCCAGTCGAGTTTGCGCAACGATTCAGCAAGCATATTCCTACCGTTAGCCAAAAGAAACTCATCAAAAGTCATCGGATACATTCTAAGATCATCAATCTTACCAACGGGGAAACTCTCATTTTTGCGCAACGATATCCCAAGCAATGAACCTGCAACCACTACGTGAAGGCTCCTTGCATCTTCACAAAAATACTTCAACGAAGATATTCCATTGGGCACTTCCTGAATCTCATCAAAAAATAGCAATGTTTTATCGGGAACAATTTTCACCTCATAAAATTGCTGTAATTGATAGATAATCCTGTCAACATTAAAATCCGTGAACAAAGTATTGGCAAAAGGATTGTTATGACAATTCACATAAAGCATATTGTCAAACTCCGACTCTCCAAACTTCTTGACAATATAGGTCTTTCCTACCTGACGCGCCCCAAGCACAACAAGCGGTTTATGGTCAACTTTCGACTTCCATTTGAGCAGTTCCTTGTATATATTTCTTTCCATAAACTTCAATTTCGAAAACCAACACTGCAAATGTGCTAAAAACAAATAAATTACACAACAACAATACAATTTTATGAGGGATCAATTATTAAAAAATAACAATTTTATGAGGGAACAAACATTCAAAAACCACAATTTTATGAGGATAACCACAAAAAAAAAGCCTTCCGAATTCCAAAATCCAGAAGGTTCTTCAATATATATATTTCTCCTAAAATTCATTACTGATATACCAAAATGTTAACATCTTGATTTCAAATACAATATCCACAACAAATTTCCTAACCGCAATTTTCAATCACTGTTATCGAGCAAAGCATCTTGCCTTCCGCAACCTGCACTCCATTTCTGTGTATCAAGACTATCGAAAAACTCCTTATTTTTCTGCGGGAAATGCTACTTTCGCGCCCATTATGGAAAACATCGAAATTGAATCAGCGACAACCCGATTTTTGGCGAAAAGCAATTACAAACGGCTTGACATCAAGGCCGTTATGTTTGATATGGATGGTGTCATTTTCAACAGTATGCCATTGCACGCCGAGGCTTGGGTAAAGACATTTGCCGAATGCGGAATATCGTTCTCGAAATATCAGGTTTACCTGAATGAGGGCCGTACGGGCGCATCCACCATTGACGAGGAGTTCCTGAAGGCTTACGGCCGACACAGCACCATTGAGGAGCAGAAGGAAATATATCGGATTAAAAGCGGGCATTTCAAGCAGTTGCCAAAGCCCGAACTCATACCAAACATTGCAGATGTGGTGCAGTTCCTTGCCAACAACAACATAGCCAGGACTATCGTGACTGGCTCGGGCGAAAGCACTACGCTCGACCGCATTGACAGCCTCTTTCCTGGCCTGTTCAACCGTAGCCAAATGGTTACGGCTCACGACGTGAGTCAAGGCAAGCCGTTTCCCGAACCATATCTTATGGGGTTGCAGAAACTTGGCGTCGCTCCAAACGAGGCAATCGTGGTTGAAAACGCACCGCTTGGCATACGTGCAGGAGTATCGGCTGGAGTATTTACGATTGGCGTAAACACAGGCATCCTATCGCGTTCCGACCTTGAAAAGGCTGGCGCCGACCTTGTTTTCGACAATATGTCGCAATTGCTTGAAGCACTGCCGTTGCTAATAAATTGCAATTGAACGGAAAACGATTCGCCATAATCACTAAATTTGAAATCGACAACAAAAACACATACATATATGAAAGTTCTGCTAATCAACGCAAGCCCACACCCAAAAGGCTGTACTTATACGGCACTTTGCGAAGTGGCATCTGCACTCAATAAAAACGGAATAGAAACTGAAATGATGCAACTTGGCGTTCAGCCGATAGCAGGTTGCATCGGTTGCGCAAAATGTCGCGAAACGGGCAATTGTTTCCGTGGCGACGTGGTCAACGAGTTTGTTGATGCAGCCGACAAATACGATGGCTACATCTTTGGCTCGCCAGTCCACTATGCATCGGCCGACGGGGCCATCACCTCGTTTATGGACCGCATATTTTATGCATCATCGGCAAAAATGAAGAACAAGCCCGCCTGCGCTGTTGTAAGTTGCCGTCGTGGTGGCGCAACCGCATCGCTCGACCAACTGAACAAATATTTCACAATCAACTGTATGCCGATTGTTTCGTCGAATTACTGGAATATGGTCCACGGAAGCAAGCCTGAAGACGTTCTGCAAGACCTTGAAGGAATGCAGACAATGAGAATCCTTGGCAACAATATGGCCTGGTTGCTGAAATGCATCGAGGCTGGAAAAAATGCAGGCTTCGCTCCCGCATCGGAACAAAAAATCTACACAAACTATATAAGACAATAGTATTATAAAAACATCTCCAATATGACAGCATTTATTTTTCTTGCCAATGGCTTTGAGGATATTGAGGCCATTGCGCCAATAGACATACTTCGCCGTGGTGGCGTCAATGTCAAGACAGTTTCAATCAACAGCAGTGCCGATGTTCAATCGTCGCACGGCATTATGGTTAAAGCCGACACCACTATTGACGAGGCCGACTTTTCGCAAGGCGATGCCTTGATACTTCCTGGCGGATATCCTGGATACAAGAACCTGGGAGAATCGGCAGCCGTCGGCAAAATTGTAAGTTCATTCTACAATAGCGGGAAAATAGTAGGCGCCATTTGCGGTGCCCCGACTGTCTTGGCTGCAAACAAGGTTGCCGAAGGCTCGACAGTAACTTGCCATAGTTGCGCCGTTGAAATAATGGAACAGAACTACAACTATGTTGGCGGCGATGTCGTCTGCGACAAGAACCTTATTACGGCTGTAGGCGCAGGCCTGTCAATTGATTTCGGCCTTGAACTGCTTGGCGCACTCACTGACGACGCCACTGTCGGCAAGGTGAAAAAGGCTATGGAACTTGCTCTGTAATTTCAAATTGCAGAGCAATACATTTTAAAGGCACATTAAAATAATCAGCATTATACGCTTATCTGCCCCCAAAATAAAGAATACTATGAATGACAATTTTGCCATACAATTATTTCAAGACAAGCAGGTTCGCGTTGTCTGGAACGAACAAGAGGAAAAATACTATTTTTCAGTAATCGACATAGTGCAAATACTGACAGATAGCGACAATCCACAAACCTATTGGCGAGTCTTGAAAAAAAGACTTCGAGACGAAGGCAATGAAACCGTTACAAATTGTAACGCTTTGAAAGTACCTGCTGTCGACGGCAAGATGCGTCTAACGGATATGGCTGATTTAGAGCATGTTTTCCGTCTCATTCAATCAATTCCGTCAAAAAAGGCGGAACCCGTCAAGCAATGGCTTGCTGAAATTGGCGCCCAACGCATCGACCAAATGATTGACCCTGAACTGACATTCCAAATGGCAGTTGACGATTACCGCCGTCGCGGTTACAGCGACAAATGGATAAACGAGCGTATGCGGTCGATTGAGATGCGCAAGGAACTAACCGACGAGTGGCAACGTTCAGGCGTAAAAGAGCAAAAAGACTTTGCAATTCTAACCAACATTCTCACTAAAGCCTGGAGCGGAATGACCACTGGCGAATACAAGCGACACAAAGGCCTTACAAAGGAAAACCTGCGCGACAATATGACCAACATAGAACTGGCGCTTAACACCCTTGCCGAAGTCGCCACCACCGAATTATCGCGACAACGCAACCCAAAAGGTCTTGCAGAGAGCCAGCAGACAGCAATGGCGGGCGGACAGATTGCACAAAACGCCCGCACCGACCTTGAACAGCAATTGGGACACAGCATAATATCGTCGCAACGCGCTTCCGACATACTGAAACCCAATTCCAATTCAAACATTCTGCCTAACGATGAGAAAAAATAAAGAACAGCAAACTACTTAACAACAAACAGAAAATGAATCAAATAGTCAATATGATGAAAAAAATCAGCCAACTGCTGGCCAGCAAGGCTTCATTGTTTGTCATAGCAACGGCCTTGTTTACGTTTTTTGTGCCATCAACGTTCCAATGGGTATCGGGATACACGCAGACTGTCATTTTGGGCATAATAATGCTCACAATGGGCCTGACTCTAACGACACAGGATTTCAAGATACTGTTCTCACGGCCTGGCGACATTTTCATCGGCGCGTGTGCGCAATTCACCATAATGCCGTTGGTTGCCTGGACATTGACAAGGATGTTCCATCTGGATACATCTATGGCCATAGGCATAATACTTGTAGGATGTTGCCCTGGCGGTGTATCGAGCAACATAATGAGTTTCCTTTGCAAGGGCGATGTGGCGTTCTCTGTAGGAATGACTACCGCTTCAACCCTGCTGGCGCCCGTTGTGACTCCGCTCCTTGTTCTTTGGCTTGCAGGTCAGAGCGTCGATGTCGATGCCGTCGGGATGTTCATCAACATACTGATAGTGACCATAATACCTGTAGGCATCGGTTTTGCGCTGAACGTATGGCTCGGCAGCAAGCCTCAATTCAAGACAACGCAAAGCGTTATGCCTGGCTTGAGTGTCATCTGCCTTGCGTGCATTGTCGGCGGAGTGATTTCGAGCGTCCACGACCAACTCATTGCCAACGGCCTGATGCTGTTCCTGATGACTTTTGGCGTTGTATTCTGCCACAACACCATCGGCTATCTTTTGGGATTTGCCACTGGCAAATTGTTCAAGTTCAACATTGCCAAAAAGCGGACAATAAGCATCGAGGTTGGTATGCAAAATGCTGGACTGGCGACAAATCTGGCAACAAATTTCTTTATGGCTACCAATCCGTTGGCTGTAGTTCCTTGCGCCATCTCGTGCGCCTGGCATTCCATATCGGGAACAATTCTGGCAGGAATATTCCTTCGTTTCGGAAAGAAGACGGACAACTGATGCCTATTTGGCGCCATAACTGGCATTTGGTTCGGCGGCCATAGGGACTGGCTCGCTTTCTTCGATTGCGTAACTTTTATGCAGGCGGTTGTGCTCAAGATATGCCTTGCAAAGCAGATCGACAATGCCACAGAGCGTCTGTTCCCTGACATTTGGCTTCAGTTGACATTCCCAAACAATCATAGTGCTCCATCCCATTTCGGCGAGTTTAGCGCGCACCTGGCTGTCGCGTTCCTGGTTGCGGGCAATCTTTGCCGACCAAAAATCGACATTGCTCTTTGGCATTTTGAATAGTCGGCAGTTGTGACCGTGCCAAAAGCATCCGTGGATGAAAATGGCTGTGCCGTATTTCCGCAAAACGATATCAGGCTTGCCTGGCAGGCTTTTGACATTCACCCTGTAACGGAAACCGTTGGCATAAAGGAATTGTCGCACAATCATTTCGGGTTTTGTGTCGCTTCCTTTTATGCGTCGCATTACGCGACTGCGTTGTTCAGGTGTCAGTGTATCGGTCACGATTTGTTGTTTTCGGCAAAAATAAAGGTTGTTGGGAAATTACAAATTTCAAATGTGAAATTAAGGCTTTTGGCCGTTGGCGGTAGTCAATGACCGATTAATTGACTAATTGATTAATTGAATTGCCACATTGCAGGATTTGTACAGACACGGTTAACCCTGTTCAACCTTCATTTGACTATAGACATTAGACTAGTGACATTAGTCAAAAGCTTTTTTTCCATTTCCCATTTGCAAAAGATTAACCACCAACCGCCAATGGCTAATGTCCAACGGACAATAGTCACCAATCAACATTTAAAATTTCACATTTGTCATTTGATAAATACTCTTTGCGCCACGCCTCCTACCTTCACAATGTAGATGCCTGTCTGTTTCACCTGCAACTCTGCGCGATTGTTACGTTCAGCGTTTTTGCAGATTAGGCGTCCAACGGCATCGTACACGCTTATTTCATCGGTAGCGTTTTCCACTACTATGGTGTTGCTGTAGGCGTAGATTTTCACGTTTGACGCAATGTCATCGCTTATGCCTGAATATCCCTAACTACGGGGCGGTTGTCAGGATTCCAATCATAATTCCAACCAGAAGGTTTTGATTCTGCTTCACAGTAAATGGTTAAATTCTCGCAGTTAGCGAATGCATCCCCGTCAATGTATGTGACCGAATTTGGAATGGTGACCGATGTCAAGCCACTGCAACCATAGAATGCAGACCTGCTAATGCTTGTAACCGAATATGTTTTCCCTTCATAAGTAACAATTTCGGGGATTTCAGCAGAAGTCAGTCCTGTATAGTTGTTCGCATATAAATCAGCGTTGTCTTCGTACGTTACCTCCACCGTGTATGGTTCTTCACTGCTTGTAATGTTGTAGCACTAGTCACCACTCTTGAAATCGTAAGCCATTGCCTGCATAACGGCAAGGCAAGTGAGCATCAAGGTAAATAGACGTTTCATTATTCTGTTTTTTATTGTTTTTTATCGAGATAAATATTGTATCAAACATTCAATAAATTCAGATTTTAAAATGACAAATGTTAATTGTTTGTCTACATTTGTGGCAGTTTTAGGACATTGGTCCGAAGTAGAATGGAATCAAAACATATGGCTATGACACCGAATTTCAGCAAAGACCCAAATGGATTGCTGCCAGCAATTGTGCAGGATGCCAATACAGGCAAAGTGCTCATGTTGGCTTACATGAATCAGGAATCGTACGAATTGACGCTGAAGACGCGCAAAGCGACATTCTTCTCGCGTAGCCGGCAGTCGCTTTGGCTGAAGGGCGAAACATCGGGTCATTTCATGATGGTCAAGCAGATTTTCCTCGATTGCGACCAAGACACTATTCTTGTAAAAGCCGAACCTTGCGGTCCTGCGTGCCATACGGGTTCCGAATCGTGCTTCTTCAACGAGGTGGAAATCTAGATTTTGCCATAATGCCGTATCGCTTCTGGCATTATGCAGAGAGTCGGTGCCGATTGTGCACTGCTTTTTGTCTATATCACTAATTTGAATTTGTGTATTCCCGAATCGGAAGCAATCTCCTTGAATCCAATCCTTTTCAGGTATTTCGAGTGGCGGGCGCTTCCTGTTATTGCCGTGATGTTGCTGTAGCCGTGCTGCTTGAATACGTTGCGCTGCTGGTTGAACAGGAAGTCTCCTACCTTGCAATCGCGGTAGGCCGGAATGACGTAGTCGAGATCGACAAACAGGTTGCCGTCGCTGTCGTTGTTGGCAAGGAACACGCCGGCAATGTTCATGTTGCGCAATATCATTAGGGCGCAATCATATTGCCTGTCGCTTTGCGTGTATTCCGGGAACATGTGCTTGATGTCGGCTTGGTAATGATCAAGAAACGGCTTGAGCAGGCTGTCGTCGTTGTTTATTTCAAGCACCTTGAAGGTGTTTTTTGCAAATCGTCCGCGACAAATGTGGACAATATTGACACAGCCAATGGCCAGATTCATTATTGCCACTGGATATGAATTGATGTATAAGCCGTAAATGATGTACAAGATACAGCCTATTGTGTTGATTATGCGTAGTTTGACTACTGAAGTCATGGTCATGGCCAATAGCAGCAGGCATGATGCCACATAGCCTAATATTTCAACATTGCTCATTTTTTGTTTCCTCCATTTTATTCGTTATCTATTTTTTGCTCAGTGCTCTCTGAAGTGTTTTCGAATTCGGTGAAATCGGCATCTGAAGAATCGGCATCGTCCAAGTTGCCACTGCCTATGCTTCCGACGTCGTTGGAATCTTCCGCCTTAGTGATGTTCGTGTCTGGTGATACAGGGTCGGCCTGCCTTGCCATCATCGGTCTGAAGAATACCCTGTAGAAACGGCTTACGAATGATGTCCTGATTAGTGGAATCAGCAGCGATGTTGTAAGTATGCTGATGAATATCACGTTATAGACCATAATCTGTATTTCCGCCCCTTCAGGTATTCCGTATTGCAAAGGCAAACCAGCCAATACGGCGGCGGCCAAGCCCTTGGGCACCATGGCCGAGATAATCGACTTGTCTTCCCATGTGATGTCCACCTCACGCACCAGAAACCTTGTTGACAGCAGTCGTGCAAGATAGATGGCGGCTACAAGTATTATGGCTATTGTGAAGAATTCAGACGATGCGATTGGAATCGACATGCCTAGATATACGAAGAAGTATATCTTGAGCAGGAACACTATTTCGCTATATAGCTTGCGTTCAAGTTCGGTGATTATGCCGTCAGGAAGTTTCTTCTTTATCTTTTCAGGCAGGTTTATCTTGCTGTAGTTTCCAAGCACTATGCCAAATGCCAACGATGTTATGGCGCCGCTGAACCCGAAATATTCAGCCAAGCCGTACACAATGAACATGAAGGCGAATGTGGTGAATTGTGTGTTTGGAAATGCTTTAACCCAATTCATCAGGCGTAGCCAAATGTAGCCGGCTCCTATGCCCAAAACCGATGCCAGCACAAGCGATGACACTAATGAGCCGATAATTTTGCCAAATTCGACAATGCCAGTCGTGTAACTGCCTAAAAAGCTGATTACAAATACAATGCAGAGGACATCGGTAAGGGCTGATTCAAGGACTAGAATGATGCCGGGCTTCTTGTTCATGTGCAAAAGGCTGACCATGGGAAGCACAACTGCCGATGAAGTGCCTCCCATTGTGAATCCTGCTATGAACGACAATAGCCATGAATAGTGTAGCATCCAATGCAGAATGGCGGCTACTATTGTCGCGGTTATGAAGAAGAAGCATACTGTCAGCTTCGATGCGGTGCGCATTGAGCCCCAAATGTTTGACAATTCCATATTTAGGCCACCTTCGAATAGTATTATTATAAGCGCGACGCTAGTAAGTACCTTGCCTAGCATTCCAAGGCTGTCAATTGACGCCCAATTGAGCACCGGTCCAATCAGTATGCCTACTATAATCAGAATCAGCACGTCTGGTATACGTGTCTTTTGGTATATAACTGTCAGATAATGAGAGAAAAAGTACAATAGGCCAATGCAGATGATTGTTATTTCCATAAGAATCAGGTTTAGTGAAAAGCTTCAATTCACCAAAGACAATCGGTCTTCAGTCTAACGCTCTTTAAAGTTACTATTTCAAAACAGAATATGAAATAAGTTGCGTCAATTTATGACAAACCTTTTGATTGTGCTTTTTTACATCAATCACGTGTTTAGGTAAGATGAGACAAGTGCAACATCTACAATAATATGTGCGTTGTCGTGCTTGCGCTTGGCCCAATTGTCGCGTATAAGCCTCAATATTTGTCGACAGTCTAGAAGTCGCCAATCTTGAACGGATTGTACGATATGTTGTCATCAAAAGTGTCGCAGCCTTCGATGTTGTTGAGCCATTTAACCACTCGTTTTGTAATTGGCAGGATGATTATTTCGTAAATGGTCTTCATTGCTGTTTGTGTGCATATGAGCATGAGCAAATCGTGGTTTGGCAATACTCCGTAGAATGCCGCCGTGAAGAATATCAGCGAGTCGCAGCATTCTCCTGTCAGCGTTGACAGTATGGCTCTGGCACCAAAAAAACGGCCTTTGTGCATAACCTTCATCCGGCTCATGACAAACGCGTTCAGCAATGATCCGCAGAGGAATGCGATGAAACTTGCCAGCGAAAGCCTCAGCGTGTTTCCTAGCACAAGGCGGAATGCTTCCTGATTGGTGAAATTTGCAGACCCCGGAATGGCTATGCTCATTTGGAAAAATCCGACAGCTAGAAAGTTCATGGCAAAACCGCTCCAGATGATGAGCCTTGCCTTGCGAAACCCCCATACTTCAGCAATTACGTCGTTTACAATATACGATATCGGAAATATGAGCAGGCCTGCCGTAGCCTCTATTGGACCTAGTTTGATGGTTTTCTGCTCAATGATGTTTGCCACTATGAGGCAGATTGTGAACAGCAATCCGCATAGCATGAAGGCAATGGATACGTTCTTTTTCATTTTCTTGTTTTTTACGTGGTTATCAAGTACACGATGGTGCAAATGTAAATAAAATGTGCAAGCGTGAAGCCAAAAAGCGCATGCAATGCGTGTAGGCCTCGTCGCTTATTCTTGTTTTGTGTGAAAGACGTTTATTTACAATTAATTACAAATGTGGTTATTGAGTAGCCCTTTATTTCTGCCTTTAGCATGTTATTGTCAAGGTTGGCTTGTCCTATTTCTGCCCAATGTTCACCATCGGCAATTGTTCCACTTGTGCGGAATGTTTTGGCATAAACGCCGATTTTGCCTTCAAAATCAGATAAGTCGAACTCAACTTGCTTGTTTTCGGGTTCTTTATTGATCGCAACAATCACTAGTTCTGATATTTCGCTATCATAAGCGGCCAAAGACGATTGTCCACAGCGTATGATAGTGGCTCCGGGGCGGATAAAACGGGAGAATTGGCCAAATCCATAGTATTTTTGTGTCAGCACAATGCAATTGTCATCGTGGTTGGCAACAGCAACTCCCCAATATCCGCGATTTAGGTTTACCATTCCTTTGTCCTTGTTGCCATTGTATCCGACTTTACTTATGTGATTGTCAATAACTTGCCATAGCACCCAAGCTGAAGCGCCCAGCCCGGTTATGTCGTCGATTATGCGTTGTGCGAGCCAAAGAGGGGCACCCATCTCTCCTACGCTGTCGCCAAGAATGGCACCACCATCAATTTCGCTCATCCAGATGTTTGGGTATTGTTTGGCCAATTGCCCCAATTCATAGCGTCCGCTTGTGTCGTAAGTGTGTGTGCTTATGCGATTTACAACACTTCGCGCCTCGTCGGAAAATTTAAGGCAAGCGTTGATTTGGTGTTTTGGTCCGGTTTCATCGCAAGCGGCAAGTATTATTTCGTTCAAATTGTAGCTTTTCAATGCTTTAGCGGTTTCAGTCAGAAGCTTGGATTGCGATTCTCCAGCATTAAAGTGGCATCCTTCCTGCTTGTCGCTGTATGCCCACCAAAAGTTGGTTGACGACTCGTTCATTGGTGATATGCTTTTGACTTTTAGGCCGATAGAGTCCTGAATGTACTTTGTGACATAGGCTAGATAATCAGCAAAAAGTGTGTAGCAATCTGGACGCAGGTTGTCTTTGCTTGTATCGAAGTTACCAGAAGAACAGCCACTTGCTGTCCAAAAATATGGTGGCGAATTTGAAAACACTTCAATGTAGGCATCTTGTCCGGCAGCTTTGCATGAGCGTCGCAATACATTTATTTGGTTGCTATCGGCTTGGCAATTATACGAATATGTGTTACTTACTGAATCGTATGTCATCCATCCTGGAATTGCTGAATCGGTGCGTTTTATGTGGTGGTGTGCGGGATTGTCGCCACCGCCAATATTGTAACGCATAATATTAAGCCTCAATCCGTTGTCGCCGAAAAAAAGGTCTGCGCATTGTTGCGACAGTGTGTCGGAATAGCCAACGCGATTTGCCCACCAGCATAGGCTTGTGCCCCAGCCTTCGAATTTGCTGTTGTTGGTGGTGATGGCATTTTTCATCGATATTTTAACAGTATCGGTGGCAAATGATTGTGAGCCAATTAGTAGTAGTATTGCTAGCAAATGTTTCATTGATAGTGTTTTAAAGTCTAATATCGCATAAAAAAAGCGGTAAACTTCCATTTACCGCTTAAAAGTATATTCTTTTTTCCTATTTCGAGAATTGCCAACTGTCGAATTCCATTTCGCCTGCAAAGACAAAGAACAAATCGTGTTTTCCGTTAACCGTCTTTATCAGGTTGGCGCTTGTTTCGGCAAATTGTCCGTTAGTGTTTCCAACGTTAAGGTATCCAACACATTCGCCATCGACCTTGTCGAGGCAGATTTTGATGGCGCAGTTTCCGTTGCTTGAAACTTTGGCTGTAAATTGGGTTGCACCATCGGCGAAATCGACACCAGCAAGGCCAATCCAGTCGCCTGTGTTGATGCTGGTCACGCAGATGTCGGTTCCTTGTGTGTAACGAGTCTCAATTCCGCCGTTCCAGGCCATTGTTTCAGCCTCAGTGTAGTTGAATGGGTTGAGTGCCTTGGTCTGCTCAACGCCAGTGTAAGTGCCAGTTACAGGCTGGATTTTGCCGTCTTCGCTTATTGTCACTTTGTCAACATTGGTAGAGCGGTAGCCGTCGCCTTTCACTCCCATCCTCTCGCGAAGGATTTGTGCGTGGTAGAAAAGGAAATAGTCGTCGCCGAATTTGCATACGGCGTGGTGGTTGTTTCCGCCAATTCCGAAGAAATCGCCAGGATTGTTGAAGAATGTGCCTTGATATTCGTAAGGTCCCATTGGGTTCTTGCTTGTCATATAGGCAATGCGCCCGTTGCCCAGTTCGGGGCTGTTGAAGTTGGTGCAGTAACTGTAGTAGTATGTGTCGCCAATCTTGTTAGCGCCAGCATCTTCGAACAGGTAAGGCGGATTGATAGCCACAGGGTCGCCGTCAAGAGCAGTAAGGCTTGAGTCGAGTTTTACGACGCGTGCAGTTCCAGGGTCGGCAAATTGTGGACCTTTGCCAGGAATGAAAGGTACGCCACCGCCAACAAACAGGTATCCGTCGCCGTTGTCGTCGACGAGGACGGCTGGGTCAAATAGCCAGGTTACGCTTGCGCAGGTTGGCGTCTCGCGTGATACGATAGGCTTTCCGATTGGGTCGGTCCAAGGGCCGTAAGGTGTGTCAGATGTGACAATGCCGATGCCGTTTCCGCTGTTTGCAAAATACAGGAAGAACTTCTCCTTGCCGTCAATGGTCTTGTGGCAAGCCGTTGGAGCCCAAGAGAACTGAGCCCATTTGGCGGCGCCGTCAGGTCCTGCTATCGGCATTGCTCCGTGGTCGGTCCAGTTCACCATATCGTCTGACGAGATGCAGAAAATCTTGTTCACCTTCGAGAATGTGTTGCTGGTGACGTTTCCTGCCGTGTCGTATTCCAGGACGTCGTTGGTCATATACACGTACACACGTCCGTCGTACTCCATTGCGTATGGGTCGGCTCCGAATTTTTGTGTAGCCAGTGGGTTGTGTTCTGTTTGTGGCTTGTAGCCTTGAGTCAGTTCGATGTTCTCAAACATTTTTTCGGGTGATTGCCCGCAACTTGCCATTAATGCGACAAGCGTCATTGGCAAGATGGCATTAGTTAACTTGTTTTTCATTGTATGAAGTTTTTTGTTATCGTTCAAATGTAGAAAATGCCGATAGCATTTGCCTTGTTTGAGTGTTACATAATATTCTGTGCAGGTAGCAAATATTTTAGGCAATGTGGGGAAGGCAAGCTTATTTGCCGGTCTCCTTCATTTTTGCTATGTTGAATGTACGAACCTCTCCATTTGTAAATTCAGGAATATTGTAGGCGTTCATCTGCAAGTCGTAGTAGTGTCTGGCGTTGAGCCAAGGCATCTCGAATGGCTTTGTCGCATTTCCTTGGGCATCGATATGCGTGAAATATGGACGAGTGTAGATGGCATCGTCGCGTTTGCTGCTGAATACAAGCCATCGTGAGTTTCCGCTCCAGCAATGGTAGCTTTCTGTTTCATCGCTATTGGCGGCTGCTAATGGATACGCCTTGGCTGAATCATCTTGCAGGCTGATGAGATAAAGGTCGGCTTCGCGGTGGCAAATGCTGAAGTTGCCGTATTCCGAACGTGTGAAGCAAAGCCAGCGTCCATCGGGCGATATTCGAGGGAATGAAGCGCTGCCTCCATCGTCTGTTGCATTGTATATGGTGTCGATTTCTGGGCCTAAAGCCATTGATTCGGCATCGAACCTTATGCGGCAAATATTGTACTGCACAGAATCGTAGGCATCTGTAACATCTTCGTATCCGTTTGCTGAACAGAAGTATAGCCATTGGCCGTCAGGCGAAAAGCAAGGAAATGTCTCGTATTTGTCGGGCGATGCAGTCAGTTGGCTGCGTATGGCTTTGCCTGTGGCGATATCTACAATCATGACATCAGAGCGGTCGTCCATCACTTCCCAAATGTTTGGGTGTTTGCTATTGATGTGGTTCGTATGTATGCGGAAGAATGTTGAGTTTGTTGAATACGCAATGAATCGTCCATTTGGATGCCAATTGGCATATACAGGATTGCCTAGCGACTTGTCGGCAAGCTGCAGGCGCTTTGTGTTGTCGCCATCCATTATGTATGTACCGGAATAGCGTTTGCGTATGTGGATTTGCCATTTGTCCGGGTTTCCGTTGCAGAATGAGTGGCAGTTGATGCAGTTGCCGTCGCCTGCCCGGTTGTCGTATAGCTGTCTTTCTGTATTGTTTTCAAGGTTGCGTTCGTTTATGCTCATCTTTCCCCACAGGCCGTGGCTTGGATGAATTTTTCTGTACACTAAATGGGTATCGATTGAATCTGGCGAAACGTAAATTGAAAATGTGTTGAATGCAACCCACTTCCCATTGTCTTTTTTGCATATTGTAAATAGCAAGCTGTCAGTGTTTTGCAATAGACTGCGCCAGACATTTTCCTTTATGTTGAATGTTCCGTTGTCTGTCTTGATGCAAAGTGTGTCATTGCCTTTGGCTATTATTAGAGCAGCTTTGTCGATGTCTGCAATGCTGAAGCTGATAGGCCCAATGTTGCACGGCAAGGTTACTCCAGCATAGTCAGGGACAATTACGGCATCCATCCCGCATTGGCTGCTTATTTGCACTGAATGGCTGCATGCCGTAAGTATTGCCGATGTCAGGCAAGCAATGATGGTTTTGTGCATGTGGCTTTTCATTGTTCTTGTTTATTGAAATATGGGTTCCGATTCGTTGCCTTTGGTTGTCATTACGCCTTTAGCTACCATTTTATATGCTTCTAGGAATTGGCTTGCAATTTGGTTGTCAGGATTTTGTTCTACGGCAAGGCTCAGCATCTTGCTAATTTGTGTCTTAAAATAGAAGATGTCGGTTTGTGGCAGAGTCTTGCGTATTTGTTCTGCTTCCTGCATAAGTGATGCCGGATTGGCGAGCATTTCGCGGGCCCATTTGCCGTGTAGAGTTGTGAGGCTCAACCTCCGAAGGTATTTTTGCGCCACATCTGGAGCGTCAAATACGTAGCTGGTCAAAGCCAAAGTCTTGAGCTCTTCAGGGTCGGTGTTTCCTGCGGTGAGCAGATTGGCTTCAAGTGCGGCTTTTTGTGCATTGCAGATCATAGGTCCGCCTATTGTCCTGCAAAAGAGGCTTTGAAGCTTCTGTGCCTCGTACGACTGTTCGCTTTGCGACATTATTATAACGCCCTTGCCGTTTACGATGTACGGATGGAACTTCATTATCCTTTCGCAAAGTATGCCTTCGTGAGCCAGCGCAAGATTCAGGTAGCTCATGAATGGTGTCGGTTTTTTGCTTCCTTCATGCGATTCTATTATGCCCTTCCAGTCTTGGTTGCGAGCCATCCATTCGTCTTTTCGGCTTTGGTAGACATCGGCGTTATGTGTTGCCATGAACAGGTTCCCGAAGATGAACGATATGGCCAAAATGCTGATTGCTAGCAAAATGGTGTCACCTTTGCTGAATGTGTCGCCATCTTCTTTCCTGGTTGATAGGAAGTGACCGGCCAGTATTATCAATAATGTTGATATCCAGGCGTATAGCGGGAAGAAAAATGTCGAAGGCCATTCGTAGTACAATAAAGGTGTAAGGGCAAACCTGATGTCCGCAATTGGCGAATGCCCAACCCATAGCCACACGGACGCCACAATAGCCACCGCCACGGCGCTCAGACTTGCAAAATTGTGGCGCCACAGCAATTCGTACACAATGGCAATTGCAACCATTACAATGGTGGCGGAACCGGCAAGCCAATATGAGGCTGACGTCAGCATGATGGCCCAAATGGCCGAAACCGTAAGCCGTTTTTTCTGGTCATGAAAACGGATGTCGATAAAAATACCTGTCAGAATGTAGAGCCATGCTGAAGCCAACGCCAGCACTGTCGCAGTGTTGCCATTAAGGTTGAAGAATGAGTTTTCGTGGCAAAGCATCATGAATGTAATTGGCAAAAGAAGCCACGATGTATATATCTTCTTGATTTTTAGCAACCTGAACATTTTTGCGCCAACAGCAAGCATAAGGCCGAATAGCAGAGCAGAGCCAACGGCACCAATGCCCGGCAATCCATAAAATTGGGTGAAGGCCGATGTCAGCAGCTGTGCAGGTCCGCTTGGGTATTCCAGATGCTGCATAATCCACGAATAGTCATTTAGCCACAGGTTTTCGGTTTCCTTTGCGTAGAACCTGTATTCCTGTGTAAGCTGCATGACCAAGGCTAAAGCCACGATTGTAGCCAATAGAAGTTTCTTCATTGCTGACTGTTTTTGCCTGTCATAGCCATTAGGCCGACAGGAACAAATATATGTTTTTCCACTAAAAGCGAAACGCACCGTCGGAAAAAACCAGCGGTGCGTTTCTTGCTATTTTTCAGCTACGTTGCTATCTATCTGACAATGGAACGTAGTGATATTCGTTCTGGATTACGTTCTTGTATGCAGGACGGATTATGCGGCGCGATTGGAAGGTTATTTCCTCCAGACGGTGTGCCGCCCAGCCTGACATACGTGCAATGGCAAACATTGGAGTGAACAGCTCGTGCGGGATGTCGATTGCCTCATAGACGAATCCTGAGAAGAAGTCGACATTTGCGCAAACCGGCTTAACGTTGCCGTTCTTGTATTCGGCAAGGGCCTTTGGCGCAATCTCCTCAATGTTTAGGTAAAGCTGAAGCTCCTTCTCAAGGCCCTTCTCCTTTGCGAGCTCTATGGCCTTTTCCTTCAGCAGTTGCGCACGTGGGTCGGAAATGGTGTAGACGGCGTGTCCTATGCCGTAAATCTTGCCTGAACGGTCGTAAGCTTCCTTGCGCAAAATCTTCATCAGGTACGACTTTATCTCCTCCTTGTCGTCCCAGTTGCTCACATTCTTCTTTATGTTGGTCATCATTTCCAACACTTGAAGATTTGCACCGCCGTGCAAGCGTCCTTTCAGTGAGCCTATGGCGGCCGCCGTTGCCGAATAGGTATCGGTCATTGCTGAAGATACAAGGCGCATTGTGAATGTCGAGTTGTTGCCTCCACCGTGTTCTGCGTGCAGAATCATCATAAGGTCGAGTATTTCTGCTTCAAGCGGTGTGTACTTGTTGCCCTTTATAAGATACAGGAAGTTCTCGGCAGCCGACAGGTCGGCTTGCGGGTGACGAATCACAAGTGATTTGCGGTAGAATGCGTGGCGCATGCCCTGATACGAGTAAGCCACAATTACAGGTAGTTTTGCAATCAGGTTTAGCGACTGCTTTACCAACGAAGGAAGTGAGTAGTCTTCTGCGGTATCGTCGAGAGTGTAGAGAATTAACACTGAACGGGCAAGCATATTCATAATGTCGCGTCCGCGCAACGACAGAATCATGTTTGTGAAGGTGTCGTCGAGGTCACGCTTGCCAGCCAAATGTGTAGTCAGTTCGGCCAACTGCAGCGGAGTCGGTTGCTTTCCTGTGAGCAAGAGGAATGTAGTCTCCTCGAATCCAGGGCGGTGTTCAGCCTGAAAGCCTTTTACCAGGTCACGGATAGGAAATCCGCGATAGCGCAGGTCGCCTTCGGTTGGAATCAGCTGGTCGCCTTCGCGACGGTAGCCGACAACGTCGCCTATGTTGGTCAAGCCAACAAGGACGCCCGAGCCGTCGGCATTGCGCAGACCTCGCTTGACGTTGTACTTCTCGAACAAATCCTTATCGATTTGGCAAGAATTGTTGACTAATCGTGAAACGTCGGAAATGAAGTTCTCCATTATCGGTGCTTTTTACAGGTTTTTAATCAGAGCGTCGGCAAAATCGGAAGTCGATAGCTTGGTTGCGCCTTCCATGAATCTTTCAAGGTCGTAAGTTACGGTCTTTTGCGATATGGTCTTGCTCATCGACTCGCGGATGGCGTCGGCGGCTTCGTTCCAGCCCATATATTCAAGCATCATTGCGCCTGAAAGTATCAGTGAGCCTGGATTTGATACGTTTTTGCCAGTGTATTTTGGCGCCGTTCCGTGAGTTGCCTCAAAGATGGCGTATCCGCTTTGGTAGTTGATGTTTGCTCCTGGAGCGATGCCGATGCCACCAACGCAAGCGGCAAGTGCATCTGAAATGTAGTCGCCGTTAAGGTTCAGGGTGGCAATTACAGAATACTCGGCAGGACGTGTCAATATTTGTTGTAGGAAAGCGTCTGCTATGCAATCTTTTATGATGATCTTTCCTGCCTTTTCAGCGGCGGCCATTTCGGCATTGGCAGCCTCCTCGCCGATTTCCTTCTTACGTTGCTCCCATTTGTTCCAGGTGTAAACCTTGTCGCCGAATTCGCGTTCGGCAAGTTCGTAGCCCCAAATCTTGAATGCGCCTTCGGTGAACTTCATAATGTTGCCTTTGTGGACAAATGTCACTGATGGCTTGTTGTGATCGATGGCATACTGTATTGCGGCACGGATAAGACGCTCGGAACCGTCCTTGCTGACTGGCTTGATGCCGATGCTTGATGATTCTGGGAAACGGATTTTCTTGACACCCATTTCTTCGATGAGGAACTTCTTGATTTTCAGATTCTCGTCGGTTCCGTTCATATATTCGATGCCTGCGTATATGTCTTCGGTGTTTTCACGGAAGATGCACATATCGACAAGTTCAGGGCGCTTTACAGGCGAAGGAGTGCCTTCGTAATAGCGTACAGGACGCAAGCAAACGTACAGGTCAAGAGTTTGGCGAAGTGCCACGTTAAGTGAGCGGATGCCACCGCCAATTGGAGTTGTAAGCGGGCCCTTGATGCCTACAAGGTATTCACGGAATGCGTCAAGTGTCTCGTCAGGAAGCCAACTTCCAGTTGCATTGAAAGCCTTCTCGCCTGCCAAAACCTCTTTCCACTCAATTTTGCGTTTGCCGCCGTAGCATTTCTCAACGGCAGCATCCATTACTTTCTGTGATGCAGGCCAAATGTCGATGCCAATGCCGTCGCCCTGGATGTAAGGGATTATTGGATTGCTTGGAACATTCAGTTTACCGTTGCTGATTGTGATTTTCTCTCCCATAACTATTATTTTTTTGATTGTTTTCTGATTTGATTCAATGCGCCACCCAATTTGAACCATTCAATTTGTGCGGCATTGTAAGTGTGGTTGACTGCTATTTTCTCGCTTGTGCCGTCAGCGTGCTTGATTGTCATTTGCAGAGGGACGCCTGCCGCGAATTTCGTCAGACCGCTGATAGCGAATGTGTCGTTTTCGCGAATCTTGTCGTAGTCGGCCTTGTCGGCAAATGTAAGGGCCAGCATGCCTTGTTTCTTAAGGTTGGTTTCGTGGATGCGTGCGAATGATTTCACGAGCACCACGTTGACGCCCAGATGGCGTGGTTCCATTGCGGCGTGTTCGCGGCTTGAACCTTCGCCATAGTTTTCGTCGCCAATAATTATACTGCGTAGGCCTTTTGCCTTGTATGAGCGTGCCAGTTCAGGAACGGCAATGTAGTTGCCACTTTCGGTGTCAAGCACTTGGTTTGCCTGTTCGTTGAACGCGTTAATAGCGCCAATCAGCAGGTTGTTACTGATATTGTCAAGGTGTCCGCGGAAGCGAAGCCACTTGCCTGCCATACTGATGTGGTCAGTCGTGCATTTTCCTTTGGCCTTTATAAGAAGATGAAGGTCGTCGAAGTCCTTGCCATCCCATTCGTCAAATGGTGTCAGCAGTTGCAGACGCTCGCTGTCAGGATTTACCTTTATCTCGATAGAAGAACCATCGGATGGTGCAGCCAGGAATCCGTCAGGGTCGGTGATGAAGCCTTTTGCAGGCAGCTCCTCGCCTTTTGGCGCATCTAGCATAACCTTACGGCCGTCCTCAGTTGTCAGAGTATCCTTTAGAGGGTTGAACAGCATTGAACCCGAAATAGCCATTGCGGTGACCATTTCTGGTGATGCCACAAAACCGCAAGTGTTTGGATTGCCGTCAGTGCGTTTTGCAAAGTTGCGGTTGAACGAGTGTATGATGCTGTTCTTTGCTGTCGGGTTGTCGGTGTGGCGTGCCCATTGTCCGATGCAGGGACCGCAGGCGTTGGCCATTACCAATCCGCCTATCGACTTGAATGCGTCGAGTTGTCCGTCGCGTTCGGTGGTCTTTTTCACTTGTGCCGAACCTGGCGATACGATGAATTCAGCCTTTACCTTGATGTTCTTGTCTTTTGCCTGACGAGCGACTGAAGCGGCGCGGTCAAGATCCTCGTATGATGAGTTTGTGCAAGAGCCAATCAATCCTACCTCCATTGCTTCAGGATAGTTGTTCTTCTTAATGTAGTCGGCGAACTGCGATATTGGCGTTGCCGCATCAGGTGTGAATGGCCCGTTGATGTATGGTTCAACCTCAGAAAGGTTGATTTCGATGATTTGGTCGTAGAATTTTTCAGGATTGGCGTACACTTCCTTGTCGCTTGCAAGGTTCTCGGCGTTTTGCTCAGCCAGGGCTGCTATTTTTTCGCGGCCGGTTGCGCACAGATAGTCGTGCATCTTCTTGTCGTAGGCGAATATTGATGTGGTAGCGCCAATCTCGGCACCCATATTGCATATTGTGCCTTTGCCTGTTGCAGAAAGAGTTGCGGCTCCCTCGCCGAAGTATTCGACAATGCAGCCTGTTCCGCCTTTTACAGTAAGTATTCCTGCAACTTTGAGTATGATGTCCTTTGGCGACGCCCAGCCGTTCAACTTGCCTGTCAACTTTATGCCGATCAGTTTTGGCATCTTCAGTTCCCAAGGAAGTCCAACCATTACGTCGACGGCATCAGCGCCACCAACGCCGATGGCAACCATTCCCAGGCCGCCAGCGTTAACGGTGTGTGAGTCGGTGCCAATCATCATGCCGCCAGGGAATGCGTAGTTTTCAAGCAATACCTGGTGAATGATGCCTGCTCCCGGCTTCCAGAATCCTATTCCGTATTTTGCGGCCACATTGCGAAGGAAGTCATACACCTCCTTGTTTTGTCCAAGAGCCACGTCAAGGTCCTTTTCGGCACCTACATTGGCTTGTATCAAGTGGTCGCAGTGAACGGTTGAAGGCACCATAGTCTTGTTCTTGCCTGCGTTCATAAACTGTAGCAGTGCCATTTGGGCTGTTGCGTCCTGCATTGCTACGCGATTTGGCGCAAACAGTGCATATTCAGAGCCTCGTGCGTAAATTTTCTTTTCGGCCTCTGTCGAGAGGTGCGCATATAGGATTTTCTCACTTAATGTCATTGGGCGGCCAAGCATCTTGCGTGCTTCGGCTACTTTTGCCGGCAATTCCTTGTAGAATTGCTCAATCATCTCTAAATCAAACAGCATTTCGTAATATTTATGTTTATACAATTCAGCTCAAATTGGCATAAAGCCAATCATAAGCGTGCAAAAGTAGCATTTTAAGTGCAGTTTCTCGCCTGTTGTGGCCTTTTTACGTTTTTTGCTTAAAAGACAATGGGTTGATGTTTCCACATTTATTTTACCAGCCGAGGGATTTTCCCTGTCTGTAAGTGGTGGGCCTATGCTGGGCTTGAATTACTTTTCAGGATAAGTTGCAGCTTTCTTAACGCTGTAGTCCTTGTCGTAGTTCAGAATGTAGATGGCCGTGTTTTGGTATCCGCCTTGGTCCGAAAATGGCACAAAGTTGAATTCCGTTTGTAGCAGAGGCGCATTGTGGAACATTATGTAGTGGCGGAAATCGTGGCCAAACTTGTTCAGCGCGGAGCAGAAGAACATTGTGATGTCATATCCCTGAAATGCCATGCGGTCAGGTTCGGTATTAAGGATGTTGCGGTAGTTGCGCACAAAGTCGATGATTTCCGGCTTTGAGTAGTCGATGTATGAATTCGATAGGTAGTGAGTGTTTGTGTTGTGGAAATTGTCGATGTCGATGCTCTCGAATCTCTCCCATGTTTGACGTCCAAGCACTTTCACGTTGTATTCGTACGAGTAGCCGTTGAGCTTGCCCATAATGTCGGTTACAAAGGCGCGGTCGGTCGAAGGAATGATTACTATGTTCTCCTTGCCTTTCATAAAGGCGCTGTTCAGCATGTCGCCATTGGTGCTGTAGTAGTAATACTCGTTGTAGCGCACTTGGTCAAGGTTGTCGCTTGTTATTGACGCGTAGAACTGGCGCTTGAATTCAGATATGTAGCTGTATTCGGCTTCGTATTCCTGGTTCTTGGCGTTGCCGTTGTGTATCACTATATAGTTCTTTGTATCAATTTGGTTTAGGAAGTCGGCCACATACTTCATTTGTATGTTGTTTGTCGGCCCCACTTGGAAAGCGTACGGGTTGTGGTCGATGAATGCTGGCTTTACCGACAGTGGCGACACAATGTTTATCTGGTGTTCCCAGGCGTAGTCGCCGACAACTTGCAGTTCGCCACTGAACGCAGGTCCAATAAAAAGGTTTACGTCAGATAGGTCGTGTTTTCGCAGATAGTTTGTTATGTAAAGGCTATCGCCTTTTGTGTCAATTACTTGAATATCAAACGACAGGCCTTGCCTTTTCAGCTCGTTTAGTGCAAGCATTGAGCCCGTATAGAATTCGATGAAGTTTTTTGATCTGTTGTAGACCTTGCCGGTCTTGTCGCCCCAGCCGGTTGTGTCGTTCATGTTCAGATAGAACGGCAGGAAGAATGCCACTTTGTAGGTCTTTGTCTTGTCGAATTGTGCGTCTTGTGCAGTGTGCATCTTGCGGTTGTCGGCTTCGTAAGCCTCAATGCGCTGCCTTTCAGGTTCGCTTATCGCCTCCTTTTCGGGTTGTGCTTCGGCTTGTGGCTGTTCGGCTGGTTCGGCGACGGCCTTTGTCGCGCCTTTAGGTATGCGGATTAGTTCGCCTTCCTGCATGCTTCGCTTTTTCAGGTCAGGATTGAGTTTCAGCAGAGTCTTGTCGGTAATGCCGTATGCGTGTGCTATGCCGTAAAGCGTTTCCTGCTTCTCCACCTTGTGGAAATCGAAGTCGCCCTCAATCACATCTTCTGCAATTTCCTTTTGTACAGGCACTTTCAGCATTTCGTCAACCTGTATTGAACGGCCTGCTATTTCAGGATTGAGTTTTTCTATTTCGGCGGGTGTTGTCTGGTATTTATGGGCGATGCCGAACAGTGTCTCCTGTTTTTCTACCTTGTGGAAGATAAAAGCCGTGTCGGCAGGTTGCGCTTCGGCTGTCGACTCTTTGGATTCAATCTTGATTCTCAGTCGGTCGCCAATTTTAATGCCCAGTTCCGAACCTGGATTCATTTTGTACAGTTCGTCAATGCTGATGCCATAGCGTTTGGCAATATTGTAAGGTGTATCTCCTTTTGTGATAAGATGATAGTTATATGTTTCTTCAACCTTTACTTCAGGCTTTATGCGAATCTTGATGTATTGGTCAGGGTGAATCTGGAAAGTGAGCTGCGGATTGTCGGCTATGATTGTGTCGATAGGAATCTCGTATGCACGGCTGATGGCGCTCAGCGTCTCGCCTTTTCTTACAATGTGCATGTAGTATTCTTTGCCGTTAAGGCTGACCTTATTGTTCGGGAGTTTTACGTTTTCGTCTTGAGCCACAGATGGTTGTGATGCCAAACCGAAAAAAGCCAGAAAAACGAAAATCAATTTTTTGACGCTCATTATTCAAAATGGTTTTGAATGCCAAAAATAACTAATTAATCAATTGTACAAAACTGCAGTTTTTGCAAAATCTGCAACTCGCCAATGAAACAGCAGTTTGCCGGCATTATGATCTCTAAAAAAAAGAAAATCCCACAACAGTTGCCGTTGCGGGATTTTCTTGGTATAGAAAAAAACTTTATGCTTTTAGCTTCTTTTCAATTTCGTCAATGTAGCCTTTGAACTGGCGGTCGGTGTCGATAAGGTTGTTGACGGTCTTGCAGGCGTGCAGAACCGTTGCGTGGTCCTTGCCTCCTATCTGCGAGCCGATTGTAGCCAGTGACAGCTTGGTCATGTTCTTTGCAAAATACATTGCAATCTGGCGGGCCTGCACAATTTCGCGCTTGCGGGTCTTTGACGTTATGGAGTCCGTTTGGATGTTGAAATAGTCGCAGACAACTTTCTGGATGTAGCCAACGCTCAATTCGCGGGTTGTGTTTTTTACGAGCTTGTCGATGATTTGGCGTGCCAGCTCTATTGTTATGGTCTCGCGGTTCAATGTAGAGTGTGCGAGCAAAGATATGAGCGCGCCTTCAAGCTCCCTGATGTTGTTTGTTATGTGGGCCGATATGTAGTCGAGAATGTCATCGCTTATCTCGATGCCTTCGTTGTAGGCATATTGCTTCAGAATGGCCTTGCGTGCCTCGTAGTCGGGATTGGTAAGCTCGGCCGACAATCCCCATTTGAACCTTGAAAGCAGGCGGTCTTCAATTCCGACCAAATCGGCAGGAGCCTTGTCCGACGTGATGATCAGCTGCTTGCCGGTCTGATGAAGGTGATTGAATATTTCAAAGAATATGTCTTGTGTTCCAGTCTTTCCTGATAGCTCGTGTATGTCGTCGATGATGAGCAAGTCAATCATCTGGTAGAAATGCAAGAAGTCGTTGCGAGTGTTGTTAAGGGTGGCTTCGGTGAACTGGGTCATCAGCTCGTGGCCGGTTACATATAGCACGTTCCTGTCTTGGAACCTGTCTTTTGTCTCTATGCCGATGGCTTGTGCCAAGTGGGTCTTGCCCAATCCAGAGCCTCCGTATATGAACAGCGGATTGAATGTCGTCTTGATTTGGCTTGTTGCAATGGTATAGCCGGCAGAACGCGCCAAACGGTTGAATTCGCCTTCAACCATGCGGCTGAATGTGTTGCGCGGATTCAGGTTCGGGTTTATCTGCAGCTTCTGTATGCCTGGAATTATAAACGGATTCTTTATCTGCTGGCTGTTTTCGCTAGGCATGACAGGTTCGTTGTACACTTCCTTCTTGTTCCCTGAAGGGTAGTTGACGTAGATTTGCTGATTGTTGTTGCGGACAATGTTGTTTTGCATCAGCACATTGTACTCCAATCCTGCATCTTCGCCTAATTCTGCCTGCAAAGCCTTGCGCAGCAAGTCAATGTACGTCTCCTCCAAATATTCATAGAAGAATGTACTTGGCACCTGTATCGTCAGAATGTTTCCATTTAATCTAACGGGAACTATTGGTTCGAACCATGTTCTGTATTCTGCCGCTTTTATATTATCCTTGATAAATCGCAGACAATTGCTCCAGACCTGTTTATAATCCTTATCCATTTGATTAATAATGACTTGTTTTTTG
>JAZUEN010000042.1:0-24093 GCA_045640185.1 Bacteroidales bacterium
TAATCAATTTTAATGAGGATAAAAGGTGGAATGAAATTCTTTTAGAAAAGACCGAAGAAGGAGAAGAAATACATCCAATTCTTTCCAGAATAAAGGGTTTTATACATCACTATGCCAGAGCAGTAAGCCTATTGGCTATCAATTATCATCACAAACGGCAGGAAGAGTTATCGAAATCAGATGAATATAGAGATTATACAATTGATGCCGCAATAAAGACTGTATTGTCAGATTTGGGAATCAAACAGGATTATATTAACATTTTATATGATATTGTTATTCGGTTATGGCGTACTCGAAGCAAGACAAAGTCAAAATATTTTGATGACGATTTTGAAGATGGAGATATTAGCTTTTGCAATAACGGTTTTAGCTATTATGCTTTTGTTGACGAAGATGAGCACGATAACAAAACTGACATTTTATGGCATTCTTTCGATTTAACTCCAGAGAAGTTGCTTACGAAGGTTTGCTTGACGACAAAGGTGGTAGGAATATCAGCAACCGCTTCGTTGCCTACTGTTACGGGGAATTATGATATGGATTATTTAAGGTGGCGGTTACATGGTGGATTTTATGAATTGCTTCCTGAAGAGAAAGCGCGTTTGCATAAACGATTTCTGGAATCCGTAAAAAATTATACAGATGATATGATTCAAGTAGCAGTTACAGAACCAATGTCAGATTCAGATTATTCTGCTCAGAATCAATGGGGAAAAATATTTGACAATGAAGAGTATGCAGAGAAAATACATGATGAACTTGAAAGGCTATTGCCACCAGAAAATAAGAAAAGTAGCAATTATGAAGGATTATATCATAAACGACGTTATTTCAGAATAGCATGGGCTTATAAAAACTTCATCACAGAAGAAAGCATTCATTCTTTTTTATGTTTGCTTACAGCATTCCCAAATGATTCATATTATTTGAATGAGAAAATTTTAAGGGAAATTTTCAAATTAATAACTGAGGAATATTGGGGGAAAGGCAAATATGAAGAAGATTCTGTAGTATTATTGAAAGGGGACAATTTTGATAAAGACAAGCAAGAAATTCTGAATGATTTGAGCAATGGTGAAAAGAAATTTGTGATTTCTACTTATCAAACTATTGGAGCTGGACAAAATTTGCAATATAATATACCTGATTGTTTGCGAGATTCAATTGTCAAAATCAATGATTTTGAAGCTAGGGGACATAAGGATTTTGACGCGATATATCTAGATAAGCCGACTAATGTTGCGGTGAATCTGTATGGTAAAAATATTCCGAAATCAGATATAATCCGTTTCGTTTTTCAGAGTGAATACTTAAGAGATAATTGGGAGATATCAGAAGAAACCAAAAGGAAATATATAAAGGATGCCTTTTCTTCTTTGATTGGAAAGCCGATTTATAGCAAAGGATCTCTATTAGATTTAAAAAGTTTTAAAGTGGCAGCTACAAGAACAATAATTCAAGCAATAGGCCGAATTTGTAGAACCAATATGAAAAACCCAAAAATCTTCATTTATGCTCATGATGAGATATCTAATGTTTTGTATCCTGAAATAATAGATGATGATAGCCGCGATTTCAATTTGGAATTCCGAGCATTAGCCAATGCAATGAAAGGAATTAAGGATGGAGCTATGTTTAATAATGAATTGGATATGCTGTTAATAGGGGCAGAAATTTCTCATTTGACCAATATGCAAATCAACAGGATGTTACATTTTGAAAATTGGTCGTCGGCAGAGATTAAGAGATGGAAGCACCTACGTGATTATGTAATGAGACATCCTACATTGTCAAAGGGGGAAATGGAAGTAAGCCCATGGAAGGCGTTTTATTTGCAATTAAAGAATAAGGACAATCAAATTTATTACAAGACGGATGATGATTTTGTTACAACAGAGTTATCGGTTTCGCCAAAATCAGGGTTTTGTGCCGAAAATGAAATCTGTGTGAATATTGAATCATTAATGATGATTCCTGGGTTAAAAGAATACTTTGAATCATTTGATTATGCAACAGAATGGATTAGGAACGATTATATTATGTCTCCTCCGTTATTCAACAACATATATAAAGGGGCTTTAGGCGAAATTGTCGGGAAATTCATTTTCGAAAAAATGCTTGGAATAGAATTACAGGAATTATCTCCAGATGTGTTCGAATTTTTTGATTATAAGGTTAAAGGAAAAAATGTTTTTGTCGATTTCAAACTATGGACAGAGAACACAAGAATCGATAAAAACTCCTATTTGGAAAAAATAAAAGGCAAAATGGAGAAATGTGGAGCTGGGAAAGTAATTGTTGTAAACGCACAATTACTTAAAAACAGTCAATATCAATCTTCTGTTACTGCCGGCATAATCCAAATACCATATTTGTATTCATTTGAGGATGCAACATTTAAGTTAAATGAAGAAGCTGTTATTTTTATTAAAAAAGCTATAAATGGAGACTTTGCTTAATCTTTATAATTTGACTATCAATAGGTCAGAACTGTTAAAGGTTTATGATATTTTTCGTTTCACATCTACTGTTAACAACCCATCAAGAGAAAATCCGCGATTCCCGAATGGGGCAAGGTTGGTTGATGTATCGTTGGAAAGCAGCAATGTGTTGTCTGTGGCCTTTAATTGGGGGAAAGAATTTTATGTTCTTCTGAAACACGATTCAGCTAATTTCAGAAGGATGAATGTTGAATTGTCAAAATCGAAGGAAAGCAATACAATTATATCCACCGATGAACGTGACTCTGGTTTCAAAAATGTGCCAGACTACATGGTTGCTCAATTGTTGCTCAATAGCTTAGGAACCTATGAATGCGACGCATTGAAATTCAACAACATTACAGGTCATTTCTATTGTTTTGTTCCACAATGGCTATTGTATTTTAAAGGAAAGAGTGGGGATATTAAGAAAATACCATGCATTGAATTGAAATTCTGTAACGATGGCATTTTTAGGTGGAGCGTCCATACATTTTCTTCCGTTTTGTTAAGGAAAGAGATGGATTTTACAAACAAAAAATTCGAGGAATATCCCCAGTATATATTTGGAAGGAATAATACGCTAACTCGAAAACCAATGGAAAGTCAGGAGCCAGGATTTATTGCCCGACAGACAAAAAATTCCAAGACAGAAATCACATTTCTTGATATTAGTAGTTCAGAGCAATATAGTCAATGCAAATTGGGGGTAATAACATCTGTGTTAGAAAAATTCAAGTCACGTTTTTCAAAGTATGTTGACTTCCAATTCAAGTCTGTTTCCGAAACAGGAAAAATAATAATAGAGCCTAAGTTATCCGAGAAGACGAAGTTGTTGATACATAACATACTGAATGAAAATCAAATTTGTATAGTCGATGTTATTGGTGATGCTGAGTCGGGAATGTTTATTAAAGATATCAAGGAGGCGTTTGCATCTCAATTTGATGTTACTCCACGTATTGTTAAAAAGCCTCAAAAGGATTGCCTAAATTTGAGAATAGTCCATAATAAAGAGTATTATAAAGGAGGTGAGGATCCTCATGATGAAATGTTTGACAATTGTACTGTTCAACATTTGACAATAGAGAATTTCAAAAGTGTTCAAAGCGCTGTCAATACGGTGGCGAAAGAATTGCTCATAAAGAAAGACTTGAATAATGGTGAGATTTCATTGGTTGATTGGGGCAAGTATGGATTTGAAGGAACATTGACCTTTGGCCTAAGAACAAAAATAAATGACCAGAATCGTTTTTTTTTCATGAATATCCATCCTGATGGGAAGTTCAATATTGAAGAATTGAAGTTGGATCTGTTTTCTTCAGAATACTATAATGACTGTATTAAGATATTTGATACAGACGAATTTCAAAAGGTCTATGGCATTATTCAAAAGGGTAGTGACATAAACATTATACAAGAAACCGATATTCAAACAATTCCGAATTTTTATGATATAAATGAGCAACTGAAAAGATATGAAAAAGAGGTTGCTACTGCGGAAAACAAACATTCTGTAAAAGGTGTGAGAAGTAAGGAATATAAGGAAGACTTGTTTGGTGCATGTATGGATGTAAAATGTTTTACTGAGAACGGGCACCATTACTATTATTCAGGAGTTTCCGGACATAATATGAATTCATCCATTCAATGTGCTGTGAATGTTCGTGAAATTGTGCCATATAAAGAATCAGAATTCTTTTTCGACAAACTATTATCGTTGATGGGAGTAACATTTGTAAGGAATGGGCAATTAACGGTAGTCCCATTCCCTTTCAAATATTTGAGAGAATATATCGATGGTTCAAGATTGCAATGTCAGATTTCGGATTCAAAAACGGAACAGTAGTTGGTTTTTAAAGTCCACAAAAGGTTTATTTTTGTGATATAAGATGAATCTATGAACTGGACCGATTTAATTAGGGATATCAATCTGCAGGAGTATGTGGTTTCTGCGGGTTACAAGTATATGCCTAAGAAATCGACGCCAAAGTGGAAGGTGTATTCCAACGAAGTCACTGATGATGTCATTACAATATTCAGGCATTCCGATTCAGGCAACTTGTGTTACAAGAATCTGCGCGAGGAATCAGACAAGGGCAACATTGTGAATTTTGTGATGAACCGTTTGGGTGGATTTGTCAGGCCCAATACCAACAAGGACGATTACATTCGTGTTGCCGAAATCTTAAAGGAATACCTGAATCTATCCGATGACCAAAAATGCATTTACCGCCAGCAAATAAGCAAGGAGGAGCCTGTGGTTGAGAAAAACGCTGACGAACAGTTCGATTATGCCCAATTCAATAGCCAAAACATAACCTCTGTCAAGTCGGTGGATTATTTGACAAACAGGGGTATCGGAAAATCAGTATATACCGCTCCAATATTTGCCGGCAGAATTGTGTTGGTGAATCCAGTATGGGATTTCTCCGACGGAAGGCAAACGAAAGTTGAAACAGAATCAAGAGTCGGGTTCCCGCTGACATACGAAGACAGGGTAGTAGGGTTGGAGATACGCTATCCCGACAGGAAATTTTTTGCCCAGCACACCAATCGCGAGCAGGGCATGTGGTATAGCAATTTCAGGCGGAATGTTTCAATATTGTGTGTTGGCGAGAGTCCAATTGATTGTATATCGCATTACGCATTGAGCAATGACTCCTACAAAAAGAAATTGTGCTATTTGGCTACAATGGGCCAACCCAGCAATTGCCACTACGACATTGTGCTTGATTATGTCAAGGTACATGAAATAAAGAAAGTGTTGCTGATAAATGACAACGACGAGGCAGGGCAGTTCTTCAACGTCAGGTTTATATGCAACATATTGAAGCGCATCATCACTATTTCGGTGACACCGCCAAGTTTGGGCAGATTCGAGTTTGAAATGGCGATGTCGAACTATACGCAGACTAAGTGCAAGTCATTCCTGAAAATAGTCGATAGTTACAACGAAAAGATTGCTGGAGAATGTCCTTCAGATGAGTCAGAGAGCCTGTTCCCGAATGGCGAAAAGCAGATAAAGCATCTATATTCGCTTGAGAATAAAAAGTTGTCGTTGTCGCTACCATATTCAGTAGAGCCAATCAACATGCTATGTAATTTCCTTATAGGGCTAAATCTCACCAAATTCAAGTTAAGCGTCCAGCATTCTGAAGGTAAAGACTGGAATGAGGATTTGAAGAATAAGCAGGGCAACTGATTGAGGATTTGGCAGGAAGCATCTAAGGTGGTGTCATTTTTCGGCGTTTAGCTAAAAGTTTGGCATGGGTGCCTATTCATTTTTCATGAATCAGCAATGTCATGCCAAAAATGTTGTCTAAATTTGAGGAGCCTTGAATGGGGAAGGCGACCTATACAGAATACATGAAACATGAAAGACATAGACTTTATACTATATAATCTACCAGATGCGGATGGCAAGGTACAGGTGGTGGTAAAAGACGACACCATCTGGTGCACGCAGAAAGCCATGTCAGAACTTTATGGCGTAGGCGTGCCTGCCATCAACAAGCATCTGTCCCACATTTTTGAAGAAGGGGAGTTGGATAAAGAGACGACAGTTTCCAAAATGGAAATAGTCGTAAACAGAGGCTACCGAGGCAACGTTTCTGAAGAAGTTACATTTTACAATCTTGACGCCATCATTGCCGTGGGCTATCGTGTCAATTCTCTCCGCGCGACACGTTTCCGTCAGTGGGCAGACTGCTCCCGAAATAATATTCACCCATGCCGACCACAATGTTGAGAACATGGGTCTTAAGACATGGAAGAATTCGCCAAGCGGACGTATATTGAAGTCCGACACAAAGATAGCCAAGAACTATCTCGACGAGAAGGAAATCCGTCAACTTGAACGCCTTGTAACTGGCTACTTTGACTATATTGAAGACCTTGTGGAGCGCGAGAATACATTCAGCATGGTACAATTTGCCACAAGTGTCAACGAATTCCTATCATTCCGCAAATATCAGCTTCTCCCCGACAAAGGGAGGATTTCCAAAAACCAGGCTGACGTGAAGGCTGAAAAGGAGTACGATATCTTCAATAAGACACAGAAGATAGACTCCGACTTCGACAAGCAGGTGCGCAAAATGCTCGGTAATGGTGATGATTCAAAGAAAGACTAATGATTATCTCGCATTCACTACTTAACCTCAATGATATCGTCGATATTGGTGGTTTGGTTCTTCAGTGGCTGGAAGTTGGTGAGGTCCATGTTTGGCTTGTCGAAGCCCTGAATGCCCAGTTTTATTGAATCCATGCCGTATTTGGTGGTCAGTTCGTCGAGTGTCGACATCAGTTTTTTCGACTTCTCCATATCTTCTGGCTTGCTCTCGAACAAGTCCAGCATTATGGCGGAATCGCTTGTGATGTCGGTGAGCCAGACGCCTGCTCGCTTGTATTGCAAGCCTTGTCGGAATATCTTCCGTAGCGCCTCAATGGCCGATGCCGATATGATGCGTGTGTCGGCTGTGGCCACGCTTAACTTGACGGTAGCCATGTTGCTGTATTGTTCCAGGTCGTCGCGGTGCGGATTGGTTGACAGGAACACCGATACCGTCTGGCAGACAGAGTGCTGGTCGCGCAACTTGCGGGCCACGGCTACGGCATATTCCGATATGAACGAACTGAGTTTTTCAATGTCTGAAACCATGTATGTGAACGTGCGCGAGTGCGCTATCGAATTCTGCTTAGGCGGGCTGTCGATATCGACGGCTGGCGTGCCGTGCAGTTCTTGCCACGTGCGGACACCGTTTATGTTGAGCCACCGCCGTACTGTATATGCTGAAAGATTGTAGAAATCCAAAGCCGTTGCAATGCCGTTGGCCTGCAGTTTGGGTGCCGTGCGGTAGCCAATGCCCCAAACATCGCCTATGGCAATCTTTTTCAGTGCCACTTCAATCTTGTCTTTTGGCAGGACGCAGACGCCTTTGTATCCACTGTAGTGTTTTGCAAACCATGTCGCAACCTTGCCCAATGTGTATGACAGCGAAATCCCGCAACTGACGGGAATCCCTGTGCATTGCTCAACATATTGTTTTATCTTCAGTGCCGTCTTGCGTAGGTCGTCGGGGTTGTCAATAGGCAGTTCCCCGAAAAACTCGTCTATGGAATATTGCTTGAAATTGAGCACAAGCCCCTGATCTTTTACAACTTGCATCAGTCTGCGAGAGATGTCGACGTATTTTGGAAGATTTGCAGGGAAGACGGCCACGTTGTGCTTGTTCAGCAAATCCTTGACCTTGAACACGGGATCGCCACGTTTCAGCCCCAAAGCCTTAGCCTCCTTTGTGAGTGCAAGAATGATGCCTCCACCTGCCTCGTTGCAGTTTGCCACGGCCAAAGGCTTCCCTTGCAAGTCTGGTCGCAAGGCAACCTCACATGAGGCGTAAAATGTGTTGCAGTCGATGTGGAGAATCATGCTGTATCAATGCTTCTTCTTCATCACCCACGTAACTACGCCAAACACGCGCAGTTCTTCAGTCTCGTTGACCTGAATGGGTGGATATTTAGTATTGCCAGGCATCAGGTACACGTTGCCGTCTTTTTGGACAATGCGCTTGAGCGCGAACTCGCCTTTGTACATTATCACAGACAGCGTCTTATCAGTTGGCAGGAGCGACCTGTCCACAACAAGCAAATCGCCTTCCTCT
The DNA here is from genome assembly GCA_045640185.1 of Bacteroidales bacterium. Taxonomy (GTDB): domain Bacteria; phylum Bacteroidota; class Bacteroidia; order Bacteroidales; family SZUA-534; genus RUG13583. Next base: position 8,144 of record JAZUEN010000042.1, read on the forward strand.
ACGCCTTCGTCTATCATTGAGTCGCCAATCACACGCACAAGGTACGACGATGCAGGATGCTTAACCAGTTCCTTGTTCAAGTCGATTGGTTGCGACATGTAGGCATCATCGACAGGGCACGGGAATCCTGCATGGACATTTGTCTCAGCCATTGCTATCGATGGCTGTGTGTCGGTGGCAAGTGTCAGGAATTGCAGGGTGGGTTTGGACTTTGGCATATTCTTCGATTAATATTGAATGCAATATTAACGTATTTAGTTGTTTGTGTGAAAAACAACAATTCGTTTTTGTCGATGCAAAGCCAAAGTTGTTATCGTTGTGTCAAAATGCCCTGTCCCCCTTACGACACGAAGGCGAATGGCCTTTTCAAGTCGCTCAGTTCCTTGTCGGAGAGGTGGTGAGTGCATACTATTTCGGCCTTGTTGCTGACGGTTGTCATGGTACGGCCTTTAAGCAGGTAAAGACGGTCGTCGGTTATGTTTATGCAACGTCCGTAGTGGGTTGACGACACGCTTCCCCACAAGTGGCCTTCGGAGTCGTAGATCATGTAATTGTCGTCGAGCAGTATTGAATAGAACGAACCGCCAGCCAAGACGTTCTTGACAGCGCTTTTGTCCGTAATGAGCGTGCTGAGGGGCACACGTTTCTGCCTTGCAGGTTCGGCAAATGTTATTACAATGACGGGCACGTAGATGTTCCCGTGGTGGTGTCGGGCAAGATTGTTTGGTCCAATCTTCAAGAATTTGATTTCCATGTCAACGAACTTCATATTCAGCTAGTTTCTGTTTGTCTAGCTACAAAGTAAAAACGCAGGTGTGCCAAATTCATTCACACCTGCATATTATCTTTACAGAAAAACATTAATTCCTCTGTTATGTAATTTTATTTCTTTAGTTATATGGAATTTTAGTTTTATAGGTTTTTATATTTTTTCGTATAGTTTTTGTCAAGTCTGTATATCAAACAATTATGTAGATGCATTCTTCAATTTACCGACCCTTTGATATTGAAAAAATTGATTTGTGGAAATACTTGTCGATAAGTATGAAGAAGCGTATTACAGACTGATTGCATGATTGTCGGCGGTAAAGCTCGCTGTTGAAGATCAACGTCTGCATGGAGAACAGGCTCATTTCGGCGACAGCCTTCTGCGCCTTTTTCATTGTCTGCTCGCCTTCAAATATGAATGGGAGCGAGACGATGCAATACACTTCCACTCTCTTTTTGGTTATGTATTCCGCCAGTATGGGTGTAGCCACAGAGCCAGTGCAACCGCCCAATGTTGACACAAGTATTACTTTCTTGACATTGTCGTCCAGAATGGCGTCAATGTCGGGCAACATGTTTATGGTGTCCTGTCGGCATTTTTCGGAATCGTCGCCATAACTTGAATTTCCGTTGTTGCAAAGGAACAGATGCATGTTTTGCACATCTGGTTCGTTTACCATGTTTCGGATGCAGTTGCAGGCTCCGTTCCCGACGGCAATGATGACAATGTCTTTGTCAATTCCGTCGTCAGTGAGTTTTGCAAGGTTCATAGTCCTAATTCTAAGTTCTACGGTACAAAGCAAAATGGTGTGCTTTACATCGTCGATTGTGTCGTTTACTCTTGATTGCTCGATAGTTTATTCCCATCAATTTTTGCCCGATAATCCTGGATGTCAAGAATCAATCCGTCAATGATTGAGAGTTTTTTCATCATTTGAATAATCAGAATCAAAATCAAACGTAAATTCAAGCAATTCGGTGATAGAAAACTCTATTGGATAACCTTCTTCTGATGGAAACAATGCGAAATAATAATCACGAATAGTCTCTGCGTTCATAACAATAAGTTTATAACGTTAATACTGACTACAAAAGTGGAATGGAGGTGTGCCAAATACGTGTACAGGTAGCGTTAAAAAAGTTTTTTGTAAACTGCATTAGGAATGTCAGTTAGGGGCAAGTCTTACCAATTATCGGGTGAGTTTATAATATCACTCTTCCCGTCGATGTAATCTTGAATGCATTTTCTAATGCTATCCAAATCAGGAGAGCAAGGCATGTCGTCAAGAAAGGCCTGTGCTTCCTTTTTATTTGGTGACATGAAGAGCATTTCCTCATCAAACTTTGAAAAAAACTTTCCATATATGCTAAGATGTTCACTGTCAAGTATTCTCTGCAGTATCATTTTTATATGGTTGTCGTAGTCTATATGAGTTTTGTTTGACTTGTTTTCACTGTATGACAGCAAGGTCCGGCATATTTCGCGAAAGTCGTTTTCATTATATATTGGATTGCTCCAACTAGTATAATGTGAATAGTATTTTTTCCATTTTATGTAGTTACGGCGAATGGCTTGCAACGTACTGCTGGCGCTTAATGGCAACCCGTTAAGTTCCATGGCCTCTTTTGCCATGTTATAGTATTCAGAATGGTTGAACACAGGTTTTCCCTTTTGTCTCTTTGGCAGGATGGGTGACGAAATGTGCAACATCTTTTTTTTATTGACGGGTGGCATAGGTATCATGTCAGAGCCTTTCCAGTCCAGTTTTGCCCAAGGCTTGTTGTCTTCCCGTTCAGAACGCGACATAAAATCTTTTACGTCGCCGTAGGTTAAATGGTCGCGAGGCACTATGATTACCGCATCCATTTGAGAAAGATGCTGGATGATGGATTTAAACTCATTTGACTCAAATTGCAATTGTTCTGTTTGATAGTGCATCAAGGGCTTGTGACTTTTCTTGTCATTGTCGTGATTGTCGTTGATGGAGGTTATGGCTGTCCCGACAAAGTATTGTCGAATTTCGTCAAATTGCTTGTCGGTTTCAAAATTCTTTGAATGTTTGTCGAACACGCAGATTACAAACTTCATGCGTGAGTCTGATTCTCTGTATGGCAATAATGAGAAATTCACATTCAAACCTGCTATTACATAGCTGATGTTTGCGCTGATGGCATATTTGATGCCTTCGTTTAATGGTATCGACACAGATTTTATCGCATCCCTTAGTTTGGATTCGTCCATTGGGAGAAGCAATCCAGACTGAACATTAGGCTTGTCGCCGTCCTTATTCTTCAGGGAGAAAGTAATGAATCGGGGCTTGAGTTCAGCAATGGCTGGATGGACGTAAGCGCCAAGAATATTGCCTGTGATTATCTTCCGTTCGACAATTTTATTGTTGTTTGAGGCTATTTCTGCATCCCAGACGCTGGCTGTTGGTTGCCAACTACTTGAATTCAGTATATTCATAAGCCTATCATAGTTGCTCCATTTGTTGTTGTGAACCAGGTTGATGCGTATTTCAGTATTTACAGCCGACAAGGCGAACACAAATTCAACACGGCTCGGCAAAAATCTTTTTCTGTCGTCGTTGCCAAAACGTATGTCTCGCAAAACTGCAATGACCCTACTTGTGCATTCATCATTTGCAAGTTGTGGACCGATATTGCTGTAACCCTTGCCAATCTCGGTACTTGAAAGGACTTTCACAAGACGCTTTTTCTCCAATGCATATTTATTTAGTTCGGCATTCTCTCTTTTAAGCAGGTTTTGATGTTCGTTTGAGAATGATATTAGTTTGCGTAATATATGTTTGGCATCTTTACTCTGATTTACATCTTTAAAATAATTAGGAGTCCAGTCACCTGAAGGCTTGCATGCCTTTTGAATCCAATGTTCCGCCAGATTTTCGTCGTGGCAGATGTTGACAAGCGTGTGTTTGGTTTCGTCGTGCAATATGGTTTCGCGTTCCTTGGTATGCTCTTTCACCCGTATCCTGCATTTGGAATAATAATCATTGACCTTCTTTTGCAGTTCAGTGTTGGATTTATAGGCATCGCCAAAATTTTGTCTTGCAGTCTCGCAAAGTTTTGTCAGTGCTTCGAAAGTATATGGGAATGTCTTCTGCCTGCATTTATATGTGGTCAGATATGAGCATCCTCCGAATTTTGTATTCGCTTTGGCGGTAGTGAACAGTTCCTCATGGACGAATTCCGCCTCAAAGTCGCGGAATTCGCGTTCCAGGTCCCATTGGTTTATACGTCGCAATTCGGCTTCTAGTGTGGTGTAGGCGGTAATTATGTCGTCCACAATGTCTTGCTGGGTAGCGACACTGAGCATTGCTATTCTGGCTAGGACCTTGGTAGCTGTTATGGATCCATTCAGGTTAAGAATCGAGGCTAGTTCTGGTTTTTCGAGTATGTAGTCGGAGGCCACATCATTGCCGTACTTGTTACTGATGTCGATAAAGTCGGCCTGATCCTTGTTTTGGTCCTGGCAGGCTGTGGTGTTGGCGCTCAACGAACGCAGTTTGGCCCTCAGCATCATGTTAAGGCGCTTTTCTGATGGTATGGCAGTGATGATGTATTCGTACAAAGGAGGCAAGTCGGCACGTTGCCCGGTTCGGTTGATACGGCCACGCTTCTGCAAGTCGATGTTGACATCGAGATCGTTCTGCACAATCAGCATCTTGCGCTGCCGCACCTGATTATCCGATACCTCCGTGGTGGATATGGCGTGTGCACTTGCGCCAATGGCACCACACGCATTGATGAGCATGACATCCAGCTTGTTGTTTTGGAAATCGTTGAAAATATGGTTGGAATGACGCTTTTTGCGAGGAATTACAACAGCATTTGTAAAATCATCATCGCCGTCTGGCGACAAATATTCAAGCTGGTGCGCCCGTCCTGTGCATTCCTCAAAGCGGATATTGACCACATCACCGTTTTGTGCTACGAATTGCTCTCTTGTTATGAGTTGGCGTATAACGTCAATAGGTGACATTGGCAGATGGAACACTTCCTTTTCAATGCTGTGAGCAATGAGTTTGTAGGTTTCCTCTATCTCATTGGCCATCGATAATAAATCCTCTGCATCTTCAGTGCCTGAAACTTCAATTTTGTTGAAGACGGGTGTGCTACAAATGTCTCCATGGCTTGAGGCTTTGGTGTTTCGCACAGTCTTTTCAAGCAACCGTAACAGCAATGCCGATATGTCGCCACGTACATTCCCGTCCTTGTCAGCGATCACATCTTGAAGGACACATTCAAGTGTGTCGCTCATGCCAATGACTACGCATCGTCCTTGTCTCACCTCATTTATGGCAACTTGGGCGACTTTTTGCGCCTTCAACGAAAGAAGCAACACTTTGTTTATGTAGAAAAGTTGTGACCTTGTTGGATAGCAACTAAACTCTTTTAGTGCTTTTTTCATTTTTGCAACAACGACCAGGGCATTAACCTTGTCGGATAGTTTCACAATCTCTCGGAAGAAGTACATTACCTTGTCAAAAAGCACTTCGTGCAATGGCAGGTCATCGTCAAGATAGGTGTAGAAAGGTGTCGGTATGCCTTCTGTCGATTGTTCGCGCCGAATCATTTGACCTATGGATGCCAGACTCGATGAAACATATTCTTGCATAGGGACACCACCGCTCATTAAGGCTTTCTCCAGAGTGTTTTCTGCTGCCAATGCGCTTAGTTCCGTACGTTGCATGAATGTAATGAAACTTTCGGGGCGTTTGGCAAAAGTGGCGGAAAGAAACAAGCATTGTGTCTGTGTTGTTTCTGAAAGTATCTTGTTTATACCCTGTGTGATTGCCGAAGGCTTGCCTGCGTTGACACTGCTACTGCGGTGCGCTTCGTCGAAAATGAAAAGCACCCTGTGTCTTGTGCATAGCGACTGTAAAAACTCAAGGCGGGTGGCATCACGTTTGGCATCCTTGAGTTGCGAATATGTTATCATCAGGTAGTCATACGTATCGGTAGGAATGTCACCGTTCCCAATGATTCCCTGAAGGATATTTTTCGGCGGAGCTTTGTACACTATCTCATATTGCTTTTGATAGAGATGCATGAGTTCTTCCTCAAATTGGGTGTTGTCTTCATCTTCACTTGCAGGTGACCAGATTTCGTCAGGCGTTTCCTTTCCCTTGTCTTCAATGAGATTGTCAAAGTCGACCACTGATGCACCAGCGTTTACCACAAGCGGGCGAGCGTCTTTTATGCCAAGGGCCTTGCAGTCGCGGTACATGTCGCTGAACAGCGTGTATCGTTCGGTAAAGAACACAGGCAGATAGCCAGACAGCAGTCCATAGCGAATCATTGCGGCGGCTTGTCGACCTTTCCCGAGTCCGGTTTGGTCGCCAATAATGACCGACTGTCCCTTCTTTTCAATGTTGTACATTGCCAATGCCACGCCGTCAACCTGTTCGGCGGACAGGGCATCGGCAAGTTCACTCATGCTCATGTGGAGTCGGTTGGCTACGTATCCGCTTACATCGCCGTTCAGTGCTTCGCTCAATTTTGACAAAGCCTTGTTTGTAACTTCTGCAAGTTGTTTAGGCACAACAGAGCCTAAAGATTCCACATAGCTTGCTGCGCTTTGGTATTTATTTGATTTTTCCATTGTTACGTAATTTTATTGGTACCATAAGTGGTGAAACGTTCCCATGTTGCATGGCAAAAGAACAGTACTGGTGTGCCAAATACGGGCATTGACATGTTGAATTTGGGTTGAATTTCACTCTTTGCGCAAGAATTCAAATCCCGAAAACGGAATGACTGGTATTTTGGTTGTGCCAATGCCTTTAAGCATTTCGTTGTAGAGGCTTTCCTCAGGTCTGATTCCTCCAAAAAAGAACGTGCATGCAGTTTTAGCCCTGTCTTGTACACGGGTGTCATCATATCCACGACTCGTATAGTAATCGACAAATGGATTGAGCATGCCCAAAGGTCCATAAGGTGCAGGACCTGAAAAATTGCTCTGGAATGATGCGTATAACAGCCCGATGAATGTCTCGTCATCAATCTCTTCCTTCATGTAGTCCTCCATACGGTTCTTTAGGACTCTTAAAATGAAGGTTTCTTTTTGCCCGATGCCCTCTACTGCGAAAGGTTTTGCATAGGTGTAAGCGTTTTCGAAATGCATAATCAATTGTTATTAAGTTCAACATATAGGCTGGCGCATTTGCCTTAATAACAATTATGTAGATACAAAAAATCCTCACAATCGACCCGAAGGCTTCAAGTAAGGAAAACTACATCTGAGCAATGTCATTTTTAGCAAAATGCTCACATCTACCTTTCGGTAAGCCACCGTGGAAGTTGGACTGCTCAAAGTCCATCAACTCGGTTGGCACGTGTCTTACGGCACGTTCTTGATGCTTTTCCAAACCTTGATTCAAATGAATCTGTCATAAAGATAGCAAAATTGACCATTAATGGGCAAGTCCGCTTTAAACTATTTTGCGTTAATCTGTTTTGACTGGTTTTCGCAAATGGACATATTTCTGCATTTTGCTGTTTGTAACGCTACTATAGCTTCTACAACGTTATGTGCCACTTCAGAGTTAGAATATTCTGTAAAATTTTCTTCATATTCATCAAGTATGTCTGAATTGACACACAAACTAATTTTCCCATCCATAACATCTGTCCAAATTTTGTGGTACGGACTTCTAGATGAAAGTGTCTGCAAGAGACAATTTCGATGCCACGTGCTTTCCATTCATCGGTCAGTTCCTTGCGCATTTCGATGGATTGCAGACGCTGGTTTATCCAACCTTCGGTGTAGCCTTTTGCACGGTAAAAGTCGGCACCGCGCAAGATGGCTTTTTCGGGGTCGGCAATTTCGTCTAGGCGTTCACTGCCAACTTGTGCCAACCACATCTTGAAAGGTTCTGCTTTGGGCGAGGGGATGGATTGGATGAGACGCAGAAGATTGGATGTGCTAACTACATCTGTCATACGCATTTTCCCATCAATAGCATGTACAACAAGGCTTCCACCTTTTCCCATACGAAAGGGAAGACCAGCACGTCTTCGGTATCTTTTGCCGTAAGCCCGTGGACCTGACTGCTCGTCACGTAGATTTTGATTCTATGGTCAACATATAGAAACCCATATCAGAACATTTGCCGCCAGTTTCAGTTGTTAAATAATCCTTAACAACTGAAATTCTTTAAATCCATATGTATTTCAGCATATTAAGTATAAAACAATCGGCAAATTGCTTGAGGTCCTAAAAAATTTCGCAATCTGATACTGACTATCCATATCTTGGTACCTAAACTGTTATCACCCCTCATTCCTTTTGAATTTTGATTTTCAGCGGTTGGTTGTCGTAGCACCATTCGCGATTATGTGACATTTCATCTTTAATGAACGATTTGAGGTCTTCGATTTTCCAGTCGTGGGTATCGCCGGCATCTATAAGCACTTCGGTCAGGCGGTTGATTGCCTGAGTGCGGAACACGTCGGCAACTTGATTGAAAGTCTTTTTGGATGCTTCCGCCACTGTGTCAATGGTGTCAATGGTGCTCATCAACTCTTCGAAAAGCAATTCGTCGTTGTGACGGTCGCGTTTCATAAATTCTTGTTTTACCATGATATTAGGGTTTAAGGGGAGTTCTATAAATTGATTTCGAGAGATTTTTGAATTTTTATCGAGTAGATTTATGGGCGGAGGAAGGATACAGTGCGGGCACTGTTGACGACTGACATTCTTTCAAAAGTTGAGAGCAATGTCGAACTTGTTCGAACATTGCCGAAACCAAGAAAGAACTGCGAAGCGAACCATAAAGATACCGATAAAAAACAAAAAGCGCCGAAAAGTTCATATATCCCATTTTGTTGTATTTATATTTCAAACGGTGAATTTATTGAACTCACCTTATAAAATTTGTCTTGCAATTACTGCACAAGCCTCTGCATCGGCCAGTGCGTTGTGATGATTCTTCAGGTCATATCCGCAACGTTCGGCAATTACGTCGAGGCAATGTTCTATGTCGGGCCACAATTTGCGCGACTGTTGCAGGGTGCAGTAAAAGTCGTAATTGGGATAGTGCATGTTGTAGAGTCTGAATACCTCCTTTAGGCAATTCTCGTCAAAGGCCTTGTTGTGAGCCACAAGTGGCAGTCCCGCAATCTTGGGTTCAATCTGCTTCCAAACGTCGGGGAAGAGCGGGGCGTCCTTTGTGTCTTCCGCAGTGAGTCCGTTAATGCTGGTGCATTTTGTGTTGTAGTACTCGGGCTCAGGCTTTATGAGCGAGTAGTATTTGTCAACCTTGACGCCGTCCCTGTAAACCACTATGCCTACACTGCATACCGATGTGCGATGAAAGTTGGCTGTCTCAAAATCTATGGCTACAAAATTATCCATAATGGTAAATGTAAGAAGTGACTAATCTGCCATGACGACGTATGCGTTGTTGTCCACACTCATCTTACTGCCACATTTCGGGCAGACACCGTCAACGGGGTTCCATTTTTCGAGGCTGTCTGTGGCGAGGCAGTTCGGACATTGAAGTTTTTCTCCTTCCTCGTCTTTTGGTTCCGCTTTTATTGACACAATCTCATTGCAGTTTTTGCAGATGTAGTTGTCATATTCGCCCGCTACCAGCAAGTAATGTCCGTCCGGTTCTGTAAGTACACTGTAGTCGCACTTGCAACACAGGTATGTTAATAATCTTGCCATTGTAAATTAATTATTTGTTATGTTGTTGCTTATACTTGTTTGCCATATTGATTGCCTTTAACTTCATATTCTCCCGTACGTCTTCTGGTTTTTGGATTTCCACCTGGTCGCCGAATGTGAGTATTTCCTGGTAAAAGTCGTATGTAGGGCGCACTCTTATTGTGAATAAGCTGTAGTCGTCATTTCTTTCAATCTCTTTCTGCGACTCGTGCAAAGGCAGGTCGCGTATGTAGTTGGCCTCTTCTGATGAGACCCATAGTTCGATGTCTTCAGGCTCTATGTCCTGGTTGTTGATGATGCCGATGCAGTTGCTGAAATAGTCCTCTGGCGAGAAGTCGGCGGGATATTCAAATGTCTCGTCCGATAAACTAAACTCGTGGATTCTGTCGAGGCAGAACGATTTGTCCATGCCGTTTTCGCGCCCCACCATGTACCAGCGTTGGTGGAACAGTTTCACGCAGAGAGGCATCAAGTCGTGGTCCCGGATATCGTCTCTCCAGTAATTGTGGTATTTGATGCTGATGCGCTGGTTTTTCTTCATTGCCTCTATGACAAGGTTCAGGTATTTCTTCCCGCTCGGAATGTTTTCCAGGATGATGCGGTCCTTTATTGCCGTGCAACCACTGAGCGAATTGCTGATGGAGTAGGTGTCAAGCAACCATTTGGCCATGCTGTTCTCCTTCAAGTCGTCGGCATTTGAAATGTAGTATTGGTAACTGCTGTCGCATTTTATCTCAAGCCCAAACATGTCGAAGATTTTGTCCTTCCAGTTATTGAACGTGCGTCTGGGCAGTTCGCTTCCGTCGTTCAGGAACATTTCATCTTGCCAGTGGTCGTTTATGCCCTTTAAATCTATTTTCTTGGCGTTTAGAATTGTATTGACCAGCCAGATTAGTTTTTGTGTTTGATTGATTGCCATGACTCAACAGTTTTAAATGTTTTATACAAATATACGGAAGTGATGTGCCAAAACGAGGCACAGGCATGAAAGTTTTTTGAAAAAACTGTCGAGTGGGAAATTATGGGCAAATATCGCTCAGGGGGGAATATTACATTCGCCTTGTAAATTCTTCAGTGAAGGCAAACAAAGGTATGCATTCAACCCAACCCTGGTCAATGTGGTTTTTCATCGACAATCTAATCCCTGCAAGGCTGGGATTGTTTGTAATAAAGGTTTTTAACGATTTGGATTGAACGTTTTCCTCTGCCTTGACTTCCACAGGATAGACTTTCTCGTTAATTTGGACTACAAAATCCAATTCTATCATGGAATCATTTCTGCTATGGTAGTAGGTAGGAATGCCTGTAGTCATTAATTGACAGCATACAAAAAGTTCGGTAAATGAGCCTTTGTATTCTGAGAAAATTCCGTCATTGACTAAGATGGAACTTGCAGGCGCTTCAACCATGGCTCCAAGAAGCCCGATGTCGAGTATGAATAATTTGAATGCAGAGAAATCTTCGTAGAATTTCAACGGCATCTTCACTGCGGAAACACGGCTTATTTTATAGACAAGCCCCGCATCAATAAGCCATTGGATTGCCATTTCAAACTCGGATGCGCGTCCGCTTTTCTTGACCGCGCCGTAGATGAATTTTTTGTTGTCCTTGGCTAATTGAGATGGTATGCTGTTCCATACTAATTGAATCCTGGGCACCACATTGGCAGGCGCGTGTTTCGAGAAATCTTTCGAGTAGTCGTCAAGTATCTGCCTTTGGCGCTTACGAACCTCGTTCAATCCAAGATTTTGAACATATGCCATAACCGCGGAAGGCATTCCCCCAACAAAATAATATTGACGGAGGAGGTCTATCAACACTGCTGACAATGAATTGATAATGTTCCAATCACCAGCCTTGAGTTCCTTTGCCAATAAGTCTTTCCCCATTGCTAACAGGAACTCCTCAAATGACAATGGATATAGTTTCAGCACATCAACTTTGCCTACTGGAAATGACACATTTTGATGTAGCGATATCCCAAGTAGGGAACCAGCTACGGCAATATGTATGTCAGGTGCATTTTCGCAGAAATATTTAAGAGATTCCAAGGCTTTTGGACAATCTTGTATCTCATCTAAGACAATCAGTGTGTCGTTTGGAGTTATATCTACTTGTGATATGGCCGACAGGCTTCGTATGATTCTTGCTGTGTCCCCGTTTTGTTCAAATACTTGACATACATCATCTTGACGGTCCAAGCTGAAATAGGCATATTTGGCATATTCCTTCTGCGCAAATTCGGACAAGAGATAAGTCTTCCCAACCTGTCTTGCTCCGTTAAGTATCAGAGGCTTTCGGTGTGGGTTTGCCTTCCAGTCAATCAGCGATTTGTATAATGTCCTGTACATCGTCTATACACTTTTCCCGATGATTATCCAATGCAAATATACATTTTTTATGACCACTTTTCGTATATCGTTACATTTTTTCTGACCACTTTTGGCATATCACTACATTTTTCTTGACCACTTTTGGCATGCCATTACATTTTTCCTGACGAGTTGTGACATTCATAGTGTGAGTTTACTTATAGTCAAGTCGGCATCCACGTCCACATGTTTTGATTTGGATTGACATGCATCAATATCCCACTGTAGGCCGTGTCTGCTTGTTCAGTTTCTCGTCCATGCAAAGGTTGGCAATGGTCTGGTAGTCGGCTTGGGCATCTTCCAGTATCTCCTTCATTGTGAACTTGCGCACCACATTGTCAATCTCGCCTCCCGTGTAGTCGAACTTTGTGGCAAGACGGTCGCAGTCGTCGTCTGAGAGGGCGGGCAGTTTGCTCTTCCAGATGTTGCGCTTGGCCTCAATGGTAGGCTTGTCGAACTTTATCTTGAACAGGAAACGGCGCTCGAAGGCATCGTCGAGGTTGTTGGACAGGTTGGTGGTGGCTATCATTATGCCGTCGAGTTTCTCCATTTCCTCCAGAATGATGTTCTGAATGGCGTTGTCGGTCTGTTCGGTCGAGTGATTGACGTTCTCACTGCGTTTGCCGAAAAGCGCATCGGCCTCGTTGAACAGCAGTATAGGCTTCAGTTTCTCGGTCCTGCATTTCTCGGCGTAGTTGATGAAAATCCGCTTCACCAGTTTCTGGCTTTCGCCGTACCAGCACGTCTTTGCCTTGCTGATGTCAACGTGTATCACCTTGCGACCTGTGGCCTTGGCAAGTTGCATGGCGGTCTCGGTCTTTCCTGTGCCGGGAAGTCCGTAGAAGATGGCTGTCATGCCTTGTGGCATCGATTTCTCCTTGAGTCTGGCGCGTATGGTCTTCAGCCTTTTCTCCTCGAGCGAATTTTGCAGGAAAAGCACTTTCTCGGTCAACTCGTCGCTGAAGAACAACTGTTTCTTGTCTATTTTTTCGGGCTTTATGATGCTTCCGTCGTCGATGTCGCGGTCGCATACGGTGTCGTAGTCTTTCTCGAACAGCAACCTTTTGCCGTCGTTTAGGAGAGTCAGGCTCGTTCTGCTGAAGAAGGTCGCGGGTTTCTTTTCAACCAGGCATTTCTTTATGAGCGGATGAGTGTCGTTCATAAATTTTGATGCGACAAAATAACGCTTTGAATGGTCGTCGTATATGGTTTCGACCAAATCCTCGATGTTTGTGTTCTCGCTCGAAATGTGACAACAGCAGATAATGTAGAACAATGCCCTTGACTCGGGTTCCTTCAACTTTTGAATGGTGTTTTGCACAAATTTCAGGTCCTTGTGCTCTTCTTCCATGCTGGTCATCTCATTCAGGAAAGAATCCGTAGGCATGTCTTCGTCCTGACGCTTGTTGGCCAACTCCGTTATGGCGATGCAGAATTTGTATCTGTCGATTTCCTCCTTTGGCGAAATGGCGAACGGCTTGTTGTTAAGTATGGCGTCTTCGAGCACAGGGTCCATTCTGGAGCACATTCGTCTGAAACGGCCTCGCGACTCGTACTTCTGCTTGAAATAGCCCTTGTCGTACAGTCTTGGGATGATTGCCTTGAGCGGTAGCAAATCCATCAGCGGAGTGTCAAAAAAACGGCACAGCGCATCAATGCCCGACTTGTCGTTGTCTTCCATCTGTATGGTGAACAAGGCAACCAGGGCAACCGTCTCCAGTGTTGTCAGGTTCAGGTATTCGGCAAAGTCGTCAATCTGTTCGATTATTTCGTCAATCTGCCCGTCAGAGTATTCCATGGTGCGTTTTCTGCGCGGTCTTCTGTCATCTTCCATGTCAGTGTCCGATGCATCGTAAATGAAATTCTGGCCATCGATTCTTGACAGCACCTTCAATCCACTGTACTGCAATTTTTTAGATAGAAATGTGAATAATGCGATTGTACTCTGGTTTTTCATATCCTTTAAATTTTTGTTGTTCCATTTCGTTGGCAAATAAAGACGGTCAGTATGCGGATTTTTGGCACAATGAAACATTTTTTCATATTTTTAAAGAAAAAATATCAGACATGTCGGCAAGGCAACAACAGAAACTATTATGGCTTTTGGAGACCATTGACAATAATGGTCCTATCACATTGAAAGAGATTAAGGACAAATGGGAGTACAGCGAACTGTTTGACGGCAAGTCGTTGGCGACACGCACGTTTCATGACAATTTGGATGACATTTTCGACTTGTACGGCGTCAGCATCAAGTGCAACGGCTTCAACGAGTACTACATTGACGACGAGGAGAGCAACCGGACGTCGAGGTGGATAATCGACAGCCTGGCCATTTCCACAGCCATAAACCAGGCAAAGGAGTTGAAGGACCGCATAATGCTCGAGGACGTGCCTTCGGGCCGAAAGTGGCTGACTTTGCTTTTGAAGGCCCTAAAGTCGGGATGCCGTGCAGAGATAACGCACAAGTCGTTCAGGAAGGACGAACCTACCACCCGAATCATGGAGCCTTATTTCCTTCAGGTGCACTTCAAGCGCTGGTACCTGTATGCCCGAAACTGCGCCGACGGCAAGATTCTGACTTTGTCGCTTGACAGAATCAGTGACATAAACCTCCTTGGCGAAACGTTCAGGTATCCTGCGGGTTTCTCGCCTGATGATTTCCTGTCAATGGGCTACGGCGCATCTATCTACGACGACATAAAGCCAGAGACCATAAGGGTGAAGGCCACGGCTTACGCCTCGAATTTCCTGCGCTCGCTTCCTCTGCACTCGTCGCAGGTGGAGGTGGAGTCAAACAATGAATATTCGGTATTTGAATACTGTCTGCCACCTGTCAACGAGTTCTTCTACGACATTCTGCACCGTGGCGAGTCGGTTGAAATCATCTATCCGGAATCGGTAAGGAAGAAGTTTGTGGAGATTGTGGGCAAGTTGGCGGATAGGTACAAGGAGTAGGGGATTGCCTGGCAAACTGGTTCAATGGCACGACTAATGTATATTGCTTAAGGCATAAAATCCAATGCAAAAGGTGTCGAGGAGGAATTGCCAAACAATCATGTTGTAAAATAAGTAATTCGGTTGGCTGAAAATTTGCAAAATAAGTAATTGCAACGGGTGAAAATCTTGGTTTCGCCATGCCATTTTAAAAGTCAATACTGATATAATATATAACGAAAAACACAAAAGGCTTATGATAGTTGAGTATAGTCGGGGATGATTACATCGCCTTTATCGTCATATTTAAATTCTACATTCTCAACTGAATTGTTAGCATTCCACATATCCACGGCAAATTCATAATATGTAGCATAACGTTTGTTTTGTGGCTTGGATTTCATAAATTGAGCAAATGCCTTTTTTTGAGATGTGTTGAAGGTATCAGTATAACCATAGTGTAGAAAATACGTGTTGGTTTTTAATTGCACACAAGTCTCGAACTTTTTGCCATGTGTTCCTTTGTCCCATATATGAACATGTGGAATATTGCCTCCGTCATCAGTTCGTACATATACTTCATACGTAATGCCATCGTCCATAAAGCCCACTCTTGCAATATCAAAGATAGGCTCTAACCTTTGTGGCTTTCTGCCATTCATCTTTTCTTTCAATGCCTTGAAGTTCATAGTAGTATGTGTTTATTATGCCATTGTCTTGTTTCGGTATTCAAGCAATCCTGTGAGGAACGGGTAGCGGACTTTGGTTTTGCTGTCTTTAAGGTGTGATGAAAACTTCATTTTCAATACATTTACAATACCATTGATATCATCTATTGTGTATGAAAAAGTCCATTTTGATTTTGAGCCTTCATCTTCATAAATAAACTGCTTTAATTCTTTATCCAAAGAGTTACCTTTTTTGTCTTTTACTTGTCCTAATTGCGTATGTGTGCAGATGGATTTAACTTGTAAATATTCCAAAGAACAAATATAACTACACATCAAACTGACTTTTTTTAGCCTTGTTTCATTCGAGATAAGATAAGGCTCTTTTTTTAAAGATTTAGCATACTTCTTAATGCCTTCTATTATATCTTCACTTATAATAACTATCATAAAACAAGATTAATAAATCTTTGATAAAATTCGTCCATAGTCATTGTCCCTGTGCAAGTG
>JAZUEN010000043.1:0-23807 GCA_045640185.1 Bacteroidales bacterium
CACTGACATCTAGTTGCCTGCCTATCGTCAATACACTTTGCCCGATTTTGTACAATTCTATTGCCTGAATCTTTTTCGCTAAATCATAATATTTTGCCATATATCCCAAAAGTTTTTGTCCAACTTTTGGGGTTCACCTCATGCACACCGTCTCTACGAAGGAACCATTGTGGATTCGCCTGATAGATTTCGATCATCCGCAAAATAACGATTTCAAGATTGTGAACCAGGTTGAAATTGTTGAGGTTTGCAATCGCCGTCCCGATGCCATTGTGTATGTAAACGGTTTGCCCTTGGTGGTAATGGAATTCAAAACAGCAGTTAAGGAGCATTGCACCATAAAGGATGCGTTTACGCAAATCACCGTTCGCTATCGTAAGGATATCCCTGGCTTGTTTCGCTACAATGCGTTTGTGGTGATAAGCGATGGCGCGCAAAACAAATTCGGCTCGCTGTTCACGCCTTACGAATATTTCTATGCCTGGAATCGTATTGAACCCGAAGATAAGCCAAGCAACGGCATCGATTCCTTGTTGACCATGGTTCATGGCTTGTTCCGCAAGGAACGCTTGCTCGAAGTGGTGCGCAACTTTATCTATTTCCCTGATTCAAGTACTAAGGAGGAAAAGATAGTGTGCCGTTATCCGCAATACTTTGCCGCCACAATGCTGTATCAAAACATATTGGAACATCACAAAATAGGCGATGGCAAGGGTGGAACATATTTTGGCGCAACAGGCTGCGGCAAGAGTTTGGCTATGCTTTTCCTCAGCCGAATGTTGATGCGTTCAACCGAACTGGAATCGCCAACTATTTTGCTCATAACCGACAGAACCGACCTTGACGACCAACTCTCGAGCCAGTTTATTCGTGCCAAGAAATTCATTGGTGACGAAACCATTGAGCAAATTGACAACCGTGATGAATTGCGCAAGAAACTGAACGGCCGAAAAAGCGGAGGCGTGTTCCTTACCACTATTCAAAAATTCTCAGAAGACATAAATCTGCTCAGCGACCGTAAAAACATTATCTGCATAAGCGACGAGGCGCACCGCACACAGACAAATTTGGAAGAGTCAACCCGCATATCGTATGATAAGGAAGGTGTGGCAATAGCAATGAAAACCACCTATGGCTTTGCGCAATATTTGCACAACTCGTTGCCAAATGCCATCTATGTGGGATTCACTGGCACTCCAGTCGACGAAACCATTGCCGTATTTGGCGGCGTGGTTGACAAATATACCATGGTCGATTCGGTAAACGATGGCATCACAGTGCGAATTGTCTATGAAGGCCGTGCCGCAAAAGTTTTTGCCGACAACGAAAAACTTGCCGAAATTGACAAGTATTACGAGGAATGTGAAGATGCTGGCAGCACCGAGGAACAAATCAACAAAAGCAAGCAGCAAAGTGCCACAATGGAAGCCATTATTGGCGATCCAAAGCGTTTGCAAAGAGTTGCCGAAGATCTTGTGGCGCACTACGAGCAACGCCTTGCCGAAGGAGCAACCGTGTGCGGAAAAGCAATGGTTGTATGTTCTTCGCGTGAGATAGCATTTGATTTATACAAAGATATCATAGCCCTTCGTCCAGAATGGGGCAAGAAATTGCCGTGCGCGCCAGAGTTTGAACTTGCCGACGATGAAAAAGACAATCTATTGCCGATGGAGCGCGTGAAAATGGTGATGACAACCAATAAAGACGATGCTCCTGAATTGTCGAAACTGCTTGGCAACAAAGCCGACCGACAAGAGTGGGCGCGCCAGTTCAAAGAACCACATTCAAACTTCAAGATAGTGATAGTGGTTGATATGTGGCTCACAGGTTTCGATGTTCCGAGCCTCGACACAATGTACGTTGACAAACCATTGCAACGCCATACGCTCATTCAAACCATCAGCCGAGTCAATCGTGTGTGCGAGGGTAAAGAGAAAGGCCTTGTAGTAGATTATCTTGGCATCAAACGCAATATGAACAAGGCGCTCAAACAATATGGTACAGGCAAAGACGGCGAGGAAGACGATCCAACCGAAGGCATTGAAGAACTTGTAACCATAGTGAAAGATGAAATAGAAGTACTTGACGATATAATGCACAAGTACGATTACAAGGATTTCTTTGCCAAAAGTGCGCTTACACAATTGCAATGCTTAAACGGAGGCGCAAACTTTGTCTTGGAAGAAGAAGAACGCAAGAACTTGTTTATGGGACACGCAAAACGCTTGCGTCAGGCATTCAATATGTGTTCGTCAAGCGAGGATTTGCATAAAACACACAGAGAGAAAGCATTGTTCTTTACCGCAGTTCGTTCCATTGTGTTCAAAATGACACAAGGCGAGGCTCCCGATGTTGCTGAGATGAATGAACGTGTACGAAAGTTGGTGGCCGATGCGCTCATCAGCAGTGGAGTTGAGGAAGTGGTGAAGATTGTAGAAGACACACAAGGCGACCTTGATATTTTCGACAAGAAGCATCTTGAATGCATTGAAAAGATTAACCTGCCAAACATACGCTTGCGATTGCTGGAACGCTTGGTGAAACAACAAATTTCCGAATTCGGCAAAGTGAACAAAGTCAAGTCCATTGTTTTTGGCGAGCGCCTGAACGAAATCATTCGCTCATATAACGACCGTAGCGACGATGTTGCCAACGTAACCGAAGTGATGAAGAAAGTGGTTGACGACATCAAGAAGATGATGGAGGAATTGAACAAGGAACGCAAGTCGCACGAAGAACTTGGCATCGATTACGAAGAAAAAGCATTCTTCGATATCCTTAAGTCTGTTCGCGATGAACGAGGTTTTGATTATCCCGACGAAAAGATGATTGAAATTGCCAAGGAAATGAAAGCCATCATAGCCGACAAAACCCACTACACCGACTGCTTCAAACGTGCCGATATAATGGCTGAAATGCAGTTCGACTTAATCGTGATTATGGCAAAACACAAATACCCACCAGCCGAAGACCATCCAGAAGATGTGTACGACAAAGTGATAGAGCAGGCCGAGAATTTCAAGAAGTATTGTTAATAAGCGAAATGCAATGAGATGATTGTGCGCTTTCGTTGTTATTAGGCAACAATCATTCCCCTCAGACCGCGTCAATTGACACGTTGGCAATGGCGGTGTGTATTTGGCAACCATTCGCACAAAAAACCGCAAAATATCGCCACAAAAACTGTCAAAAAATTTGACACTGCGCATCATCATATCTTCCCAAAAAATACTTTTACGGAATTGAAACAAAAAACATCGCAAAATGAAAATTCTGGCTGTTGACGATAACAAAAGCATCTTGAGCGCCATTGAGTTGCTTCTCTGCGGACGATACGAAAAGGTCAAGACGCTGGCTAACCCGAATATGCTCCTGTCGGAACTGGCCAACGACAACTACAGCGTGCTTCTGCTCGATATGAACTTCTCGGCGGGCATCAACACTGGCAACGAAGGCCTTTACTGGCTTCAGCGCGTTATGGAAGCAAAGCCGTCCATCAGCGTCGTTATGATTACCGCCTACGGCGATGTCGCGCTGGCTGTCAAGGCCATACAAATGGGCGCCACCGACTTTGTGCTGAAACCGTGGGAGAACGACAAACTGCTGGCCGTCATCAACTCGGCCTGCAAACTCAACGAGTCGCGCAACAAAGTGCACACCACCCATAAAAAGGCTGAAAACAACAACGTCATAGGGCAGTCAAGCGCCTGGCAAAACGTGATGCAGATAGTGGGCAAGGTGGCCTCAACCGATGCCAACGTGCTCATTACAGGCGAAAACGGAACAGGCAAGGAAGTGGTGGCAAAGGAACTTCACCGTCTTTCAAAACGCTCTGCACGCCAAATGGTTACCGTCGATATGGGCTCCATAACCGAAACTCTTTTCGAGAGCGAACTGTTCGGACACCGCAAGGGCGCATTCACCGATGCCCACACCGACCGCGAAGGCAAAATAGAAACCGCCAACCAATCGACTCTCTTCCTTGACGAGATTGGAAACCTCTCAATGCAGATGCAGGCCAAACTGCTTTCGGTCCTGCAGAACAGGTGCATCACCCGCGTGGGCGACAACAAGCCTATTCCTGTCGATATCAGGCTCGTGTGCGCCACAAACTGCAATCTTGAGCAAATGGTGGCCGAAGGGCGTTTCCGCGAAGACCTGCTCTACCGCATCAACACCATACACATTGAACTTCCGCCCCTGCGCGAACGCAAGGACGACATCCGACTGCTGGCCGAGTTCTTCCTGCAGAAATTCGCCGACCAATACAACAAAAACGGTTACTCGTTCTGCCAACAGACTATCCAAAAACTTGAAGAATACACCTGGCCTGGCAATATCCGCGAACTCCAACACGCTGTGGAAAAGGCTGTAATATTGAGCAATAGCAACACTATACAACCGTCCGACTTTATGTTCCGCAACAACGAGCCACAGATTTCATCGCCGTTTGAAGGCACGCTCGAAGATATGGAGCGAATGCTCATTGCCGACGCCATCAACAAGAATAACGGCAATATGTCGTTGGTTGCCACACAGTTGGGAATAACACGACAAACACTTTACAACAAACTGAAGAAATATGGTCTATAAGCATTTCAACATAAAACTGTCACTCAAGATTGGACTGCTGACCGCGTCGGCCGTCCTTTTGGGCTTGTCGGTGTCTGGGAAGATAAATGTCTGGCTCTCGGCCGTTTTCGCTGTCCTGACAATTGCTTCGGCCGTCTCGCTCATTCGCTTTATGAACAGCACCAACCGACAGATAACATACTTCATCAGCGCCATCCGCAACAGCGACACCACGCTCAAATTTCCTACCCGCACCGACAACAAGATTATCGGCGACCTGCACGAAAGCCTCAACGAACTGAACCTTATTCTTCAGGATGCGAAAATAAATTCTCAACTTAAAGACCAATATTTCAGTAAGATAATTGAACATATCGGCGTGGGTGTGCTTGTGTTCGACGAGAAGAACTTTGTCACAAACGCCAACCAATCGGCCATCAGCCTGTTCGGCCTTCAGGTCATCACGCACCTGTCGCAGATTGCGCAGATTGACAGCAACTTCTCCAATATGCTGGCATCACTCGGCGACAACACTAAGCAGGTGCTTCCGCTCAACATCAACGGAACCGAAAAAAGCATAATGTCGCAGTGTTCCGTTGTCTCGCTGAGCGACAAGAGCGTGCATCTGGTCACCCTTCAAGACATTCACGCCGAACTCGAGCGCAAGGAAGCAGATGCCTGGAAAAAACTGATTCGCGTGTTGAGTCACGAGATTATGAACTCGCTCACTCCTATCACTTCCATTGCACAGACGCTTGAAAGTCAATGGAATAGTTCTTCGGAGATAAGCGAAGACACCATCAGGAACTCCATAGGTGGACTATCGGTCATAAGCGAGCGCTGTTCGGGACTGGCAAAGTTTGTGCAGTCGTACAGGGTGCTCACAAACATTCCAAAGCCTGTGCGTTCTTCCATCGGAATAACAAGCCTTTTTGAGCGTTTCAGCATCTTCACATCGCCTATGAAAGCCCAATATGGCGTCGACATCCGCTTTATACCGCCAAAGGCTGACTTCACAGTCAACATCGATGAACAGATGTTTATGCAGGTGATTATCAATCTTGTGAAAAACTCGTCGGAAGCATTGGCAAACAGCCAAACGCAGGCTCCCGCTGTTGAAATAACCACGGCTAGGCTTGCCTCGGGCGAAACGGAAATAAACGTGAAGGACAATGGCCCTGGCATTCCTGAAAGCATCAGGAACGAGATTTTTGTGCCGTTCTTCACCACAAAGGAGACTGGCTCTGGAATAGGCCTTTCATACTCGCAACAGGTGTTGCGCGCCCACGGAGGCTCCATTTCCTGCCAAGCGGGTGGCGACGGAACCGTGATGAGGCTGGTGTTTTAGGGCTTTTTAACCGACTTTTTGCTTACCTCCCATTTTGTGCCTTTTATTTCTGTAAGGAAAGCCTTTACAGAACCTACCGCTATTTTGGCCTCCATCATGACTGGAGCGCAGTTCATGTCGTCGGTTATCCAGGCTGTCAGGTCCTCACCGCCCTTGAAAATGGTGCCGTCAACCATCATAACAGCGTATTTTCGGCAGTTGTAGACATCGCCGTCCTTGGTTGTCACCTCCTCCTTGCCTATATATCTGAAATGCAGATTGTATATCTTGTTGCAGACCAATACAGGAACAGGAACTTGCTGGCCAATTTCAATCTTTGAAAAATCTATTGACCTGCATATATATATTGCTGACACCAAATCAGTTATTTCGGGAGTTACTTTAAGTGTGTCAATTCTTTCCCCGCGTTTTGATGTTTCGGTTCTTGCTATCGCGATGCTGTCGGCATAGTTGAAAGTGGTTATTTCCTTGTCGATGTAACCACCCTCGTTGGTGTTGCAATGAAACCAATAAGGACGGTATGTCCCAGGCTCGACTATTGACTCGTAAGTGTCGCGAACCTTGTAGAACCAGTCGTAGCCCGAATATGTTGAGCCGTTGCTGAAAAGGTGCAGCGCGGGCTGATTGTTCCACGTAGTATCACGTATTTCGAACGTGGCCCAACCTGCATTCAGCCAGATGAAGCCCCAATTGTAGTAAATGTTGAGCGTGAATTTTTCGCCTGGCTGGAATTTGTCGGGGACATAGGTCAGCTGTCCATATCCCAATTTGATGCAAACTGTCAACAATGCCGATATGAGTGCTATGCGTCGCATCACTCCAGGCTCCAACCGTATTCAATGTCCCAACCCGATTTGGCTTCAATCTCCCCTCTGAAATAGAACATTCTTTCGGGTTGCCTACGCTCGCGGAAATTGCCAGTATCCCACACGCCGTTGCCGTTATTGTCGTAGAACAGCCTGAACGAGTATTTGCCCGGTTTTAGGTATCCTATGTTCAGAGTGGTGTCGGCATTTATCCGTATCTCCTGCAGAAGCTTGTTTTTGGCATCCATCAGTTGGACAATGCCCTGGCTGGATACACCGCTGATATTCATTATTACGCTTCCGTAAAAGTCGTTAGCCTGAATGTTGAATGTCTGCTTTACGCTGTCGTTTATGTTTCCGTAGATGTCGGTCATGGCTCCGGCCGGAACTGTCAATTCGAACTTCTGGTTTTCACCACGCTTAAAGTCAATCATATAATTGCGGTCGTCGGTCTCGCTCTTGCTTAAGGTGAAATCCACACTGTCGCCTTGACCGTTATCGTCTATCTTCATCAGCTTGATGCTGCTGGCGCGGAATGTGTCGATTGGGTAGCTGGCGGTCAGCACAATCGGGTCAATCAAGTCGAACGCCGACTGGATGTTGTGTGTCACCTTCAGGTCCGAAACCTTGGGTTTTTCCTCCTTTTCGGCATCATCTTTCCGGGTGCCTTTCGCCAGCTTCGAAATGAACCCGCCTATCTTCCTTTCCTCCTTTTTCGGGGCCGATGCTTTCACCCTCGATATGAATTCCAAAGTGTCGGTTTGCAGATAATCGGCGTTTGCGCTATCCTGCATGGTGTAGCTTACCTGCATGAGCAGCGTGTCGCGCTTGTACAGTGCCGAGTCTGTAATCCAGAACACGACTGAATCGGACGGAAACGAGCCTTCAAACTTGCACCAGTTGTCGGAAAACGTGGTGTCGATGATTGGACAGATGGAAAATGCCGTGTCAAGCAAATCGTTGAATGCTATGGCCAAACGGCGCTGATCGAACCTGTAGACATCACGCAGATATTGTATGTGGCTCTCTTCGGTGAACATGTTCAGCTTAACGTCGTCAACTGTAGAGACCATCATGGTGTAAGAATAGATTGAGTCGCGGTAAACCGTATCTTTCCTGTCTCTCGATATCGACTCCAGTATCCGCAGCGTGTCGTACATCTGGCAAGGCTTGAACGAAGGCATGAATGTGCTGTCGCAAAATGCCACGGACTCTGTCGGCTGGTCGAATTTCCTGTTGTTGTTAAGGTCTTTGAGCGCGAACATGTAGTAAGGCACGCCGGCTTTCATGTTTGGCACAATGAAATACCCGTCGGCGTTTGTCTTGCCGACACATTCAGGAGCCTGCGTGCGGGGTGTCGAATCGTCGAGATTGCGGTAAAGCATTACATACACGCCATCGAGCGGGTCGCCAGTATAGGCATCTGTCAAAATTCCGCCAACGTAAGTCGAGTCGAAGGTGTCGCCTGTCGAAAATTCGAATTGGAAGTTCTCAAGCACGTTTCCTTCATTCAGGTCGGTTATCGAATTGAAAAAGTTGAAGTTGTATGTCGTGCTGTCCTGCAGTTCGTTGTTTATGCGGACAACCATCTTTTTGCCACGCATCACGACTTTAGGCTTGTTCTCGACCGGAGGCGATACAAACAGCTCCTGATTTACATTCAATAGATTGATGTATTCGTCGAACTCGACAATGAACTTCTTCCCCTTGAAATTGGTCGAATAGTTGACTGGGCTGCTACGCAACGGTACTGGTGGGTCAACGTCTTTAGGACCTCCCGTGGGAGCCGACTGCTTTGCGCAACCAACGGCAAGCACTGCCAAAAGACCAAAAACCAATTCTTTACATGTCGATTTCATCGGAATACTATTTGTAACAAACTACAAACATACAAATTTAAGGGGAGCCCGATGAATTGCTTTGGCGATTTTGAAAATTTTGTCAAGCAGGCCGGCTATCTTGGCAAAGGTATGGTGCCGGTGCTGTGACTAAAAGTAAACCAACAAGATGACTATAAAATCAATGACTCGCGAAGATTAAGAAACAGCATCTTTTGTGAAATTTTTTTACAGAACTACCCTATATTTGATGTCAAATTGTGAACAGCTATGAAAATAATGCAATCTACCCTGCTGACAATAGCGACTTTATGTTCTATTACGGCTTTTTCGCAACCACAAAACTTCCAGCCGGTAAACTACACGCCAAAGCAATTCGGCATAAACTACGAGGCCGAGGCACGTGCCATTGCACAAAATGAACTTGGAATAATGTATTTCGGTTCGGCTAACGGAATTTTTGAATTTGACGGACAGACTTGGAACCGGGTAGAAATAAAGCCCGGAATTTGGGTAAACTCGATACTGCCATCGGAAAAATCCGACACCATCTTCATTGGCGCCGACTCTGAATTTGGTTTTTTGGCACTTGGCGACAATGGCTTTTCATATCGCTCCCTCTCCGACCAGTTAAGCGGTTTGGAACTCCCTTTCTCCGAAATCTGGAAAATTTTTAAAATTGGCGGCAATGTCTATTTCCAGTCGTATGAGTGCATCTTCATATTCAATGGCGACGAAATAAAAATCATCGAGCCCCAGACATCGTTTCATAACTCGTTCTGCGTCAACAATAAGCTATACGTGCGTCAACGTGGGCTGGGTCTTTTCTGCTTGAATGGAACAAAATTGGAACCCGTTGCCGGTGGCGACATATTTGCTGAAACCGGCATTTTCGGCATGGTCAGCATCGACAATGACAATACGCTGATTATCAGTTACGAAGATGGCGCATGGATAATGCAAGGCAATGGCGTGATACAAAAGGCGGCTGCCATCGACAAGACGCTTGAAAGATACAGCTTCAGGGTGACCGGAGTAGTATCGCTTAACTACAACTCATTGGCTTTGAGCTCGTACGACAACGGCATCTTGCTGATAAAAGACGATGGTTCGCCGGTGCTTCACAAAAACACCGCCAACGGACTGATTGACAACTCTGTCAACTCCATTTTCCGCGACCGCGAAAACAACATCTGGATTACTACTAAAAAGGGCATCTCACTTTTGCCAAACAGCGATTGCCTGTCGGTTTTCTCCACCGAAAGCGGCATTGACGGAAGCGTGTATGCCATTGCAAAATGCAACGGCACCCTTTATGTAGGAACGTCTGTCGGGCTATACCGCCAGAATGCCAATCAGGAAAAGCTTGACAATGAGCTGTTTTTGCCTGTCAATAGCCTTGGCACACATGTCTGGTGCATGGCTAACTACAAGAAATCGCTGCTTGTCGGCACCAATGACGGCCTTTATCAATTGTCTGAAAATGAATCGATGACAAAACTGTCTTCAACTGACGTGCGATGCCTGTCGGTTATCGATAGCCTGAATTTGGTTTTGGCCGGCAGCAGCCATGGCCTGCTCATCTATTCTGAAAATGGCAAAGGGCACCTTTCACTTTCTGAAAATGTAGTCAAAGACTTAAATGTCAATCATATAGAAACCTATTCCGATAAAGGTGCCCTTTCGGTTTGGCTTGGCTCGAACAATCAGGGAATTGCACGGCTCACATTCACCAAATCTGGCATACAGCCAGAATACTTCAACCAGGACAATGGGCTGTATCCTGGCCTTGCACAACCTGTCCGCCTCAACGGCAACATCTACATACTGAACCAAAACGGGCATGTCTTCAGCCTCGATTCGGCTGAAATTGATGCTGGTACATTCATCAAATATTTTGATGACGCAACCCTGAAGATTGTCGAGAATATCAATCTTGTAAATTACAGCGATTCAATTACTTGGATTTCACAAGGCACAAATTTAGGCTATATGTTGCCTGGCGACAGCATCATGCAAGACCAGAAATTCCGGAATCTGGATGTCGGAAAGATAAACACCATTTTCACTGACAACGGCGATTTGGTCTGGCTTGGCGCTACCGACGGCCTTGTCTTGTGCAACAACAGCAAGGCTCCTGAAATCAGGCCTTTCTACGGAATAGTCAGATCCATTGCCTCTCGCGACACGTCGGTCAGTGTCTATTCAAAAAATCCTAAAATCGATTACCGAAACAATTCCATAAGTTTCCTATTCTCGGCACCATGGTTTCAAACAGTTGATAACCTGGAGTTTTCGTTCATACTTGAAGGCCTTGAGAACAGCGAATGGTCTAGCTGGAACATGAAAAGCAATGCCGATTTTTCAGGATTGCGCGAAGGAACCTACACCTTTAAAGTCAAAGCCCGCAATGCTTTTGGAATTAAGAACGATCTCACAATCTACAATTTCCAAACACCTGCCACCGACAACGGCAACGAAAGCACCATTGGCGAATACCGGTTTACCATTCGCCCACCTTGGTTCCGCACCATTGGGGCATACCTGCTGTATGCTGTTACGTTGGCATTGGCTGTCTTCGGCATCGTAAAATATTATACTTACCAGCTGAAGGAGCGCAACAGGCTTTTGAACAAGGAAGTAAAACGCCAGACAAAGCAGATTCAGGAACAGCTGGAGCAAATAACAGACAGCATAAATTATGCCGCACGAATCCAGCGCCAGTCGCTCCCAAATACCAACATCATCAGCAAATACGTTAGCCAGTCATTCATACTATTCAAGCCACGCGACATTGTCAGTGGCGACTTCTACTGGTGTACCGAAGTCGACAACAAATTGATTATCACGGCTGCCGACTGCACCGGACACGGCGTTCCTGGCGCAATGATGAGCATGCTCGGCATGAACTCGCTCAATTCCATTGTCAAGGTTGAAGGCAACACATGCCCAGGTAAAATCTTGGACGAATTGCGCGACAGCATCATCCGCTCTTTTGCCGACAAGGGCGAAAAGGCGGCAAAAGACGGTATGGACATCTGCCTTCTTTGTGTCGACCCGCAAAATATGAAACTGCATTTTGCAGGCGCCCATAACCCGCTGTTACAGATGAGAAACGGCGAACTGACTGAGCATAAGGTTGACAAGTTTCCTTGCGCTTTAACCGACTACCAAGAAAAACTTGTGCCGTTCAGCACGCAAACCATCGACATTGAAAAAGGCGACTGCTTCTACTTTATGTCCGACGGTTTTTGCGACCAGTTTGGCGGGCCCGACGGCAATACCAAATTTATGAAAAAACGACTGAAATCTTGCCTTTCCGATATTTGCAACCTCCCATTGCCAGAACAAGGCAGTTATCTGGAAAAAATACACAACGAATTCAGGGGCTCTATTGAACAAATAGATGATATTCTGGTAATTGGAATCAAGATTTGATTGCTTGCCCAATTTCTGACTGCAACATTCGCGGATGTCCTGCTGAAGTGCTACTCCTCAAGACTGTTGTATAGCTCGTCGCCACCAAACGAATACTGAATGTATGCCGACTGGTCTTCAGTGTCAGATACCGATACCACCTCGAATCTTGAATTGTCTATCTTCGACACCCACAACGGGTAAACCGACTTGCTGTATTCATACTGCTCCCCAGTGAGCCATTCGCCATTTGCGTCGATAGAATACACAAATATTCCCGACTTGTCGCCCAGGTTATATTCCTCGTTTTCAAGGCTCAATATCTTTTCAAATGCACCGCAAATGTAATATACATTATTGGATTTCAACACATTACATATATATCCGTTTACTATTTGCTGTTTTTCCCAAACGGTTTTGAAATTCTGGTCAAGCAGGCAAACCTTTATTATTTTCTCTGTCATCGAACGGCTGAAGTCGGTCCTGCCATCAAATACGGCAAAATACGTGTTGTTGATGTCATCGATCATAAGGCTACACGGATTCCCCTGACCGCTCAGCTCGGCCGACTGCTTTATGTTGCCTGTCTTGTCGAAAAGATAGATGAAGTTCTTTACTGTTCCCGATTTTGACGCCACTGTCAGAATGGTTACGGCTTCGTCGTTGACGGCTTTAACCAGCTGACACGAGCGTTTGCCTTCGCCTTGCTTGAGTTGCTTTAGCCATTTGACGTTTGACGCTGTGTCGATACAGGCGACAAAGCCTAAATGCGCCCCTGACTTGTCGGCGTATGTACCCGATATGAGTATGTCGCCATTGGCTGTCAAGTCTTTGCCTTGTACAAAGTACCCGTTTGACGATATTTCCGTCGGGAATGTTTTTTTACTGTATATCACATTCTTGTCGTAAACAATCGCACTGTCGTTCTGTCCGTTGTCCATACCTTCCTGAATCAGTTGCTTTGAAAAACTTGAGAGTGCATTGTCAAACAACTGCCTGTTCTGCCCTTTTTGGCTTTCGGCGTATTTTTTCAGACCCGTCTCTCCGCCGTGCCTTTTGGCAAGCAAGTCGCTGTATTTTCTTATCTGTTCGGCACTGATTGCGTCGGTCATCGCCTTCAGCAACGAATCCGACCTGTGCCGTTGCTCAACAGCCAAGCTGAAATGGCTTGACGAGGGGCGACTCATACCAAACGACATAAGGCTTGTATCGTTGCCGTATGATGCCAACTGTTGCGCATATTGCACTTGCGACTCCTGAAAGGTCAACAGCGCGCCTGCAAGCGACGCATAGTCATATTTGTAGATGTTGTTCAGCACCTGTCTCGGTATCTGATAGTTCGCAGGAATACCGTTCGTGTCGCCACGGCTCAATGACTCAACATATTTTGCGTGCTGTGAGTCTAGTTCCTCCGCTGTCTTATGAAGATATGCCACATCGCCGTTGATAGTCTTGTAGAATGTGTCGATCCAAAGGTTGAAATCCCATAACTGTATCTCTGGTGCCAGCAAATTGGCTTGAGTCAGCCCGTGCATGCGGTATATGGTGATAGGATTAAGCTTGTACTTGAATTTGTAATTAAGCATTGGATATTCGGCAAGCGATTTCTGCAATGCGTTCAAATAGTAAATGGTTGAGTCGAAATTTGTCTTCAAGTCATTCAATTGCTGGCGCAAGTCATCATCGGCCAAAAAATACAAATCCTTAAGCTTGCTGTTGCGTACATTTATATCATTGAATAGTTCAATACACTTATTGTATTTATTTGCAATGATATAAAGCGTTTTTCTGTTTTGCTCAAAATACTGGTTGAACTTCTGCAGTTTTTCTTTCTTATTATTCAGGTCGTCGGTTATTTCCTGAAATGTCGGACCTTTTTTGGGATCAGACGCGACGATGCTGTCAAAATATATTCCGTCCTGCCTTGCAACCTTTTCGCTCATATTGATCTGCGCAAGGTTCAAGTATATCAACATATTCTTAATGTTCTGGTAAATGACTTTTTCCTGAAGAAACGGGTCGTATGTTGAAATCCGATGCTCAAGAATGGTGAACATTTTGTAAAGAGAAGCAGGATGACTGTTGTTATGTGCGCGCGAAAAGTTTTCGAGTGTCTGGTACGCATCGTTCTCATTCATATACTTGATTGACTCGTAAACTGTCTTGTACTTTTGGGCAAAAGCGCAATTGACTATCAACAGGCCTATTGCAAGCAGAATATGTTGTTTCATGGTTATAATGTCTTTTTATTCAATGATTTTGACTTCAACCCGACGATTTAGCGAACGGTTTTCATCCGATGTGTTAGGCACCAAAGGTTGCGATTCGCCATATCCCTTTGATGTCAGTTGAGATGCTGGAATGCCGTTGTCTGTCAGATATTTCGTTACAGATTGTGAGCGCTTCTCCGATAAGCGTATGTTGTACAAGTCGGAACCGACGTCGTCGGTATGTGCCGACAGCTCGATTCTTACATCATTGTTGAGTTTCAGGAAATCTATGAGTCGGTTCAGCTCGTCGTATGAACTTGCGTTAATTTCGGCGGAGTTAGTCTCAAATGTTATGTTGTTGAATGTCATTTTTGTATCCTTTGTCAGCAGATCGAGTTTCACGTTCAGGTGCTGGCTCTTTTTTGATTTCTGGACTTCAACCTTTGTGTTGTTGTATGTGTAGCCCTTCTTCGCGACATTTATCTCGTAGCTGTCACCCTCGCGAAGTTCCACAATCAGGTTCCCGTCTTTGTCGCGCCTGGCTATGATTGATTCATTCTGGTTTCTGCTCAAATTCTTTACATTGACTGACACTGAATCGTTGTTCTCGCCCGCCTCAACGTCAATGTACATTGTCACCATTGTAGGCGACAACTCGATGTCTTCTTCAAACTCATTGTAGAAGATGTCGGCGACTGAGTTGAAGTAAAAGTCCCGCGGATTGAAATGCTCGCACTCGATATGGAACTTGTATATCTTGCCTATGTCGAGTGTGCTCGAAAAACTGCCGTTGCCGATTTTTGGCATACTATCTATTATCAGCTGGTTGCTGGCTGAATCATAAACTGATATTTTAGGCGATAACGGGCTGAACAGCTCTACATCATATACATTCAAGACATATTTGAATTTTGAAAAAATGGTTGTATCAAACTGTCTTTCAATGTTCGACTCGAACATTTCCGTTGCTATGTTTATGTATGAATCGGAATAGCCCGCTTTTGTGAAATCGATTCTGTAATTCATATTCTCGTTCAGGAATATTGAATATTGCCCGAGATAGTTTGTGGAATAACTTGCCAAAAGGGCCGATGTTACGGCATCGGAGACATTTATCTGGGCTTTTACGGGTTCACCCGTGTCATAATCCTTGATTGTGCCATATAAAGTCATAGTCGGCAATGGTTTCACCGAGTTGCCAATCGCATATTGGTAAGTCTTGTCGAAATATTTTTTCGAATGGTTGTTCTTGAAGAATATGCTTCCGTCTTTGGTCATACGGGGCGACAAGTCATCGTACTTGGTGCTTGCCCACCCTTGATATTGAGGAATCAGCCAGCAGTTCTGAAGAATGTCGTCTGCCACCAATTGAGTGTAGTAAATGTTGTAGACATCGTCTGGAACGCTTTTCCCGTCAGGGGTTGTGTCTTTTTTCCTTGACGAAAAGAACAGCGTTTGCATATCGGCGCAAAAGAAAGGCGTCTCCTGACAGCCTTCGTTGAACGACCTTGGCAATATGTTCGGGCCCATCCATTCCTTGTCGTTGTTCTTGTAGTATATCAGCAGTTCCTTGCAGTCATCGGCTTCCTTGCTGTCCTTGTGTTTTTTAGGCCGAAGGAAGAATATGTAGTTGTTGTCAACCGACAGTGTTGGCGAATATTCGTCTTCATTTGTGCTGATTGGACGTTCGAATTTGACAACGTCCTGCCATTTGCCGTCGCTGAACGTAACGTAAAACAAGTCGAATGAGGAATCAACTTTTGCGTGAAAGAGCAGTTGCGTGCCGTCGTGGTTAAACGACAAGCCACCGACACTGGCGTTGCCAAGTTGCTCCGAGAATATGGGAATTACCGTTGGCTCGCTCCATATCCCGTTTGCGTTGACCGATTCGTAGACTGCTGTCGAACCGCCAATTTTACCCAAAAATGCCATTTTGCTCCCGTCGTGTGTAATGGCTGGACTTGTCACTGTCCCTGAAAAATTTGGAAATAAATCTGTCTGTCCTTCACTTGCCAGTGAAAAGGCGAGCAAAGCCGTCAAGCATACGGCCTGTTTTATTGACAACGGCATATTTTTGTTTTTTTTAGTCTCCTATTATTATAAACGAGGCCCAGTAGTAGGGGCGTGAATAATCTTTCCCAAAAATGAGTGTTTGTTTTGCTTTTTGCAATAGTTCGGCGTAATTCATTCCTTCATTTTCTTTCTGCAACATTTGCTTGTAGAATTCTGTCATCAGTTGCGAAGTTGAATTGTCCGAAACTTTCCAAAGCGAAACCAGCAGATTCGATGCTCCAGCATATATGAACGCTCTTGTCAGTCCTATTATCCCTTCACCTTTCATTATTTTTCCCAAACCTGTCTCGCAAGCCGACAAAACGAGCAAATCGCAATTCATTTTCATCCCATACACATCGTTCGAGTACAGCAAGCCTTTCTGCTCATCGCCCGACAAACAACTGAACTGTATGCCTGAAAGTTCTGGCTTTTCTGAATTGACAAAACCGTGAGTCGCCAAATGGATATACTTGTAATTGGATATTGAGTCGCTTATGAAATTCTGTTTGTTTGCGCAACCCCAGAGACACGCTTTAGCCGTTCTTTGCGCTTTTGTGAACATCGAGAAAATGTTTCTCACTTCAGTTTCCGACGATGCCAATGGTTCTATTTTGCTCGATTCCACAACTTTTATGCCGTCAATTTGAGTTTCATGTTTTTTCAGCCTGTTGTCAAGCACCACGCCCGAATGTTTCCCGGTGGTGAATATTGGCGCCATTCCCAGCCACCCGTCTGAATTGACAGCACGCACCTTGCTCCTGTGGTAAAGCGTAGCTGAATAGGCGTAGCTTATCGAATATCTTTTTATAAGAAAATCAAAATTTGAATAGTCGAAACTGCTTTCCTCCTTGCACAATAGGCTTTCGTATGGTATTTGGTTCAGCATGCCATCGGGCACAATCACAAGATTCCTTATGTCCTGATTTATTGTATCCGGAAACAGCATCTTGTATAGTAAGTTCGAAATCCTGTTGAAGTCAAATGCCGCTTTTTGCGATGTCTGCATTATTGAGTTTCTATAAGCCCGAATGGTATCGGCCGTGTTTATTATGGCGTTTGACACATACATGCTGAAATTGCTATCGGTTATGCAGGCCAGATATATGACATCGTTGCCCTGCACATACATTCGCACTTGTGTTCCGCTTTCTATCTGCTTTTGCAGCTCTCTCAATCCGATTGCATTGTCGGCATATTTAAGTTGATGGTATTCAGGATATTTTTCTTCCAGGTTCCGGATATATTCATTGTACCTCTTGTTTGCCTCAAACAAGCTGTCGCGAATCTGGACAGCGTTTTGTGGCTTTTCGGCCAGCAGCTTTTCGTAATAGAGCACGTCTGACGATAGCTGATTTTCGGTTTGGTGCATTTCCTGTGGTATGTTTGCCAGCTGCAATGCGTTTTGACCGGCTATCGATTCCAATAATGTATTCGATTTGCCTTTTTCAATATAGGCAAATAGCTGTTCTTCATAATGCGGGCGCTTGTCTCCTTTCTCTGTCTTGAGCAGTTCCGCATAGGCTTCAATTATTCCTTCATAGCATTTTGTCGCCAATTTTCCCAGCTCAAGCTTGTCGGCTTTTGACAATGCCGACTTGCGCATTTCCGAAATCATCTTGTCGGAAGCCAGGTAATGCCCTATCGCAATGAACAAATCGGGCCTGCCCTTATCCTGAACGTATCTCTGCACGTATGCTGAAGCCTTCAAGATAATCGTATTCACTATCGTCTTTTTGTCGAAATAATCTGACAATGTTGAGATTGAATCGGTTTCAGCATTATAGTTTTCGGTGTTGGCTTCAAGTGACTTATTGTAGCTTTCAATTGCTCCGGCATAATTCCCGCTTTCAAGGTAGATGTTGCCTATATTATTGTATATCAATGCTAAATTAGGATGTTTAGCTCCATATACGCTGATGTATGTCTTTTCGGCTTTCTTGTAATAGATCATGGCCGAATCTTTATTTTGCATTTCAGAATATGCTGTCGCGATGTTGTTTTCCGTATTGCCAAGCAAAATCGGGTTCAATGTCGAAATGTTGCCGTATATTTCACATGCTTTCAGATAGTTGTCGATAGCCGTGCCGATGTTCCCCATTTTTTGCGATACTGTTCCTATGTTGTTGTATGATTCCGCCACTTCCTGCGAGTTTTCACTGTAATATTTTTTTCTTATGTTAAGTGATTTGCTGAAATAAAAGACTGCCTTCCGGTATTCCTCTATGTTTTGATATACTATTCCTATGTTGTTGTATATTGGCGCAAACCGCTTGTTTCCCTCGTTTTCGCTTTCGTTGCTTATAGCCAATGCCTTATTGTAGTAATCAAGCGCCAAATCGTTTTGTCCTGATTTGCTATATAGGTTTCCTTTGTTTATGTAAACGTCGCATAGCTCCATCGATTCTGTTTTTCCCAGTTTCAGCAAAAGCTGTTCTGCCGTATCGAAGCACTCTGCTGCCTTGGCAAAATTTCCGAGCCTGTCATATATTGTGCCTATGTTGTTTATGGCGCCTATTGTCTTGGCGTTTTCCTTGCCATACAGCTTCTCTTTCACTTCAAGCGATATTTCCGCATATTTTATGGCCTGCTTGTAATCACCCACGGCTTTGCAATACAGACTATAATTGTTATAGAAGGCGTCCAGCTTTTCGGAACCTATTTTCTCCGATTCTATTATTTCAAGAGCCTTTGCATATAGTTTTTCAGCCTCTGCATAGTCCGACTGGTTGCATTTTGCATTTCCCAGGTTGCTATATAGCACAAGCAATTGCCTGTTGTTTTCACCCAACTGCGATATTTTGGCAGACAGGCTTCTTTCATAAATCAGCGATGCTTCAGCAAACTGCTCGTTGACCATATGCACATTGGCAATGTTTTCTCTTGCCGACAATGCTTTTATGCTGCTTTCGCCATACTCATTTTTCAGAATATCGTATGAACTGTTGAAGTTCTCAATAGCTTGCCTAAAGTCGCCTAAAGCAAGATACTCGTTTCCTATCGATTCGTAGACCAATGCTTCCAAATATGCATCATTGCCTGCCGATTCTATGGCTTGCCTGTATTTCAATATTGCCTGTTCATGCTCGTTTTTTGCCGATAGTATGTTGCCCACTCCACAAACAGCCTGTACATACGCAATTGGCGACTTTACACTGTCAATTTCCGACAATGATTGCCTGTAACTGTTTTCAGCCTCTTGCAGAAAGCCCTGGCTTGTAAGTATTTTTGCAATTTCAATGTTTGCTATTATTGATAGTTCCCGGTCTTTCGATTCCTCTGCAACCTGCCTTAGCTTTTGCGTTGCTTCCTGGTTTTTGTCCAGATTAGATTCAACCCTGCCACAGTACAGCAAAATGGCATAATATGTGTCGTTTTGCGTTTCCTGAAATTTCAATGCGTTAGTCAAAAGATTTTCAGCTTTTTGATATCGTCCGTTTTGCTCGCTTATTAACCCGAGATATAGGCACGAACTTACATACACATCATTTCTTATATCCGAAACCTCACATAGGCTTTTGGCTTCGGCAAAAAGCATTTCCGATTCATCATACTGCTTTCTCCCATATAGTTCCAATGCGTCCTTGTATTTTATATATGCAACTGATTCATTGTTTTTTATGTCGACATATCTGCCTGCCTGCTTATAATAGAATGTGGCAGAATCCTGTTTGTCAGTCAATTGATATAAATCGCCAAGCGCTGAAAACGACTGATAATAATCGTTGCTGTCGGCCACCTCAAGCCTCTCTTTCATCAATATCGACTTTCGATGACACGCTATTGCCTCATAATAAAGCAATTCTATTTCATATGCGTTCCCTAAATTGAACAGACACACAGCAAGTTCTTCCGAATCGTCATCGCCAAGTATCTTTAATGCGTTGTTGAAATAAAAAATCGATTTCTGGATGTTTTTCTGGTCATAGTATATTTCGCCTAAGGCATGCGATATCAGCATCACCACTTCCGATGACTGGTCTATAAGGTCATAGGCATCCTGCATTCCCTGCTCAAGAATTTCCTTCGCTTTTTCGGCCCTGTCAGTGCTTAGATATGCCATTCCCGATTGATATGCCGCTATCAGGTAATTTTCATATTGCTTGCAACATTTGAATTCATTAGCCGACTTCTCATAAAGGCTGGCCGACTCCTGGTCGTCAAGTTCTTGGGCTTTGTTGAATGTCAGTATTGCATCATTCAGATTGCAATCTTGTGCAAAAAGTGTTGCGGATGTGATGATAAATAGTATAAATGCTGTCAGTCTTGCCATGTTTCTATGTATAAAAAAGGCCCAATTGTTTTACAATCAGGCCTTTATATGTATCAATCTAAAGTTATAGGTTCATGTTGTTTTTTACCCAAGCCTCCACTGCTTCTTTTGTTGTCTTGCCGTAAAAGCTGTTTACATATTCCGTTGCGGCGTCAATTTTTTCATCTCTTCCACAGTTTAATGTCGAAAATATCAAGTCCAATTCAACTTTAAGCATCTCTGCTTCCACAAAAACCGGGCTGAATTCAGTCTTGCCACTTTCGCCAAACTCGTCGTTATAGCATAGCGTTACCTTCTGTGGCTTTTTTTCTAATATGCTTTCCGGAAAAACCAGTTTTTCGTCCTTGCAGACAACCCTTTCGCTTATTTCTGAACTGTCGGCATTATACTTGACGGTAAAATAGCTGTCGCCGTTTATTTTCAGTTTTTCTTCATCTATCAATATGCTGTCAAATCCTGTCACAACTATTTCGCCATAATAGTATTCCAATATTTCAGATGGCTGGGATGGAATGGCCGCACGCACGCTCATGTTGTTTGTCGATGGCAAGAATTGTGCACCGCTGTTGTTTGCCTGCGCGGCAAGTATCACACATCCTTTTTCCTTGTTTACAACTATAGCTCTCGAGTAGTTTGTCTTGAAATTGAAATTTTCGTCGCTTGAAACGTTTTCTCCTGTCGAAAGTAGATTTCCAGTCTTCACTCGTTGTATCTCGCCCTGTACTTTAACCACTTTATAGTTGTCTGCGTTTTGTGCGTTTGCTGTCGAAGAGACAAGCACTGCCGAAAGTGCCACGCACAATGTTGATAAGAGACTATTTGCTTTCATAATCTTAAAAAGTTTGAATCCAAATTGTTGCGAAGATACAAAAAAGACTAAATAAAGCATTGAGTACTAAATAAAAAAGGCACTATTTATACAAATAGCGCCTTTTTGCTTAACTTATGTTTCTTTCTTTAGAAGCAGATACCTATTTTCAATGTAGGAGATGATAAAACTCCTATGTTGCAGTTTTCTGCAGAAAGTTTTGCTAGTCCTGGTTGTGGAATGTATGAAATGCCACCATAGGTATATGAGAACAAATCAAACTGTACGCCTACAAATAGGCCACCTGCAAAGATGTAATCTCCGCCAAAATCAATTGCTCCGCCTATGTTCCATGCTTCTACAGTTGATTTTCCCATTGAAGTTGCTTCATCATATTCTTTTTGGTTGTTTCCATAAGAACCTCTTGCTCTCAATCCAACGAATGGCTTAAGGTTCTGTCCTACTGAAAAGCAGAAATCGCCACCTACCGATACTGTGTATTGAACAGAGTGCGAACTTGCTACAGCACGATAGTTTGGTATATCTCCGTATGAAGAATATGTCGCAGTTCCTGGCAATTCTGCTCGGCCTGGTGTATTGGATGTATTAAAACCTCCTCCTACACTTACTCTTAAAGGTCCTGCCATTATTCCTCCTTCAAAACCTACCATCAGTTTCTTATCTGCAAAACTTGCAGATACTGGTACAGCTTCATAATTGGCCAAATTGCCTTCTGGAGCTTCTACACTTATATAGCTGTTGTAACTTATTGTTGGTGCCAAGAAAATTTTTGTTCCGCTTTCTTGAGCCTTTACAATGCTTGTTACTGCTAATAGTGCTATTGTTAATGATAATATACGTTTAATCATGTTTATTTTATTTAAACATTAATTATCAATTCTTTATTCTGCAGGTTCTTCTGCTGGTTCTGATGCACCTGAGTTGCTTGATTTGCTGCCACCCAGCAAGTAATCGCGATATTGTGCTATTATTGCCTCTTGTACTTCTATGTCTGATTTTGTTATTTCTATTTGTCTTTTTACAAATGAAATATATGATGCCTTATCAGTAATAGCATTTTCTGCATCGTTTATGTATGTTTTGTAATCGTCAATGGTAGATTGGCAATTTTGTATGCCGTTTTCTACATCATAAAGAATGTAATTGTCTACTACATAGTACTCATTCCATGCAAGGTTTGATGCATCATTAAGTTTTTGTCTTTCGTTGCTGTATCCTACCAGTTCATTAATCTTGCTTTCATATTCTGCATAGCCTTTTGTCAGTTCGGCAATTGTCTTGTCAAACTCTATAGAGTCCTTTTTAAGTTGTTCTAACATGCTACTATCAGATTTATAATATTCCATTGCTGATGAATATGCTTCTTTTACATTCTCAATTCCTTCTTCATCTAATGTGTAGAATGTATAAGAGCCTTTTAGCTTTTCTTCATCTGCATATTTGGTCTCCGAAGCAAAAATTGCACTCCAAGAGTAATAACTATAATTAATATATATATAGTTGCTATATAAATTATTTTTCTTGCATATGAAGCTTAAATCAGAAAGAAACTTATTATTGGCATCTGTAGAAAACATATCGCTTGGCTTTCTTCCTTTTTTTACTAATGTCTTGTCGTATTCAAATAAAGCACTGTATGCATCTTCATATGCCACATATAATTCTTTAGATAATTCATTGGCGTCTTGTGCAGTTATGCCTGCATATTTCTTTATTGCTTCAATTTTTGCCTCTTCGTCCTTTATCAATTCTTGATAATAGCTGACCATGTACTCCTTGTAATTTTTTTGATCATCTTGGCTGTTTTCTGCATGCTTCAAGTTGTCTTCATAAACATGCAAGTTGTTTTCTAGCGTGTTAAGCTTTGAAATTGCATTGTTGTAGAAAGAATTGTACGCTTGGTCTGCTACAACTTTTGTTTGAAGAACATTTGCCTCACGAATTGCTTTTACGCTTTCTGATTCTTCTTCATCTTCTACACACGCAACAAAAGATGTTGCAATAATGGCTACACCCATTAATAAAAATTGTCTTTTCATAAAATAAAATTGTTAATTAAAGTGGGTCTTGTAATTTGTCTTTTCTCTTGTCAGATCCCATTAAACAAGTGAAAAGTTTTGGCTTTTTTTCATAACCAACGCGCAAAGATATAAAAAGAACACAATTTTTAATCAAAAAAATAGCACATTTCTGTACTTATCTCACACCCCCCCCCCATGTAAATATTTGATATATAGTATATTACAATATATAACTTCGGTTTTGCCAAGCTACTTACTCAATTATGCGCAGTTATCTGCTAATCTTAATAGCCTACTTCAAAAAATACCGTTAATACTGACATCTGCTGTTTTCAACATTGTTAATTTTTTGCAAATGAATTATATAATATTAACAATTTCTCTATTTAGCTGATTTTCAATATTGGTGTTTTTCAACAATATGTTAATTATGGATTATCT
>JAZUEN010000044.1:0-36076 GCA_045640185.1 Bacteroidales bacterium
AAGCAAAAATGGCATATCTTTGTTCTGAGGTTAGATGTTTGTACATGACAACACAAATTTATTTAATCTTTCTTGGGGAGGCACTTGCCTTCCTTTTTTTTGTGTTGTTCACTCTATATGACGCTCTCAGGAGGTTTTGCACCTCCTGCCGCTAGGCAAACCTCTGCAAAGGAATTTTATCATCTTTTTCCTATCGCAGAAATTGCACTTCTATCTTGAATCTTTAATATAAACCATGTCAGCCTCAAAATGCCACGATGAGTGTGTAGTGTCTTTCGTTGCCCCCCATATGGATAATGTCTTGATTGTATATTTGAAAATACAATTTTAGACCGATATTGTATTTTAGAAAATGCATTTTTATATTTGTAGCGTCAAAAAGACAAGGAATTATGCAATCGTTACTGAATTATTCGACAAGGCTTATTGACCATACGGGTACAAAGTTCACGAGGCATCTCTATTCAAAAATCAATTGGAATAGTCGGCTTATTGCGGTTACGGGAAGCCGTGGCGTTGGAAAGACAACAATGTTGCGCCAGTATGCCAAGATGAATTTGGACTACAAGAGTGGTAAGGTCCTGTATGTATCGTTAGACCATATATGGTTCACTACGCGCACTCTATTCAGCCTTGCCGAAGAGTTCGCCACAATGGGCGGTGAGGTGATGATACTTGACGAAGTGCATAAATACGAGAATTGGGCTACTGAGATAAAAAATATTTATGATTATCTTCCTGATTTAAAGGTGATATTTACTGGCTCATCGCTGTTGAAGATTGTCAGTGGCAATGCCGACTTGTCCCGAAGGGTGGCTGAATATCATCTCAGCGGGCTATCGTTCCGTGAATATTTGGAGTATGAGTATGGAAAGGTGTTTCCTGCCTATACGTTGGAGAATATTTTGGAAAACCACACGTCTATCGCTTTGGACATTACGGCAACGATTAAGCCGATACCAGCATTCAGGGAATATCTTGTTTATGGGTATTATCCATTCTACAAGGAAGATAAGGAAACTTATCATCAGCGATTGCTGTCAACCATTAATACGGTACTCGAGGTGGACTTGACTTCAATAGAGCCAATAGAACGGACGACAATATCAAAGTTACGAAAGGCGCTGTCGATAATAGCGGAGTCGGTGCCATACGTTCCGAATATTTCTGAACTCAGCCAGAAGATTGGTACAACAAGGCCACAACTGCTAAAGTTTCTTGGCTATTTGAGCGACAGCAGATTGCTTCAGTTGCTTCGGAAAGATGCATCAGGGTTCAAGCGGATGGAGAAACCAGAGAAGATTTATCTTGACAATACCAACTATGCATACGCCTTTGGACATGAAAAGACAGATATCGGTAATGTGAGGGAGACTTTTTTTTTCAATCAACTCTCGCACGATAATGAAGTGTCTTATACGCCACACACCGACTTTTTGGTAAACGGAAAATATAGTTTTGAGATAGGTGGAAAGAACAAAAAGAAAAAGCAGATTGAAGACATTTCCAGCGCCTATGTGGTAAAGGATGATATGGAAGTAGGTGTACTGAACACCATGCCACTTTGGCTTTTTGGATTGATGTATTGATGGTGATAAAGATGATTTTTCACCATTAGGCTGATTTCACTTTTTGGGGATAACCGAAAGGCTTAATATTTTGAAGTTTTGCAAGGTGGGTCCGCTACCGCAAATTACATTCGATATAATATATAAATGTGCGTTTACTATTTTATCATATGTGATATGATTTGAATGTTTTTTATGCAAACGTTTGTATTCGTTTCGAATAAATGCTTACTTTTGTAGCCGAATTAATTAATGACTGATGGATACCATAACCGACAACCTATATCAAGTAGAGGGCAACACAAGCCGCCCAACAATCATATTCAATGCCCAATCGGGACAGTTTAGAATGCTGGGCCGTTCAATTCTCGAAAACTCAATAAGGTTCTATGAACCAATAATTAAATGGATTGACGGGTACATAAAGAATCCGGCAGAGAAGACAGAATTCCACATGGAGCTGGAATATTTCAATACTAGTACATCAAAATATCTGTTGCAGATACTTCAGCAGTTCGAGCTGCTTCTCGACAAGGGAAGCGACGTGTCGGTCGTTTGGTACAGCGCCGACGAGGACATGGAGGAGCTTGGCAACGATTATCAGCAGATAGTCAATCTCCCGTTCAGCTTCAAGCCGTTGGTGAAATAGCAACTGTTGGCAGATTTTCCGGTTTATGGCATTGCTTTTCCTTTATTTGTTCTTGGCGCTGTTCGTGTCATTTCTGTGCTCGGTTTCGGAGTCGGTAATGCTGTCAACAACGGTGTCATATATCGAGTCGATATTGCATAGGGGCAGAGGCGCGCGATTGCTGAAAAGACTCAAGAACAACATCGACAGGCCTTTGGCCGCGATACTTTCGTTGAATACAATAGCCAATACTTTTGGCGCGGCAGGCGTCGGCGCGCAGGCTGTGGCAGTGTTCGGCAACGAGTTTTTTGGCGTGGCTTCGGCAGTGCTGACAATACTTATTCTAGTCTTTTCGGAGATAATCCCCAAGTCAATCGGCTCAAACTATTGGCGCGAATTGTGCATCCCGATTGCCTATTTCGTCCAGGGTCTCATATATGTCATATATCCGATAGTTATAGTGTCGGAGTCGCTGACGAAACTGTTCTCGCGTAAGCAGGCGCATACCGTCAGCCGTGAAGAGATTGCCGCTTTGGCAAACATTGGCGAGCGCGAGGGCGTGTTTGAGTCGAGCGAGGGAAAAATCATCAACAACTTGGTGCATCTCAAGTCGATAAAGGTGAAGCAGATAATGACACCGCGCACGGTTGTGGTGTCGGCAAACGAGAACACCACACTCGAACGCTTCTTCAGCAATAAGGAGAATCTCCGCTATTCGCGCATACCAGTCTATCGCGAGTCGATTGACGACATTACGGGTTTTGTGCTGAAATCGGACATACTGCAGGCTTTGGCCGATGGAAGGAAGAATGTGAAACTCAAGAGTCTGCGGCGTCCAATAATCAATTGCTACGAGAATACGTCAATCTTCAATTTCCACAACATACTTCTTTCCAAGAAACAGCAGATAGCCCTCGTCATTGACGAATATGGCGGAATGGAGGGCATTGTCACCATCGAGGACGTGGTTGAGACATTGCTCGGCATGGAGATAACCGACGAGTCGGATGCCCAGATCGATATGCAGAAATTCGCCAAGGAGCGTTGGCGCAAGCGTTCGGCCACTATCGATTTCGAGAAGTGACGGCCATCTGTGTGGCGGACCATTATACCTTGAGCCTCTTCAGAAATGCTTTCCGCTCGTCGCTGATGCAGAAACTCTCAATGGCTTTCTGTATGGTCTTGTTGTGGCACCAGGAGTCGAGCCTTTTGCCTGTAATGTAGCCAATTGTGGCATCGTACTGCTTGGTGAGCGCTGTGGCGAAATACCAGGCAATCATCATTTTTACATAATACTCGTCTGACCTTACGGAGGCAACCATTTCGGCGTATTCAGGCTTGAACAGGTCGTCGAGGTAGAAACTCATAAGCATCTCGATGCCGAAACGGCAAGTGTAGGTGTGCATGCTTTTTATCCATACTTTCACATTGTCAAGCAGTTCCGTAGTGTGCTTCTTGAATATCTTTGGCGAGAACGAGTCGCAGGTCGCCCAATTGTCGATATATGGCAGGAAACGGTTGGTTTGGCTTATGGCCTCGTCAAAGTCTTTCGTCTGACTGATGATGAATGCGTGCAGGTTGTTTTCCTCGTAGTATTTGTGTGGCAGATGCTCGATGAACTCTTTTGCCTCATCGGTTGGGGCGAACTGCTTTGCCAGTTTGCGCAGGACGGGCGTGCGCACGCCTATGATTGTATCCTTGTCGATGGTTGGCATCAGTCGGGCCTGAAAGTCGCGGTAGCCAAGGTCCTGTAGTTTGAATAGTTCTTCCGTTATTGACATTGTTGTGGAATATGAAAAAGGCTGAAACAATGTTCAGCCTTTTGTTGTTGTCGTTATCTCTTTTTACCTTTCCCTTTTAGCAGAAGATTGATTATCAGTAGAATTATGAACGCGCCAATGGCTCCGATGATAACGGTGTTAAGCCATTTCCAGTCGCCTTTGAATAGGCGGAGGCTAATGTCGCATACATCGAATAGCCAGCCTCCAAAGAAGCAGCCAAGTATGCCTACAATGAAGTTGCCGAAAAATCCGATTCCTTTGCCCTTGAAAAGCAGACTGCCGAGCCAGCCAGCCAATGCGCCGACTACAACTAAGGTGATGATTTCTGTTGGTGACATTTTCTTTTAGAATTTAGTTAAACAATTAAGGCATATTCATTTTTAGAATAGCCTTGTCAAGTTACAAAGTTTGTATCGGATTTGCAATATTTTGGTTCATACAAAAAATGCGGCTTTTTTAACCGCATTTTTTTATCTGTTTGAGTGATAGTGAAATCCTATTTAAGCCTAAGCAGTTGAGGCACCAGATGTGGCCCACGTACGGTACGTTCGCCCTTGTAGTAGACGTGCTCAAGATAAAGCCCAGCCGAAGGCGCTGTGAGTTTTGCAGGCAGCGACGAGTACGATTCGAACATATTGTCGAGGTCAACCATAGTGAGTTTCCCGCGGCCAAACTCAACCAGCACGCCAACCATTCGGCGAACCATTTTCCATAGGAAGTGAGAGCCAGTTATATGTATGGCAATAAGGTCTTTAGTCTCATAAATATCGACGCCAGTGATGTTGACCAATGTGGTAGGCGATTCAGTGTCCTTGTCGGTGAACGAAGCGTAGTCGTGGCGCCCTTTCATTGCGTTGCCTGCTTCTTTCATTTTTTCGATGTCGAGCACATCGCGAATCCACCATACATTGCTTTTGCCGAAAGCGGTGCGCCGTTTCGATATCAGGTATATGTAACTGCGTTCAACGGCATCGTATCGGGCGTGGAACTTCGGATTGGCT
This sequence comes from Bacteroidales bacterium, assembly GCA_045640185.1. Classification (GTDB taxonomy): domain Bacteria; phylum Bacteroidota; class Bacteroidia; order Bacteroidales; family SZUA-534; genus RUG13583. Next base: position 4,979 of record JAZUEN010000044.1, read on the forward strand.
TGCTCCGCATCCAAAACGTTAATGTCATACGGAAGATTATCGTTGAGCGACAACATCAGCCGTTCGGCTGATATTTTTGTATCCACTTCAAGATGTGCTACTTGTCCGAAGGCGTGGACACCTGCATCGGTACGCCCCGAGCCGAAAAGTTCGAATCTTGTCTCGCCGAAAATCTTTTTGCACGCATCAAAAAATGCGCCTTGCACGGTCCGTTCGCCTTTCTGCACTTGCCAGCCAGCATAACGGCTTCCGTCATATTCTATTGTTAGTTTGAAACGCATAATTTATTAGGATTTAGAGTCTTGCATTTGCTTGTTGCGCAATCCGTTATTTTCGGCAAAAATATGCAGAATTTTCGTTGCAGAAGTTTTTTTTGAGTGTAAAAGATGTAATATGTTGAAAATGATACATCTCTGTTGAAATGTATGCGAGGGCGGACTGTGGACTGATGTCCAAATACATTATAGGGGAATTCTATAAATATTTAAATCGGGGAATTTATAGAAATCCCCTACATTTGTAACACATTAATTAGGCTGATGAAATACGATGTTGTTATAGTTGGTAGCGGCTTGGGCGGATTGCAATGCGCCTACGTGTTGGCCAAAAAGGGAATGAGAGTGTGCGTGTTGGAGCAGAATCAGGTTGCGGGCGGATGTCTGCAGACTTTCCGACGCGGTGCTTCCGAATTTGATACGGGTTTCCATTATGTTGGCGGTCTCGACGAAGGACAGCCGCTGAATTCAATATTCAAGTTTTTCAATTTGATGGATTTGCCGTTGCATCGTCTTGACAATGATGCATTTGATGAAGTGAATATCAACGGAAAGTCGTATTTTTTTGCCAACGGATATCAGCATTTTGCCGATACACTTACCGAACAGTTTCCTCATCAGCGTGAGAATTTAAACACTTATGTGTCAATGCTCAAGCGTGTCGGCGACGGCCTGAAGGATTCGTTTCTGCCACGTGACGAAAATGATGTCTTCAGCACTTCGCTTTTTACACGTTCGGCCTACGAATTTTTATGCGAAACCATAACCGATCCAGTCTTGCGCAATGTGTTGTCGGGCACTTCGCTCAAAATGGAACTGTGCAAAGAAACTTTGCCGTTGTACATTTTTGCGCAGATTAACAGCACATTCATACAAAGCGCTTGGCGTCTTGACGGTGGCGGACAACTTATTGCAGATAAATTGGTTGCACAGATTGAGGCAATGGGAGGCGAAGTCCGTACCAAGGCAAGAGTCACCGAACTCATTGAGCGTGACGGCCGTTTGGCTTCAGTCCAGATTGACGGCGAAGAAATTGTCGATGCTGAATGGGTTATATCGGATATTCATCCGTTGGCGACACTCAATTTGGTTAAGGAGAGCCAGAATGTAAGAAAAATATACCGCAAGCGAATTGCCAATCTGCAGAACACTTTCGGAATGTTTACGCTGAACATTGCCCTTGACGATGGTAAGGTGCCGTATCTTAATCGTAATCAGTATATTTACAAAGGCGATGATGTTTGGGATATGTCGAATTATGAACCAGGACGCAAGGTGAATGGGATTTTGGTGTCGTACCGAACACCAAAGCCAGGTTGCAATTACACAAACAATATCGACATACTTACGCCTATGTATTGGCCTGAAGTTGAGCAATGGGCCGATACGCAGGTGGGCCGACGCGGCGATGAGTATCTGCAACTTAAGCGGCAAAAGGTTGCCGAGTGCATCGATTTGGCATCGGAACTGATACCAGACTTGAAAGATGCCGTTGACAGACAGTTCAGCAGTTCGCCGCTCACATATCTGAACTATACGGCTACGGCGCAGGGCTGTGCCTATGGCATCCGCAAGGACTACAACAATCCGATGCTCACGTTGCTAACACCGCGTACGCCAATACCGAATTTGCTTCTTACGGGGCAAAACTTAAATTTGCACGGAATTTTGGGCGTCTCAATGTCGTCGTTCTTTACCTGTGCCGAAATTTTCGGTATGGAAACAGCAACCGATGGCTTGGTCTTTGAATAGAAAAATATAGCCGTGTGCTTGTACATCTTATTGATATGTATGAATATGTGGCATTTGAATAAAACGGAAATAAATTTTTTTTGATATGAAATACGCATTAGTAACAGGAGGAAGTCGCGGCATTGGTCGCGCAGTATGTGTGAAATTGGCTACAATGGGCTATAAGGTAGTAGTAAACTACGTGTCGAACGACGAAGAGGCGCAAAACACATTGAAGTTGATAGCGGAAGCAGGCAGCGAAGGCGAGTTGCTGAAGTTCGACGTCTCGAATCAGGAAGAGGCCGCGGCTAAAATCGGCGAATGGCAGGCCGCTCACGAAGGTGAGTATATTGAGGTGCTTGTAAACAATGCAGGCATCCGCAAGGACAACCTTCTGTTTTGGATGGAGCCACAGGATTGGTACAAGGTGTTGGGCATTGCGCTCAACTCGTTCTACAACGTAACCCGTCCGCTCATTCAGCCAATGTTGCGCAAGAAATACGGACGAATTGTCAATATGGCATCGCTTTCAGGTTTGAAGGGACTTCCAGGCCAGACCAACTACTCGGCTGCAAAGGGTGGCGTGATTGCCGCAACAAAGGCTTTGGCACAGGAGATTGGCCGTAAGGGCGTTACTGTAAATGCCGTTGCACCAGGATTCATCAAGACCGATATGGTTGAAGGTTTGGATGAGGCGACACTCAAGGCACAGATACCTGTCGGACGTTTCGGTCAGCCAGAGGAAGTGGCCGAGTTGGTCGGATTCCTTGCTTCGCCCCAAGCCGCATATATTACAGGCGAGGTTATTTCAATCAATGGCGGACTTTATTCGTAATGCGGACGAGATGCCGATGTTTAATGATTTAATTCGATGAAGATGAGGTGTTTACTATTGATGGCTACGCTTTTCGCCTTCTGTGGCGCTAATGCGCAGTCCGAAGCCGTGATAGAGAAGATTGGCAAGGCCAACGAGCAATACAAGACGGTAAGTTGCAATTTCAAGCAGACCAAGGTGATGGCTATGGTCGACCAGAAGATAGAGTCGGAGGGTGTGCTGTATTTCAACCGTGCCGACAAACTGAAGATGGACTACACAACGCCAGCAGGCAACCTGCTACTTGTGAGCGGAGAATCGCTGTTGATGGTTCAGAACGGCAAGAAGAACGACTTCAACACAAAGCAGAACGCTCAGATGCGCAATCTGAAAAACACGCTCTTGCTATCCATTGCAGGCGACATCAATGGTGTGGCTACTGAAAATGGCGCCAGCATCGAGTTTTCGGAAACGGCTGATTATTACAAGTTCGTGATAACTAAAACCGACAAGCAGGTTAAAAGCCGAATGTCGAAATTGGAACTGAGTTACAGCAAAAAGGATTGCTCGCTGTGCGTAATGCGAATGGAGGAGCCTAACGGCAATTACACAATCTACGACACACCCGTGAAGACTTTCAACGTGGAAATTCCTGCGGGAACTTTTGACAAGCCGAAGAAATAAAAAGTGTAAGCAACCCATTGAATAACTCGAAGCATTGATTATTGCTGACTTTGATTGATAAAAGTGACAAATATGGAACAATACGATAATCCCTATTTTATTTTTGAATATAGTAAAGGTATTCTTGGAAAATGCTTACGAGATTTTTGCTCACAAAATGATATTGATAGAGCAGGCAAGGGTGCTCTAGGAGAAATGGTGGAAGAGTTTTACTTTCACTATAAGCCAAATAATAATCCAGGTCCAGATTTCGTAGAGGCTGGGTTGGAATTGAAATGTACACCATTAAAAAAGAGTAAAACCGGCGAATTGCAAATTAAAGAAAGATTGGTTTGTAATATGATTAATTATTGTGATGTGGTAAATGAAAATTTCGAACAGTCACATTTTTATCTAAAATGCAAATTAATGTTGATTCTTTTTTATTTACATATTGCTAATATTTCTCATTTAGACTTGAATTTTTTGTACTCTGTTCTTTGGAAATTGCCTGAAAAGGATTTGTTGGTAATAAAAAGCGATTATGAAGTAATCTTGGATAAAATAAAAAGTGGGAATGCTCATCTGTTGTCAGAAGGTGATACAATGTATTTAGGGGCGTGCCGAAAAGGGGCGAAAGGAACAGATACAACACAACAACCATATTCAAATATTCCTGCACCAACACGTGCATTTTGCTTGAAAATGGCATATATGCGAACTGTGCTGCAATTTGTTCAGCAAAGTGATGAAGATGCAGCAACAAATTATACGTTACCAACAGAACAACTTGTTTCCACTACTCAATTAAGACAATCTACTTTTGAAAATATCATAATTAAACGCTTTCAGCCATATTATGGTCAAAACGAACATCAATTGTCAAGGCAATTCGAGGTGGATTTAAGCAATAATCCTAAAAACAAATTTTCCTTATTGGCGAATGCTATTGCGGCATCAAACAAGTGTAGCAATGTAAATCGCTCTGAGGAATTTTTAAAGGCAGGAATGCAGATGAAAACTATTCGACTTCAAGCAGACGGAAAAATAAACGAGTCGATGGCTTTTGAAAATGTTAATTATCAGGAAGTGTTGGATTGCGATGATTGGATAGAAAGTAGGTTATATGAAATATTCTCAAGTCGTGTCCTTTTTGTTGTTTTTAGGGAACAAAATATAGGAAAAGGAGATTATGTGTTGTCAAAAGTTTTCTTTTGGACAATGCCACAAAATGATTTGTCTGTTGCTGAAAATTATTGGAACAATATCAAGCAATGTATATCTGAAAATAAAATTGACACACAATACTTTTGGAAAATATCGGACAAGAAATGTTTTCATGTTAGAACAAAAGCAAAAAATGCTGATGATTTAACCGACAATCCTAATGGTGGGAAGTGTAAGAAATATTGTTATTGGTTTAATAATGAGTATATTACTAGAATAGTAAATGAAAATTAATCATAATACAAACAAAAATATTCGAGTTGTTGAACTTTTTGCAGGTGTCGGAGGTTTTCGTATTGGTCTAGAAGGTGCATCAAACGCATTTGAGACTATATGGAATAATCAATGGGAACCTTCTACTACACATCAAGATGCTTCGTTGGTATATCAAGCTCGATTTGGTTCAAAAGGTCATTCCAATATAGACATTAATTTGGTAAAGACTGAAGATATTCCAAATCATGATTTGTTGGTCGGTGGATTTCCTTGTCAAGATTATTCAGTGGCATCCACATTAAGCCGTTCTGGTGGCATTGAAGGCAAAAAAGGAGTGTTATGGTGGCAGATATATAGAATATTAAATGAAAAAGGTGAGGAGCGCCCTGATTATGTTTTTTTTGAGAATGTAGACCGATTGCTTGGCTCGCCAGCTAAACAACGTGGCCGTGATTTTGCTATCATTCTCGCATCTTTATCTGATCTCGGATATGCTGTCGAATGGCGAGTAATCAATGCTGCTGATTATGGCATGCCTCAGCGCCGTCGTCGAACATATATTGTGGGGTATCGTGAAAAATCTATTATAAAACAAAAAATCGAAAGTATACAAAATTGGGTGCTATATGATGGAGTAATGGCAAAGGCATTCCCTTTTGAAATAAAAAGTAATACTATTTCTGAGTTTCGTATAGAAGGAACTCTTAAAGAGGTTTCTGACAACTTCAACAAAGGTAAAAATAATAGTCCTTTTGGCAATGCTGGTATTATTTACGGAAGAGATGTTTATTCCGTTGATACAAAGGCTGTTTATGATGGAGTGTTTATGACATTGGGCAACAATTTGGTTGATGAAGAATTTGTCCCAGAAGATTTTTTTATTTCAGAAGAAGAATTAAAAAAATGGGAATATGAAAAAGGTGCCAAAAAAATTGAACGAACATCAAAAGAAGGCTATAAGTATACTTTTTCTGAAGGAGGAATGGCCTTCCCTGATTCGTTAGATAAGCCATCTCGTACAATTATTACAGGTGAAGGTGGTAGTGCGGCTTCGCGTTTTAAACATGTTGTGCTTACAAAATCTGGCAGATATCGTCGATTATTGCCTGTCGAATTGGAACGTTTAAATATGTTCCCTGATAATCATACGTTTCATCAACAAGTAAGTGATGGGCGAAGAGCTTTCCTTATGGGAAATGCTCTCGTATGTGGTGTTATTCAATCTATAGGTAAATCTTTATATAGGTTTATGTATGACGAGGAACCGATATCTTATCGCCCAATAGAAATGCAGCGAGATGCTCAGCCGAAATTGCAACTTGAACTATTTACCGAAGCAACAATTCCTCTTGTATATAATAAGCCAAAGAAATCATATAAACTTGATTGTTCAAAACATTTGCTCATTGGATTAGTAAGAGAAGATAATCAAGAGTATTTCCTTGACGGTGGTTCTTCAAAAATTTATTATACAGGTAAAACCAAATCTTTTCCGTCTACTATTGCTTTGAATAAATTGTATTATTTTATGCCTTATATTAAGGGAAAGGGAATAAAAGATATTTATTTAATTAAAATTGCTCGTATTGGAAATAAGGCAGAAATCTATCCAGAAAGTGATGATAAGGAACCTCGTCTTGTTCTCGAATTGGAATATCTTGAAAGTTTGGTAGTGTACAAACAGATTAACCTAAATATATTTCATACGTATTGTGATACTATTCTTGAACGTATATTGGGAAATATAAAGTGAGTTATTAATGGAAATAAGATTTTATGAGAAAATATATTTTCTATACGTTTGAAGGTCATACTCAGTCACCTAATGGTGACGAGGTTGAGAATTGTCAAATGCTTGGCGAGTCAATTGGCGAAAATGAGAATGATGCATTAGAGAAATTAATGGCAAACAATCCGTGGATAAAAGATTTAGGCTATAACCCAATAAATATTGTTGTGCGTGAATTAGTGCAATAAAAGTCCACTTTACACCGCCAAAATTAGGCCGTTGAGTGATTTCGTTTGTCTGTAGCGGTTCAACTTCGTCCTTTCATAACCTCGTCGTCAGGTTCCGAAGCATCGTCCTTTAGTGTCGGTAGCGACATTCTGTTGCGCACAGCCCATATACGGACCAGAATGACCGATGATGCGCTTATTATTTCGCACATTGCATTGTCCAAATTGGTCAGTTGACAGATGAATAGAATGAAACCTCCTAATATGCAGGCGGTTGCGTAAACGTCTTTTCTGAAAATCAGCGGAACTTCGTTTATCAGGGTGTCGCGCAGGATGCCGCCAGCCGCGCCCGTCAGCGTTCCCATAATTATGTTTACCCAGATTGGAAATCCTGCGGCAAGACTTTTCTCGAATCCAACAACGGTGAACAGTCCCAGTCCGATGGCGTCAAACAGGAACATCGTAGTATTCATCTTAATCAGGTGTTTGCCGAAAATGATGACGAATAGCAGTGCAAAGCCAGTGACTATAAGATACGATGGTTGCAACATCCAGAAAGGGGTGATCCCGAGCAGAAGGTCGCGAATTGTACCGCCCCCGACAGCCGTAACCAAGCCCACGACATACGCGCCAAACCAGTCGAATTTCTTTGCCGCCGCCATTCGGATGCCACTTATTGCGAATGCAAAAGTTCCAATGTAGTCAAGTATGATTGTGAAAGTCATTTTTGCGCTTTTTGTCCTTAACCCTAATAATCCAGTCAATTAATCAGTTAGTCAGTCAATGATTATTGCTTCCGTTTCTATATTGATGCCGAATTTGTCGGCAACGCATTTTTGCACGTGTCGTGCCACATCCATAATGTCGTTTCCCGTGGCACCGCCAAGATTGACAAGCACCAGAGCCTGTTTTTCGTGCACGCCTGCGGTGCCGTTTGCGTTTCTGTAGCCTTTCAGTCCGCAATTGTCAATCATCCAGCCAGCCGCAATTTTTGTAAGGCCTGTTCCCGCGGGGTAGGTGACTATTTCGGGATACTTGATTTTCAGTTCGTTGGCTTGAGTGTCGCCGACAACAGGGTTCTTGAAGAAACTGCCCACATTGCCCGTGACTTTCGGGTCGGGAAGTTTGCTGTTGCGTATGTTGATGATTGCTTGCCTGATGGTTTTCAGCGATACGGGTCCGAGTTTTTCAATCTCACTGCCGATGCTTCCGTAGTGGGTTACGAATGTCGGTTTTTTTGATAGTTTATATATAACGGAATCAACCAGATATTTGCCAGCATATTCGTGCTTGAAAATGCTGTCGCGATAGCCGAAATGGCAATCGGCATTGGCTATTGTCGAAGTTGAGCCGTCGGCAAGGCTGACAATGTTCACGCTTTCAATGGCATCTTTGGCCTCGCGTCCGTAGGCGCCAATGTTCTGCACGGGTGACGCGCCTACCGTTCCAGGAATGAGCGACAGGTTTTCCAATCCGCCAAGGCCTTTGTCTACAGCCCATCCGACCAGTTCGTCCCAGACGGTTCCTGCGCCAGCCTTTACCCAGCAATAGTCGTCGTCGTCATTCACTATTTCGATGTACGAGTTTGCAGGGTGAATTATCAGGCCGTTGAAGTTGCCGAGAAAGAGCAGGTTGCATCCGCCACCAATAATGAGCAACCGCTTGTCGGACAATCCGTTCACTGATTTTATCAATTCTTTGATGTCATCGGGGTTGCGATAAAGGCAGAGTTGTTTGGCTATGATGTCCAAACCGAACGAGTTTAGTTCCTTAAGTTGCGCATTTTCAGATATCTGTGGCATATTATGCATTTTGCACAAATGTAGTCGCCATTGCCTTATGCCCGACGTTTATTTATCAACATAAAAGAAACAGGCAAATATTATCCGACGAAAGTTCATTCAGTATTTGCATAAAGCGAAACTTGATGGCCTCAATGTGCTTCAAATTAGTATTTTTGCCGGTATGAAACGATTGATAATAGCAGTCAACAACGATTTGAATACCGACCAGCGGGTTTTGCGCATTGCGGGAACCTTGTCGGCCAACGGTTTCGATGTCTTTTTGTTTGGCAGAATTGCGCCCAACAGCAAGTCTTTGTCCATTGGGCATAAGGCTGTCCGTGCACGGCTGATGGCCCATAAGGGAATGATGCTGTACATATTGTTCAATTGGCGCTTGTTTTGGTTCCTGATGTCGCACAAATATGATGCGGTGCTGTCAAACGATCTCGACTCGTTGGTAGGCTCGTCGCTCGCATCTTTTTTTAAGCATAAGCCAGTGGTTTACGACAGCCACGAGTATTTTACCGAGTTGCCTGAATTGGTAGGCCGACCATTCAAGCGTTGGATTTGGCTTGTTGCGGAACGAATGTTTCTTCCTCATGTAAAGGCTTCATATACAGTGTGCAAGTCGCTTGCCGACATCTATTCGGAAAAGTACGGCCGACCTTTTGGCGTAGTGCGGAATGTTCCTTACTCGTTGCCGAAGCCTGCCGTCGCCGACCGCCGAAATGTGGTTATGTACCAGGGCGCGCTGAATTTGGGACGCGGTATCGAACTGATGATAGATGCAATGAAATATCTGCCTGAATGCGAATTGGTTATTGCCGGTTCGGGTGACGTTGAAGCCGATTTGCGCAAGCGTGCATCGAGCCAGACCGAAGGCGGAAAAGTCGTTTTTTTAGGCAGATTGTCGCCCGACGAGTTGCACAAAAAGACATTGGAAGCAAAAGTCGGATTGTCGTTGGAAGAAGATTTGGGGCTGAATTACCATTATGCCTTGCCCAATAAATTGTTTGACTACATTCAGGCAAGGGTGCCAGTCATTGTAGCCGACCTGCCTGAAATGCGTAACATAGTGCAGACGTACAAGATAGGCGAGGTGCTGACTGACCGTTCACCTCAAAATCTTGCGAATATGATACGAAAGGTTATGGGAGGGAGCGGTGACTATTCCGACAATCTTGAAACAGCATCTGCGCAGTTGTGTTGGGAAAACGAAAGCGCCAAATTGTTGGACATTTATCAGTGCCTGAAATGATAGTAGTATCCGACATATCGACAAGCCGGCTTCATTATGTCCTTGACTACGTGTTTAATATGCGGTTAGGCATTGGCTATGAACTGAAGACATTGTCGGACGAAGTTGATTCCAGTCAATCGGTATATTATACCCAACAGCCTACCATAGGGGCCTTTTGTGTCCCGGCAAGCGGATTGCTGTCCGAATCCGATGTTTGGCAATTTACGCCCGACTTGAAGTTTGATGGTGATTTGCCAATCATATTCTCCGACAATTCAGGCTGTACATTCAAGTTCGACGTCTTTTCAGCAATATTTTGGATGTTGAGCCGATACGAGGAATACTTGCCGTTTCTTGCCGATGAGCACGGTCGCTTTTCAGTTTCCGAATCGTTTGTAGGCCGAAATCAATTGCTTGATAATCCGATAGTTGACCGTTGGGTTTTGCTTTTTCGTGCTGAACTGCATAAGGCATTCCCATCATTGCAGATGAAGACGGAAGCGTTTGAGTTTCAGCCAACTATTGATGTCGATAGTCCATGGAGTTATCTGCATAAGGGTATGGCAAGAAATGTCGGTGGGCTATTTCGTGATTTGTTGAAGTTCGATTTCCGTTCTGTTTCCGGGCGTTTGCTGGTTCTGGCTCACATAAAGCCCGATACTTTTTTCACATTTGCCCATATCGATGCATTGCATCGCAATTTGCCGTTGAAGTACTTTATGCTGATAAGTTCGCGTGGCAGGTACGACAAGTCAATCAGTCCGAAAAATCGGGCATTCAGGAAGTTTGTCGCAGATTTTTGCAGTACGCACAATGTCGGATTGCATCCGTCGTACCAGGCATCGGTGTCAGATGCGAAATTTACAAATGAAATTGCTGATTATAAGGCGATTTGTAAGACCGATTGCACTCAATCAAGACAGCATTTCTTGCGGATAGTCTTGCCTCAATATTATCAAATGCTTGAGCGTCAGGGAATAACCGATGACTATTCAATGGGGTATGCCGAAAATGTTGGATTCAGGGCTGGGACAAGTCGTCCATTCCGTTTCTTCGATTTACAGAATAATCGTCCGTTGAATGTGGTTGTGCATCCGCTTACGGTTATGGACGTCACATTGAAGAACTATCTAAACCTGACTCCAGACCAGGCGGTTGAAAGACTGCGCCAACTAGCCGAAACCGTTCATCAGACAAATGGAGTCTTTGTGTCGTTGTGGCACAATCAGCACTTCTGCCAAAACGATGATTGGAAATCGTGGGATTGTGTTTATGCGGAGTTGCTGAAAATGGTCGAGGATTGAGTTTCACTTGTGTAATCTCAATTCGAATCATTCGCCCCCATGTCTTCAGAAATCTAGTCGCAAATGTACTTGCAGTCGCATTTATGCCATGGCAGATCAGGTGTTCAATACCAAACGCACTTTTTGTAAGAACAGCATCAGTGTACAATGCTTGTTTTGGTGTTATGCATGTCGGGTAGGTCAGCGAGTTCCCGATTTCCGATAATATACAAAAAACGGCCAATGCATAGCATTGACCGTTTTTTTGTGATGGCATGAGCCAATTTATTCCTTAATGATGCGAGCCATTTTATTGCCAGCCTTGACAATGTATGTTCCTTCAGGGAACTCGCTTATGTCGATGCGGGTTGTGCCTTCAATAGGCTGAATCATGATCAACTTTCCGACAGCATTGAAGATTCTTACTTCAGTTATGTTGTCGCTTGCATTTACATAGAAAGCATCGGTTGTCGGGTTAGGATAAATGTTGATGAATGCTTCGTTGTCGACAATCAAATCGCCCTTTTCAACAGTAAGCTTGGCATTCTCATAAACAAATTCATAGTTGCTTGCAAAACCGCCGGAAACCACAATGTCGTAAGTTCCTGCAACCTTGTTGTCGGCATTGCAAGTTACGCTAGGCAAAGTGTCGATGGCGCTTTCGTCATCGCCATTTACAAATCCCTTGTAATTGATTGCAAAGTCAGGAATCGATTCGCCAGCCTTGATTGTAGTGCTTGAGACTGATGCCAAAAGTTTAGCCTTGTTGACAATTACAGTGACGGATTGTGATACAGACTGAAGGTCGGTGGAAGTGAATGACACAACTAATTCAAACCGGCCGGCTGGCAGTATTGAGTCATTTGCGATTGAATAGGAGAATTCTCCGTCAACATTTGCTGTCGCTTTTATGTCTTTTGTGTTGATGCCTGTTCCGTATGTCAAAGTCAAAGTTGAGTCGCAAGTTATGACAGGAGCAACAGATGGCGCTTTTGTGACATTGATAGTTACAGTACTGCTGACAGATTCGAAGTTGCTTGATGCAGGAGTGAAGTCGGCAGTGATTTCGTTGTCACCAACATTCAGAATCGAATCAGGTTCAACTGAATAAGTGAACTCGCCGTCAACATTTGCAGTGGCGTTGAAAATGTCGAGTTTTGTGCCAAAGGCAATGGTGTCAGGAGTCGTCCAACTGATGACAGGAACGCCTTTCAAGACATTGAAGTCGATGGTCATTTTTGCAGGATTGTAATTCTCTGTTGATGGTGTGAACGTTGCTGTAATGCTGTATTTGCCGACATTGAGAATGGTATCCTTTGAAATGGAGTAGGCAAACTCGCCTTCGTTGTTGGCAGTCGCGTTTTGAATCAGTTCAGCCTTCGAACCGTAAGTTATGTCTTGAGGTTCCCAAGTGATTTCAGACTCAGCCTTGTTTACTGTGATGATGGCAGACTTTTTGACAGTGTTGTAGTTGTAATAATTGCTTTTTGAAGGAGTGAAGGTGGCTGTTATTTCATGTTCGCCAGCGTCAAGAATCGAGTCTCTTGACATTGAATAAGAGAATGAACCTTGAATGTCAGCCTTAGCGTAATAAGTTGCTTCAGCCTTCGTTCCGTAAGTTATGTCTTGAGGATCCCAAGTGATGACAGGGTCGGCCTTTTCAACAGTGACTTTAACTGTCTTTTGTGATGGCTTGAATTCGCTTGATGCAGGAGTGAAGTTCACGGTGATTTCGAACTCGCCAGCATTCAAGATGGAATCCTTGTCTATTGAATAACTGAATGTTCCTTCAATTGGAATTTCTGCATTAAAGATTGTGCCAATCTTAGTGCCATAAGCAATAGGATCAGGTGCCCAGATAATGCCTGGCAATACATTGATATATGCAGTGTCTTTAACTGTAGTGTAATTGTTGTTGCTTGGAATGAAAGTGACAACAAGCATTTGGCTGTCGCCAATTTCCAATACCTGACCGATGCTTGGGACATAAATGAGTTCACCGTCAATGTCGCCATCTACTTTTGCATTAAGAATTGTGCTGTCAAGTTTTGTGCCGTATTCAATGTCTCTTGGATTGTCCCAAATAATGATAGGTGTTGCAGGAGTGACATTTATTGAGACAGAGTCTTTTGTGTCCATGTAATTGCTATTCTCGGAAGTGAAATTGGCAACAATCCAATTGGTGCCGACATTCAGCATTGAGTCAGGTTCAACTGAATAAGTGAACTCGCCTTCAACGTTTGCTGTTGCGTTCAATTGAGTGTCATCAAGATATGTTCCATAGACAATATCTTGTGGTTTAGTCCAATTTATGCTTGGCTTTGCTTGATTTACATGTAAATAAACTGTGTCTGATGCATCGTTGTAATTTATAGTGTCAGTTAGTAATGTGGCTATCAGCATGTGGTCGCCAGCATCCAAAGTGTCGCCAATGTTTACATTGTAACTGAATGGGCCAGGGGCAGTTGATGTGGCGTTAAGTTGATTCATTGTAATTGTGTCGCCATAGATGATTGCGGATGGGGTTGCCCATGTAATGCTAGGAGTCGCCTTGTATACCGTAATGTTAATGGTATCTTTTGATTCTTTGTAGTTTTTGCCGTCTGTAGGTATGAATGCCACATGCAGTTCTTGTGTTCCTGCATTCAAAGTGGAACCTATGGCAGGTGAGTAATAGAAATCGCCATCGACATTTGCAACTGCATTGAGTTGTGTTGCAGACAATGTGTCGCCGTAGGTTATTGGTTCCGGAACCGTCCAGTCGATTGTGGTTTCAGCCTTGTTCACTATTATTGTTGCCGTAGTAGTGGCTTTGTTATAGTTGTCTGATTCGTCAACTGTGGCGGATATTGTGTGTGTGCCAGCATCAAGAATGTCGCCAATCTTGATGGTGTCGTTGCTTTCAGTATAGACAATAGAGCCTTCGTCATTGTTTGACACTGTCGCATTGAGTTGTGTCGCAGACAATTCTGTTCCGTATGTAAGAGTCATGTCCTCGGTTGAGTTGCTCCAGACAATTGAAGGTGTTGCTTTATTTACCATTACAACTGCATTGACTTTGCATGTGTCGAAGTTATTGTCAGTTGGCTGGAATGTGGCCGTGATTGTATGTTGGCCAGCATTAAGAACGCCTCTGATATCTTCAGAATAAGATATTGAGCCTTTGTCGCTGTACTTTTCGTCGACAGTGGCGACAAAATCATCTTCCTTCAAAGTGTCGCCGTATGTAATGATTAAGGCGGTAGTGTTCCAAGTTACCGTTGGCTTGAACTTGTTTACAACCAAATCGATGCTTTTAGTGTTGCTTGCATAGTTGCTTGAAGAAGGATTGAATGTTGCGGTTATAGTGTGTGTACCGGCATCAAGTAAATCGCCTTCATTAATGGCTGTTCCGTCTTCGTCGTATGTAAACGAACCGTCAACACCTGAAACTGCGCTTAACTGAAGCGCAGACAATGGCGTTCCGTAATCGATGGCTGTTGGTGTGGCCCATGCAATTGTTGCAGTGGCAGCTTCGACAGTTACAGCATCTATTAACTCAATAGTTGTTTCGTAGTCAGTGCCAATAAAATCCAATTTGATGGTATGGGTTCCAACTGTTAGTGATGGTATTGTGTAGTAGAATTTGCCATCAACGGTTGCAGTCGCATTTTTCAGTTTGCTGTCAGAGTCTTCGTCACCGTAAGTTATTGAAGTTGCAGGCTCCCATGTGATGAATGGAGTGGCATCGCCCTTGTTGACAGTAAGCACAGCCGATGCGGTTTTAATGGAGTAGGTGTCCTGGTCATCAGGAATGAATGTGGCTGTCAGAACGTGCTCGCCTGCGTGTAGAATGTCGCCTACATTGACGCTGTATTCCCATTGTCCATTAGCGGCTTCAAGAGCCCTTGTTGCGTTAAGCATTTCATCGGTTATGGCAGTGCCGTAATTTATGGTCGATGGGTTCAGCGTCCAGCTGACATCTGGGTCGATTAAGCCACTTTTTGTTGTTATTGTCATTGCAATGTCTTTGGTTGCTTCGCCTTTTCTTGCTGTAAGTACAATATCAGTGTTTGTTGAAGGGTTGGCAATGTAGCCTTTGCCGTTGACAAAAGATACGAGTATTTCGTTATTTACCTTACTGCATTCCCATTCAACAAGGTTGTTTTTGTCGTATTCGAGAGTTTTTGACACTGATGTTACATTCTCTGCTGGTTCTGAGGCATTAAGATTGATTGGCGTAGCTGCAACAATCATGTAGTCGGATTTTTCAAGAGTCTTAATCATTGGGTACATGCCTTCGGTGAATGTCCAGTATGATGCATCCAAACTTGATTTAAGCGCATCGCCAAGCATCTCAGAAGTCAGTTTGCCAGAACTGCCGATAGGGCACATTTGGTAGTCGTAGAAGATAGATGTGCCAACTTTGTTTCCGATAGCATTGCCATTGCTCACTTTGCCATTGTTCAAACAGTTTGTGCAAGTGGCTCCGCTGGCAATGCCATTGCCACTAATGGTGGCGCATATTTCTCCTGCATTGAAAGAGTTTGATACACTGATAGTTCCACTTGCCATACTGCATATGCCACTACAACTTGTGCCACTGATTTTTCCGGTGTTTAGACAATTAGAGATGCTGATATTATTGTATAGACGGCCACCTATGCCACATGTTGCATCGTCACCATTTATTGCACCTGCATTTATACAGTTGTTAATTGTTGCATTTTCTGTAGCAATGTTAATTGTGCCAACAATGCCACCACTGTTTTTTGAGGTGCCAGTTATTACACCGGAATTTTGACAATTTGTGAAAACCATGCCACCGCTTCCACATATACCTCCAATGTTTTCTGTACCATTGACTGTTCCTTGATTTTTACAATCGATGAATGTGGAGCCCATATTGCTTGTTCCCATGATTCCAGCAATATATTTATCGCCTGAGATGGTGCCTGTATTTATGCAGTTGGTTAATGTGGAATATCCTTTATCGATGCCCACTATGCCACCAGCGTATTGATTACTGCCAATGTTAATTGTGCATTCCGATTCGCAATTTATTAATTCTTCGTTGCCACAGGCACCGCAAATGCCACCGACAAATCTGGCTCCAGTAACAGAGCCTTTAATGTTGATGTCTTGAATCTTGCCGTAAGATGCGCAACCAAATAAGCCACCAACAGGCGTCACCGTATTGACATTGATTCCGCTAATGGTTCGATGGTTGCCGTCAAAAACTCCTTTAAATGAATTGTGGGCACCTACAGGTTCAGTCCAATCCGAAAGTGCGATGTCGACAGCCACTTTAAAATATATGCCTTTGAATCCGTCGTAAGCGGCGCAACCTTTGTATGAACCATAGTTGTTTACAGCTGCACGAAATGCTTTCAAGTCGCTTTCCGATTCTATTGTCAGTGGCGATTCGATTGTGCCAATGGCTGTCGCTCCCGTTTTATTTGTCTTCAGATATGTTTTTTTTGTGTAGCCGTCTTTTGTCGCAGTGATTACTACGCCAGTCGATTTAAGTATTGATGCTGTTGTCCCACTGATTTTAAGGTTCGATGCGTTGTCGCTTGTCCATACAACGCCATTGGCAGTGGAAACAGTGAAATTTGCAGTGACATTGTCAGCTTTGTCTCCAGAAGGTAAAGTTAAAGGCGTTGCGGCAAGAACAATTGCAGAATTGTTGTAGTTGATTTTTAGTCGAGGATACATCCCGTTCTCAAAATACCATTTGTCGGAGCCTAAAACCGGCTGTAATCCTGTGCCAATTATCGAGGATGTTGGTTTGCCTTCAAATTTTCCATCTATATCGTTGTCGGATTCTGCTTTATTGTTGTTTGTCGCAACTCCAACAGATGTGTTTATTTGGTTGTCGTAATAGCAATTGGATATGATTGACTTGTTGTTGTTGAAGCCGATTAAGTTGCCACAAGTGAATCTCATGCCAAAAACCTGACCGACATTTACGCAATTTTCAGTTGTTACGTCCTCAGTAGAGCAGAGCCCAACGATGCCACCAGTGAAATTATAGCCAGATATTAATCCGTAGTTAATGCAATTGGTTATTGTTGTGGCCTTCGCGTAACCGCAGACACCTCCAATTCGTTCCATTTTGCCATATATTGTGGCGTTGTTGGCGCAACAATCTATCGAACCATTGGTTATTGCACCGCAGATGCCTGCTGTATGCTGGTATCCATAAACAAAGCCACTTGCGACAGTGATGTTTTTTAGTTTGCCTTTGTCTACGTACCCAAATAGTCCGACATATTCAGTTGCGTTGTTGTCGTAGTAAATGTTGCTTATAACGAATCCGTTGCCATCGTATTCGCCAGCGAATTTGGTACTGTTGTTGCCAATAGGTGTCCATGGCTTGTTGTTCAAATCCAAATCGGCAGATTGCTTGAAGTATTTGCCAGAGTAATTTGTGCCTGCATTTGTTGTGGCGGACAGGTAGGCTAGGTTGGCTTCTGATTCAATTAGATATGGGTCGGTTTCTGAGCCAGAACCTTTGGTCCATTGAGTTGAAGAACTGCCATCCCATTGCGCCATCAATGTCATTGACAGGAATGTGGCAACTGTTAAAAGTGTTAATTTTCGTTTCATAGTGTTTATTTTTTGGTTATTTATTTTTGCTCAATATGTTTCACGTATGTTGCAATACACCAGTATTTATACAATTATGCAACGATAAAGTTACACTTTCACATTATATGAAAATGAAATTGTTGACAAAATGTTGTATTTCGTTTATGGAAAAGTGCGTTTTCCTGAAGATTGATGGAATTCCTTGCTTGAAAAAAATGGCTCTGCGAATTGTCAGCGGTTCATTGTCTTTAGGATGAGTTCATCCCATTGTTGCATAATCTTGCTTGTCTCAAAACGTCTGACTTCTTCTGTCGCGTTTTTTGAAAACAATAGCCTCATTTGCTCGTCATTGAGCAGTTGCTCCAGTTTTGTGGCAAGATGGTCAATGTCGCCATTTCGTACAAGCAATCCGCTGATGCCGTCGGATATGATTTCGTTTGGACCTGTCTTGCAGTTGAAGGCTACGCATGCGCATCCTTGGCTCATGGCTTCAAGCAGACTGCATGGAAATCCCTCGCGCCTCGACGACAATACGTAAATACTTTTTGTCCGCAATATTTTGTCAATGTTGTCAGTCCAGCCAAGAAATTCGACGTTTTTTTCAATGCCGAATGCCTTTGTCATGTTGCCAATCTTGTTGTCGTCTATGTTCCCGACGAATTGCAGTTTCCATTCTGGGTGCGCTGGCGCAATTTTAGCCCACGCCTTGATTAGTAGGTCGAACCCCTTGACGTGCCACCGGCGTTGCGCACCAATGGCAACAACGGCATTTTCTCGTTTCGTGTCAGAGGCGGAATTGATTTCGCAACTTAATGGGTTGTGGATAAATGTCTTGTTTTTTAGCCATTTGGCAAATTGATGGTCGCTTTCCGATGTAAAAACGGTCATTGATGCAAGCCGGTACAAAAAACGTCTTGTTAGCCATTCCCATGTTTTTTGTCTTGCTTGTATAGACGTCTGTTCCGACAGAATCAGTTTTTTGTGCAAAAGGCAATTTGCAATCAGGACAAACCTGTTCATTCCGATCAGAAACGATATTGTCAGATCAGGATCGACGTCTTTTATGGCTTTCCTGCATTTAATTATTCTGTCAAGTTGGTAAGGCCTGATGCGTTTCCCTTTCGACAGGTCGAGTATGCTTATTCTGCTGTCTAAAGTGTACGTATTCGTGTTTGGCTTGAATATTGCTACGGTTACATCATGATTTTCACACAGATGATTCAGCAAGACGGTGGCGACTCGTTCGGCTCCTCCGCCGTAAAGTTTGCTTATGAACAGAAGGATTTTCATTTGCCCGTTATTTCAGAAATCAGATTATCCCATTTTGTGAAAAACTTGTTTTTGTCGAATTGTCTTGCTTTTTCAATTGCGCCAGCCGAAAGTTTACGGCGTAGATTTTCGTTTTCTATCAGCATTTGCATCTTTTTTGCAAGGTCGTCAATGTCTTCGCTTTTTACAATAATTCCGTCAACCCCATCGGTTATAATTTCCTTTATGCCACCGTCGCAATCTGTTCCAATGCAGGCACACCCTTGACTCATTGCTTCAATAAGGCTATTTGGACAACCTTCAAAGCGAGATGCTAATACAAATATGCTTTTGGAACATAATGTTTCTGCAATGTTGCAATTCCACCCCGCCCAACTTACTCTTTCCTGATTTTGAAGTGTGATTCCGTCAGGTAATTGGGTGTTTTGTATCAATCCATAAATTTCCATTGACCATTCTGGATTTTGTGGTGCAATTTCTGCCCATGCCTTAATGAGCAGGTCAAGACCTTTGTTGTACCATCTGTTGGTAGGTGCAATTGTGATTATTGTTTTTTGCCGATTGTCGTATTCTGCAAAAGGCTTGAACATGGCAGGATTGTATATTGTAAGGCTTTTTTCGGGGATTCCGAATTTCTGTCGGTCGGAATTTGTGACAAACACAATCTTGTCAGCCAATGGGTACATGATTTTTCGTGCTGTACGAACGATTTTTGACTTTTCTCTTTTTAGTGTGTTGCGTTCAGATACGATTATATTTTTTTTAAGAAACAGACTGGCAATCAATACATATATATTGATTGGCGTTAGAAAAGAAATAATCAAATCGGGAGAGTGGCGTTTGATTTCTTTTCTGATTTTCCAGATACGCGAGATAAATCGAATTGTTTTGTGTGAGTTGTTGACAATTATTTTCTGAATGGAAACGCTGTCGCTTAATTGGTACGAATCATTTTTGTTGTCGAATATAATGGCAGTGACTTCATTTTTTTCGCAAAAATGGTTCATTAGAATTGTTGCTACGCGTTCTGCGCCACCGCCATTTAATTTGTTGATGAAAAAAAGAATCTTCATTTCTTTGCAACTTCTTCAATAAGATTGTCCCATTTAGCAAAAAAGGCATTTTTGTCGAATTGCTTCACTTTTTCAATGGCACCAGCCGACAGCCTGCGACGCAGATTTTCATCATCAATCAGTTGTTGCAATTTATTTGCAATGTCGTCAATGTCTTCGCTTTTTGCAATAATTCCGTCAACGCCGTCTGTTATTATTTCCTTTATTCCGCCATCGCAGTCGGTTCCAATGCAGGCGCATCCTTGGCTCATGGCTTCAATAAGGCTGTTGGGGCAGGCTTCGTATCTTGATGTTAGTGCAAAAATGCTTTTTGATTTCAACATTTCAGACATGTCGTCTTGCCATCCTATCCATTTTACACGGTCATGGCTTATAGGACATGTTTCATCGGTGTTTTTTTGATTATAAATTCTTCCGCAAATCTCTAAATTCCAATCGGGGTTTTGATGTGCAATTTTTGCCCATGCTTCAATAAGCAAATCGATGCCTTTTATGTGCCACCGTGTATTTGCGGAAACAGATACTATTGTCCGTTGTCGATTGCTATAATCGGAGTGTGGTTCAAACATTGATGGATTGTATATGACTGTGCTTTTGGATGGCATCCCGAATTTTTTACAATCGTCAGCTACTACAAAAACTATTTTATTTGCCGTTGGGTATAGTATTCTACGGAAAAAACGTTGCTTGGCATCGATGTCTTGCGCTAATGATGTTCTTTCTGACACAATGATTTTATTGCGTATAAAAATATTTGCAAACAATGCATTGTTATTTGCATTTGTCAAAAACGATATTATTAAGTCAGGATGTATCTTTTTAATTGTGTGTAACATTCTTACAAAACGAGGAATCCGTGTGGCACCTTTTATCCTTGTTTTTATTCGGTCATCAATAATATGAACGCGGTCATCGATAGGATAAGTCGGCGCTTTGAAATCGGTTATGGCGACGTATGTGTCGTGCTTCTCGCAAAAGTGGTTGAGCAGGTTTGTTGCAACATGTTCTGCTCCGCCACCGTAAAGTCCGTGTATGAAAAAAAGAATTCTCATTGCTAGTGGGCTTGTGCAATTAAGTCTTCGATAATCCAATCGCAATAGTTGAAACATTTGCATTTGTGCCAAACCATGTCTTTTGTCCAAAAACCGCCAAGTTGGCTATAATCTTTATTGCCACAGCAATAACTTATTTCTGTTAGAATGGCATCTCCTTCGGCATTTTTTAAAAAGTCGAAAGCCACACTTTGCATTTTTAGTTGCTTGTTCAATTCAAATGCAACTTTTATATAGTTAATGTCAATTTGATCTTTGTCAAATATTGCTTTGTGACTGCCTGATGCGCGAAAATCATTTTCGCGGTTCGCCCTTTTTGCGGCGACAGCATGGTCGCCTACGATAAAGACTCGAATGTCATAATTGTTGTCTGGTACAAAATCTTGAAAGTATACATAGCATTTTTCCTCTTTATGGAATATGTCATGGTCATATGTGTTTGTAATAAAACTTTTAAGAAACCATTTTAGAGAACCTTTCCCTTTTCTGAATTTCGCCCATCTGTCGGCAATGCGTCGGGCATAACTATTATTATTGAATCCTCGGGTGAATGCTTTTTGTATTATTCGACTAGCCTTAGTCGGGCATTCTACAAGTTGAACGTTGTTTGAACTTGAACCATTTCGAAGTTTGAATACTTTCGGGAATGTTGTGTGTCGGATCCATTCAATTGCTTCGGCGCGCGAGTAGAATATGTGTGTTGGGATGAAAGGCGTGTGTATGGCTTCTAACAGATATTTTTGTCCAACCTTGTCGTCAAAATGCCAGCAAGTGTTGTAGTTGGGATATGTGTGTTTCCCCAATTGTTTTTCAATTACATAAATCAGTTGCTTGGCAAACAAATGGTCTTTATATATGTCGTGATGAAAATGCCACATAAATGTATCGCAGTCAGCCAATTGTTCTAAAATGTCGTTGTCATAGGCGTTGACAATCTTGTATTGTATGTTGTGCTGTTTGCAGTAGATTATCCATTGTTCACTGTATGAGCCTGGTCGATGATGGATAGCTATTTTCATTCGCAAGTTTTTTTTGTATGACAAAATTTATTTCAGTTTGCTATATAAAAACTCAATGGAATTTTGTCGTATTTCTTCTATTATTTTATTTGTGTGGCTATAATTTATGGGCGATGTAATGGTATCCATAAAACTTGAGTTTTCGCTAATAATCCTGCTTGTCAAACCGACTGTGGATAGGAAATCGTTTATTTTCATTAATTTATGATTGATTACAATAAACTGTTTGTTAAAATTAGTTGAAAAAACAGTTCCGTGATAGGTGTCCGTAACAATATATTTTGCACCTAACATATATTTCATAAAGTTATATGGTCCGTTTGTGACTAACTCATCTGTTTCTGTCGATATGCCCTTTTTTGTTCCGCTTATTATTGTCAGATTGTTCATGTCCGCAAATTCTCTTAATTGCTTGTCGTGGTTGATATTCAGTTTTTTGAATATATATAGGAAAATGTAGTCTCCTGTTTGTGGTTTGCAGATGCCTTTGTAGTATGATTCTGTCAGCAGAAGTGTAGGGTCGCAGACAATATGAATAGTTCTGCTGATTAAATTCGAAAAAACATCTTTGGTGTGTTCGTCTCTTACAGATACGGCATTCCATCGTTTGATGCTATTATGAAAACAGCAATCGTTAAATGCGGAGGCTTCTGTATTCGCAATGGAGCCTCCGTAACTGATGACTTTCCTGCCGTAAAAAGCATCGCCCCAAAATATGTTTCTGTATCTTCTGAAATATTCGGAGTTCAAATTCCATATAGTGTCACTTCCGAGAATAAATCTGTCAATTTCTTTGTAAACAGTGCTTGTCGGGTCTATTACGGCAAAATTGCTTTTTGCTTTGGTGAATAATCTGAGCATTCTTATGTAATTGCAGGTTTCTGCTATTTGCAAACGGAACAGCAACTGTATAATGGTCTTTGCCTGGATTGCAAGAGAAGATGATGCACCATTTTTACCGCGTTTATAGAAATATACATTATGACCTTGCATTTTCAGCACTTGGCCTAATGCGTACGCTTGCCAAAAACTTCCGCTGTTTATGCTGTCATAAACCGTGACTACGCAAATTTTCATTGGTTATTCACTTTGAAAATGTTTTTTATGTGCTTTACATGCTGATGTAAAATTATTCTTTCTCTTTTGAAAATAATAATGGTTGAAAGGTAAGAAATACAGCATATGGCGATTGTGGCTATTTGTAAAAATAAAGAATCTTCATTATCAGGAAGAATTTTCGAAATTGTAAATATCACAATGCAACCTATAATCTCAGGCAGTATATTCTTAATTGTTTTTATTATCGACATTCTGATAGTTATGAAGATAAAGAACATGTTGAGGGCTATATGCCATATTTTTATTGTTGCTCTGGTAATATAAACGGATTCAAAACTGACGTTTGCCGCAATTGTTATTGCAGGGATAAGGATTGCTGCATAAAGTGTTTGTACAATTACCGGTATGTGTGGTTTCCCAATGGCGATAAATGCATTTGTGTAGTTGCTGCTCATTAGCAGGGCTATGGCGTGAGTAAGTCCCCAAATCCCAATAATTGGAGCGGCTTCAGCCCATTGGCTTCCTAAAAGGATTTTTGTTATCAAATTACTATATAGAAATATTCCGAGTCCAATAGGCAATATAAGAATGCTTAAGTGTTTTTGCATTTCCAATATAGTGTCTTGCAACTTTTTATGGTCTTTTTGCACAATGGAATATGTCGGTAGCATTACGGGTACGATTATTGATGATATTAAGGCGATTATATGTGTTGACGTTTGTACTGAGGTTCTGTAGATACCCAAAAAATATTGGTCGAATTTGTTACTGATAAGAAAAAGATCGATATAACTTGTCATGTATGTGATAATCCTTCCTGCCGATGTCCAAAACCAAAATGACATCATTTCTTTTGTTTTGTAAAAACTGAACCGCATTGATGGTTTCCATTGCGAGTTTATTGTTAGGGCTATGGCATATATTATTTTGTGGATAATGGAGCCAGCTATTAACGCCCAATAATTACGCAAAATTATAGCTAATGGGATGGTCGTGAGGAAAGGGACCAACATTATTAGCATTCGTACTCGAAATAGTGGCTTAAAATTAAGGTCGCGTTTGAAAAAACTTTCCTGTACGCTTGACAAAGAGGTTATGGGAATTATGGCACAGGCAGTGGCAATGGCGTTCCCTAAATCCGGACTGCCTACAAGTTTTGCTATTTCATGTCTGAAATTTGCGATTATCATCCATGCGAATAGACTTAAGGTGAAGTTTATCCAAAATGCTGTATTGGCACATTTGTGTTTGTCTTTGTCATCTGGGAATTTGTGTTGAATCAAATATCGTTGAAACCCAGCATCCGTAAGCATCTCCGCAAACGATATGATAATAACCGTAGTAGCTACGGCGCCATACGCTTCTGGCGTCAACAGCCTGGCCAGTATCATGCCAGATAGTGGTGATACCAGTTTCGAGGCAATCTCTGTCAGTGCCGACCATTTTGTGGCGGTTACAACCTTTGCTTCTAAACTATTCATACGTTGGTGCCGTTAACTGTCGTTCGCCTTTTAATATGCAAAACAAACAAAAAAACAGTCGGCCTGGCATTTTTTAGCGCAATAGCGTGAGATTTTGTCAATTCACAGAGTTTTGCATTGCGTGGTTGTTAGTATCGCGGTTGATTTTTATTGTTGCCGTGAGTTTTTCGGTTCGGTTCAATTATCGATATTTGCGCGTTTTGTAAAATTTAAGGTTTTGAAAAAATTACTTCTATCCATAGCATTTGTTTCTGCTATGCAAATGGCGTTCTCTCAGGAATATGACGGAAATGCCGAACCCGAGCAGGAAACAGGGCTGGCCGACGAACAGCAGATTCCCGATTTCCTTCCAGAAGCGGTTGACACTGTCGATACCGACGACAAATTTGTAAAAATCGTACTGTACAACAACAAGACGTGGGATTATGTCGATTTCGGACGGCCTGTTATTGACGACACCGATTTCGATACGGCATATTGGAACAACAATATCCACTCTTACAAGGAAGTGCCATTGTCCGAGTTGCCCGACGAAATCGACCTTATGCTTGTCGATTCGGCACACTCGTTTTGCGCGCCTATTACGGGACGCATCACTTCAAGGTATTCTTTCCGCAAGACACGCAACCATAACGGCACCGACATTAAACTAGAGGTGGGCGATCCTATTCGCGCCGCTTTCGACGGAAAGGTGCGTGTGTCGGAATACACAAAACGCACAGGCGGTTATGGCAACCTTATTGTCATTCGCCATCCGAACGGGCTGGAGACATACTATGCACATCTCTCGGCACGCAACGTGCAAGTGGGCGAAATTGTCAAGGCAGGCGAGGTCATAGGCAAGGGAGGTAACACTGGGCGCAGTACAGGCTCGCATCTGCATTTCGAGATGCGTTACCGTGGTCAGTCGTTCGACCCTGAACGTCTGGTCGATTTCCAGACTGGAGCCTTGCGCGATACATTGTACACTATCAAGAAGCACTATTTCAGCATCTATTCGCATTACGGACAGACTGATGAAGAATCGTATGCCGAGTCACAGCACAAGACATACAAAATCAAGTCGGGCGACACGTTGAGCGGAATTGCAATGAAGAACGGCACCACGGTCAGCAACCTCTGCAAACTGAACGGCATAAAGTCAACGACAATGCTCAGGGTAGGCCGTACAATCTTTGTCAGATAAGCGCTACCGCAAAATTCCGTCCAAACTGTCGATTACGGATTTTCTCGCGTCGGACAGGTTCTCGCGTTCGGCCTTGCTTAATCTGCCGTAGCGTATGAGTCCGAGCGTGCGTTTCGCAAAGCGCCAATAGCCCCAGGCGAATACGGCCAAGGCGGGCAACAGGCACAAATAGCATAGTGCAATCCAAATGTTTGCCAAGGAGCAGGCAACCACGAATGTCAGTATGTAGAAGAGTGGGATTGCGCCCATCACCGAGACGGTGTACCTGAAAGTGCCTTCAAACATCTTGTCCTTCACGTTCTTCATAAACAGATTTGATGCGTTGTAAATGAATATGTTAGGCCAAAGACTGACTATCCATATCGGCAATAACACTATCAGCGACAGCACGTTGGCCGTTATCTGTGCAAGATTGGCGTTGCAAGCGACTTCGTTGTTGGTGACATTCAGGCTTTCAAGCGTTTTCTTGTATTCAAGCGCTTTGTTGTAAATGCCGATGACATTGTCCAGGTTTTCCGCTTTCGCTTTTTCAAGATTGGCGAACAGACGCTTGTCCGAATCGAGCATATTCGGGAAATGCATCGGATTCAGGCCTTGGGCCAATGCATACCTTCGTCCGTAGATGTTGCGGATAAAGTCGATGGCCTCATAGTTGTCAAGGTCGGTAATGTTCAGCATCAAGTTGCCAATCTGCTCGTGGGCAAGGGCTATCACTTGCCGTTGCGCCGTGCGTGGCTTGGTCTTGTATAGTTCGTAGAAAGGAGCGATGGAGATTGGCGTCCCGAACTTGATAATCATCTCGTTGCGGATGCCGTAATAGTCTGAGTAGTGGTTGCACGCAGGCTGAATGAACACTTCGGTTTCAAAGTCGCTTTTTTCGGCAGTCTCAAAAGCCATTTTTGTGAATCCCGACGAAAATTCCCCAAGCCAGCGTTTGTCCTGATGCATACCTTCGGGAAATAGGATTATCGTATTGCCGTCGCCAAGCGCATCTTCCGACTCGTTGAATGTTCCTGTGTTTTTGCTCACGGCATCAGCGCCATCGTAGTTCATCCTGAAAGTAGGCAACAGCCCCACACTACGCAGGAATTTGTTGGTGAACTTGTTGTGCTCAATCACATCGGCGCGGGCCAAAATGTGCGGTTTCCTGTCCCTGAACGTGAAAATCAGCCCCAGCGGGTCGTTGAGGCAATTTTGGTGATTCGACACTATGAGCAGTGGCTTGCCTTCTTCAGGAACGTTTTCAAGGCCGATTCTGTAAACTTTCTTGTAGAAAATCTTATCGTGAAAAAATCTTAAATATAGCCTAAATGCTTTGTATGCAATGTTTTGTTTGTGCTTCTGTGGCATTTCCGTCAGAGTCATATTTGTGGACAAATATATTGAATGTTTCTTCTACATCAAAAAAGATGCGGATAGGAACTATTTGTTACGTGGAATAGGCAATTCTTTTTTACTTTTGACGTTGATGCGCAATGTTTTTTGCGATAGATATAAAATATTGAAATACAATTATAAACTTAAAACATAAGACAAAAATGGCAGAATTTCACTATGAGCCAATGTTTCAACTTGGCGAAGACAAGACCGAATACTACTTGCTGACAAAGGATTATGTGTCGGTAAGCGAATTCGAAGGAAAACCGATTCTGAAAGTTGCAAAGGAAGGCCTTACGGCTATGGCAAACGCCGCTTTCCGCGACGTTTCGTTTATGCTACGTCGCTCGCACAACGAGCAGGTGGCTAAAATCTTGAGCGACCCTGAAGCATCTGAAAACGACAAATATGTCGCTCTTACATTCTTGCGCAATGCCGAAGTGGCCGCAAAAGGCAAATTGCCTCTTTGCCAGGATACGGGTACGGCTATTGTCCACGGCGAAAAGGGACAGCAGGTTTGGACCGGCTACAGCGACGAGGAAGCCCTCTCGCTTGGCGTCTACAAGACATATACCGAAGAAAATCTTCGCTATTCGCAAAATGCGCCTCTTTCAATGTATGACGAGGTGAACACTAAGTGCAACCTTCCTGCACAAATCGACATTGAGGCTACTGAAGGTATGGAGTATCGTTTCCTTTGCGTTACCAAAGGTGGCGGTTCGGCAAACAAGACATATCTGTATCAGGAGACAAAGGCCCGCATACAGAACCCGGGAACTCTTGTACCATTCTTGGTTGAAAAGATGAAGACCCTCGGAACTGCCGCTTGCCCACCATATCACATCGCATTCGTGATTGGCGGTACCTCAGCCGAGAAGAACCTTCTGACTGTCAAATTGGCTTCTACTCATTATTACGATAGCCTGCCTACATCAGGCAACGAGTTTGGCCGTGCTTTCCGCGATGTCGAACTTGAGAAGCAAGTCCTTGAAGAGGCTCACCGCATTGGCCTCGGCGCACAATTCGGTGGCAAGTATATGGCTCACGATGTCCGCATCGTACGCTTGCCACGTCACGGCGCAAGTTGCCCTATAGGCTTGGGTGTAAGTTGCTCGGCCGACCGCAACATCAAGTGCAAGATCAACAAGGACGGCATTTGGATTGAGAAGATGGATGACAAACCATACGAATTGATTCCTGAATCGTTGCGCAATGCAGGCGAGGGCGATGCAGTTAAAATCAACCTTAACCAGCCAATGGCCAACATCTTGAAGGAATTGAGCAAATATCCAGTTGCAACACGCCTGTCGCTGAACGGTACAATCATCGTAGGTCGCGACATCGCCCACGCAAAACTGAAGGCCCGTCTTGACGCAGGCGAGGACTTGCCACAGTACATCAAGGATCACCCAATCTATTATGCAGGTCCGGCAAAGACACCGGCAGGAATGGCTTGCGGCTCAATGGGCCCAACCACTGCAGGCCGTATGGACCCTTATGTTGATGAGTTCCAGGATCACGGCGGTAGCCTGATTATGCTTGCCAAGGGCAATCGCGCTCAATGTGTCACCGATGCTTGCCAGAAGCACGGCGGATTCTATCTCGGTTCAATTGGCGGACCAGCAGCAATTCTTGCACAAAACAACATCAAGAGCATCGAGTGTGTTGAATATCCAGAACTTGGAATGGAGGCAATCTGGAAAATCGAAGTTGAGGATTTCCCTGCATTCATCCTTGTCGACGATAAAGGAAACGATTTCTTCAAGCAATTGAAACCTACTTGCTCTTGCAAGAAGTAATTGGTTGACGGATAATGTTATAAGACGGCACAAGCCATTGGGCTTGTGCCGTTTTTTTGTTTATTAAAGATGAATGTGCCAACCTGTCAATTAAGAAATAATGGCGACTATTTGTGCGAAGACTAAATTCATTGTCAATTACGTTTTTGTGGCATTGACGGATGTTATTGCATCGGCTTTTTCGTATTCTTGATAATTTCTATTCCGGATTATTTCAGACCATATTTTTTGTGCGGATGTTGGTCGTTTCCCATCGCTTTTATACGACAATCCATATCACATCTTTGATGTGAAATTTAAAGAATAGGGTGGAATGCTATTTTTTTTGAGCAATCTTGTCAAGCATAAAATGATGCAACAAAAATGTCAGAAAATATGGGAACTCCCTTTTTTACGAATAAGTAAAGCCGTTTCCCTTGAAGGGAAAACGGCTTTGCCACTTCTTTGAAAGAATAGACGTTTTTTGCTAAGTACGTGTTTAGATTCTCTTACTACCACGCTTTTATAAAATCAATAAACTCGCTTTTGGTGTAAGCGCCATCTACTTTTCTTTCCTTATAAACCAAGCAATATTTGTAATTGTTTCCTGCCTTGCTCGCCCAAAGATTGCCCAATTTGATTTTCTTTTCGGCATCCAGATGGTCGCCTTTGGTTTCGAGCAAAACTATTTTTCCTTTTTTAGTCTTGATGATAAAATCAGGATAATGATTGATGAAACCGTTGATACAGAATCCTTTGGCGCGTTCCAGATTGCGAGTCCAAAATTCGACGTTTTCAAGATTTGCGACATCGTTGATGACTTCTCGCTCAAAACCATCAATTTCGCCTTCTTTTTCGTAAAGCGATTTCGGCAAACCGCTTATTGTTTTCGACGGAATGATTTCTTCAGGCAACAAATATGAATCTTCGGTATGTATCAAATCCTTATCAACCATATTGCGGAATTGCTTCTCCTTATAATTGTTGCTTAATTCCTTGATTTTCTTTTTTATTTTATCTGCGTACGAATATTCGTGATTCAACAAATCCGAAAACTGCTCGTCGGTGAATCGTGCCAAAACGTGAGAAATGAACAACTCGATTTCCTTGTCGGGAATGGGATACATCTTGCCAATAATGTTTTTTATCCGATATGTGCAATTCTCTATTCGTTTGCCTTTCTTGCTCGGATCCAAAATGTATTCCACAATTTTTTCGTGAACCGAGCCCTCAACTTTCAAATAGGTCGGCGTGTATTTGTTATTTTCATCTATGTCAACACGATACATAGAACTTTCAACACTATCGAAGTCAATATTTGAATCTTCGTTTCCAAGTTTGAAATCTCGCAACAACTCTTCGGATTCAAAAATTTTCTGTTGGTGCAGTTCAACAAACAACTCATTTGTAAGTTCTTGCGAAATGTCATCGCTCATAAATTGCGGAATTTTCAAAGATTTTGCAGACTCTTTGAATACGTCTTTCATCTTGTATGTTTTCACTTGATTCTCTAATTCGGTTGGAATTGATGGTTTCTTATTGTTCTGACTTTGTTCTGACGTTTCTTTTTCGGCTTCGGCTTCCACTTTCTTCACTATTTCGTCAACATCCTTGTTCAATGTTTCTTCTGTCGGGTTTTGATTGCCATCTTGATTCTCAGCATTTACATTTTGCTGATTATCAATTGTCAAAAATGTGATTTTTGAAGAATCCAAATCGTCGGCATCCATTGTGTTGTCGCTTTCAGGCTTTTGTGGCGCAAAAAAATCGCCTTGCTCGGCTGACGGCATAACAGACAGTATTTCTTTCGGTTTTTCGGGATCGGCAATTTTGTAGTCATTGTCGCTGAAACCCGCACGGTTCAGGCCTTTCACAATATTGTCGAGCGTGTCCAGGAATTTAGGCGACGCAGTAAGCACATAACTCATATTCAGCATTGGATTGGCGTTTCGGCGTACCCACGGCATTCGCAAAACGCGCCCGAGAATCTGCTCGACATCTACCGACGAACTTTTGTCGGCCAACGATGCCAGAATGTAGGC
>JAZUEN010000045.1:0-66210 GCA_045640185.1 Bacteroidales bacterium
AAAAAAGCATTTCGAACAGCAACTATACCAGATTCGTCCCGCTTTCGGAGGCAACATTGTTGCAACTATCGTCAATCCCGAACACAGGCCACAAATGGCAACCGTACGCGAAGGCGTAATGAAAAAGGAAATCTTGGACGAGAACTACCAAGCCGAAGTCATTCGCCACGACGTGGCCAAATATGTACCTCAGGCCGAATACGTCGTCAAAGTCATCGACAGACACGTCGAACAAGCCAAGCACAACCTGAAAGGCGCATCAATCATTGTTGCAGGTGGCTACGGCGTAGGCTCAAAAGAAGGATTCGACAAACTGTTTGAACTAGCCAAGGAACTCCACGCCGAAGTGGGCGCTAGTCGCGCCGCAGTTGATGCAGGCTGGTGCGACCACGACCGTCAAATCGGCCAGACTGGCCTTACTGTCCGCCCAAAAGTGTACATCGCCTGCGGAATATCCGGACAGATACAGCACATTGCAGGAATGCAGGACAGCGGAATCATCATCTCCGTCAACAGCGACCCCGACGCCCCTATCAACAAGATTGCCGACTACGTAATCACCGGCACCGTTGAAGACGTTGTGCCAAAACTCATCAAATACTACAAGCAGAACTCAAAATAGATGGGCATACATTAATTTTAAAGAACAACTATGGCTAATTTTTATACAGACACCCCCGAACTGAAATTTCATCTCAACCACCCGTTAATGAAACGGATTGTTGAACTGAAGGAACGAAATTTTGCCGATGCCGACCAGTTCGACTTCGCGCCAACCGATTTTGAGGATGCTATGGACAACTTCGACAAGGTGCTTGAAGTTGTTGGCGAGATTTGCGCCGACATTATTGCGCCAAACGCCGAAGGGGTCGACAAAGAAGGCCCCCAATGCGCCAATGGCCGTGTAACCTACGCCAATGGAACCAAAGAAAACCTTGAAGCCACACAAAAGGCTGGATTATGCGGAATGGATATGCCTCGCCGACTTGGCGGACTGAACTTCCCGATAGTACCATACCTTATGGTTGCCGACATAGTATCGCGCGCCGACGCCGGATTCGAGAACCTATGGGGCCTGCAAGACTGCGCCGAGACAATCTACGAGTTCGCCAGCGACGAACAGAAGGAACGCTACATACCACGCATCTGCGCAGGCGAGACAATGTCAATGGACCTGACCGAACCCGATGCAGGCTCCGACCTTCAGTCTGTCACACTCAACGCTACATTCAGCGAGGCCGACAACTGCTGGTACCTGAATGGCGTTAAACGATTCATCACAAATGGCGATGCCGACATTCACCTCGTTTTGGCACGTTCCGAAGAAGGCACACACGACGGCCGTGGACTTTCAATGTTCATCTTCGACAAGCGCAATGGCGGGCACACCGTACGTCGCATCGAGAACAAAATGGGCATAAAGGGCTCGCCAACCTGCGAGATTGTGTTCCACAACGCAAAGGCAGAACTTTGTGGCGAACGACGTCTAGGCCTGATAAAATACGTGATGTCGCTGATGAACGGCGCGCGATTGGGCATTGCCGCCCAATCTGTCGGACTGTCGCAAGCCTGCTACTACGAAGCCCTTGCCTACGCCCGCGACCGTCAGCAGTTCGGACACCCAATAATTGAATTCAGCGCCGTTGCCGAACTAATAAAGACAATGAAGGCAAAACTCGATGCCAACCGTGCAATTCTTTATGAAACAGCACGTTTTGTCGATATGTACAAAATACTGGAAGATATTTCGAAAGAACGGAAACTAACACCCGAAGAACGCCAAGAGGCAAAGAAATACTCACGACAGGCCGACGCCTTCACACCGCTCGCCAAAGGACTGGGAAGCGAATTCGCAAACCAAAACGCCTACGACTGCATTCAGGTTCACGGCGGTTCGGGATTTATGAAGGACTACACCTGCGAACGGCTTTACCGCGACGCCCGCATCACAAGCATATACGAGGGCACGACACAACTGCAGGTTGTCGCATCCACTCGATATGTCACTACAGGATTCTACCTGAATATGATGCAAGATTATGCCACACAGCCTGTAAACGACAGCCTGCAGAAAATGCACGACACCCTGGACAAGATGACCGCCGAATATGAGGATGCCGTCAAATTCGTCACCGAAAAAGAATCGCCCGAATTTATTGAATATCACGCACGTAGATTGGTCGAAATGGCTGGATACACCATTATGGCTTACCTGCTGATGATTGACACCAACCGCGATGCAATGTTCCGCGAATCGGCCGAAACTTTCCTGAAATTCGCACGCTCGCAAAACGCTATGCGGGCAATATTCATCAAGGAATCAGACATTGCCGACATCGACACTTTGAAGAAATTTCAATAGAATGCCTCAATAACGGCAAAGCCGATTTTCTTTACGAAAATCGGCTTTGCCATTTTTATTTACACCATTTTCAACAGACAGCATCAGTTGTTGGCTGAATGTAGCAGATTCTTGATATGTCTGATTTTATATGTCTGAATTGAGTTGTAAGGCGAATAATCGTTAACGCTTACAGCATACATTAATATTCCGTCGGAAAAACACAGCCACACATTGCCGTATTTGAGTCTGACGCCTTCGCTTCCACCATCTTCCTCTATATTTACATTGTTTGAATTATCGGCCTCTGGCTCACCCAGAAATTTAATCACATTGTCCTTGGTTGTTCCTATGGGCAGTCTCAGTGCCAAATTAGTAATGACAGCATTGTGTTCCAAATAATCATAAATTCCTCCTTCAACATCTTCCAGTGAATGGCCAACTTGCAAAGATTGAGATTGCAAAGTGCCGGCTTTTTCATTCTGCCATACGCCACCGACATTGTATTCCGAGCCCTTCAACAGATTCCTTACGCCTCGCTCAGGATACCACCCTATATACCAATCGCCTCTAAAAGATTCAATTCCAACAGCATAGTACAAGACTTCGCCTTCAAACAACAGCCACACGTTGCCGTATTTCCTCGTCTCGTGCAAGCCTCTTTTTGCGAAACTTAATTGAGGACCAACCTCATCTGGCACACCCAATATCTCCTCGATATCTGACAATCTTGCTCCGATAGGAAAACTCAATGCCAATTCCGCCCTTGCGTTTATTTTTTCAACATACTTGTCAATCTTGGCTTTAATCTCGTCATATTGCATCTGCAATTCCTTCTCCACTGCCTTCGACTCTGCAAGTTCCTTGATTTTTTCCTCCAGTTCGATTATGTGTTCTTTCGACATCTCAAGTTCCGCCTGCAGGCTGTCAACCGACACGTCGTTCTTCCTGTCTTCAATCGATTTGTTTATTCGGCGCACCACATCCGACGGGTCGACGGTGATTTCTGCCTTCACATAATATATGGAACCATTCCACTGCTCGTCGATAATCCTGGTTTCAGCCACGCCCATGCTCAATTGCCGTATCTCGTTGGTATAAAAGTCCTTTGACACCTTTAGGCCGTCATCTTCGACATTGTAGTTGACATAGCTCTCAATGTAAACGCCCAGCTCTTCAACCAGCAAGCCCTTGACTGCCGAAAGAGCGCACGAACGTGCCGACAACTTGCTGTCCGATTCCGATGCCTGATAGGTGTATTCACGTACGAAAATCTTTGGCTCTGCATTCGATATAACACTGATTGACAACATTATTACGGCGACCAACAGTTTCATTGCTTTCATAATTCCATTATTTTGGTTAGATAGGTTATTGTTTATCCAAATCGTAAGTCAACTTGTTTTTCAAAAGATTCTTCACACCGCGTCCTTCGTATGCCGACTTGTCGCATTTGTGACAAAAGTCGTAAACACCGACTGCATATACCAAATCGTAATCGCGAAAAAGCAACCAGACATTGCCATACTTGCATTCGTACCACGTAACACGCCTTTCCAACGAAAAACTGTCGAACTCGTCAGGCTCGCCCATAACGTCCTTCACCTTATAACGCCTCATTCCTAACGGCAATTTCAGGGCCACGGCCGTAATATCGTTGCTCTCAACAATATAATCCAGCAAGTTTGCACTGGCATCGGCACAGCGCAACTGCATTTCCAAGTCCTCCTCTTTCCGCAACGACGTATTTAGTTCATTCAGTTTCCGTTCCAATTCCACTATGTGTTCTTTCGATTTTTCGAGTTCCGCCTGCAGGCTGTCAACCGACACGTCGTTCTTCCTGTCTTCAATCGATTTGTTGATTCTGCGCACCACATCCGACGGGTCGACGGTGATTTCAGCCTTCACGTAATAAGTGTGGCCGTCCCACTGCTCATCAATAATCTTGGTTTCGGCCACGCCCATACTCATTTGACGTATCTCGTTGGTATAAAAGTCTTTTGAAATCTTTCGGCCGTCATCTTCGATGTTGTAGTTGACATAGCTCTCAATGTAAACGCCCAACTCCTCAACCAGCAGGCCTTTAACCGCCGAAAGGGCGCACGAGCGGGCCGACAGTTTGCTGTCCGATTCCGATGCCTGATAGTTGTATTCACGTACGAAAATCTTTGGTTCCGCATTCGATATAACACTGATTGCCAGTAACATTATGGCAAACGACAGTTTAACCGCTTTCATAAATGTATTTTTTAACAGCGAATATAAGATGTTTCACATTAAGAAAAGGTTGCGTGACCGAAAAACTTATTCGCACACCGTTTCAGGTAGCGTATTTCGCCACGAAAGAAAGGAGAAGTTATTTTTATAAAACGAACTTTTTACAAAGGCCGTTTCTTCAACTAAAAACACTGTACTTTTTCGAAAAAGTTTTTGGCTGAGAATTATAAAAATCCCTCATTGGGGGACAAAATTTGTTGGATTCGTCCTTCATTGGAGGGATTTATTCTTGCATCAATTCTCTTACAATCTCTGTCATTTTTTTATTATCTAATTGAGTTTTGAAATTGACCGAATAACCATCTATCTTGAGTTGCTCAAAGAACTTTTGAGCACAATCAATTTTTACTTGTTCTATTGGACGTAAAGTAGTCTTTCCTTCCACATCTTTTGTTTCAATAATGATATTTAGCTCTTTTTTGCCATCTTTTCGTTTGACAATGTACATAAAATCAGGACTATAATTGTCGATTATGGTTGGAATTGCAATACTTCGACGCGGAATTTTTCCAAACACAATTACATCATCTATATCTGATATTATATTTTTCTTTTCCAATTCTGAATCGTAAGCAATTCCTTCATACAAATATTTTGTAGAAGGGTTTCCTTTGTCTAATGTGATGCCAATAAGACCTTGGGTAATTTCATCTTTCAATTTTCCGTTTACATCTGTCAGCGAAGTTTCTTTTGAATTATAGTTTGCTTGTTTATAATTCAGCAATCCTTTGACATTCTCAACTTTCCAATCATTGAATTGAGAGATAATGTTTGTCATTGAACTTTCATTTATATATGTGCTTATGTATGGCGGATTTGCTTCAAAATACTCTACGATCTTATTGTGTATCAATTTTATTGGCAACGATGTTGACTTGTTTATCCTGATAAGAAATTGATTGTATGACATTTCTTTCCCGTGAAGTTCATATTCAACGCCCGCATCACAAGCTAATGTTGCTTCATTACCAACTATTTCAACTGCGTCACGACGACTATTAATTGTAACAAATTGAAAAGTATCTTTAGATAAATGAAAATCATTTTCAATCCGTTCGTTAAGTTCCTTTTCAAAGAAAATGATATACTTCTGATTGATTTTGCTCCAAAGTTCTTTTAGCTCGTCAAACCGTTCCTTCCTAATTTTGATAGTATTCGTCTGCTTTCTGTTTCGATCGGTAATTTTACTGTTATTCAAGCCACCTGTCTGAAATTCAGGATATTTATCAAAAAACTCTGATAGTTTTTCAACTTGAACTTTTTTGTTTGAATCGACGAATCCACTCAAAAGCATTTCTGCGAATAGTACATTTTTGTCTTTTCCTAATTTTGTGGCAACTTCCTCAAGTTTTTCATCTGTAATAATCATTTCATTGGTTGATGTAACATCGCCATTGATTTCTGCCACCAAGCGATTTGCGAAATCAGCTTCTGTAAAATCGACAATATAATTCAACTGGAATTCTTCGTTTATACGATTTCCAAACTCATCAACTGGCAATCTCAAACCACGTCCAACTTCTTGAATCTTGCTAATTTCGCTTCCGCTTGAACGTAATTTAGTTATAGTAAACACATTAGGATTGTCCCAACCTTCTTTAAGCGTCCATTTTGAGAAAAGGAAACGACGAAGATTCCAATTGCCATTAGCATCTTTAAAAGACAATAGTCCCTTTTTGTTTCGTAAAATATCATCAACTTCTTTTGCAACGGCTTCATCACTATCACTATTATCTTGAGCAAAATAGCCTGCCGAGCAAGCTCTTAAATTGCTTAAACTTGCATTTAGAAAATCTTGATATTCCGTTGAATTATCTTTTTTCAATTCCTTTTCGATGTTTTCTTTCAGTTTCTGCTCAAATTTATCACGCAACCAAGCATTTTCTCCATTCTCATCACCTCTAAAGGACTGAATGTCATCAATAAAGAACAAGGCTAATGTTTTTATCTTTTGTGTGCGTTCAAAGTTTTTGCGTTCACTTTCAAAATGACGTTGAATTGCCAAATCTATCATTGCTTCCTGATACGACGATGAACAAATGTTCACATCAAATTCTTCGCCTTTACGCTTGGTTTGTCCATTTGAAAATGCGACATAGTCTTTGCCAATATCCTCAATGACAATTCCTTCCATATCGGAAGAAACAGAACCTAATGAATCATTCTTATACAACGTATAAGATTTTGTTTGTAATGCAGTAACATAATTTACATCAATCGACTCTCTATTTTTTATAGCCGTGACTTTTATTTTTTCATTCTTCTTGCTTGGTGATTCGAAATGTTCTTTCGCAACGCCTTTTACCAAATTCTGATTGAAAGCCTGACACGCATTCAAGTTGTACAAAAGATTTTCATAATCTTTTCTTACGAATTTATTTTTTCCCTTTCCTTCGGTTATTTCAGGGAATGTTGCGCCAAAACGGATAATACATTGTGGTACAATTTTTTCCCGTAGAACTGTATAAGCTTTTTGGTCGCGTGAAAAGCGGTGTGGCTCATCAATAATCACTATCGGGTGCGTGCCTTTCAAGGCTTCGTATGGTTTGTAAAAGCCTTGTATGGTTTGATCGTAATCTTCACGGCTCAACATTCCGTTCTTTTGGTCGGAAAGTAACGCCATATTAACCAACAAAACATATATTTTGTTGGTGGTTTGATGCGAACCACTTACAAACTCTCTCACTTCCGAAGGGAACATTCGCTTTCCTTTTTTAGCCTGTTTTGCAACAAGTACGCACAAATCTATTTCAGCATTATACCCACAAGCATTGCTAAAATGACGTTTCACGTCGGCATCTCCTAAAAATGATTTTGCACCTTCCTTTATTGGCAATGTTGGCACGGCTACAATAAATTTATTGAAGCCGTAACGTTTGTGCAATTCATAAATAGTATGGGTGTAAACGTAGGTTTTGCCAGTTCCTGTTTCCATTTTCACATCAAGGTTTAGGAAATTGGGCGAGACGATTTGTTTACGATTGTCTGCATCAACATTGTATTGTGAATCAATCTGAACAGACTTTATATTTTCTTTAATTTTAGTATCAGTAAAATCTATTTGCGGATTTTCGTAAAGTTGTGTTGGCTTGTTAATCTGCACATTATCAAAAACCTTTACTATGGCATCGATGGCTTTTTGCTGATGCTCTAATCCACTTTGATATTTAATCTCCATAACTAATAGCGAATGTCGAAGTTGATGTTTATGTTCTTTTGGCTATCTTTGAGTGTAGCAAGATTTTTCTTTAACATTTCGGTTTGCGTAAAAGTGAAGCTGTAGCCGAACAACACGATATTTTGCGGATTGAACGATGGTTCACTGCTGTATTTGTCAATTAAAGCCACCATTGCTTCTTCGTTGAAATTTTCGCCTTCCACAAAATACAAATGGCTCCCGCAATGATAGGCGGTATAATCTTTCAGTTTCAATTCTTCTACTTTTGCGCCAAACCCATAACCATCTTTCACACACCAAGTTTCAAGAACTGTTTCTTTGCCAAAAGAGTGTAGAATATTCATATCGGCAAAGGCATTAAACATTGATGCATCAAATGTTTCCATCTTGTCCAATGTTTTTTGCGGAACATCCTGCAAAGTGAAGTGCTTGAAACCCCAGTCCATGTTTTGGAGTGTATTCTTCTTGGTCTCAATTTCACCCTTCAAGGTCTCAATCTCTTGCGCCAAAGGATTCTCTTCTTCAAAGATTTTTCCTTGCTGGCTCTCTTTGGCAAGTTTTTCTTCTTTGGTTTTGAGTTGAGTTTCTTTTTGAGATATTTCTGTTTGAAGGTCGGATTTGATTTTTGTGGCTGCTCGACGGATGCGCTCTTGGCCAATTTGGTCGATGGTTAGATAACCAGCTTTATGTGCTTCTTTATCTGTTGCAATAAATTCAGGAATTTGCACCATAATAAACTTTCTATTTTCTTCATCTTCTGCGTTTAATTTCATAACAGCGTGAGCGGTGGTGGCAGAACCAGAAAAGAAATCAAGAATGATAGAATCTTCTTTCAAATTTGCTAATTTAGACAAATGCACAATTAACTTTGTTCCTTTAGGATTATCAAAAATTCCTTTTCCTAAAAGTTCTGCTAATTCTTCATTATTGCCATGTGTATGTCCAACAACATTATAATGCAAAACGCTACCTGGAACAACTCCTTTTTGAGAAACTTCTTCCAAATAAGTTTTTTTATCAACACCACCATTTTTATTAAAATAAAGTTCTCCTTCTTCATATAATTTCAATAAGGTTTCTTTGGAATATCGAGGGAACCGACCTTGGGGGCAACTCCATTTTATTCCATTAGGAAACATCACTTCATATTTTGAATTTTCTGTACCACTTTTAGCATGTAGTGGTGTGGGTTTCCATGGACCTTTAGGGTCATTGTCTCTATTTTTATAGCTTTCGTTTTGTTCTTCATTTCGGTTTAATCGACCAATTTTAAAAAGAGACTTTTCTTTTGCAAAGAATAAAATATATTCGTGTTGACCTGAAACATATTCGGTATCATTAGATACGGTATATTTACTTTCCCATAGTAATTGTATTATTAAATTCTCTTCTCCAAACACGTTATCACACAGCAACTTTAAATTAGCCTGTTCATTATCATCAATAGAAATAAAAATCACACCATCTTCGGTCAGCAAGTCTTTTGCAAGCATTAGGCGCGGAGCCATAAACATAAGCCAAGCGGAATGTGAAGCCGAACCTCTTTTGCAAAGGTCAAGAATGCGCTTAGCCTTATCTTCGTCCACGCCCAACTTGGTTTGTAATTGTTCGGGCGTGAAATTGAACTTGTCGTTATACACAAAACCGTCACTGCCAGTGTTATAGGGCGGATCTATGTAGATGCACTTGATTTTACCAGAGTACGATTTCAGTAAATGTTTCAGCGCATCAAGATTATCGCCACTTATGTAAATGTTTTGGCTGTCTTTGTTTTCTGGCT
The DNA here is from genome assembly GCA_045640185.1 of Bacteroidales bacterium. Taxonomy (GTDB): domain Bacteria; phylum Bacteroidota; class Bacteroidia; order Bacteroidales; family SZUA-534; genus RUG13583. The sequence goes on from JAZUEN010000045.1 coordinate 9,577, forward strand.
TGCTGTTATGTTCTATATCTGGTTGAATAACCGTTTCGGTTTCGGTGCTGGCTATTAAATTCGCATAGTTTTTACCCAAAAAGTTTAAGTCGTAGCCTTCTTTGGTAATATCGACTTTGTCGCTAATCAACGACTGAAATTTTTCCAAATCGAATTTTCCTTCTTTGTTGAAGCAGTTGGGAAAATCTGCGTGCAGTTTCCTAAAAACCATATCATTGGCTTTTATGGTTGCATTATCTGCTTTTGTGTCTTTTATCATTTTGCGCCATAATTTGTGCGCCCCACTTATCTGTTTCGGATTTCTACGGACATTATCTTAGGGCAAAAAAGAACGTGGACTCAACATTATCCACGCTCTGAGGCCCTAGGATTGCCCGTCACAACAGATAAGTCAAGCCCACGCCATACAGCGCAGGCATTTACTTGACTTATTCGTGTTGTAACATTCTTTCTAAAATTTCCTAGGTTTCAGAGCAGTTACCGAATAATAAGCAAACGCTTGTTAGTTAATATGTTAATTTATAATTTCTTTTCTATTTATTTGTAATAATTATCTATTTGATATTAGTTTCTTAAGTTCGTCTTTGCTTGGCAAAACTGTTTCGTATTTTGTTGCAAAAATCTGGTTATTATCTTGCGGAAGAGTATATTCCACCACAGCGTTGTCTTTGTCTGCACAAAGCAAAAGTCCTATAGTTGGGTTCTCGTCTTCCAATTTTATTTCTCTATCGTAATAGTTTACATACATCTGCATCTGACCAATATCTTGATGCTTCAACTTGCCTCGCTTCAAGTCTATCAGTACAAAACTTTTCAATAGTCGGTTATAAAACACCAAATCGATGTAGAAGTGTTCTTCTGCAAACGTCAGTCTCACCTGTCTGCCCACAAAGGTAAACCCTTTGCCCAATTCGAGCAAGAATGCCTGAAGATTATCAATCAATTTTTGCTCAAGTTTCTTTTCTGTATATTGCGGAAGTTCAGGAAGCCCTGTGAATTCCAATATATATGGATCCTTTAGCAGGTCTTGTGGTTTTTCTACAATTTGTCCTTTCTGAGACAATTCCAATATCTGTTCCTTATTCCTACTTAACGCAAGCCTTTCATACAGCGAAGAGTCAAATTGACGCTCCAATTCTCGCAGACTCCAATTGTTATTTGTTGCTTCTATTTCGTAAAAACGACGTTCTTCCAAATTTTCAATACGCATTAGTTTAAGGTAATGCGACCAACTGAGAGTAAATTGTGGAGTACTATGTTCTTCAGAAGAAATACGAGACAGTGTCTCGTATTTTGAATATGAAAGAAAGAAGTTCCTCATATTCTGTAAGTTGTCCACAGAAAACCCTTTTCCAAGTTTATCAGTCAGTCTTTTGGATACTTTCTGCAATGTTTTTTTTCCGTATTCCGCCCTTTCATCTCCGCCTTGTTCGTCTTCCACTATCATCCTGCCTATCTCGTAATAAGTATATACCATAGCGGTATTTACAAACGAAACGACTTTGGTACGTGCCTCCGTAATCAGCGCTTCAATGCGCGATGCAAGCACATCCGCACGGCCATTTTCGTCTTGAACAATATCTGTCTTTGCCTCTTTCATAATTTGCAACATATAGCAAACACTATGATTTATAATATGTCAGTTGAAATTTCCTTTCTAGTTTATTCTTTCTCGTTTAACTATTTAATACAAAGATAACTACATAGATTAGCATTCAAGCAATTGGGTTCAACATAGAAATCACTACTTCAGCCACTTGTCGAGCCAACTGAAGAACGTACGTTGCCACAATATTCCGTTTTGTGGCTGAAGCACCCAGTGGTTCTCATCGGGGAAAATAAGCAGTTCGGCAGGAACGCCACGCAATTTGGCCGCGGCAAATGCCGACATTCCTTGCGATGCCAATATGCGATAGTCCTTCTCGCCGTGAATGCAAAGAATTGGCGTATCCCATTTATCAACAAACTTATGGGGCGATGTTGCGTACGAGCGTTGAGCCACCTCGTTCTCCTTGTCCCAGAATGGTCCGCCAATGTCGTGATTCTCGAACCACATCTCCTCTGTCTCAAGATATTGCTGTTCAAAGTTGAACATTCCGTCGTGGGCAATGAATGCCTTGAAGCGTTTCTCGTGATGTCCCGCAATCCAATATACCGAATAACCGCCGAAACTTGCGCCTACGCAGCCAAGGTGGTCTGTATCAACCCAAGGTTCCTTGCTGTAGGTGTCAATTGCAGTAAAATAGTCCTTCATGCAAAGTCCGCCGTAATCGCCGCTTATCTCCTCAAGCCATTCCATTCCGTAGCCATACAAGCCTCGACGGTTTGGCGCAACTATTATGTAATCGTTGGCTGCCATAATCTGGAAATTCCAACGATAACTCCAGAACTGGCTCACTGGACTTTGCGGACCGCCTTCGCAGTATAGCAATGTCGGATATTTCTTGCTGGCATCGAATTTTGGAGGATAAATCACCCAAACCTGCATTTGCTTGCCGTCGCAAGTCTCCATCCAACGCTCCTCCACCTTGCCGAAATCCATTTGGTCAAGCAACGGCTTGTTTTCGAAAGTTATCTGTTTCTGCTCGCCCGATACGGGATCGACAACATATATGTCGTTTGGCGCACTCATCGAATGGCGGACTGCCACCAGTTTGTCCCCTGCCAATGCCACCGATTCATAATCGTGCTGACCGACAGTTATCTGCTTGAATATTTTTGAGTTGATGTCGGCTTTGTAGATTTGGATTGTCCCGTGCTGGCAACTAATCAGATAGATGCTTTTGCCTTCGGCATCCCAGACAAACTGCTCTACGCTTTGGTCCCAGCCCTCACTCACGTCAGTACGCTGACCAGTAGCCAACTCTATCACCATCATACGGTTCTTGTCCGACTCACAGCCGTCACGCTCCATACTCTGAAATGCGATCTTTGTCCCGTCAGGCGAGAATGCAGGATTGATGTCATAGCCCATCATACCTTCAGTAAGGTTCTTCACCGTCTTGCCTGCGGAAATATCATATAGGTAAATATCTGAATTTGTTGATATTGCATATTCAAGACCTGTCTTTTTGCGACAAGTGTACGCAACAGTCTTGCTGTCTGGCGAAAAGGCAATCTGCTCAATGCCGCCAAAAGGTTTCATCGGACATTCATACGGCTCCCCCTCAAGCATGTCACGCTCGTTTGACACCGTAGTGCCGTCATAATCGAGCAGGAATGGATGCGGGACAGTCTCAACCCATTCGTCCCAATGCTTGAACATCAAATCGTCGATAATCTTTCCTGACGATTTAGGGAGATCGGGATATACATCAACCGTACGTTGCCCGTATTTCACATCGGCCACCACTAGTATCTTGCTGTCGTCTGGCGAATACATGAAATCGCTTATTCCGCCTTCGTGGCTGGTTACCTGTCGGCGTTCAGTTCCATCGAGGTTCATCTCCCAGACCTGCATGTCACCGCCTTCAGGCGACATAAATGCCACCTTGCTTCCGCCTTTAACCCATTTTGCGCCATATTCGCTTTTGGCCGATTGGGTTATCTGCCTGTTATCGGTGCCATCCACGTTGACTGCAAATATTTCACGGTTGCTCTTGTTGGCCTCCACGCTGTAATAGGTTACGCCATATAGCACCTGCTTGCCGTCTGGACTCACCTGCGCATCGGCAAGCCGCCCAAAAGCCCACAAGGCTTCTGGCGTCATTCTTCCATTTTCAATTTTCAGTTCGCTTTTGCCAATGATTGGCTCGTCGTTCGAACTGCACGACGTTAGTGTTGCTGACACTGCCATAACTGCCATTAATTTGAGTTTCATGTCTGAATGTTAATTTCAATAAAGTGGCAATTTACCAATTTATTTAGCACGAAGAGTTTTATTCCAGCAACTAATTAGTAACTGGACTGTGCAATAGAAGCCTTGTATAGGGAGCAACAACTATTTCTCGACTACGACAATCTCGCACCGACGGTTTTGCGCACGACCTTCTTCAGAGTCATTGGCAGCAACAGGCCGCGTATTGGAGAATCCCATATACTTGACACGGTTGTAGCCGTTGGCAATCAGATAAGATGCTATTATGCGGGCACGGTCCTGTGCAATATCACGTCCTCCGCCAACTTCCGTATCATCGGCATGGCCATATACGGCTATCTTGACTGACGGGTTCTGCTTCAGCACACGCAACAGACGCTCAAGTTCAGGGAATGCAATTGGCCTGATTTCCGAGCTTCCCGGTTCAAACGTCAGGTTCTCCATCGGAATAATGGCTCCCTCGGTAATCTGCTTAAGCATTATGTCCTTCTCATTGCTTGAGAATGTAATCTCCTGCTTCTCATATAGTTTCTCGGCATAGAACCAGTAACCTGGCGCACTGACTTCAATGCTGTAATTATCGCCGGCAAGGAAACTCATGTTGTACATTCCGGTCTTAAGATTCGACTCATCTTTTGCCACAACTTTTCCATCGCCATTCAATACGACTACGCTTGCCGCAATTGGGCTCAAAGTAGAAGCATCCTTGATTACGCCCGACAGATTTGCACGCCTTATGATTTCAATTGCATTGTCCGATTCGTTCAGACCATATTCTTGAGTTTGCGCAAAATTGACCTTTCGGCGTTTTTCATTGAACACGAAGTTGATTTCGAACTGACGATAGCCGTTCAGCTGAACCTCATAGTTGTTTTGTTCAAGTTCAAAATTCTCAAAGAAGATGTTATTAATCTTCACGTTGTACTTATCTACGGTAGGCACGTAAAGCGTGTATTTTCCGTTTTGGTCTGTTAGCGTGCTGTATATCTTGCCTTTCGAATCTTCAGCAGAAACCTTGACGTTAGCCACGCTGATAGAGCCGAGATTCGACAATTTTGAACGATTCATCACTATTTGTCCGAACAGCTTGTTGTTTTCCCTGAACGGTATGTCAAGCTTCATGTTCTTTCCTATGTAAATTGTCTGCTTGCTTGTTTCGGTTGTATATGCGCCTTCAATTGCCCCCATTGGCACATATTCGATGGTATAAAATCCGTTTGGCACATTATTGTAAACCACACGGCCATCCATATCCGACATAAGGTCGATTGGCATGAAACTGCTGGCAGCATCTTCATTGAACCCTTGAGTCTCGTCAATTGTTATGCTGAACAAGACATCCTTTACGCCTGGTTCATCCTCGTCCCTGACATCGTTGCCATTCAAGTCCTTGTAGAATGTTATGTCAAGGTCATAATACTGGTAGCGTGGCTGATTGATATTGAAATCCTTGCGCAGGCGGGCCTCCACGTATGATCCCTGATACTTGTAGCGGTCTTCGGTAATGACATCGTAAGTTGACGAGAAGTTCCAGGTATGTGTCAATGTGAATTCCCAAGTCTTGCCAGGATATATAACCAGATCTGAGCCAAGGTTTATGCGGGTTGTCTTTTCGGTTATGTCATACGACACTGTCGAACGGTTGACAAAACGCACGTATTTAGGCATAAGGTAGAAATCAAGATAAGGATTTGCCCTGATTACTCGATTATATCCATTCCTGGTGAAATGTGTAAATTGCTGCTGAAGCGAATTTGGCCCATGATAGTAGTTGAAGAACACACCCCAAATACCCGACCTGTAACTTGCAGTTGCAAGCAATGAGAACCAATTCTTATTGACATTGAGCGTATCAAACCGCGCATCATATCTTGTTGCGAAATTTGCACCTGTCTTTAGTGTAAACGAAATCAAATCTCGTTTTGCTCCTTTTGCCCTAACTCCGCCATACGCCAGAATATTCCTTGTGGCAAATTCCGTGTTTGCATATCGCGAACTGAAATTGTCGCCGAATCGGCTCTCAGTTATCGCTCCCAACGAATACATTAGCGATTTTGTCAGATTCCTGCTGAATACTACACGCAACTCGTCATAATCTACTTCAACACTAGGCGCAATGCTGTCGCCCACATAGCGGATTTGATTGTTGGCATTTCTAGCATAGGAAGCAACAATGTAATTGAAATCGCTCAAATCTTGCCGAATTTGGCTGTTCAGCTCCAGTCTGCCATTATAGCGACCAGCATATTCGGGCTGGCCATAATGCAACATTCCGTACAAATGCGTGTTCTTGATAGAATTTGAATATGTAGCATCAATTCCGATGCCCGATTGAACGCCTAGACGTGTAGAGTTTTTCCATTCCGAACTTGTGGCAGACAGTGTCATATTCAAGTTTCCGAACCTCTTCATTTGAATGTTGCTTGAAAAAAACGCGCCTATGTCTTGTCTGTCATTGTCTTTGTCATCACTCAAAGCCCCGCCCAGTTCAAATGAGAAAGCATTGGATTTGCGCGAGAACGATGCCGCAAAATTATCCTTGTCAGAATATACAGAAGTCTCAGCCATAAGTTTTACCGAGTAATCGCCGAACGACTGTTGCAGCAAACCTCCCCTGCCATACAAGTCAAGTGCCATTACCTGCTGGATGTCGCCCAGCCATGCAAACGTTCCATGTTTGTTGTTATACTTTAGTTCAAACCTGCCGCTTTTCCATGTTTGGTTCATATCGTCAAAATCCAGTTTGCTCATCATTGCCCGCAAATGAAAATCGCCGCCACGCTTAAGCAACAGATTGCCATATATGTTTGCGCCAAACGACGGCTCCGCTCCGCCTATCAGGTCTCGGCCTATCAATTCCACGCACAGCATTGTATAGGTCGATGGTATCTCGTTGTAATATTGTCCGAGCAACTCACGCGCCCACAAGGTAGCATGCATCGCTGTGTCGCCTGTTGATACTCCAATCTGCAACCTATGGAACTTCTGTACATCGCTATAATATGATGTTTCTGAATATATAGGCAACGATATCACCGTATCGTGATACGATTTCAGCATAAACTCATCGCGCAAGATGCCGTTGCGGGCACCTATTGCTGTCATATCATCGCCTAAATTGTAATCGAGGTAAAAAATCTCATCGGTATTTCCGTTGTTCGAAAACGAAAGCCGTATTTCTGAGTCTTTTTTTTGCTGATCGATGTATATTGTCCGAGTCAAGGGCTTGAACTTCACGTCTTGCACTTTCGGAATATCGACAAAACTGTATATTGTCTTGAATGTATTGCCTTTTTGGTCGGTAAGCGATGCCACTATCGAGTAGCCTATCTCGCCTTTGGCATCAAGCGATGCCGATGCCCTGAACGGGATGAGCAGCGAATCGTGTGGCTCAAGCGTATATTGCTGGTTCTTCTCGCCCATAAACGACCATCCGGCAGGATAACTGAACTTTACATAGAATGTAAGTTTCTGTGATGTGGGGTTTTTTACAGACAACCCGTTAAAGAAAGTCTTGTTTGAAACCGTCTCGATTTTCTTTTTCAGGAAATCAATTTCCAGTTTGTCTTGTGCGTTTTCCAGAAAATAGAATTGTGCATACGAAGCGTACGCAATGCTCCATACAATAAAGGTTAGCAAATATTTAACCTTCAAGCTCATTCTATTTAAACCTCACTGTAAACTCCAAATCTGTTGAGAAATAGTCACTCGAATAACCTTTCAGAGTGCCATTCTCACCCAATATGTATGATATTTTGATATCTTTCACCGCATTAGTCTTGGGATGAATTCCATGCGCCAATTGGGTTTCGGTATCGCTTAACACAATCTCTGCACCGTCACTTTCAGAATACGACGACCGCAACTTAAGCACATCCAATGGCATCTTTCTTATGCCGTAGTCCGGGTTAAGGCTGGCGTCATTAGCCTTGACCAGCAACTCCCATTCGTTTGTTGATTCATCGGCATCACTAAAATACACCCTGACAGTTGTGTAGTCATCGTATGTTATCCCATTCTTTACCTTGGAATAGGAATTCACATTGAACACCACATTCGCTCCTCCCACTATCTGCAACCGCACCGATGGTTGCGCTTGCGGAAAAGCAAGCATGGCAAGCAATAGGAATGGTAATATCAGTAGTGCCTTAAGCATAACATAAAAGAACAAAAGTCAAACAAGTTATTACAAGTTTGACTTTTGCTTTGATGTATTATGTGTTATTATTGTTCGCTCAATACAAGGAAAATATTGGTAGAATAACGGTCTGGTGCCAAATTTGCCGACAAAACAGAACCAGATGCACCTTCAGCATCATCACCACAACTCCAATTAATAGTATAAGCATTTGCATTAATATCACCACCTTTAGACTTTACTAGGGTACAAGCAGTAGCATCTGAATTTTTACCACTCAAATTGGTCCAGTCTTTCTGATAATCACTGTCACCAGGTGCTACAGTTCCATTGTTTGCAACTTTGAAACCTACGAGACCCAATTCCATTGTATGGGTTGCATCATCAGCGCCATAAAATTGGTCATCTTCGGTGTATAACAACACCTTAAAATCAACAGAAGAAGCCACCGTAAACTTGGTATCGTAACGTGGTGAGTTGCTGATACCGCTTGTGTATTGATTAATTGTATTGAATGCAAACTCGATGTTACCACCAGACACAACATTCATACGCATGATTGAATTTATGTTGACTGATACTGGAATGACAGCATTGTCAACCACTGCTTGAGCGTAAGTGCCAAGAGCCAAGCCTAAGGCACATACTGAAAGGAAAATCTTTTTCATAATTTCAAATTTTTAATGTCACTTAATAAAACGGCTACAAATTTAAACATAATACATTACGCAAGTATCTTTTACATTGCTTTTTTTGCAAAAAGCATCAAAAAAAATTGTTTTTTTGATGGTTCATGTGGCATTTGCAACTTAAAACTTCAGCAATTGCCGGTCACTGGCACCGTTATTGTTTATCGTTAATAGCTAAACACTTATATTTATATATTCACAAAACTAACGTAGCAGGCTTCAGCTACCGACACGGCACTACCCCACCTTTCGTGCAACAGGTCGCACAAGAAAGCCGTACCTATACGAAAAAAAATGTTAACTTTGCGACTTATTTCGGACAAAACAGACTTGCCTGCAAGTCTAACTATCCGTAAAGATTAACAATATTTTGGAATAACAACTGTAACAGATTCGTATTGTGGAGAAAAGAGTTGTAATAACAGGAATGGGTATTTATTCGTGCATAGGCAAAAACCTGGCCGAAGTTCAAGACTCATTATACAACGGCAAGTCGGGCATAGTGTTCGACCAAGCACGTAAAGACATGGGGTTCCGTTCGGCATTAACAGCCTATATCGAAAAACCAGACTTGAAGGGCATACTAAGCCGCAACCAAAGAATATTCATGCCGGAACAGGCCTTATATGCCTATGTGGCCACCGCTGAGGCTCTCCAAAACGCAAAGATAGATCAGGACTACCTTAACAACAACGTAGTAGGCTTGCTTTACGGAAACGACAGCAGCGCCGACCCTGTAGTAAAGGCAGTTGACACAATGCGCGAGAAAAAGGACACTACCCTGGTTGGCTCTGGCGCCATTTTCCAATCAATGAACTCAACCGTGACAATGAACCTTTCATGCATATTCAAGCTGAGAGGAATGAACTTGACGGTTTCGGGGGCTTGCGCAAGCGGTTCGCACGCCATTGGTTTGGGTGCGTTGCTTATCAGGAATGGCTTGCAGGACATGGTTGTCTGCGGTGGAGCTCAAGAAGTGAACCCCTTCTCCATCGGCAGTTTCGACGGCATTAGCGCATTTTCAACCCGAGAAAGTGAACCGACACGCGCCTCCCGCCCATTCGACCGCGACCGCGACGGACTTATCCCAAGCGGTGGCGCCGCTACTGTAATCATTGAGGAATATGAGCATGCTGTAAAACGTGGCGCACCGATTCTCGCAGAAATATTGAGTTACGGCTTCTCATCAAACGGAGACCATATATCGACACCAAATGTCGAGGGACCTACCGCTTCTCTTGAAATGGCAATAAAACTTGCTGGCATCGACATTCGCGAAATCGGATACATCAACGCTCACGCCACATCGACACACGTAGGCGACGCCCAGGAAGCCAAAGCGATATACAATGTATTCGGCGACCAACGCACTGAAGTGACTTCGACAAAATCGCAGACAGGCCATGAAATGTGGATGGCCGGAGCTAGCGAAATCATCTACTCCATGCTGATGATGAAAAACAACTTCATCGCGGCAAACCTCAATTTCGAAAACCCTGACGAAGATTCAGCCAAGCTTCTAATTCCAGACAAACGCATCGAAAAGAAATTCGACACATTCCTTTCCAATTCATTCGGATTTGGAGGAACCAATGCAACACTAATTGTACGCAATATGTAATTTGCAATGGAAAAAACTGAACTGATAAGCAAGTTGAACTATATTCTGGCAAAAGAATTCGAGGTTGACGCGGCAACAATCAGCGATGAGGCCAACATCAAGGAAACCCTTATGCTGAACAGCCTTGACGTAGTTGACATGATTGCCGTCATTGAATACGAATTCGGCGTAAAGATTCCTGCCGACGAATATGCCAAGATGAAGCAATTCTCGCAGCTATACGACTACATGGATCGTCATATAAACAATTGAAAACATACTAAGAATCAAATACAAACTCAAAAAGATTATGGAGAAACAAGAACTAATCGAAAAAATCAACCAAGTGTTGGCTGATGAATTTGAAGTTGAAGTAAACGACATCACTCCCGATGCCGACATCAAGGAAACGCTAAGCCTTGACAGCCTTAGCCTTGTTGACATGGTAGCTCTTATTGAAGAGGAATTTGGTGTGAAAATAAAAGGCACCGAATTGGCAAGCGTAAAAACATTCGGTCTGCTATACGACTTTGTATTCGACAGAATGGATAAGTAATTTGTCCGCCAATTCTTTGATTGTCCAAATTGAACCATTTTAGAAATGACTCTTTTTGAAGGTGAAGAAATAAAGAAACTCATTCCACAACGCGAACCCATAATCATGGTATCGCACTTCTTTGAGGCATCTTCCGAATGGGCAAAGACCGGACTTCAAATAACTGAAGACAACATATTCTGCAAAAACGGAAAACTCACTGAGCCTGGCCTGATTGAGCACATTGCCCAATCGGCCGCGGCTTTTGCGGGGTTCAATGCAACACAGTCAGGCTCGCAAGTCGTACTTGGCTACATTGGCGAAATAAAGAATTTCGCTCTGCACCAACTGCCTCCAGTTGGATCTCTTATTGAAACAAGAATCAGCGTAGTGTCAGAAGTGATGAACGTTATGCTGATGAAAGCCTGCACCATTTTAATCGACACCACCATTGCCGAATGTAGCATAAAATTGTTTATGGACAGGTAATGGCTTCCGTCAACAATTTGGTCACACCTATTACAATCCAATAAAATGTTACTGAAAGAATATTACAACGTTTTGTCGCAAACCGTCGACAATAACAATGGAAATAACATATTCCGCATCAAGCTAAACCCAGAACACGAGATATACAAGGGACATTTTCCTGAGAGACCAGTATCGCCTGGAGTATGCAACATTCAGATAATGAAGGAATGTGCCGAGCGGATTGTCGGCAAGGAATTGACCATCAAGAACATGGTACAATGCAAAATGCCCGCAATGATAACCCCCGACGGCACCCCGGAACTTTCAGTTTCTGTTGCAATTGAAAAAAATGACGACGGATACAAAACCGTGGCATCAATATTCAACGAATCGACAACATACATCACATTTAAAGGGACACTAACACCAGAACAACTATGACTAGCCTAGCCATACGCATATACCGTTTTTTCAAGAAACACAAAGCCGTAATGTACGCAACAATGTTGGCAAGCCTTGCCCTGTTTGCGTTCATCGGCAGTCAAATGAAGTACGAGGAAGACATCTCGAAACTGCTTCCTGGTGTCGACCCTTCAAAATCCGAAGGCTTGGTATTCTCACAGTTGCAAATAAAAGACCGCATCTTCATACAGTTTGTTGCCAAAAACGACTCAACTAGCATCGATGAAGTAATTGAGTCTTGCGACATCTTTGTCGATTCATTGCTTGAACACGATGCCAACGACAACGACATACGCGACGTTCTCTACCGCATTGATATGGACATGCTGATGAATGCCGCCACTTTTGCAGTCGAAAATGTGCCATCATTCCTCGACTCATCCATGTACGCCACTATCGACTCGATGCTCACAAAAGAGAACATCGAATCGCAAATGGCTGAAAATCTCGACCTAATAATGTCTGGCGATGAACTGGCATATAACTACCTTGTTCCTTACGACCCTGTCGGTTTCAGGAACCTTGCAATAAATGCTCTTGGAAACAAAAAAGATGAAAAGACAGGAAGTTTCACCATTTACAACCAACATCTGGTTACAACCGACAGTTCAGTAGCACTGGTATTTCTAACACCGAATTTTGTAGCATTCGACTCAAAGACCGGCACAAGGCTTGCCAACAAGATTGAAGCCGAAATAGCAAGCATACAGAATGAATATCCCAACGTGGAAGTCCTTTTCCATGGCGCACCTATACAAAGCGTATTCAACTCTCGGCAGATAAAAGCCGACCTGATGCTGACCATGGGCCTGTCAATGTTGCTGATATGCATTGTTCTGCTGCTTTGTATGCGAAACAAATCAACATTGGCAATGCTTATATTCCCCATTCTCTACGGAATGGCGTTCGCACTTGCCTGCGTTTATCTGGTTCAGGGACAAATGTCGCTTATGGCATTAGGAATTGGCGCCATTGTGCTTGGTGTGGCGTTGAGTTACTGTCTGCACGTAATTACACACTATAAATATGTAAGCGATCCCGAACGTGTCTTGCGCGAGCAAACCCGTCCTGTCCTGCTTGGAACCATAACCACGATTGGAGCATTCATAGGGCTTTTGTTCACAAAATCGCCACTGCTGCGCGATTTCGGAATGTTCGCATCGCTCGGGATGGTTGGCACTACAGGCTTTTGTCTCATATTCCTTCCGCAATTTTTCCGTCCTGAACGCAACCGCAAGTCAAACAAGGCATTCAACCTGCTCGAGCGTTTCAACAGTTACCAATTCGAGAATGTCCGTTGGTTTATTGCATTGATAGCCATTGTTTTTGTAGGATGCCTGATAATGTCGCGCCACGTCACATTCGATTCCGACCTGAAAAACATAGGCTACTTTGAACCGAATGTCATGCGTTCAAGCCAATTATATGCAGAAAAGACAAGCAACGGATTTGCTACAACAAACTATGCCGTCACCGCACACAGTCTCGATTCGGCATTAATATACAATATGGCACTCTGCAACACTTGCGATTCTCTTCAAAAATCAGGCATAATACAAGGTTACAGCAAGTTCGGCAAATTGCTACTCCCATTCGGAGAACAACAGAAGCGCATTGATTTCTGGAACAGATACTGGACCGACGAGAAAAGGCAAAAGGTAAAAACCGACATAAGCAAGGCTGGCGAAAAATTGGGTATCAAGGCCGAAATGTTCCAACCGTTCTTTGAAATGATCGATGCCGAATACCAACCTACATCGCTTTACGAATCACAAGCATTGCCAAATGGCTTCATGTCAAGCCTTGTCGAACAGGTTGGCGATTCGTACCTGGTTTTCACATCAGTCAAGGCACCTGCCGAAAATGTAAGCCGCAACAACGGCATCTTTACCGCCCTGCCCCACACTGTAGTTGTCGACCCATTCTACTATACTGGCAATATGGTGAAACTGCTGAACGACGATTTCAACATTGTTCTCGGCATATCATCACTGTTTGTGTTTATTGTACTGTTACTATCGTTCAAACGACTATTGCTGGCAATAATCGCATTTTTGCCAATGGGCATGAGTTGGTACATCACGCTTGGCATTATGGGAACATTCGGAATGCAGTTCAACTTGATTAACATCGTCATTTCAACATTCATTTTCGGCATCGGCGTTGACTACAGCATCTTCATAATGGACGGACTATTGTCAAAAGCACGAGGCGACAATTCTGCAAATCAAAATCTATTGCTATATCACAAGACCGCTATTGTTTTTTCAGCATTTGTATTGATAGTTGGAATTGCATCTCTGATATTCGCCACACACCCAGCCATCTCATCAATAGGCTTTGCCACACTGGTCGGAATGACATCTACTGTTGTAATTGCCTACACGGTTCAGCCATTCCTATTCAGGTTGCTGATGAAGACGAAATACAAAGACAAATTGATGAATCAGGCAAACGGCTGATTCGCATTAACTTATAAAACGAAATAAGGTGTGGTTGCTCAATAGCAGCCACACCTTAATCATCTGCAAGAAGCAAAACTATTTGGTTTTCTTCTTTTCCGATGTTTCTGCAGCCTCTTTTGTGGCGTAAGCAGGAACGTGTTTCCCGTGCTTTGCCTTTGGCTTTTTGTTACCAGCAGCTCCCATAGTTTGAACCTCCTATCAATTTAATTAGTCATTAAAAACATTGAGTTGTTCGGTTACGAAAAAACATAGCTGGACGAGCTCTTGTGCCTGTCAATCAAAAAACGCACAAACAGGCCATTTGTGACAAAATATGTCGATTGTGGAAATTGTGGCATACTGACATTGTGACACAATAAGTGTAATGCTTATAAAGCAACTTTTAGTTTCCACTATCGGCTATTTTTATACCTTTGCAAACTCATTTTTAAGGTTGAATTTCTTAATTAACACTAATAATAAACATCAAAAAAAATGGACACAAAAAAATTGATTAAGTTATTGATTCCATTTGCGTTGTTTCTGTTCGCATGGTGCGTTCCGACATCGTTTTACGGAATCGACGCATTAACCGTGGTTCAACAACGTGTTATTGCAATGTTCCTTCTCGCAGCACTTCTGTGGATTTTCGAACCAATTCCAAACTGGACAACATCAGTGCTCGTAATTGTATTGTCGTTGCTGACAGTATCAAACAAGGGCATCGGTTATTTCTGCAACCCTGATTTTGGCAAATTGGTATCGTACAAGGAAATCATGGCCGCATTTGCCGACCCTGTCGTAATGCTGTTCTTAGGCGGATTCGTTCTTGCCATCATGGCATCAAAATACGGTCTTGACGTTACACTTGCACGCATTCTGCTGAAGCCTTTCGGCAAAAAGCCAAAAATGGTTTTGCTAGGCTTCCTTGTAGTGATTGCAGTATTCTCAATGTTTATGAGCAACACCGCCACTGCTGCAATGATGCTTGCATTCCTAGCTCCAGTGCTTGCCGTATTGCCAAGCGACGATAAAGGCAAAATCGCACTTTCTCTTGCAATTCCTGTAGCAGCAAACCTTGGTGGCATAGGAACACCTATCGGCACACCTCCTAACGCTACTGCCGTCAAATTCCTGGCTGAAGCAGGTTGCGAAGTAACCTTCGGTGAATGGGCAATACGCATGATTCCATTCGTTATCATAATGATTTTGGTTGCTTGGATTTTGCTTCAGGTATTCTTCCCATTCAAGTCAAAGGAAGTTGTGCTCGACATCAAGAAAAGCGAGCGCAAGACCGACTGGAAGACAATAGTTGTCTGGATTACATTTATCGGCACCATCCTATTGTGGGCTACCGAGCAATGGACTAAAATCAACTCTAACGTAGTTGCCCTCATCCCACTTGCAGTACTTACCTGCTGTGGCATTTTCACAAAAGACGACATCAAGGAGATCAACTGGACAGTTCTTTGGTTGGTTGCTGGCGGTTTCGCCCTTGGCACCGACCTTCAAGGCACAGGTCTTGCAAAGGTTCTTATCGAGGCTATTCCATTCGGAACAATGGGCGTTGTGCTTGTATTCGTAATCGCAGGTTTTGTCTGCTATTTCCTTTCAAACTTCATCAGCAACTCTGCTACTGCGGCATTGCTTATCCCTATACTGATTGTAGTTGCAGAAGCAATGGGACAACCTGAGGCTGCTAGCCACGATTCATTCATGGCACTCGGCGGAACTCACGCAATGATTTCATTCATAGCAGTCTGCGCTTCAATTGCAATGCTATTCCCAATCTCCACTCCTCCAAATGCAATTGCAGCATCAACCGGTTTGGTTGAGACAAAGGATATGGCAAAGATTGGCATCTGCGTTGGTGCAATAGCATTCGTTCTTGGCTATTTCTGGCTGACAAAGATTTTCCCATTTGAACAAAAAGCGGAAAATGCACAGCCAGCACCAGCAGTCGTAGAAGCACCCGTAGTTGCCGACACTATTGCAACTGCCGACACATTAGTTGTAACTGCTGACTCGGTAAATGCGCAATAACTAATTTCTATCAATACATCAAAAGCACCGGTGCACCGCATCGGTGCTTTTTTGTTACATACAGCCAACAATCAACAAATTCGCATTCGGTTTTTCCCTAACAGCTTTACACATCATAACACACTCATAATCACCATAATGCAAAAACACCTGGCCATAATAATAGAAAAACGACATATTTTATATAAGATAGATATAGAATACGTTTCAATTGCTTAAATTTGAAACGTAAATGTTTTGTCAATGACAAAGAAGGCCATCACAACTATCCTCGTCACCTTATTGATTTGCATAAACTATTATGCAACAGCCCAATATATGTCTCCGGAAGACGAAGAAAAGATTGGACGTCTTGAGGAATTGGCATCGAACTATTACAATGAGAACAACCTTCCTAAAGCGGCACAGACCTTCAATCTCATTGCAAAGTCATATATGAATTACGGATATATCCCAAAAGCCGTAACCAATTTCAACAATGCCGCAGAAATATACATCCAACTAAACAAACTCGAAGAGACCCGCAACACATATACTAACATTGCCGTTGCGTATAGCGAGATTGACGAATTGGAACTCATGTGTCAATACTTTGAAAAAAGCCTTGAAATACGACGCAAAATTGGCGAAAGCAACCAACTTGCATCAGGACTTATCGACCTCGCCTTTGGCTTAAATGCAATAACCCACTATGATGATGCAATAAAGTTGCTCGAAGAGGCGCTAAAGCTATCTTCCGAAGCAAACAACACGTCGTTAGTACTTGAATGCTACAAACAATTATCGAACAATTACAAGCAGACAGGCAATCTACGATTGGCACAAGAAATGGCGAGCAAAGCCGAAACATACGCTCAAAACATAAATAAAGAAGCTACTGCCCGTGAATATGAAACTCGAGTGCTAAAATCAGAATCGAAATCAGCCGTACTGAAAAAGGAAAACAGCGAACTACTTGCGCAACAATTGGAAGACCAGCTGAACGCCTTGAAACTAAAATTAAGACAAGACTCACTTGACAATGAATTGAAGGCAGAACAAGAAAGATTCCTTGAGGAAGAGAGAAAAACAAATGATGCAAAGAAAGAGGCAGAACGGCTTGCTCTTGAAAACAAGAACAAGGAGCTTGTCAACGCTCAATTGCTCGCTGAAAGTCAAACATTTAAAATATACATTTATATTGCAATTGCCGTACTTATTATAATATCGATTTTTGCAATATTCCTGATCCGAGCCAACCGAATCAGAAAACTGAACAACATCAAGCTGGCCCAACAAAATGACGAGATTATCAAAAAAGGTGAAGAACTGAACGATGCACTGAAAAAAATCGAGCATCAGAACCAGAGCATAACACAAAGTATCAACTATGCTAAAGGCATTCAGCAGGCCTTGCTACGCAAGCAGGAAGCTCTAAACGACTACATAAAGGATGCTTTCATCTTCTTCAAGCCTCGCGATATTGTGAGTGGCGACTTCTACTGGTTCAACGAAGTCTGCATAAACCCTTCAAAATCACTGGAAGAAGCCGACTTGTCGGAAAAAAGGTTTATAGTCACAGCTGTCGATTGTACTGGCCACGGTGTTCCTGGTGCATTCATGTCCATGATCGGCTTTAACCTGCTTAATGCCATAACCGCAAATGGAACGTACCATGCCAACGAAATCCTGGAGCAGCTGCACATTGGCGTACAGAACACTCTGAAACAAAAGGAGACACTGAACCAAGATGGCATGGATATGGCCCTATGCGTTATCGACCCAAGCACAAAAACCATTGAATATGCTGGCGCGAAAAACCCTGTCGTGTATATTCAAGGCGAAGAACTGAACATCATAAAAGGTGACACTGATGGCATTGGTGGCAAAGAAGACAACGTAAAATTCACATGCCACACCATAACCATTGATCAACCCACATGGTTCTACATCTTCTCCGACGGCTACATTGACCAATTCGGTGGCGAACTTGGCCGCAAATTCATGATCAGCAACTTCAAGAAATACCTGCTAAGCATACACAACGAATCGCCCGAAACCCAGCGCGAAATGCTCAAGCAAAACATCATAGATTGGCGAGGCACTAAATACAATCAGCTCGACGACATGATGGTCATAGGATTCAAACTTGAATAAAACTGTCATTTCACTATTTCAACACTACAGCAATGCAACCGACGATAGGCGAAGGCCTGGAACAGCGACTATACGCCCTGTGTTCGCAGTGCGATGTCGAAAAAATCAAGCAGGCATCATCTTTTGCCAAAAAGCAATTATGCGGCACAACCAGAGAGACTGGAGAAGATGCCTTTATGCATGTTGCCAGAGTCGCAACAATAGCCTCAGAAGAAATAAGCCTGGGACAGACATCGGTGATTGCCGCACTACTGCACGAATGTCCTATTGCCGACCAATCAATATGCAATGAGATAAAAGACTTATTTGGGGCTCAAGTGCTATCCATCATAGCCGAAATGGATAAAATCAGCCATCTACAAAAAGAAAAACTGCAACTGAATAGCGAAAACTACATTTCGCTATTGCTGACAATAACAAAAGACGTTCGGGTAATACTTCTGAAATTGGCCGACACTCTCGACAAGATTCGCACCATAAAAGCATACCCGGCAGAACGCCAGCAAAAGATAGCGCAAACGGCACGCCTGCTATATGGCCCCATCTCCCATCGTCTCGGACTTTATCATATCAAAACCGAATTGGAAGACATTTCCCTCAAATACATCGAGCCTGAAATATACTACGGCATAGCCAGAAAACTGAATGAGACAAAAAGTAAAAGGGAACAATACATTGAAAACTTTAAGCAATCTGTCAATGAAGCATTGCAAAGCAAAGGATATATATATGAAATAAAAGGACGTCCGAAATCAGTCAACTCAATATATGGGAAAATAAAGAAGCAAGGCGTGGACATTTCTGAAATATACGACCTGTTCGCCATACGAATCATTTTGGACAACATTCCTCCAGAAAAGGAAAAAGAGGAATGCTGGAACGTTTACAGCATCATCACCAATATATATACACCAAATCCGACACGACTCCGTGATTGGATATCGACGCCACGGCCAAGTGGATACGAATCGCTGCACACGACCGTTACCGGCCCCGATGGCCATTGGGTTGAAATACAGATTCGCACACGGCGCATGGATGACATTGCCGAAAAAGGACATGCCGCCCATTGGAAATACAAATCTTCAGGCAACGACGAATCACACGACAAATGGCTAAGCACCATACGTGGCATCATAGAAAGCAAAGACACCTATTCATTTGACAGCGAAAACACCTTGCAAGCCAGCAAGACTCTGCCGACAAATGTATTTGCATTCACGCCACAAGGCGATATCATAAAACTAAGGCACGGGGCCACTATTCTTGATTTCGCCTATGCCATTCACAGCAACATTGGCAACACATGCACTGGTGCCCGAGTAAATGGGAGAATCGTCCCCATCAGGTATGAAATCAGCAATGGAGACACCATAGAGGTAATAACCTCAAAAACACAAAAGCCCAATATGGAATGGATAAACATTGCTGTATGTCCTCAAACGAAATCGAAAATACGGCATGCGCTAAACGAAGAAACATTCCGTCATGCCGATTTAGGGAAAGAAATGCTCGAAAGGAAAATCGCACAGCTGAAACTCGACTTCAATGACCAGACGATTCTGCAAATGATAACGCACTTCAAGTATAGGCACGCCCTCGACTTCTATCAAGACATTGCCGACGAGAAAATAGACATAAAGGAAATACGCGACTTCCTACAAAGCCAGACCAACCCCGACGACACGCCACAAGCCGAATTCCAAGAAACCAACAGTGACTATGTCGCAACACACGTCGATTCCGACGATTCTCTTGTAATCGACCGTGATTTGGTAAATGTCGATTACAAACTGGCACGATGCTGCCACCCCATTCCTGGTGACAAAATATTTGGATTTGTAACCGTTGACCGCGGTATACAAATTCACAGGCAAGGCTGCCCTAACGCAAAAGACTTGTTTTCGAGATATCCATACAGAATAGTAAAGGCTCGCTGGAACGACAACGAAAAAGCGTCAGTCTTTAATGCCGGCATATTGGTAACCGGAGTTGACAAGCCTGGTGTTGTCAATCACATCACAGAAATAATAGCACAAAGTGAAAACATAAGCCTACGGGGACTTACTGTGAATTCGAAAGACGGCATTTTCAAGGCTAGCATATCCGTATTCACCAATAGCACGGAACAACTCGACTCGCTGTTGTCAAGCATTAGGCGAATAAAGGATATATTAAGAGCGGAACGAATCGAACAATGACAGATTTCATGCAATAAACACCTCAATAATAGCGTTATTTATGCATGTCAGAAAAAAACCGATTTTTTTTTACACCATGTGTATTTGAAATGTATTTTTTTGTAATATTGCAATGTTCTAAAAGACAATATGAGTTCTAATAAAAACTATAAAAGAAAACTTAAAATTAACCAAAGAAAACAATTTGAAATCCGGCGAAAGCTATTTTAATATTAACTTAAAATTCAAGAAAAAATGAAAAAACTTTATCTTTTAAGCGCAGTTGCTTGCTTGTTCGCTTTCAATGCAAATGCTACTAACACTTGGTTTGCTAGTGGTGGTGCTACTGACGAAGGAACTTTCTCTATGGAACAAGTTTCTGGCACATTGGCTACTCAATGCCCAGTTGCAAAAGTTGTAGTTTCAAAAGCAGGTGCAGCTGGTGACCCATGGGCAGTTCAATTCTGCAACGTTCTTCACGAGGCTGCAAAAGGTCAAGCTGATGGTAACGCCATCAAAATCGAGTTCGAAGTTTTGTATGCAGGTGCATCTACAGAAGGAACTTCTCTTGCTTTCTTGACTGGTAAAATGCAAGACGAAACAGGTGCAACATTGCACGATGATTGGCAGTGGGGTGACAACACCGAAATTACTGGTGTAGAAGGTGCTCCTAACAGCTGCATAAACATTACTTACCCAGTATCTGCTACAGAGTGGACCAAGATTTCACTTGAAGGTACAATCGGTGCATGTGGTGCAGATTATATCGGCATCCAGATCAACCTTGGTGGCAATGCCGCTAACGAAGGTACATTCTTCTTCAAGAACTTCAACATCACTATGAAGAAAGACGTTCTTACATTCTTCGAAGACAAGGGTACCGCTATCGCTGAAGAAGCTGCTGTAAACGCATTTGTTGCAAATGACGTACTTTACGTTTCTGAAGCTAGCGACGTTGTTATCTTCAATGTAAACGGTGTTGCTGTTAAGAGCGCAAAGAACGCTAACAGCGTTAACGTAAGCGACCTTAAGGCTGGTCTTTACATTGCTAAGGTTGGTAACAACACTATCAAGTTTGTAAAATAAATAAACAAGCATAGCTAGCTGGATTTTGGGGCTATCCTAAGGGTAGCCCCTTTTTTTTGCCCTATTGCGAGTGGCAAATAGTTTTGAACCGATAGTTTTCGCAAGCCTACAATACCCAAAGCAAAATGCCGTCCTGGCCCTACCCCATATCAATAAATTCCTTACCATGAATGGTCAGGCATGATATTGCTCATTAATTCCTATATGTACTATGTCTGGGCCAAAATTTAAGTATAAAAGCAACTATAGCGACAAGCAACCATACTTGGCTCATTCAACACACGGATGCGTAACACCACAACACACCGCGTTTGGCAATTACACATGGCGGATACCATACGGAAAACCAATTTCTCCATTCATCAGAATGGAACCTTTATGATATTCATGTGTACCCCCCATCATAAGGCAACATTTCGTTTAAACATACCAATTATCTTCTATGGTGAAAACGATTCATTGTCGCTTATACAAAGCGTAGCCCCGCTTGCCATACGCTTGCCTTGTGCTATTTATGCAGGTTGCATTTTCAGGACGCAGAAAGTATCACAACAGGCTCTTGGGAAAAAAAAAAGCCCCAGCATCTATGCTGAGGCTTACGTATAAATAGTGCAGATATTAAATCCAGCGCAACAAAGGAAGATCCTGGCGATGTGGCAGATCGGCATGCTTTGCAAACAATCTTACGCCGTAATCATAAGACCCCGGATGGTCGAGTTTGAAATCTATTTCAAAGAATGCCATTGAGTTTACATTCTTAACAAATTTCAATTCCTTACGTTCCAGCAGTTTAGTGCAATCTTGATACATTATCACCATTTCAACACCAACATCATTGATATCCATATTCTTTATATCAAGGACAACTTCGCCATGGTAATTTTGTCCAGCCTTGAACTCTGTCTTTATTGTACTAGGGAAATCAACAGAAACAATCTCAATCTTATCCCAATTTTCATAAATCTTGTTTTTCCAACGAGACAAAGAACGAGCCAAATCGAAGTTGTTGGCTATGACCTTGCTGCTACGTACAAACAATGGAGTGTAATACTTGTTGATATAGTCGTCAAGCATACGTTTGGTTGTGAAATGAGGTGCGATGCCTGCAATTGAGCGTTTGATGTATTGTACCCATTCTGTTGGTATGCCAAATGCATTACGAGAATAGAACAATGGTATGATTTCATTTTCAAGGATACTATAGATAGAAGCCGCATCCAGTTCATTCTGGAACTGATGGTTTTGATAAGTCTGCTCCTGAGGAAGAGCCCAACCTGCCTTTTCCTTATAGCCTTCAACCCACCATCCGTCAAGTACGCTGAAGTTCAGCACACCATTCATTTCAGCCTTCTGTCCACTGGTACCGCTGGCCTCAAGTGGGCGTGTCGGGTTATTCAACCATACATCGACACCACGAACCAATCGTTTTGCAAGATCCATATCGTAATTTTCAAGGAACAAGATCTTACCTACGAATTCAGGACGACGCGATATCTCGACAATATTCTTAATCAGGTCTTGGCCTGCCTTGTCGTGTGGGTGAGCCTTACCTGCAAACAGGAATTGCACCGGACGTTGCGGATCGTTGACAATTTTAGCCAGACGGTCAATATCGCTGAACAACAAATGCGCACGTTTGTATGTGGCGAAACGACGAGCAAAACCGATTGTAAGAGTATGTTCATTAATCTTGCTCAAAGTCTCGACAACATACTTTGGACTTTCGTGGCGCATAATCGAGCTCTTTTCGAAACGAGTCTTTACGTAGTCGATCAACTTTTTACGCAATTGATTACGCAAGTCCCAAATGACGCCATCCTGAACATCAAATATCTTCTCCCAATATTTAGTGTTTGACTGATCCTGCATGAAGCCATCGCCAAAAGTGTTCTCATACAAACGGCGCCATTCTTTTGCCGCCCACGTTGGCATATGCACGCCATTGGTGACATAGTTGATGTATAGCTCATTAGTTGAGAATCCTGGCCACATATACTTGAACATGTCTTTTGTGACATCGCCATGCAACATGCTCACACCATTCATTTCCTGTGAAGTGCGAGTTGCCAACACACTCATTGAGAATTTGCCATCAGGAGCCAATCCCAAGTTCATAAACGTATCCCAATCAACCTTCAACCGTTCAGGAACTGGGCGCAAATAAGTGCGAATCATTTGCTGGTCAAAAGCATCGTGGCCGGCAGGGACTGGTGTATGTGTGGTAAACAATGATGATGCACGGACAACTTCCAATGCCTCGTTGAATGTCAAGTTTTCATGCTGAACATAGTCTGACAGACGTTCAACGTTAATCATTGCGGCATGTCCTTCGTTGCAGTGGAATACGTTTGGCTTAATGTTCATTGCCTTTAAGGCACGGATACCGCCCAAGCCAAGCAGCATTTCCTGCTTTAGACGATTTTCCCAATCACCGCCATATAGCTGCTGAGTGATTGCGCGATCTTCAGGGCTGTTCTCTGGGCATTCCGTATCAAGAAGATACAATGGAACACGTCCAACCTGCACCTTCCATATTCTAGCAAGGACCATACGTCCGGGCAAATTTAAAGAAATCGTCAATGGACGCTTAAATTCATCTAGAACTGCGGAAATAGGCAGATTATCCATATCCTGAGGGATAAGGCTTGCCTGCTGTTCGCCGGAAACTGTCAGTTCCTGAGTAAAATAGCCATATTTATAAAGGAATCCGATACCAACCATTGGCATATTGGAATCGCTGGCCTCCTTAAGATAGTCGCCTGCCAAAATACCCAAACCGCCTGAGAATATTTTCAGGTTGTCGGTCAAGCCATACTCCATGCTGAAATAGCCTACCAATGGCATATCAGTACGTGGGCTGACACTCATATATTCAGCAAAGTTCTTCGAAACCCTGTCGAATTTTGCCAAGAATGCCGTATCGTTTTCCAATTCTGTCAAACGCGCTGTAGAAACAACCTTCAACAAGGCAATTGGGTTCTTTTCACATTTTTTCCATAATTCAGGGTCGATGTATTTAAACATCTCGATAGCCTCGTAATTCCAACACCACCAAAGGTTATTCGCAAGTTTATCCAAATTTTTCAGTCTTTCAGGAAGATCTGAATGAATAACCATTTTCTTCCAAATTGGTTCGTTACTCATAAGTTTTTGTCTATTATTATTTAAGTTGTTATTTGTTTGTATTGCTTGTTCTTCTGATGCACGCATCAACGAAAGGGTTAATGCCTTCTCATAAATGTCGGTGTAATAGTGGAACAGATTGTCCCAACTGATTTCCTTAGAGAGATCTTTAGCCTTTTTGCGAAGTTTTGCCCTATCGATAATTGACAATCCGTATACACTGTCAATGATACTTGCCAAATTGTCAACCACCTCCCAATAGTTGTCTTCTGTCCTGTTCAGTACGGCAATGCCATCATGGATTCCTTCGGTTTTCTTAAGCATCCATTGACCGAAGCCTGCCAAATTTGTGGTAACTGTAGGCACGCCGACAACGATACTCTCAAGAGGCGTATATCCCCAAGGTTCATAATATGAAGGGAATGCTGTCAAATCGAAGCCACTTAACAGGCTATAGTATGGCATGTTGAATATGCCATCATTGCCATTCAGATAGACCGGAACCAATATGATGTTCACATTCTGCCCTAAGTTGTTGTACAACTTCAGCTGATGGGCCTTGTCAATAACCGGATCGTAATAATCCGGATTTAGGGAATGTGTGGTTATACGGTCATCTGGGATGAGGGCATTGGCGTCGGACAACCGGTCTTGCAGGCATTTGCGTGGTCCGTAGTTGTTGTTTGGAACCAAAACGAAGCCGACAATGCCGTGCTTGTACTTGTTCTTTTCGTTCAGCTTTCCAAGCGCGTCGACAAAGATGTCAATACCCTTGTTTTTGAATTCATATCTACCTGAGATAGCCACAAATAATGTATCATCGTCGCATTTATTGCCAGTCAGAGCCTCTGCCACTTCAGCCAATCTCTTTCTTGCGTTTTGTGCGACATCAGCGCCCATTGGTGGCAAATGATTAAGTGTGAAGCCGTTGGGTGTAACCGTATCTGGTTCGTTATTCAATAGGATTTTGCACTCGTTGGCCGTGACCTTACTGACTGTAGTGTAGACGGAAGCGACATTGGCGGCAGTCTTTTCAATAGAATGCTTTGCCATGACACCGAGCTCACGAGCTCGCGAATCCGGATCAAAAGAGCCGAGGCTCTTATACAACGGATAGCCATTTCCTGCCACCGAACGACCTAATACTGTTGCATGAGTAGTGAATACGGTAGCAACTTGCGGGCAAGCCTTATCGAGATAAAGCACGCCTGCGGCAGTCTGCCATTCGTGGAACTGTGCCACTATAGGCAAATCATGCATATAGAATTTTCGATAGCTCTCAATAACCTTGCCTGCGGCATAGCCGAACAATACAGACTCGACATACTCCCATTCTCCTGTAATTGAATCGAGTTTATATGTTTCCCACCACGAAGCGAACAGTTTGTCCTTCTGTGGTATGAAAACGGTATAATCGACCAATATTGCAATAGGTTTGTGAGCGACATTCCAGCGACCAATCTTCAGCCTAAGGCCTTCTTCTTCCGCCACTTTTTTCCAATCTGCCTTCAGGCTTTTGTCTTCAATGAACTCCGGATTGGCACCTTCTTTCACCAAGTCAGGACCAATAAAAGCCATGTTGTCGCCGTATTCGGCATACTCATTGGGCAACTTTGACGTAATTACGGTGTGTATGCCACCCACCTTATTACAAACCTCCCAGCTTGTCTCAAACAAGAAACCTGGTTTTATGGAATCTTTCATTTACAGAAAATTAAATTCTACTTCTGTTCTGTTTTTGCTTTTTTAGGCTTTGACTTCAGTTTTTTGATTTCTGCTTGTTGTTCAAGCACCATTTCCTGCAATTTTTCGACATCACGGCAAGTACGTATTTCCGAATCAGGCAGAGCCTTGTTGACACGTAGCGTGAAATCAGTAAGTACGTTCATGTAATTGATAAATGCGTCGTATGGTGTCTTGTAAGGGTTGAAATAAGCATGAACCTCGCCATCGCTGAACCACTTTGTCGACATATAGTAGAAATGGTCGCTAGTCTGCAAATACTCCCAATCCTGAAGAATCTGCGGATCTTTAATCAATGCTATCTTGTCAGTAAGTGCGTATAGCTTGCTGAACGCCTCATTCTGCATATTATTGCCAAGCCAAGCAGTAATGTCACGTTCCTCATCGGCCCATGAAATTGGGTATGGCACATTGATGGCCGCAACCGGCTGAACGTTCTTTATAATAGTTGAAGGTGTCGCGAAACGGAAATCGGTCTGGTTGAGCACTGCACTTGGCAGATGCTCAATGAATTGGAATATGCCAGTGCCGGCATCCTGATGCTCGCCAAATGTTTCGTAATCCATAAACAAATTGACTACCTCTTCCTTATCTGTGACCTCGTTAAGTTTTGCCGCATAAGATTCTGCAGTCCAATTCTTTGCACAGAAACGGAATGATATATCATCGCTCAACATATAGTTACGGAGCAAAAGTTTCAGTTGTGGTTCCTTTGCATTATAATACAAAAAGTTAGGCGATTTCCATCCTAAAATATGCTTTGCGCCTTCGGTAAGCATACCCTTATATCCCATCTTGTAAATAGCAGCCCCAACTTCATCGGAATAAATCAACTCAGTATTGCGGAACACTTTAGGCTTCTGACCGAACAGCTTTTCGATTTTTGCAGAATGTTCCTTCACTTGCTTTTTCATCACCTCCAAATTGGACTGTGATGCCAAAGAATGCGAATATGTTTCTGCCAAGAATTCAACTTGGCCAGTCTTTGCCAAACGTTGGAAACTCTCTATGACCTCTGGCGCATACAGCTCGAATTGGTCAAGAGCAATGCCAGTGATTGAAAAAGTAACCTTGAAGTTACGGCCGTGCTTTTCTATAAGTCTGAGCAACAATTCGTTAGTTGGCAAATAGCAATTTTGTGCCACTTTTTGCAGAATAGACTCATTCAAATAGTCATCATAATAATAATGGTCGCTACCGATATCGAAAAATGAATATTTACGGAATCGGAATGGTTGATGAACCTGAAAATAAAGGCATAAATGCTTCATAGTTCTACTTTTTATGAGGTTACTTTTCTAATACTGATTTATAAACATTGTAAACGTGCTTTGCCGACTCTTCCCAACGTAAGCTGTTGGCTTCTTTCAAACCATTTTCGCCAATAGTCTGGGCCAGCGAAGGATAGTTAAGCAAGGCATATATGGCGTTAGCCATCTTATCGATATCCCAGAAATCAATCTTAATGGCGTGTTTCAGGATCTCGCTGACACCCGACTGCTTTGAGATGATGACAGGGACACCAGATTGCATTGCCTCAAGCGGAGAAATGCCAAACGGCTCTGATACAGACGGCATAATATACACATCGCTATAGTTGAACATGCGGAACACGGCATCACCACGCAAGAATCCTGTAAAATGGAACTTGTCCATTATACCAAGACTTGCCGCACGCTCTATCATCTTGTTCATCATATCGCCGCTACCTGCCATGACGAAACGTACGTTATCCATGCGCTTAAGCACCTTGTAGGCAGCCTCGATGAAGAACTCAGGGCCTTTCTGCATTGTGATGCGTCCAAGGAATGTCACGACTTTCTCATCGAAACCTTTCTTTTGCTTGTTCAATGCTTTCAGGTTTGGCTCAACTGCATTGTAAACAGTCACCACCTTGTCTGGCGATTGCCCGTATTTATTTATGACGATGTCACGAGTAAGATTGCTGACGGTAATTGCGCGATCAGCGGCATCAAGGCCAGCACGCTCAATATTGTACACTGCCGGATTTACGCTACCGCCACTGCGGTCGAAATCAGTTGCATGGACGTGAACGACAAGAGGCTTGCCTGACACACGTTTTGCAGCCATTCCTGCAGGATATGCCAACCAATCGTGTGCGTGGATAATGTCAAAGTCGTACATTGTCGCAATCTGCTCGGCAATTAGACTATAATAGTATATTTCCTGGAACAAATTATCGCCATACTTACCTGTAAATGGAATGCATCCCGACTCGCCTACTTCAACAAAATGCTTGCTGCTGTAGCGTTTGTCGCTTTTCAAAGAATAGAATTCCTCTGGTGTCGAATATGGGACCAAATTTGAGCCAACCTCAAGATATTCAAGGTTACGAATCTGATTTGAATGATACTCGGCTCTTGTAATTTTCAATGGGATATTACCGGCCCCGACTAGTTTGATAGCCTCTTGATCCTCATCGCCATACGCCTTAGGAACGACAAAGATGACCTCGAGATCTTCTATCTTCGACATTCCTTTGGTAAGACCGTAACAAGCGGTACCCAAGCCTCCGGAAATGTGAGGTGGAAATTCCCAACCGAACATTAATACTTTCATTATACTCTGCGTTAATTGTTATTCTAAACTTCTTCGGTAGCCGCGGCAGCATCGACAATGCGCTTCAGATGCAGCATTGCCGCCGTGCTCATGGCAAACGATATCGCGCCTTTGCCGTGATATGGAGGATCGCCATGATACAATTCCGATATGCAACAAATGCCTGCTGTTGTCATTTCCGCCTCAAATGTATCAAGGAACTTCTCGGCAGCCGACACTACAAGGCGTGGCTGTATTTTTGCAAGGGCATCGACATATACAGCATAAAGCCATGGCCATGCAGAACCATTGTAGGCGGCATACTCGCGCTGATCCTGATTGCCACGGTAATGCGACACGTAACGAGGATCGCTTGGCGACAGAGAACGTATGCCGTAGGCTGTCATCAGTTGTTCCTCGACAATTCGCAAGACTGACTTTATCTGATGCTTGTCGAGCATTGAATAGTCGAGGGCGCACGCTATCAACTGATTTGGCCTAACCTGGGCATTGGTCTCGCTATATGTGACATAGTCTGCCAAATACCCACGTTCCTCATTCCAAAACGTTGCGACGAAACTGTTTTTCAGTTTTTCGGCAAGCGCTTCCCACTTTTTGCCGAAGGTCTTGTCGCTTGTAGTCTTGCATTTACCCAATGCGTACATTATCGCATTATACCACAAAGCGTTGGTTTCGACAGCATAGCCATTTCGAGGCAGTACTGGACGTCCTTGAATTGTAGAGTTCATCCAAGTGTTTGGTATTGAGTCGAAAATATTGTAAATCATGCCATTTTCATCGATGCGGAAACATGTCGAGTGTTGCAAGTATCCGTTCAGTATCTTCTTCACATCCTTGCCGTACTCTTTCCAGATGTCGAACTCTGGATAATGCTTGTCGATTTGCTGGATACACCAAACCATCCACAATGGCACATCCGACTTGCAATCGGCATAGTCGGCGATATTGGTGCTTTCGTTCATCAAGCAGCTGCTCATTTGATTGAACAGGGTTGACAACACGCTTTTGTAGATTTTAGGGTTGTCGCTCTTGTATATCAAATCAGGCAACGAAATCAAGGCATCGCGTGAACGAGCCGGCAACCAAGGGTAGCCTGCCAAAATGCGGGTCTCCTTACCTTCGCACAGGTACAACTGCTCTGCACTATTGATAAGGCAGTTTTCGAAGCTGTTTCGAGGAACGCGATTGCTGACCTCGCTGTTGAATTTTGTCTTTAGCGTACGGGCGTTGACTTCACTCAAACCTGCCGACACTATTATACTTTCGCCTTTGGCGATTGTGGTCTCGAAATATCCGGGAACGAACAAATCCTCCTTGAAATCGTAGCCACGCTTCTGCTCAAGTATGTATTCGATATTGTAATACCAATCGGGAGCCGAAACGAAATCACACTTTTTCGAGCATTGTATGAACAGATCAGGATAACCGTCATATAGGCAAGATGCGATGCCATTGTCGACAGCACGGACTTTCGTGTTTGCGTCAAGATTTGCCTTGCTCAATGTGTGAATGTTGCGGAAGGCAAGAAATGGCTTAAAGCGTATTTTTGTCTGGCTGTGTGCATCAAGCAAGGTGTATTTAATGAGGATACGAGGTTCACTGCTGACCAAAATCTTTTCCTTTGAAAGCACGACGCCACCCACACCATATATCAATGTCGGTATTGGGTTAGTAATGAACTCAGTAACGTATTTGTGACCTTTTGGCTCATAGTTGTCGCCTTCGTATTTATGTAAAGCGAGATTAAACTCGTGGTCGTGCTGGATGACAGTCTCGTCAAGTGACGATAGCAGTACGTGACGTCCTCCATCGACTTGAGGCAGCGGACAAACCAACAACCCATGATATTTACGGGTGTTACATCCAATCAGCGTGGTGCATGAGAATGAACCGGCGCGATTTGTCCTTAATACTTCCTTTGTCAATGAATTCTCAAGGTTTACAAGCTCCTTTTTGTTAAATTCAAGATAACTCATCGTTCTGATGTTTTAGAAGAATTGACAATATTTTACGTTGAATCTACTTACAGTTTGATTTCAAAAAGCCAAGTTAAGCATAACTTTGGTTCTTTAAAAAAAGATTTGCAAAGAAACATAATTTTTTGCTAAAGATGAAGTTTGAGACAATTTGAAAAAACAGATTGTTGGCAGTCAGAAAACTGCGCTACTACTATTTTGCAGAAGAAATGAGCCGTTACGTGCAACTCGTAAAAGTTTCTGCCGGGGATAAAGAGACTGCTATTTAACGCGTATTTCTGTTCAACCGCACAAAAAAGCCAACATCATTCTACCTATATATCTTGATGTCGGAAACCGAGACTTTGACACCCTCTGCCCCCTCCTTATTCCAACCGTAAAACACAAGCATCTTCTCCAGCTGCGCCTTTATTATTTCGCTCTCATCACGTTTCGGACCGATAACTATCTCCTTAAGCCTCAACGGGAATGCATCCTTGTTGATGTCAACATAACGGTTAGGGATGGAATTCGTATTGTCGAGCACCCAATCAGAATTCTTGACGACTTCGTTTTTTCCGGTCTTTCCCGATAGATTTCTGAACAACAGCCTGATCTCGCTTTCGACAGAGAACAGCGAACTCTTGACAAAAAATGGGAGGACCGAAAAATCGTTAACCGACGCCTCGTCAATGTTGTTCTTCCTGAACCATTTAGCCAACTTGGTCTTGGACGGGCTTTTGTCGATATCCTGCAAATCGAGATATGTTATTGGGGAAATCCAAAAATTGTCCGAAGTAAAATCGACCTCGAACACAAGACATACACCTTGCGCCTTGTCGCCATAAAGCCTGAACATTGTGAGGTCGTCACGGCTACACTCCGGCGAGCATGACGATATGAACCACTCACTGCGCTTTGACGCCACATACTCCGGCTTGCTGTAGTTTTCGTCGCCCGTGACGATGGACAGGAATATGCCTTCAGACTTGTCGTTCATTGAGGCCAACGAGAACAACCTGTACGACTGGTTCTGGATTGTGGCGAAAATCGATTTCAGGCTTGTGTACCGGCACACAACGGACCCAATTGGCAAAGAATCCAGCAAGCTGTTTTCGTTGACTTTTCGGCCGGGCCTCACTGAACGAGCCTCAACATTCGACTTCAGCACCGGGACCTTTTGCATTTCGGGCAATCGGGCCTTGCCTGTTGCGATATCGATGGCGACAGACTGCCCCACAGGCTGCGAAAAGCCTTGTGCAGTGCTATCGGAGACCAAGAAATCGATGCCGTCGGTCAACACGAAACAGCATCTGTTGCCAACCTGCGAACGCGCGATTGCCCCGAAACTGCGACGGGAATATTCTTGGGCAAATGGTTCATAAATGTCTTCCCTGACCTTGCCCATGACAATCGCATCGCCATTCAGCATATAGGCGAAATCGATATATGAGCTGAAGCCTGACATATTGAACGTAAATGGCTCGAACACGATACCACGTTTTGTCAAGCAAGACTCGATGCTGGCAATCACCTTGTTCCTATCGAAAGCTGAATTGCTCTTTGGTCTGATGGTCATAATACTTGCATGTCGAACTGTCGGCAACATTGCCGATTGCGTAAATATAGCCAAAAGATGCGCAATTGCGAAACATTGAAAAGCACAGGTTCAATGCAAATTTACGCAACACTTATGCGAACATTTTAAATAAATACAAATCAACAATATACATTGTTTTTTCATCAAAAACGGAAGCTTTTCCGAAAATTTGCGCACGCAAACAACATTTTTCCTATATTGTAAGTCTAACTGAAAAAAGCACAATCGTTAAAATATGAGCAATATAACAAATCTGGAACCATCGGAAGTCTGGAAACAGTTTGACGAAATATGCAAAATACCGCGCCCATCGAAGAAGGAAGGCAAAATGGTTGAGTACCTCATAAACTTTGGCAGAGTGCTCAATCTTGAAACCTTGCGCGACGATGCAGGGAACGTTGTGATAAAGAAACCTGCCACGAAAGGCTACGAGAGCCGACCGACCGTTGTACTGCAAAGCCATATTGACATGGTTTGCGAGAAAACCGCCGACTCAAAGCACGATTTCCTGACCGACCCGATAGAACCGATTATCGACGGCGAATGGGTACACGCAAACAACACCACACTTGGTGCCGACGACGGCATCGGCGTTGCAACACAACTCGCAATTCTTGCATCGGATAGCGTTGAACATCCTGCGCTCGAATGCCTGTTCACAGTTGACGAAGAGACTGGACTGACTGGCGCATTCTCTTTGAACCACAATATGTTGAATGGTCGCACGCTCATCAATCTCGATTCAGAAGACGAAGGCGAAATTTTCATCGGCTGCGCTGGAGGCATCGGCACAACCGCAAAATTCAGCTATTCAACGCAAAAAGTTGCAGACGGCCAAATAGCATACCAAATAGACATCAAAGGCCTGTGTGGAGGTCACTCTGGCGACGACATCCACAAGGGTTTCGGCAATGCCAACAAAATCCTGAACCGTTTTCTATGGAATGCAACAAAGCATTTCGGGTTGCACTTATGCAACATCGATGGCGGAAATTTGCACAACGCCATTCCTCGCGACGCAAATGCGACATTCGTCATTGACAAGTCGGCAGAAAACGGAATGCTGTCATATTTTGAATCGTACAAAAACGACATTAGGCAAGAGTTTAAATACACCGAGCCCAACCTCAAAATTGAACTGACAAAGTGCGAGTTGCCCGACTGCTATCTGGCAATGAACGACCAGGATCGCCTACTGAACGCCATCTACGGCTGTCCGAACGGGCCAATGGCCATGAGCCACGCCCTGCCTGGGTTGGTCGAGACTTCGACAAACCTGGCATCGATAAAGATGAAAGACGGGCAAACGATAGAAATTGTCACAAGTCAGCGTAGCGCCATTGAATCAGCCAAATACGACATCGCAAACATGGTTGAAAGCGTGTTTGTCCAGGCAGGTGCCATAGTTGAACATTCCGAAGGATATCCTGGATGGGAGCCTGACACCAATTCCGAAATCCTGCGCACCGCAGCAAATTGCTATAAACGGCTGTTCGGCAAAGAGCCAACAGTAAGAGCCATTCACGCAGGACTGGAATGCGGGCTGTTCCTCGACAAAATACCTGAAATGGATATGATTTCAATCGGGCCAACCCTACGCGGAGTACACTCGCCAAGCGAACGAATCGAGATAAAGACCGTAAAAATGTTTTACGACTTTTTGATAGACATTCTGAAAAGCAACCAATGACAAGACATTATTGACTCAAACAGACAAGAAATGGAAACCCGTACAATAAAAATAGAAGTGCAGACAACAAGCGACATCAAGGAACTGAACCAAGATGAACAGACTTTGATACGTCAAGCACAAGATGCGGCACAACGTGCATACGCACCATATTCGAAATTCAATGTCGGAGCCTGCCTATTGCTTGACAATGGCGAGATGGTTGAAGGAAACAATCAGGAAAACGCATCGTACCCTTGCGGATGCTGCGCCGAACGCACTGCGTTGTTTTTCGCCAACTCTAAATATCCAAACGTAGCGGTAAAAGCCATTGCCATAGCCGCCTACAACGAAAACGGACAATTGGACGAGCCAATAACACCTTGCGGAATATGCCGTCAAGCACTGCTCGAGTCGGAAATACGCAACAACAAACCAATAAAAGTGATCATGAACGGCAAAAACCGCACAAATGCAGTCGGATGCGTATCTGACCTTTTGCCACTGTCGTTCGACAAGAACCAACTATAAACACACACAACAGATATGAAAAAGGCAGCAACAATAAAGGATATAGCAAAAGCCATCGGGGTATCGGTTTCTACCGTATCACGCGCATTGCAGGACAAGCCTGAAATTTCGGACGAGACCAAAAACCTTGTGCGCGAAACCGCATCAAAAATGAACTACAGGCCCAATACTATGGCCGTGGCCCTGAAGACTCGCAAATCGTATTCAATAGGCGTAGTTGTTCCGCAAATAGTAAGTTTCTTCTACGCGACAGTTGTCCAAGGCATCGAGCAAGTGGCGAACGAACTTGGATATCAGGTCTTTGTCAGTTCGTCGAACGAAGATATGATAAAGGAGATGCAGAACGTCTACGGTTTTCTTGACCACCGCGTCGACGGAATGATAGTTTCACTATCGAAAGCCACTGACGAGTTTCAGCACATTCACCGTATTGAAGAAAACAACGTGCCGTTGGTTCTGTTCGACCGAACATCGAAAGAGATAAACGTCCCGAAGGT
Organism: Bacteroidales bacterium; assembly: GCA_045640185.1. GTDB lineage: Bacteria > Bacteroidota > Bacteroidia > Bacteroidales > SZUA-534 > RUG13583. The sequence goes on from JAZUEN010000045.1 coordinate 44,876, forward strand.
TGTGGCTAACGATGCCGATGCCGCATATATGGCCGTTTCGCACCTGATTGAACGTGGAGCAAAACGGGTAGCACTGATTACTGGCCCTGAACATATGCTGATAGGCCGTAACCGTTTCCGTGGCTACCGCGCCGCTCTCACAAACCACGGGCTTCCTATCGACAACCGAATGATTGTCCGTTGCAACCTGACCGTTGACGATGCACGCGAAGCCGTCATCAAACTGTTCGAGATGAAGAATCCACCCGACGCAATATTCGGAATCAACGACGAAGTGGCAATTGGCGCACTTTACGCCATAAAGGAAATCGGGCTAAAAATACCTGAAGATGTGGCAATCGTGGGATTCTCGAACAGTCGCCGTTCAAGTTACATTGAGCCGACATTGAGCACCCTTGACCAAAACCCGATGAAGATTGGCGTGCTGGCCGCGAAACTGCTCTTTGACCAAATACAGGGCAAGCCCGACTTTAGCGAAAGCAAGGAAGTGATTGTACCTGCGACCCTGATTGTCAGGGCATCTTCGAATAGGTGACAAACAATTATCGCAACAAACAAAACGGAATGTCGTCAAATGACATTCCGTTTTTTGTTTTACTGAAAAGCATTTTATCGACTATAACATTTATTATCGGCAAATGCGTGACTTACAATTCATTATACGCTCATAAGATTGACTGATGCGCTCTTCCGAAATCTTTCCGCTCTTTACAGAACGGACAATAATATCGACAGCATCTTTCACAATATTAGGATTATAGACATCAATATTATTTGAAAAGACAAGTACATCGATGCCTGCATTTATTGCCAAGCAAATCGACTCTTCCAATCCGTAATACTTGCTTATGGCATTCATCATCATATCGTCGGAAAAGATTATGCCGTTGAAATGCAAATCGTTGCGAAGCATCGACATTATTGATTGCGAGAGTGTTGCGGGATAAACGCTGTCGAGAGCGCGATTGAAAATGTGCGAACTCATAACCGCCATTTGCATAGTATCGCAAAGCAAAAGCCCATACGGAATCAATTCGTCGGCAGTCCACGTATCGGTGACATCGGCAAGGCCAAGATGCGTGTCACTGACAGAACTGCCGTGACCTGGAAAATGCTTAATCGAACACAGCACGCCTTGACCATTGTGTTCGCTGACATACCAACGGGCATTACGAGCAACCACTTCAGCATCAGACGAAAACGAACGTCCCAATTTGCCGATTATCGGACAATCAGGGTTGATATTGACATCGACCGACGGCGCAAAATTAACATTGATGCCCAACTTTCGGCAAGTCTGCGCTATCCTGCGGGCATATAAACGGGTTGAATCCTCGTTATCAAGCGAGCCAAGGTATTTAGGCGTAACGGTGGGCTCAAAACCATAGCGAGACTTGAGACGCGACACATTGCCTCCCTCCTCGTCTATTGCCACAAGCAACGGCGATGATGAAAATGCCTGAAGGCTGTCAACCAAGCGTTTCACCTGCGCTTTAGACACGATGTTTCGTGGACGGCTTTTGGACGGCATATCGTACTCAAACAGAATCACTCCGCCAATCTGATAGTCGCGCAACCAAAGCGAGACCTCGCTTTGCGCGGTTATGGCCGTGTCGCGGAAGCCAAACATCAGCATCTGGGCAACCTTCTGCTCGAGCGTAGGGCTTGTGACACCTTGTGAATGGCACGAGACAAACATCATTGTCAGTATAGATAGTGCAATTATCTGTTTCATTGTTATTTACATAAATAATATTCAACTAAAAGGCCTTCAGCACGTGCACATACAGACCGCTTTGCCCCTGTTTGGACAACGTTCCCTCAAGGCGAAACACCAAATCGTAGTAAGTGATGAAGTCCAAACCTGCTCCAACACTCATCAACAACTTATCAGACAAATAGTTGTACGTATTTTCACGGACATCGTGGACATATCCCGCATCGACAAACAAGTTGGCATAGATGCTGTAATGAATCTTGTTGAACTCTTCCCACGACCAACTGTCAATCTTTGAAATGTGCATTGGCAGAATGGCAAATTTTGCGAAAGCACGACCTGTAGCAAAACGTTGTCCGTCAATTACATAATACTCAAAACCACGCAAATAGTCGAGATAGCCAAGAGCCTGTTCGGTATAGTATGGCTGGAGCTTGTCGGGCGAATATTTGGCCAAACCGCCTACACCCGCATAAAAACGATTTCCAAAATCGAAATATTTGTATGCCGAAAGTTTGGTGTACCACGAGCCGTCCAACTCATTATCAAGCAGATTGAGTCCGATTTTTCCTATCTCGAATGTCAGGTTGTGGCCTTTGAGTGGATAATAGATGTAGTCGCGACGGTCCCAATCGAATGTATATGACAATGTCAGGTACTGGGTGCGCGATGTCTGCCGACCGAAAAAGTCAGGATTAAGGGTGATAATGGTGTCGGCCACGTGGGCACGTGCATAACTTGCTGTGACAATATGTCTTACATCGAATTTAGGACGATAGGTGTAAAAAAGGAACAAATCCTGATTCTTGATTACGCTTTTTTTGTCGTTTTTGTAATAAAGCAACTTGCAACTATCTGTGGCATAGCGCAATTCCTTTTGCCTATACCAAGAATACTGAATGCCTATGCCGTGTTTTTTGTTTGCAGTAAGATTAGGAATGTCGTAGAAAAGTTGGAATTGTTGCTTGTAGCCGAATCGGAACTTCACCTTGAGCGTCTCGTTGCGCCCGCGGAAGTTTTTCTTGACGAGCATAAGTCCGTAGTTTATGCGCGACCACTCGCCGTCGTTGAAGAACGCGCTCAAATTGCGGTCGGCCTGTTCAAAAATGATATATGGCCACCAATACCAACGTTCTTCGAGCAAGACAAGAACCTGTTTCTCGCTCTCGCCGACATCAATCAAATTGATTGTTACATAGTTAAATAACGATGTGTTAATCAGATTCTCCTTTGACCTTGCCAAAACGGCATCGACCTGACTTGCCGACAAGGTATCGCCTTTGGCAAAAAGAAGTTCACGCTGAACAATGTAATCCTTGGTGGTGCGGTTCCCTGCAATAAGTATGTCGCTGATGACAAATGTGGAATCGGGCGAAGCAGTTGCCTGCGATACGACATCTTTAGGTAAAAGGCAAAATGTCAATACAATACAACGGAATATCGATAATCTGCCTGCCACCTAAACACTCAAGAATTTCATAAAGGAATTGTAGCGGTCCTCAAGCATCGAGTCAATTTCCCTGTCGCTTGAGTAAACCTGCACAATGTTGTAATTGTATCGTTCCAACGTCTGAATCACTGGCGACACATCCGTGCGGTTCAACTTGATTGTCACATAGATATGGTCGGGCAGGCTGTGATTATGCACATACAGGCTGACGATTTTAGTGTCGTTGCCCTCGACAATCTGCGCAATCTGGCTCAACGAGTAGTCTCTGATGTACAAATCGAGCACAATGATTGCGCCTGCTGTCACCGACGACGACAAGAGAGACAATTTGCCCGAAAGGTCAGGCAAGGTTATGACGCCCATATACTTGTCCTCGACATTGAGCACAGGAATCACGGTTATTCTGTTTTTCGACAGCAAATCAAGAATCTCAAGAATATGCTGGCTTGAATGGACAAATGGTCGGGCAAAGACGAACTGCTGTGCGACAATGGAAGCATCGGCATCGGGCAGATTGTAAATCTCCGACTCCGAAATCAGGCCGAGATATTCGCCATTATCGACAATGGGAAGGTGCGACACCTTGAACTCGTCCATCCATTCAAGGGCCATATTTCCCGAATCGGTTCTGTTTATTGCGGGGATAACATTCGATAGCAATTCTTCGGCGTTCATCAGTGCTTCTCTATTGGGCGTAAATTTACGAAAAAGTATTTTAGGGGGATTCTATAAAATACCCTATTATAAAATTTCGCAGAAAAGATTGTTCATCAATATTTTGGACATTATACAAGACAAAATCCCTTAATTGCCCAATTCCAATTGGTTCTTGACCAAATTATAATAAGCGCCTCGTTTTTCGACCAATTCTGTATGTGTTCCAACTTCCAATACCTTTCCTTCGCCTAACACGATAATTTGGTCTGCATTTTTAACAGTACTTAGACGATGTGCAACAACTATAGTCGTACGACCTTCGTAAAACTCTGATAAATTCTCAACAATAGCACGTTCGTTTTCAGCGTCAAGGGCATTTGTTGCTTCATCAAGGAACAAAAAGCTTGGATTTTTATAAACCGCACGAGCTATAAGTATGCGCTGTTTTTGCCCCTGGCTCAAACCAATTCCATCTTGTCCAATTTTTGTATCATACCCTAATGGCAATTGTAAAATAAAATTTTTTATGTTGGCTATTTCAGACGCAATAGACAACCGATTCTCATCGACAGGACCATCTCCGACCGCTATATTTCTGGTTATTGATTCGGAAAAAATGACACCATCCTGCATAACAACGCCACATTGACGGCGCCACCACTTTTTGCTGTATTCATTTATATCAACTCCATCTACCTTGACTGCACCTTCTTGTACCTTGTAATAGCCTAACAGAAGTTTTATAAGTGTTGTCTTGCCACTACCGCTTGCGCCAACAATGGCCGTAACCTTGCCATGCGGAATGATAAGACTGACATTCTCAATAGTTTTTGTCGGACTATGCGGATCGTACTTGAAACTGACATTTTCAAACCTTACATCTGGCTTGTCAGACTGAAATCGTGATATTTGACTGGAATTTGCGTCTTCATTGTCAACAATGTGAATTTCATTAATTCGTTCAAGACTTATTTTTACATCCTGCAATGCATAGAAGAAACCCATAAGTTCATCGATTGGACTATTTAGTTGACCTATAATATATTGCACCGCCAACATCGCACCTAACGTCAATTGTCCATTGATGACAGCCGTAGCGGACAGCACTGTGATTATCATATTTTTGACCTCGTTGATGAATACAGAGCCAACTTCTTGTGTTTGGTTGATCTTCAATCTCTTCATCTGAGCTCCAAACAAATCGACCTGAACATTCTTCCACTCTTGACGACGGCGACGTTCGCAATCTTGCAACTTTATTTCCTGCATTGCAGTTATGAATTGATAAGTCTTATTGGCATTTTCAGATTGCCGTTCAAACAATTCATAATCAATTACTCTACGTTTATTCAAAAACAAGGCTATCCATCCGCCATACATCAAGCCAAACAACAGAAAAATAATGAATATCAATCTATTATATATACAAAGCACTACACCAAACACTACAAAGCTTATCATTGAGAACATTACGCTTAGTGTCTGATTTGTAAGGAACTTCTCCACTCTGCTGTGGTCCTCCATTCGTTGCAACAAGTCTCCCAACAATTTTGTGTCGAAAAACGACATAGGAAGTTTAAGCAACTTAATGAAGAAATCGCTGACTAGCGAAATATTAATGCGCATACTGATATGCAACAATATCCATCGACGGAAGAAATCGACTGCAGTTCGGCTCAAAACCAAAACAAATTGGCCAAGCAATATGAGCCACACAAGTTTGACACTGTTGCGCTCAATACCGACATCAACAACAGCCTGCGTAAGAAACGGCAATATTAATTGCAAGACACTGCCAATTGCCAAGCTGACAATTATCCTACCAAAATATTTCTTGTAGCGTTTGAAATAGCCAAATAAGAATTTAAAATCATGTTGTTCGGGTGCCTTGCGAAGCTCCGAATCGAAAAATTTTGGAGTTGTCTCCAAAAACATTGCCACTCCGCATTTCTCTCCTTCCACTTCGCAACTCAGCCACGATTTCGAAAATTCAGAATCACTGAGCACAAGCAATCCTTTGCCTGGGTCGGCAATATAGTATTTATGCTTTCGGACTTTATAGAGCACTACAAAATGGTTCTGATTCCAATGCAGGATTGCTGGCAAAGGTGCCTCTGACAATTCCTTTAGCCCAACCTTTCCTGCGACTGGATTAAATCCCAATTTTGTAGATGCTTCACTTATGCCAAGCAAACTAACGCCCTCGGTTGTTGCAAAGCAAATCTTTGACAGTTCTGCAAGCGAATACTCACGACCATAGTATTTGCACACCATTTGCAGGCAAGCAATACCACATTGCATTGAATCGTGCTGTATGGTTAGTGGAAAACGGAACATTATTGCCACATTTGCAGACAACAAAAAAATAAAAACAACTTACATTAATTTACATCTTCCATCATTTCACTGAAATCAACATCAGGATACTTATCCTTAAGAGACTCTATGATTTTTCTGATTTTCTTTGAATGATATTTAGTGGCAAAGTTTTTGTCATGCTTTATTTCATCATACCTCCATTCGTTCAAATCTTCGAAACTTAGTGAAATTGGTCTAAACATTGTAATATCGCCAAAAGAACCGAAGCAATTCACAACATCATTTTTTGCCACATAACGACTTTTCTTGCCATCAAGTGCAGTATGTGTGAAATAACACTCATTGTAAAAATGAGACAAATGATATTTGCCATTTTGCTTGGAAAATTGCAACCTCGTAACGGATGAATCTACGGAATGATATTCCACACTTTTCGAAAAACGACCAATATCAATAGTAACATCTTTCTGCACCAACAAGCCTTCATCAACGACACCGTACTCAATATACACAATCGCAAAATCCTTCTTGTCAATTTTCACAATTCCACTATACGGATGTTTTGAATCGACCACGTTTGGTCGAAAACAGATACAATAGCACACGCTATCACCAACATCTTTTGAATATGTGTAACAATCTGTATTTTCAATAAAATCCAAATTGCCAATATATAACTGACTAATAAGATTGACAGGGAACGCATCGCTTTTGTACGAAACTGTGTAATCCACCGTTTTTCGGTTATTCCAAAAGGCATCATAATCGAACAATCTGTACTCACTTGGCTGTTTCTTAACATAACCTTTTATTGAACCAATGACATTGCCTTCAAAAACTGAAAGTATAGCACTGTCAGATTCAATAAGATGATGTACCGACAGCAAGTACCTTTTCAAAGCCAAAGGGTAATTTATTGATAAAATTTCTCTTGCGCGCTTAATCAACTGTGCTGGATTATCGTAATGCACCATTACTTCATCTAAAGTTACGCAATACGGCGCAAGAGTTACTAATGTGTCAAGTTTTGATACAGCACATATGAATGCATCATAACCAACATAAGAAATCACAACAGTATCATCTGCAAGCAACACACTGTCAAACTCAAAGTATCCATCTTCGTCTGTAATTGTGCCTACATTATTTTTCACAAAAAAGACATTTGCAAAAGGCAATGGCACGCTATCATTTTTTGAGACACACCTTCCCTCAAAATGTTGAGCATTCAGTCCGTAACTGATGCTTAACAATACTACAATTATAAAAAATCGCATTCTTTTTGTTTTGCCAAAATCAATGATGTTCCTTTCCCTTACTACTATCAAAAATACAAAAAAACGCCACTCCAAATATTTGAAGTGGCGCTGTGATATCGGAATAAATCCGTACGATTTACTTCTGAAGCACATCCGACCGCTACGAGTTATCTAAAGAACTGACATCATTGCAAAAAACATCATTAGTGATTTTTGAAATGTGCAGTTGCAACTCAAAAAATGCAGTTTTCTTCCGACGGTTCAGTTTGGTCGATACACATAACATAGTATATTGGCATATAGATAACCTTACCCACAGTACGCACTTCCCTATCGTTATCAAGGACAATGGCTGTAGGAATGTCATACTCATCATTTTCAAGAAAGCGGTCCAAAGCCCGATGCCGTGCATAGTCCTTGCCCGATTTCACTTCAACAGGAAGGACTGTCGTATCTGACACATTGTTTATCAAATAGTCAACTTCGCCTTTTGTCGCATTATCGTAATAGAATAGTTCGTGTCCGTGAGCCTTCAGTTCCTGTGCCACTACACTCTCGTATACCGAACCCAAGTTTACGCTCAACTCATCTTTCATAACTGGTGCAATGTTGCTTCCGTACAATCGGCCTGTAAGCAAGCCCACGTCGTTCAAATATAGTTTCAGCAAGTTCTTGTGCACCGACTCCGAGAGTGGGTATTTGGGATTAGATATGGCGTGCACATCGAGAGATATGCCTGAAGATATGAGATATTCAAACTCTTCAGCAAACCATTCGAACCTATCTCCTTTCTTGTCACGAATATCCTTTGCCACAATGCGTTTTTTCTTGTTTTCCATTTGAGACACTATCATATCGTAGATACGACGGACCAACAGTTTCTTGCTCGACTCGTTTTCATACTTTGTGGCATCCTCCTTATACAAGTTACGAATGGCATCCTGAACTTTCCGCACCTTTACGATGTTGTGAGTATCAATATATGTGTTGACTGCGTCAGGCAACCCACCGACCAACAGATATTTCTTGAACTCACTCAATAGATTATTGTGCTGTGCCTCCGTAAGCGAGACTTTACGTTTGTAGCAATCACGAACATGGTTGAGAGCGTCTTCCCCCCAACCCTCCGCAATCAACCATTCCTCAAAGTCCAACTGGTTCATTTGCATGCGAATTATGCTCCCGATAGGTATCGATGTCGTATTGTGTAACGCGATGCCAAGCAGACTTCCACTGGCAATGTAAGTGAACTTTCCCTCTTCGCGGAAAAATTTCAGCATAGTCAAATATTGTGGATAGTGCTGTATTTCGTCAAGAAAAACAAGCGTATCAGACTTGTCGCCCAACTTTCCGCCTGCCACCATACTCAGGGCCATATAGAACTCGCTCAAATCATGTATGTCGCGAAACAGGCCTTTCGTCTCATCATCTTTGACAAAATTCACCTCTACAAAGTTTTTGAAGAGTCGCTTGCCTACTTCCCGAATGATATACGACTTGCCAATCTGCCTTGCACCTTCAACCACTAATATCTTGTCGCTACTTGAACGCAGAAACAACTCAATATCAGCACTTATTTTTCTGTAAAGCATATTAAAATTACACTTTTATTAAAATTTTTCGCAAGCAAAATTACACTTTTTTAAGTTTTCAAACATCCCAAAATTACACTTTTTCGAATTTTTAATACTGCAAAAATTACACTTTTTGAAGTTTTCACATACTGAAAAATTACACTTTTTGAAAATCACCCACATTCAACGTCCGATTTTGCATAAAACAAAAACGCCACTCCAAGCATTTGGAGTGGCGCTGTGATATCGGAATAAATCCGAACGATTTATTTCTGAAGCAATTCGACGCTACGGTTTACGAATACGTTCAAGTCTTCGCCCTTGAGCATATTGTTTGCAAGCAAAGCCAAATCGACCAACTGCTTTACAAGTGGCGTTGCCTTGCCGAACTCGCGCAACTTGGCGTCTTTTTGGTCGCGCAATGTGTTGATTTGCTTTTCGACGTCGGCAATCTGGTCCTTCAGCGACTGCGGGATCTCCTCTTCCTTCTTGTCCTTCTTTTGAGCCTCAAGGTCAGATTTCTGTTTGCTTAGCGGTTCAATCTGGGCATCAAACTCGGCCAACTGCGAGCCTACGCCTGCCTTTTCGGCATCGAGCACCTTCTGCACAAGCGGATGCGCCGTGTTTACGACAAGGTTGAAACTGTCGGGCATATCGCCGTAATAGTTCATTCCGCTCATTGCGGCAGTGTCCTTCATACGGCGCATAAACTCGTTTTGCGTTATCATCAAAGGCTTGCCCTCGGCGCCCAAGTCTTCAAACTCGACAATGAAGTAGCCTTTGTCTGGCGTAACTGAATTGAACACCTGGATAAGATTGTCGCGATCGGCCTGCTCCAACTTGCTTGCTGGCTCATCGTCCTTCTGAATCAGGCGGTTGATGACGTCGGCATCGACACGGGCGAAACGAGTCTTCTCAAGTTTCTGCTCGAGTTTGCCAATCATATGCATATCAAGTTGTCCGTCAAGCAGAAGCACATCGTAGCCCTTGGCCTTCGCGCTCTCGATGTACGAATATTGCGAATCCTTATCGGTTGCGTACAGATAAACCTTCGTATCGTTCTTGTCGGTTTGGTTTGTCTTGACCAAAGTTTCATATTCTTCGAGCGTAAAGTATTTATCTTCAATATTCTTAAACAGATAGAACTTAACGGCGCGGTCGTAGAACTTCTCATCGGTGAGCATTCCGTACTCGATGAACAACTTGAGATTGTCCCACTTGCTCTCGAACTGTGCGCGGTCGGTCTTGAAGATCTCCTCCAAGCGGTCGGCGACCTTCTTTGTGATGTGGCTCGAAATCTTCTTGACATTTGAATCGGCCTGCAGATAACTGCGCGACACGTTCAATGGGATGTCAGGCGAGTCGATTACGCCGTGCAAAAGTGTCAGGAATTCTGGCACAATGCCCTCAACACTGTCGGTGACAAACACCTGATTGCAGTACAGTTGAATCTTATTTTTCTGTATCTCGATGTTATTCTTGATTTTAGGGAAATACAGGATACCTGTAAGGTTGAACGGGTAATCGACGTTCAGGTGAATGTTGAACAACGGGTCTTCGAGCCCTGGATAGAGTTCGTGATAGAAGTTCATATAGTCTTCGTCCTTCAGGTCGGCAGGCTTGCGCGTCCACGCTGGTGTGGCATTGTTGATGATTTTGTCCTTATCGGTGTCAACCATCTTCTTGTCCTTGTCGCTCCACTCCTGCACCTTGCCGAATGCGATATCAACTGGCAGGAACTTGCAGTATTTGGTCAGCAACTGGTTGATACGGCTGTCTTCAAGGAACTCTTCGTTCTCGCTGTCGATATGCATAATGATATCGGTACCGAAATCGGATTTGGTGGTCTCTTCAAGAGTGAACTCTGGACTGCCGTCGCAACTCCATTTGATAGCCTTTGAGCCTTCCTTGTACGATTTTGTGATGATGTCGACACGCTCCGAAACCATAAATGCGCTGTAGAATCCCAAGCCGAAATGGCCGATTATTGCGCCAATGTTGTCCTTGTACTTGTCAAGGAACTCGCCTGCGCTTGAGAATGCTATCTGATTGATATACTTGTCAACTTCTTCTTCAGTCATACCGATACCGTGGTCTGACACAACAATTGTCTTATTGCCCTTGTTGACCGATACGCGGACTGTCTTGTCGCCCAACTCGCCTTTGTAGTCGCCTTTGGCAGAAACGGCTATCATTTTTTGTGTTGCGTCGACTGCGTTTGCTACAATCTCACGCAAGAAAATCTCGTGGTCGGAATAAAGGAACTTTTTGATTACGGGGAAGATATTCTCGCTCGTAACACCTATTTTACCTGTTTGCATAGTATATAAAGTTTAGTTATTTTTTAAATGACAGCCAAACATACGCAAACAGCGTGCCACGGGCAACGAGCGGAAAGTTTGGCACAAATGTCACAGTCGGTGCTGACAAAAAGGCGGATTTTGACGGGAAATCACAAGTAAACAAAAAACCTTTTTATTGGTCAAAAACATTCAGCGCACAGCAACTTAAAACAACGAGTCTCCCATCAACGGCGTTTACCCGCCTTCGGCCTCTGATATGTGACATTGGACTGGTAGAGCCACATTCCATCTTCGAACTTAAGCGCGTCATACGACATGTCAGGGCCCAAAAACATGGGATTGCCGGTACTCCGCTCGCCGAAATCGGTAAGGTGGTCGAACACAATCATATCCAGATTTGCGTCGTACTGCACCATCATAGTGACACGCTTGCTGAATTCGAATATTAAGCGTTTGGCCTTCTTGCGATCGTACTTGATCATCAGCTTGCCGAATTTAGGCTGTCCCTTTTCGGTAAACACCAATGGCTCGACAATCTTCTTTGAGGTATATAGGCCGTTGCCGTCCCAGCCGAGCAATGTGTACACAATTCCATCGGGGCCTTTTTTCTCAACAATGCTGTAATACAAAGAGCCGTACCAATTTTGTGGCGACAATGTCTGGTTTTCCAAATTCGGCGTCTTTTCCAGCGCATCGCTGTTGTCAACCAGATTGTACAGGCGCAGTTTTTTTGCCGACCTGTCGTCGTACTGCAAAAAGCCGTAATAATGGTAGTCGCCAGCGTCACCGACAGTGAACCATGTGAGCAGGCGCAACCTGCCATCGCTGGATTTCACAATGCTGACATCGTTTTTTAGGCTGTCGAATGGATATTCAAACGAACCTTCATTTTTCAGCACGCCGCCTAGCATTTCATGCAGCAGATGAGCCAAGCTGTCCTGAATGGCGTCCTTGAATCGGCTTTCCGACAACTTTGCGGCAATTGCCGACATCTGCTGTTCGGCATTGACAAACGTGGTGTCGGTAACAGGCGACGACATTGCCAATGGCGACCATAGCAATGACAGAAACAATATCAATCGGTGTGTGTTGCTCATAACATTTGCAAAACGCAAATTTTCGAAAAAGATTGTTCTACGAAACAGGAAGAGCCCACAAATTGCAGGCTCACCCTATATATGATTCTGAAACGACGACCTATTTTGATGAAATCGTGTTCAGGTCCTCCATAAGCGTATCGCGATACGACTTGCCAATTGGGACAAGTTTTGGACCTGTCTCGGTACGCATCACCACGTTGCATTCCTCGATATAGTCTATCCGGCTGACATTCACTATATAGGAACGATGCACACGTTTAAATTTAGATAGAGGCAGCTTACTCTCTATCGCCTTCATTGTATAGTGGATTGTGAATTTTTCCTTGTACGTATTGACTGTGACGTAGTTTTCGAGCGCCTCAACCCAAAGTATGTCCTCATACTTGATCCTGACCAAAGTGGAATTTTTCTTTTTGATGAAAATCTCATCAGGGAAGCTCGATGCGCTCTCCCTCTCCTGATACAGGGATAGCGCCTTGTTGACAGCCTTGAAGAAACGCTGCAGTGAAACAGGCTTCAGCAAATAGTCAACAACATCATATTCGTAGGACTCGATGGCATATTTTTCCTGGCCCGAAACAATGATAATCATTGGCTTGACATCCAACGTATTGATGAAATCAAGGCCATTCATTTCCGGCATTTCCATATCCAGGAACACCAAATCAATTGTATCTGGCAAGTCGAAAGCCTTAAAGGCTGCGACTGGGCTGTCATACGAACCCAATAAGTTCAGTGCGTCAGATTTTTCGGTCAAACCTTCCAAAACCTTACGACTCAGCAAATCGTCATCTATAATTATGCAATTCATTACAGAAAGATTAAGGGGCATTCCTTAAATTCCCCGATTAAATAATTAAAAAATAACAAGTTGTTCCGCCACTCATTGTGTAAACTTTGTTTTTGTAGGCATCTTGCTGATTTTCACCCAACAGCAGCATCCAAACCATTCTTGCGAAAAAAACATGGTCTGCCTAACAAGGCATACAAAATCACCACAAGCAATTTATAGAACTCCTTTTGATTTCACGAGAATTATTTTACAAATATAAATCAATTAAGTAAATGATAAATAGGTTACAGCACGAAAATCAACTTTCATCAACATTTTTATTTCATTTAACCACAAAACACACACGTCTGCAATAGTTTTAATAAATTGCAAGACAATTTTGTCTTGCTATGAAAAACATATTTATATCACTTTCAATCATTTTACTATCATTCACCTTGTTGAATGCACAAGACGGGAAATTCATTCCAGGAATGGTAATAGTGAAATATTCAAACGAGAAAGCAGCAAACAACAGGGAGTCCGATTTTGCATATTTATGCAACACGAAGGCCAAACGGGCTGCAAGAATGTTCGCCACGCCAAAGCACGACAAGCCATCGGCAGATATTAGCCGAATATACAGAATTGAATACGAAGGCAACGCAAGCCCAGCCGTAGTGGCAAGAAAACTGGCGCAAAGCGAAGATGTGGAGTACGCGCAGCCCTACTGGATACCAGAATTGCTCGACGCCCCCAACGACCCACGATTAGGTTCGCAATACTACATGCAGATTACCAAAGCCCTCGAAAGCTACCAACTTACAAAAGGCGACACTGACATTGTCATCGGAATAATCGACACTGGCGTCGACATCTACCATGAAGATTTGGCCGACAACATAAAAATCAACTATGCCGACCCCATAAACGGAATTGACGACGACAACGACGGATACATTGACAACTACCGCGGCTGGGACATAGCCTGCAACGACAACAACCCCATCAGTACGGTCAATCACCACGGCACCTACGTGGCTGGCGTTGCCGTAGCCTCAACCAACAACGGCATAGGCATTGCCGGCATAGGCTACAACACTAAATTCATGCCCATAAAGGCGTCGGAAGACACTGAAGGCTTGCTTACGGCCTGCTACGAGGGCATTGTATATGCCGCCGACCACGGTTGCAAGATAATAAACTGCTCATGGGGGAACTCCCGCAAAAACCCGCTTTGCGACGACGTGATAAAATACGCACAATCAAAAGGATGCCTTGTTGTTGCGGCCGCCGGAAACACTGGCACTGACGTAAGATACTATCCGGCATCATGCCAAGGTGTCATTTCTGTGGCAGGAACCAATGCAAACGACGCCAAATGGGCAAAATCGACATACAACAACCGCGTTGACATATCGGCTCCTGGCGAAAACATATACACGACCAACTACGACAACAAATACCTGTCGGGAGGAAACGGGACATCGTATGCATCGCCAATTGTGGCCGCCGCCGCCGCACTTGTCTGGGCCCACCGCCCCGAACTGACTGCCACACAAGTTGCCGAACTACTGCGCGTGACTGCCGACAACATCGACACCATTCCCGGGAACGCCCCGTTCATCGGGAAAATCGGCTCTGGCAGGATAAACATACTGAAGGCGCTGACCGACAGCACTTCGCCTTCCGTCAGAATTACAGATTACGCGTTTTTGTCGAAATCCGACGAAATGATTTCCGGAAGCGAGATTACAATCGACATTGACGTCTGCAACCACCTCTACCCGACATCGGACATAAAAGTAACCGTTGAATCGCCCGACAACAGCGCGACCATAGCCGACGCGGCATGGAAAATTGACTCGCTCGGCACAAACGGCACCGCCAGCCACACCTTTACGGCAACACTTGCCGACACGCTATCGGCCGACAGGATTGTCCAGTTTCTATTCCGATTCGAGACGGGGAACTACTCGGCCAGGCAAACCATCGAACTGACCGTAAACCCATCTTTCAAGGACATAAAATGGGGCGACACGGAAACAACCATTGCCAACAATGGGAAAATTGGCATTTACAATTATGACGCACAATACGGCAACGGATTCTTGTTCAAAAAACAATACAACCTGATAAGCGACGGTGCACTGATTGTCGCACTCGACGAACAGACCATTGCCAGCGCCTTCCAAAACGACGACCAGTTTATATGCACCTGCGGGAACACTCTGACTGATGAAAACGGCGTAACGCACATCAAATCGACAATTGAGCCTATCAACATTGAAGGCATAAGCATACAGCAAGACTTCATTTTCGACAGCAAGAACCTGCCATCGGCAATGGTATGCGACTACACCATTGTAAACAGCGGAGACTACGACTACAGCAACGCCGCCGTGGGACTATACTTCGACTGGGACGTGGTCAACAGCACTCAAAACGTAATTGACTACGATGCAAGCCGGCAATTGGCCTACATCTACAATACCGGCACCGAAGGAATACACGGAGGCATCTGCCTGCTGACAAAAGGCAACGCCGTGCCATACGCCTTCGAACTGAGCGAGTACGGCGGAAGCATCGACATTACAAACGGCTTTACCGATGAGCAGAAATGGGAAACGATGAACAACGCCCGGCCAAAATCGACAAGCAGAAACATCGACCTGGCACTTATGCTAAGCCTCAACCGAATGAAACTGCACATTGGCGACACTGCCGAAATAAAATTTGCGATTCTGGCTGGCGAGAACATCCACGAGATTGACGTCGCCGCCGACCTGGCCAAGGAACTATACTGCACTGAAGACGAGCCAGCATACCAAATAGAAGATACTGAAACTCGGTTGTCGGTTTTCCCGAATCCGGCAAAATCGACAATCACCGTCATGCAGTCAGCTACAATTTCAAGAATCAACATATACAATGCAAGCGGCACTCTGGAATTGACGCAAGGCGTTGACAGCCATCAGGCGACAATCAGCACTGAGCGCCTTGCCGAAGGCTGCCACATTGTGGAGATTGTCAGTAGCGATGGTCAAACATCACGTCGGTTGGTGATAAAGTAAACGGCTCGGCACTGATGCCCAACTCGCCACACAGGCGCGAGACAATCAAATCGGACTTCTTGACCGTGCGCAAAAGCCACGTGAGCATCACCTCGTCGTGTTCGGCGGGCGAAAGATGCCAGTCGATGTCGGAATTGTGCAGACGCTCGACCAAATTGCCCAAAATTATGGCCACACTGACCGATACGTTGAAACTCTCGGTGAAGCCGTACATCGGAATCCGCAGAAACTCATCGGCATTGTCGAGCACATCGGCGGTCAGGCCACGGCGCTCTGTGCCGAAAAATAGCGCAAACTTGCCTTTTGCCAAATCGAAATCGGGCAAAAGCACATCGTTGGAATGTGGCGTTGTGGCAACAATACGATAGCCTGCCCTACGCAAATCGGCAATGGCATCGAGCGTCACGGTTGGACTTGCAGGATATTTTTTCACAGTCAGCCACTGGTCGGAACCCATAGCAATCTCGGGATTCACGCGGTACTGATTGTACTGCTCTATCACATTGACATTCTGTATTCCAAAGCAATCGCAAGTGCGCAATACGGCACTGGCGTTTTGTGGCTGGTAAAGATTCTCGACTGCGACAGTCAGATAACGCGTGCGGAGCGAAAGTATCGATTCGAGCAATGCGAGCCTCTGTGGCTCGAGCACGTCGGAAAGGCCTTTGATGATTTGTTTGCGGTAATCCATATGCAAATGAACAAAAAACAAGCCCATTTGCCAAATCGGCGTGCAATCTTTTGGCTGTGGCAAGTTGCCGTGAATGGCGATAAAGCCAATGCAAAAAAAAAGCCGTCTGTTTGTGACGGCTTTTAAATTTCTTTAGTATTCATCTTCGTTGAAGAAGAAATCTTCTTTGCTTGGATAATCAGGCCAGATATCTTCGATGCTGTCGTAAATATCGCCGTCATCTTCCATTTCCTGCAAGTTTTCAACAACTTCCATCGGTGCTCCGGAACGGATTGCGTAATCAATCAATTCTTCCTTTGTTGCAGGCCATGGTGCATCTTCCAACTTAGAAGCCAATTCAAGAGTCCAGTACATAATTGTAGTTTTTTAAAATTCGCGCAAATATGAAAAAAATATCTAATATGTATCGTTTTACATAACTTTTTTTACAAACAAGACAAAGCTCTGTAAGCAAACAAGTTAAAGCCAACACAGCGTTCAAAATACAGTAAAAGACTGTTTTCTGTTAATATCTATTAATACCGAAGACAGATTGTCTGATGCGACAACTGATGCCGAAAAAACAGCACTCCCATTGTGTAGAAATCCAACGATAGCGTAACTCTGCCATTGCCCCTGACCTCGTTCCAGGCCTGCTCCATTTCTGCGTTCTTGTGAATATCGTCGAACACAAAAACCGTATCGTTGTGCACGTACGGAAGGCACTGGCAGAAATAGTCGATTGTCGGCTGACGCCTATGGTTTCCGTCGAAATAGACAAAATCGACTGACGGCATCTCAGCAAGCACTTGTGGCAGGGCTTCGGAAAATTCGGCATTCAGCTGTCTTATATTGCCAAAGCCGTAACTGCCGAAGGCACTCTGCGCCAACCGCGACAATTGCGGACAGCCTTCTATTGTAACCACGCTCTGGCAATTGTCGGCCAACGAAAGATATATAGAGCCTATGCCAAGATTTGTGCCAAGTTCCAGAAAATTGCGGCTATGCATGCTGCTTGCCAAATTGCAAAGCAAGCGTCCGTCGCGTGCCGAAGCGGAGCTATGGCGGGCAATGTCGCAGATACGACGCCGGCCACCATTGCCAAACTGACTGCCCGAACCCAAATCGGTAACATCGACCATACGCTTGTCGGACAGCAGCTCCCGTCGGTACTGCTCAACCTTGGCCAGTTTTTCCGGGGCAATTGGCTTATGCAGCGAACCCGATATCAGCGAATACAGGAAAGGCGAATGTACACGATGCCCCTGCTTGGTGCGGGCGTGACATTGCCATTGCAAAAAGCTCCTTATGTCATAGCAGTTAAACATTGGCTGCAAAGAAAATACATAAACAGGTGGGTTCAACAAAAAAATGGTGATAAATTCGCCCAATTATTGAACACAAAGCAATGAACAAGACAAACGCCGCTCGCATATTGGACAAGGAAGGCATCAGCTACAGCCTTACGGAATACGAAGTTGACGAGAACGACTTGAGCGCCATACACGTCGCAGCCCAATTGGGGCAAGACATTGGCCAGGTATTCAAGACCTTGGTATTGCGTGGCGACAAGACTGGACTGTTCGTCTGCGTTATTCCGGGCGCCGAAGAAGTTGACCTGAAAAAAGCCGCAAAGGCTTCGGGCAACAAAAGCGCCGCAATGATTCACGTAAAGGAACTTTTGGGCTACACTGGCTACATCAGGGGCGGTTGCTCTCCTATCGGGATGAAGAAGAAATATCCGACATACATTGACGAGCAATGCATTCTGTACGACGAGATTTACATTAGCGCAGGCGTTCGCGGAATGCAGATTAAGTTGGCGCCCGACGACCTGATACGCATTGCCGACTGCACGGTTTGCGAACTGACAATTGCCGAATAGCATTTCAGGCTTTCAGAATTCGCAATTGTGCAAGCCACCAAGCTTTTCATTCTGCACAATTTCATTCCAACTCTATCTTGTAGAAAAACGAGAAGTCACGCTCGGTCGTTGCCGACAATTTTTCCTGCATGGTTTTGTAAACTGACATTTGCATGGAATCGAGGCATTGGGCATGCCTGTCTAAAAACTTGTACGCATTACGATGCGCCTTCGCATACAGGTATTTCCCATCGCAATACAGCACTTGCGAGCAAAGCATCACTGCCCACACGTCAAGCGATGTGTCGTAATTATCCCTATTGTTGCCAATGCTATAAACATTATTGTTGCGTTTGTCTATCAGCACGCGATAACGCGTTGTTGGTCCTAGGTTATATACAAATGTCATGTAATTTTCAACTTCACCCAAGTCATAGAGCTGAATAGCGTTTTTATTCTCTTCTAATTCATTGACAAATTCAAACAAATCCCTAACATCTGATAATTTTTTTATTTTATCCTCTGGTATAGGTTTTGATGGAATAAAATGGTACGTTTTCCCATTTGGGAAAGAATACAACCGATACGTAAATTGGTATATAAAATGCAAAGTATCGTTAAACACATACCTGTCAGGCGATGTGTTTGAAATACCATAAGTAGCCAATGCTTTATATTCATTAGGAATTTTAAAATATGAACCTAAGACATTAAAGGAACTATCAAGTAAAGTCAGACAATGGTCTCTATCGTAGTATGTACCACGAAAATCGCAACATATATACCCATTATTTATTGGAAGTACGTATGATGAGCATGTTTCGGCGTTCAATATGCCGCAAAAATCTCCAAAACAATTATATGACAACAACCTGCCTTGAGCATTGATTACGATATTGTCGCCAGATGTGAAATAACTATTGGCTTGAGCACATTCGCCATGTCCACGACCTTGGACGCTTCTTGAAAACATCAACTTGCCAGTTGCCTTTTCATAGCACGTCAATTGCAGCCCTTTGCTTATGAAGTAGTAGTAGTTGTCGCTCACTCGCAAATCGGACACATCGGTGTACACATAGTTGCTATCCATCTGCAGATTAATTATTTCAACATTCTTGATGTGCTTTACGAATTCGCTTTCGTCGGCATTTTTTTCTGGCAAGATTATATCTATTTCATTATCGGCACTGTAGCTATTGTTGCAACTGTTGCAACTTAAAGCCATTAGTGAAACCATGATCAGACATACAATTGTTAAACTTTTCATTTTGTAGTGTTTTCAATAAAACAGCAATACGTATCAATACCGGAGGTTATTGTGCAGGAGTGTAGTTGTCTTTCAGCTTTATCTCAACCACCACAGGGTTGTCGTCTTCCTTAAGACCTGGCAACACGTTCATTAGTTTATTGGCTGGTATGGCGGTTATCAGTGTGTTGCCATGCTGAACTTGTTTTACATGCACATTCCCCGAAAAACCATCAAACGATACAGGAATTGCCTGATTCTCTGCACTTTTACAAAGAATATTAGCGTTTAATTTGCTCCAAACTACGGTTTTATGCCATGATGTATCGCTTTTATATGTCAGGAACAGGTAATCATCACTTTCAAACACATCATTGAAACATATCTTTTTCAGTGATTCCAAATAATTTATTGTTTGGTCTTTGTATGACGGCCTGAAATCTTCACCTCGTTCTATAATAAAAGAAGGTGTTTGCTTAAAATCGCCTGTTATCGTAAAAATCGTGTCATTAAAACGCTGTAAGAATAATACGCCATCTTCTTTTTGTGAACATTTCCAACGCTCGTATGTAGTTCCATACGGGGTCTCTGAACTAGACCATATAATGTGTCTTTTTTCTTTGTTGGAGTATCTTAATGCGGTCTTGACATTAAACGCAGAGTCCAGCAAATATGCATAAGGATAGTTTTTCTTGTCCATTTCATTGTTAGAATCAGGAACTCCCAATCCGACATAGCTACCACTTGCTAATGGATATAGGTAGTAGATGGTTTTGTCCTCAAATGGCTTGAAATCGAATGCTTGTATTTCCAATGTGCTGATGTCAAATACAAGTATTTTATTGAGCCCATTCAATATTATAAAACCATTATACTCATCAACTATAAACGAGTAAGGCAACGGTATCTCAAAATGTCCACGACCCAATGTAACGCCATTTGTGACAAATGTGCCAGTACTATCAAAAACACCTATCTTTAATCTATCGTATTCGTCTGATGTCACAATGTATTTGTCTCCAAATTTGTGGGCGTACAAATGCCTATTCGAAAACAATGATTTAGAGTTGGCCTCCAAAGGAACATATTTAACGCTTTCTATCACGTTGTCATAAGAAAGTGTGTCGTACAATGGCGATGAAAAAATATCGTATGTTGGAAGTGCACCACTACTGTCGCTATTTGTATAATCTGTATGATATGATTGTTGGTTGCCGTTATTGCACGAACCAAATAGAGAAAGCAGGCAAATATAAGGGAATCGTTTAATCATAGTTTTGTGTATTAATTGGGTGTCTACTTAATAGACACCCAAAATTAACATGTTTAT
>JAZUEN010000046.1:0-15123 GCA_045640185.1 Bacteroidales bacterium
AATAAGGCACTGCACAATATTCAGTTGAAAATTAACAGAAGACCTAGGGAAAAACTTGATTTTTCTTCGCCTGTTGTGGAGTTTTACAAAAACGCTTCTTAATTTTGACAAAATAATTGCACTTGGTTGTTTACTCTATTCTGACTGACAGGATTTCCATTGTCGATAAATTATTCATATTTAATCTCAAAATCTTAAGAAAATGCCGTACCTTGCCACAATTCGATGCATATATATAACTCCCTATAAAAGAAGCATATACGCATCCACATCAAGCAAGCATGGCAAACATTATGATGATTACAAAGACTGTCTTAAAGGACTATGTTGAAAGGCTGACAAGCATAACCATTTGCAACATTGCGGCGATTGGGGCCATACGCCTGTGCGAGACAGCCTTCAGCACGTACTATACCGGCGAATTCACAAAGCACTTGACAAGCAACGTCAAGGGATTTTTCTTCGACATTTGCTATCTGCTTATTTTCACAATCATAGCATTTCCTAGACGGGACAAAAAGAAACCTGCAGACTTATTCCGATGGACAATGGCAGCGATTATTACCGTGTCGATGCTGCTTGTCGGATTCTTTGCACAATCCGGATTCCCGCTTGACCGGCTTATCTTCGTATATACTTTCGACGAGATAGTTGAAACGCTGACAGCATCAAACTCGACAACCTGGTGGATCTACGCCTGCATCTTAGCCATTCCTGCGGCATATTTGGCATTAAGCAAAAGGCAGTACAAGACGGGGCTGGCCACAAAGGCGGTTGTCGCATCGCTGCTTCTATCTGGACTGATTGTCAGGATTAGCGCATACGACAATTCGGCGAAGAACCGCAACTTTGCCGAAGAAAGCAACAAAATCGGCTTCTTCCTGCGCAGTTCTGCGACATTGCTCAACGGTGAAATGGCGGAAAACGAACTCAATGTCGGACAAGTCAACGAGTTTCAATCACTATTTCCACACCATCAGTTCATAAGCGAACGGACACCATTCCTGCATAAAGACAATTCTGAAAATACGCTCGCTCCTTTTTTCGACTTAGGCGACAAAAAGCCAAACATTGTAATAGTGTGCGTTGAAGGCCTCGGACGCGAGAACAGCGGCACAAACAGCAAATACGCATCGGCAACGCCATTCCTCGACTCACTTGCAAAAGAATCGCTGAGTTGGCAAAACTGCCTTTCCACATCACAGCGTACGGTCAGCGCATTGCCGTCAATACTTGGCGCATTGCCATTCGGCACTTACGGATTCATGGCGATGAAAAGCGACGCGCCCGAATTCCACTCGTTGCCACGAATCCTCGAAAAGAATGGATACAAATTCTCGTTCTACTATGGTGGCTGGGGCGATTTCGACGACATGGGAACTTTCATAACCCTAAACAATGGCTCACAATATTTCGAAAAGAAATTTGACAAAAGCGTTCCACGCAACGACTGGGGCCTTTACGACAAGTTCGTATTTGAAGAGGCTGTAAAACGAATCGATTTCAGCGACAGCTCGCCTCGACTCGACTTCTACCTGACGCTGACATCACACACGCCGTGGGACTATCCCGACAAGGATTCTTACATAGAGCGATATAAAGAGACCTGCAAGGCTCAAGGCAAACCGGAAAACACTGAATATGCCGCGGCCGCATCGTACCTGTATGTCGATGAGGCAATCAGGCAACTAATAGATAGATACAGCGAAAAGCCCGGCTTCGACAACACGATTTTCATAATAACAGGCGACCACAACTTCAAAGACTACACATTCATCCTGGAACGTTACCATGTGCCACTGATAATATGGTCGCCAATGCTGAAGACGAGCAAAGACATCAAGGCTGTAGTGTCGCACCGCGACATAACACCAGCACTTCTGGCTCTGCTGAAAGGCAAATATGACATAACATCGCCTCAAAACGTAACGTGGCTGAATGTAGGGCTCGACACTGCCGAAAACTTCCGAAGCCTGCTGTTTTCACCGCAAATAGACCTTTCAAGGGAGCTGAAGCTTCTGGTGACCAACGAGTACTACATCTATGGCGACGAAGTGTACCGATTCAACTTCGACAATGGTGCAATAGGCCTTACTCCCATCGACAATACGGCACTGTGCGACAGTTTGCGACATCTGCAGAAGCTCTACCGCGGTCTCGACTACTTTGTCTGCAAGAACGATGCACTAATCAACAAATACATGATTAGGAATGTCGAACAAATTGCCAACATCAACATGTCTGACGAGACCGATTCAACGACTGTCCGTGGCGAATATACCAACATCTGCAACTTGCCACTGACAACAAAGCACGACATTCTGCACATAAAGTTCAGATGCCGGAGGAAAACCCCGACAATGTCGCCAATGGCTTTGGTCTTCGAAATAAACAGCAAGGACGGCGACAATCTGATGTACGAATCGTGCGAGATGCCAGTCCACGCAGATCCACAATGGTCAGACTTTGACTATGAGCGCAACATTGGCGTAGCAAAACTATATGAAAAAGGCAGCGTGCTGAAAATATACATTTGGAACAAGGAAAAAGCGGAACAGTACCTGACTGACATGGAAGCAAACATATCGAACATACACTAACACAGCAATGGTGACAAGAGAGCTATCGAGGCACGAGACATCAATAATGAAAGGAATTGCCATATTGTGCATAGCCCTTCACAATTTCCTTCACTATCTGCCTCCCTTCACTGGCGAAAACGAATTTAAATTTTGCCCTGAATACATTTGGAATTTTTTGAATTTACTCACAAGCCAGCCGTTCGACCTTATCAACACACTATTTTCATTTTTAGGACATTACGGCGTACAGGCATTCATACTTCTAAGTGGATATGGATTGGCAAAGTCAATGCAAACACACAGACAAGAATGGCTTCCGTTCATGGCAAGCAGAATGAAGAAATTAGTGCCTCTGCTACTGATAGGAATAGCCTTATTTATAGCATATACATACATTTGGGGACACAGATGCCTTTATATGACAGAAGCGTCAAGCCTATTTTACAAATCATTACTGATACACACCATTTTACCTAACGAAGGACTGTCCCTTATAGGCCCTTGGTGGTTTTTTGGATTGATATTCCAGCTATATATTCTTTTCCCTTTTCTATTCAGCTCAATAGAAAAACACGGTATAAAAGCATTGGTGTTGATTTCATCAATGTCGATATCACTGATTTACATTGAACAATATGGATTGACAAGCACAGAGTACATAACCATTATGCAAAATGCACCGGCTCACTTGTCCGAATTTTCGCTAGGCATATGGTTCGCTCTGAATAATGGTGCAAAGGTTCCTAAAGCCACACTGCCACTCTCAATCGCCATTTTCATACTCGGAAACTTCTTCAAGCCCTTTTTCCCATTCACATTCATATCCATATCGATAATTATCCTATGGGCTGCAATGTCGACAAACATCGGCAACAATAAGCTCAAGCCATTGTCTTTCATTGGTTCCATATCAATGCTGATGTTCGTCACAAATGGATTTTTGCGTCAGCCCTTCCTGGATATGGCTGACAGCCACAAAACATTGAGTGTGTATATGGCCACATTGCTGTTTTTGGCAACAATTGTCGCCATATCATTCGTCACAAAATATCCATACGACTGGCTTACAAAAGCTTTTGGCAAAATCTTGAATAAAATAAGGAGCATAAAGCCTGTCAGTGAGAATATCAAAACCATATCATTATCGCTCAAGCTGGCACTATGCGCAGTGGCGGCATATTTCACAATATTCTACTTGACATTAAGTGAATCGACATTTGACAAGCAATCCTTATCAATGGAACAGACAGAGCTAACCATTAATGAGAATAATGACTACACACCATTAATAAAATATCAGACATTAGCCAACAACTACATAAAGCTTGACGTCGACATCAACTTCGACATTTTGGAAAATGACGGACAAAAGCCTGTAATTGTGTTCGAGATTGGCAACTTTTTTTGGAATAAGGCCGAAATAAATGGTACCGACAAGATTTCGGTACATAAAAAGCTAGTCATAAGCCATTCAACCAAAGGTCAAACCTTAAAAATCTACATGTGGAACAACTGTGGCGGGATGCTTGAAATAAGCAATCTGGATATCAACATTGTCGGGACAAAGTCACTATAAAATGTACAGAATGACAACAAGCAATATGAAAAAGGCATTTTCAGAATGGGCAAAAACCTGTTTGCTCCTTTTTGCCACATTACTCTCCCTTAGAATCATATTCTACATAATTGCCGTTGGCAGAATGGGCTATGAACCATCAAAATTTGCGGTCATAATGTCTGGGCTTAAATTCGACATCATTCTTACAGGTTCTGTTGCCACAGCATCATTGATTCCATATGTTGCCTTATCCATTTTTTCTGCCAAGACCGCCAGAATAATGGCAAACACACTGCTTGTCACATATTCAGCCGTAACAAGCCTGTTGGTTGAATACTTCTGCACCATGTCTCGCCCACTCGACCACGTGCTGCTCGCCTACTCGCCTGACGAAATTGTCAACATAGTCATGTCATCCGCATCGGTGTCAGTGGCAACCATTGCATTTGTCACCTTGAGCATTGGCGCGACATTGGCTCTAATATGGGCATCAAAAAGAATAGACCTGAAAACACATTGGGCTGTTGCCGTTCTTGCATTATCAATTTATCTGGCTTTCAACTTCAGATACCGTAAGATGATCAGGAATGAAATTGGGTACGAGCAACACTCCGACTTTTATCTAGCTGTCAACCAATTCACATACTCGTATATCAAGATTTCCGACCACTTAAAAGACAAGGGACAAACCATTCAAAACCCACATCTGATTGACTCTGCCAGAGAGCAGTACCAATCGCTATTTCCTGAAAGGACTTTTACCGACGCAAGCTATCCATTTTGGCATAAAACCGACTATGACGATGTGCTTGGCAAATATTTCAACAAGACAAGCAACGGCCAAAAGCCTAACATTGTATTCATAATAGTAGAAAGTTTTGGGCGAAAGCTGACTGGCGTTGACAATCCAACAGTTTCGTACACCCCATTCATCGACAGCCTGGCCAGAAGCGGACTGTTTTGGGAAAATTGCCTGTCGACAACAGAACGCACATTTGGCGTCCTGCCTGCCATTTTCGCGTCAGCGCCTCAAGGCAAGTTCGGGTTCGCCAACATGTGGTATCCAATCCCTGACCACAATACAATTCTGAAGGATCTTGCAAGAAACGGTTACCTGACTTCATTCTTCTATGGCGGATGCGCCTCTTTTGATGGACAAGACAAATTCCTGAAAAACAGCGACATCCGTTTCATCCTTGAAGCAGAGCCAGACACGACAAGCAGTGAGCGCAACCAGGAACTAAAGAAAAACCACCGTTGGGGCATTGACGATGCAGAACTCATCGACATGGCAATCAGGCATAAGACAGAAAATGCCACAACTGAACCATTTGCCGACGTCTACCTGACACTCTCAACCCATGAGCCATTCGACATACCTGACATGGAAAAATACATTGACAAGATAAGGCATTGGGGCGACAATACTACAGGAGCCGAAAAGGAAATAATAGACGGCAATTTAAATACATTCGCCTGCTACAACTATATGGACGAATGCATACATAGACTTATTGACCACTACCAAAGCCGTCCGGGATTCGAAAACACCATATTCATAATTACAGGCGACCATCGCACCGGCACCATGGGAAAAAGGCTATGCCCAATATCGAAATATCACATCCCGCTTATCATCTGGTCACCACTGCTCCGCGAATGCAAGACAATGAAGGCCGTTGTATCGCATCTAGACATCGCCCCATCATTAAATGCATATCTATCAAACAACTACAAATACGAGACATCAGCATACTGTCACTGGCTTGGCACCGGACTTGACACCGCTTCAAATTTCCAATGTAAAAAAATCCAGGCTTTCATGCTAAACAACAGAGATGTAACCGAATTCCTGCTTGACAGTACATTCATAAGCAACAAACGACTATTCAAGGTAAACGACAATCTGACAATTACGCAAATAGACGACCAACAACTTTTGGACTCACTAACGAAATGTTTGGACAATTATCAGACACTGAGCGAATATGTTGTCAATCAAGACTATTTGACAAAAAATGACATAAAAAAACACAGTCTCTGTTCATTTAGCAAACACAACAGCACGAATATCAGTAGCGACTGCGAATATGGAACGATTTGCCCAAACATGACTTTCGACAAAGCCTACGAAAAGATCAAAATAAATGTCCGTTTTTCTTTCATGAGTCTCGACACGACAAAAAAACTGCCAAAACTTGTAATTGAAAAAAGTGGCAAACAACCTTATTACCTTGCCATTCCCATTGATTCAACATTAAACACAGGAAATCATGAAGAATTCAATATAAAAACCACAATTAACTTTGAGGAATCGAGCAAGGATGACACTTTCAAGCTTTACTTGTGGAACAATCAACATGGCTCAATGACATATCAAGACATATCCGTCAATATCAATTCAGCGGAATAACGATAAAAAACACCGAAAAACCCCAACATTCATATCTAGCCCAACCGCAATCACATACCGACCGTTTGAATCAATCCATAAATACGCCTATTGATAATAACGAACAAGCCATTGCACAGTTTTATCATAGCAATATAACTATGTATCAATAAAATACATCACAAACAACAGACATTGCATTTATTTCGCGCAAAACATTGCGACATATCAAAAAGGATATATATTTGCATACCGACCGTTTAGTATTTCGGTCTTAAATAATTATTTGATTATGAGCGACACACGCGAATTCATTATCGACGAAGCCTACAAATTGTTCCTGAAACAAAGTTACGAGGCCGTATCAATTAGCACCATCAGCGATGCCATCGGCTTGACCAAAGGTGCGCTTTATCACCACTTCACCAACAAGGAAGACTTGTTCAAGGCTGTAATTGACAGGCATTTCCCGACATTCTCATCGACAGACGGCACCAACGTTGAAAAACTGACACTCAAAGACCTGATAGAAATATGTGTACAAAGAGCCGAAGATGTCCTGCGAAGCCTTAATCCAAAAGAGATAAAATTCAACCCTGTCAGTTTCATAGGGCTTATGAGCGACGCCTTCAGGCACTATGACGAGTTTGCACACAACAAGTTGAAAGAAATCGACAACTGCATCAACGACATAAAGAAGGTTGTCGTAAAGTCGATAGAAAGAGACGAGATAAGGTCCGACATCGACCCCAACATTGTCGCAAAGCAGATTTTCGCCACTAGCATCGGCTCGGCCACCGAAGTGTTGCACAACTTCACCATTGAAGAAACCATAAACAACCTGCGCGCCGAATTGAACCAATTCTACGCTTTGCTGAAAAACTGATAGTTTCGCAACCTATAAAACATACCAACCGTTCATTTAACAGAAAAATCATCAACAAAAAAATATATAATAAAATGAAAATCAAGATTCTAACATCGGCAATGGCACTTACACTGCTCGTAAGTTGCTCGCAAAAAGAGGAAGCAAAGAAAGAAACGCTTCCTGTCAAGGTCACAACTGCAACTGTTGTGAAAAAATCGACTGTTGAAAAACTTTCGTACAGCGGAACAATCGAAGCATTCCAAACCATACCATTGAATTTCGAAGGCACGGGCACTGTCGAGAAAGTGCTGGTAGAGGCTGGCGACAAGGTGAAGAAAGGCCAGCTCCTGGCCACCATCGACAAGACTGACGCGCAAAATATGTACGAGATAGCAAAAGCCAAGCAACAGCAAGCGCAAGACGGCTACAACCGTCTAAAGGAAGTCTATGAAAAAGGTAGCCTTTCGGAAATCAAGTGGGTAGAGATGCAGACCAATATGGACCAAGCCAATTCATCGCTGAAAATGGCTGAAAACAACCTGAGCAAATGCGAAATGCGCGCCCCAAGCGACGGCATTGTAGGACGTCGCAACGTTGAACCAGGAATGTCGGCCATTATGGTTGGCAAGGCTCCTATCGAGCTTGTCGAACTTGAAAAGGTATATGTCAAGATATCGATTCCAGAAAAGGAAATAGGCAAACTGAAGAAAGGCGAAACAGCCACATTCAGCGTAGGCGCACTCGGCAACAAGGAATTTGAGGGTACGGTGTCAAACATCAGCCCCGTTGCCGATATGATAAGCCGAACATACGAAGCAAAGATAATCGTCGGCAACAAATCGGCCGAACTCAAGCCTGGTATGGTCTGCGACGTCAACATCGACATAAACGGCAATGCACAGCGCCTGCTCCTGCCTTACCAATGCGTTTCACGCGACAACGACAACAACCAATATGTGTATCTGGTTGACAAAGACGGCAAGAAGGCCATAAAGCAGGTCGTAACCGTTGGCCAATATTTCGACAAGGATCTTGAGATTCTGTCTGGCCTAAAGGAAGGCGATGTCGCAGTGAAAAACGGAAAAGAGAAATTATCAAACAACTGCCTAATTGACTTTTAGTTATGAAAACAACATTCATTGAACGGGCAATGAGGAACAACAACATTGTCCTTACCCTCGTATTCTCAATGATGATTGTCGGTGTCATTGCACTGATAAAGATGCCACGCAACGAATTCCCCGTATTTACCGTACGTCAAGGACTTGTGGTAGGCGTCTATCCTGGCGCTTCATCGGAACAGGTGGCCGAACAACTGACAACAGCAGTCGAGAACTATACATTTGGATTTAAGGAAGTTAAGAAAGAAGGCACATATTCATACTCACGCGACGGAATGATGTATATGTTTGTCGAACTGACACCTGAAGTAAAGAACGCCGATGAATTCTGGTCGAAGTACAAGCACGGACTTGAGCAACTGAAATCGTCGTTGCCTGCAGGCGTGCTTACAGTCTTCGCGAATTCCGATTTTGGCGACACGTCGGCTTTGCTGATATCGCTTTCGTCTGACAATCACACATATAAAGACCTTGAACTTTACCTGAAGAAACTTGAAGCGGAAGTCAGGAAAATACCTGCAACATCAAAAATCAAGCACGTGGGACTGCAGAAAGAGAAGATTTTTGTAACCGTTGAACCTGAAATGCTCAACCAATACAAAATCAACACAGTATCATTGCTCAGCGCGTTCCAGTCGAACGGCCTGGTCGGCTATGCAGGCAGTGTCGATGACGGCGAGAGCCAATTGAACATACACTTCGACGAGAACTTTGAATCGGAGAAAGACATTGCCGAGCAAATCATCTACTCCGATGCCGACGGTAACATTGTGAGACTCAAGGATATTGCCACCATTGAGCGCAAGTACGATGACCCTGACGACTACATCAAGCAAAACGGCAAAAAGACCATTCTGCTATCGCTCGAGATGCAGAACGGCAACAACATTGTCGAATACGGCGAAGCAGTTGACAAGGCAATCGCCACATTTGAGACCCAATGTCCAGACGGAATAGTTGTCGAGAAAATTTCGGAATTGCCAAAATACGTAAAGGAGTCGGTCAACGACTTTATGCGCGAGTTCCTGATAGCCATAATCGCCGTAATTTGCGTCACCATATTGCTGTTGCCCTTGCGAGTGTCGTCGGTTGCGGCCATAACCATTCCAATAGCGGTGCTGATATCGCTTGCCGTCCTCTACTTCTGCGGAATTGAACTGCAGATGGTGTCGCTTGCGTCGCTCATTCTGGTCTTGGGAATGATTGTCGACAACTCCATTGTGGTCATCGACAACCACGTCGATTTGGTTGACCACGGCATCTCGCCTTGGCACGCGTCGATAAAGAGCGCGAGAGAATTGAGCGGTTCCATCATAACTGCCACACTAGCAATCATTGCCGTTTACGTGCCACTTGGATTCATGATACCTGGCTCGGCGGGCGAATTCCTGCAATGCATACCGATTGTGGTGGCCATAGCACTTGTCATTTCAGTAATTGTGGCTCTGCTAATGGTTCCGTACCTCAATTTCGTGTTCATAAAGAAAGGCATCAAGCAGAAGTCTGACGACGGCAAGCCAAAGCGCCGTTCGTTCCTCGATGTAATGCAATCAGTATATGACAATGCCATTGACAAGGCCTTCAAATGCCGAAAGACCGTACTGGCAATCGGACTGGCAATAGTTGCAGTATCGTTTGTCGTATTCGGCACAATCGACCAGCAACTGTTCCCGAAAGTCGAACGCAACCAGTTTGCAGTTGAAGTGTTTATGGAAACGGGGTCGTCGCTCGACCAGACGCAAGCCGTTGTCGACAGCGTTGAAGCCTTGTTGCTTGCCGACAAACGCGTCACAAACGTGACAAGTTTCATTGGCACAAGTTCACCTCGATTCCACACCGTATTTGCGCCACAAATTCCATCGCCTGCATACGGGCAACTGATAATAAACACTATATCGAACCAAGCGACCAAAGACATTGTGCGCGACTACGAGATGAAGTACACCAACCACTACCCCAACGCTCACGTACGCTGGCGCCTGTTGGCCCTGCAATTCACCGCATCGCCTATCGAGGTCAGAATCACATCGGACTCAATCAGCGACATTCACAAGGTGGAACAGCAGATAAACGACATTCTGGCCAAGACCGACGGCATCCTGTGGGCTCATTCCGACTGGGACAGCAAGGTGCAGAACGTGCACGTGAAGGTCGACCGCGAGAAGGCCAACCGTCTCGGAATATCCAAATCGCTAATCGCGACATCAATATTGGCGGGAAACAACAGCCTGCCTCTTGGAACCATCTGGGAAGGCGACTATCCTGTTGACGTCCAACTTGTAATAAAGGACGAAGGCGAAAAGGAAAGCATCAATTCGCTCGACAACAAGTACGTCACATCGCTCAAGACCCTGTCGGCAGTGCCATTGCGCTCTATTGCCACATTGGTTCCTGAATGGAACGAGGGCACGGTAGTTCACCGCAACGGCGTGCCTACCCTTACTATTGCCATCGACAACGAGCCTGACGTTGTGGCAAACAACATTTTCGAAGAGATACGCCCACAGATTGAGGCCCTCGACCTGCCACTTGGAACCACAATAAGTTATGGTGGCGACTATTACGGCACTCAAGAGGTATTTGTCCCAATGGGCATCGCATTGGTATTGAGCATCTTGGCAATATTCTTCATTCTGCTGTTCCAATTCAAGAGAATGAAGACCGTACTGCTAATAATGTCGGGCATGCTGCTCACCATTCCTGGCGCAGTAATCGGCCTTAAACTGATGCACTACCCTTTCAGCATCACTGCATTTGTCGGCATCACAAGCCTTTGTGGCATGATTGTGCGCAACGGCATAATACTAATCGACTATGCACGCGAATTGCGCGAGAAGGAAAAACTGACTGTACGCGAAGCGGCAATAGCGGCGGGAAAACGCCGTATGCGCCCTATCTTCCTGACATCGGCCGCAGCGGCAATGGGCGTAATACCTATGATTATCAGCCGTTCGCCACTATGGGGCCCTCTGGGAACTGTCATCTGCTTCGGGCTATTGCTCTCAATGATATTGGTATTATTCATATTGCCAATACTTTATGACTTATCATATAGCGACAAGATGAAGAGACCTAATTTCTGGTCAATTCCATCAAGCCCTAAATTTCCGAAATTGTTCACATTGGCAATTGTGGCGGGCGGAACAATGCTTGCAAGCAATAACAGCGTCGCACAAGATACGGCATACGTAAGTCAGGCCATAAGCCTCGACTCGTGCAAACGCGCAGCCCTGAACAACAACAACGAGATTAAAAAATCGGAAATAGAGATACAAGCCGCCGAACAGCAAAAGAAAGAGGCGTTCACAAAGCACTTCCCTACCGTCAGCGCCATGGCCGTAGCGCTGAAATCCATCGACCCGCTAGTCGAACTTGGCGATATGGACATGAACAGCATGCTTTCGTCGAGCCCGACATACAACAACATGGTGAGCGAACTGACAGCGTCTGGCGAACAGATTTCGCAACTGCAGGCCGCCGCCGCGCAAGGAAGCACCGAGGCCATGATGGCGCTCCAGCAACTGCAGGAATCGGGCAAGATTGCCGAACTGCAAAACGCACAGGCGATGATGCAAAGCATGGGCAACGCCATGAACACTTTTTCGCCTATCTTCAAGGAAATCATCGAGGACAAGATTAACTCGCTCGACTATCTCAACACCGCGGCCATAACCGTGGTAATGCCACTATACGCAGGCGGACGCATTTACAACGGAAACAAGCTCGCATCTATAGGACAAGAGGCAAGCCAATACAAGAAAGCGATGACCATTGACGAAGTGATGCTCAAGACCGAAACGCTTTACTGGACACTGCAATCGCTTATCGAAAAGGAAAAGACCGTCAACGAGTTTGCAAAAATGCTTGATACGCTCTACAACGACGTCAACAACTTTGTTCAGGCTGGACTGACACAGTCAAACGACCTGCTACGCGTGCAAATCAAGCAGAACGAACTGCAAACCAACCTGAAGAAAGTCCAAAACGGCATCGAACTGACAAAGCGCGCATTGTGCCAGCATACAGGCATTCCGTACTCATACGGCATCGAATTCGAGGCGGGCAACTATGACCGCCTTGTAACCGCAAGCGAACAGTCGCCTGAGGAACTGGTACAAAACCGCAACGAGTACCAACTGCTCAGCAAGGCTGTAGAGGCGCAGGAACTTCAGAAGAAGATGATTCGTGGCGAATATATGCCTCAGGTGGCCATTGCAGGCGCAGGATACTGGCTCGATATGGCTGACAACAAATCGACAAATGCGCTCGGGCTGATTACCGTTTCAATACCTATCAGCGACTGGTGGGGCGGTAGCCACAAAATCAAGCAACAGAACATAAAACTTGAACAGGCCCGTCTGGAACTGGACAAAAACACCGAACTGCTTGGCCTGCAAATACGCCAAATGACCGACGATATGGACGTGGCAAGTTTCCAAATCTCCGCTTCCGAAAAATCAGTCGAGCAAGCCGAGAAAAACCTGAACGTAAGTCAGCACAACTATCAGGCTGGTGTCATTGGCCTATCTGAACTACTTGAGGCACAAGCCGTTTATCAACAAGCAAAAGATAATATGACAGAAGCAAAATGCAACTACCAAATTGCAATTGCCAAATATTTGGTTGCAACTGGCAACTATAAGTAGTTTTTTATTGTTTTACGAGATCCCCACGGAAGCAATTCCTTGGGGATTTTTTTTGCATACAAATCATAACTTGCTTTTCAGCCTGCAACTGAAGACACATAGCAATATCATTAAGCAATCGGCAGGTTATAATACCACTTATTCTGCCGATTGCTAATATTTTTACTATAATCGGCAGGTTATAACATGTCTTATTCTGCCGATTATACATATTTTTGCTACAATCGGCAGAAGCAAATAGCAGTCGTTTACATATCAAACAAGTTGTCCATTGTAACAACACTCTGCACCTTGCCCCCATATTTTCCAACATTGAGGCCGTAAGTGGTGAGCAACGTGAGATGAACAGTCTGGCGAGACAGCAACGTTTTTTTTAGCGTATCCACCCTGTTCAGCAATTTAAGTTCTTCATCCTTGTCAATGCTGTAAGGTGTTCCCGTAAACTTCATTTCACAAAGATTGACAATGTTGTCGTTGCGAGTAATCAACATATCCACCTGAACTCCAGTATGTTCATCATCTCCCTTAATATTCCAGGCGGAAACCGATGTTTTGACTCCACCTATCTTCAAGGCCTGCTTTATTTGTGCGCAATGTTGCCAGCATATATGTTCAAATGCCACACCACGCCACGCCTTCATTATATCCGATGTGGCATTGTCGTGCATAAACGAGGCATCCGATTGATGCTGTTCCACATATTTCACCCAAAACAGGCAGAAATTGTCAGTCAACTTGTAATATTCACCTGTTCCCTTGCCGTAAGGGCTGTAGCGCTGAATAAAATCGCTTTCGGTCAATGCCGACAAAGTGTCACTTAAACCGCCACCCAAAGGCAGGCCAGTTGCCGAGGCAATCTCCTCGCGCGTATAGCCATAATTGCGTGTAACCAAATATCTGACAATCTTTTGGCATTCCTTTGAATTAGTAAAAATGGCGTTAAAAAGGCGATTGAACTCATCACACAGCCTTGGTTTTGCACCAAACAGAATATTGTCGGCATTTTGCTCAAAACTGAAGCCTTTCTGAAAGTAACTCAAGTAATACGGTATGCCACCGAACACCATATACGCCTGCATAATGTCGTAACGCGACATTTCAATGCCCTGATGCTCAAAATATGCCTCGCATTCACCTAACGTAAACGGCGACACCTTGATTTCACTGGTCAAACGGCCATAGAGCCCGCCCTTGTTACGCGACAAGTTGCTGAGTATCCAAGATGTAGCCGAACCGCAAACAACAAGCATCACATTGTCACGGCTACTGCACCAGCCATTCCAGAAATTCTCGAATGCGGGCAAGAATCCCGAACGTGGCGTATCAAGCCACTGCAGTTCATCTATGAAAATGACCATACGGCTTCCGTTGTCGAGTTTCAACAGCAATTGTTCTAGTTGGTAAAAAGCCTCGAGCCACGTTTTTGGCTTGGCAAAACCTTCAAGCCCATAGTTAAGCATTGTATAATAAAAACTCTCCAATTGCTCTCGCTTGCGGTTTTTTTCGCCCATTTGGTCAACTGGCGAAACGCCTGTATGCTGAAATGTAAACCTGTTTTTGAAAACTTGCTTGATAAGGAATGTCTTTCCTACTCTGCGACGTCCATAAACAGCCACAAATTCCGAATGGTCGCTTGAATAAAGTTTTTCAAGTTCGTTTATTTCTGATCTTCTGCCTATTACAGTGCTCATAGCTTTGTTATTTTATGCCGTAAATGTATATTTTTTTTATTTATCGGCAAAATAAACAACTATTTATTCTGCCGATTGCTAATATTTTTACTACAATCGGCAGATTATAATACCACTTATTCTGCTGATTGCTCATATTTTTACTATAATCGGCAGATTATAATACCACTTATTCTGCCGATTGCTCATATTTTTACTATAATCGGCAGATTATAATACCACATATTCTGCCGATTGCTCATATTTTTATTACAATCGGCAGATT
>JAZUEN010000047.1:0-37783 GCA_045640185.1 Bacteroidales bacterium
GCCTTTGATTCCCGAACCGCTTGGTTTGTCTCTCAAAAGCGGGTGCAAAAGTAGTGGCTTTTTCTTTCCCCGCAAGTGTTTTCGCATATTTTTTTCAAGATTTTTTCTCGGGTTTTCAATACGCTATTATTCAGAACATTATAAAGCTGTAACACATCTTTCGGCAACACAAATCTTGCGATAGTGGCCTATATCTCGACGAAGAAACAGCAACCATAGGATGGAATCTCGTCACATTCTGGAAAGTCTGCAAAAAAACAATGTTTTTGTCCTTAGTCAACATCAAGGTTAATCGACTCGAAAAACACAAAGGAATTATGACTTCACCGGCAGTTCATGCGCATCTACATGGAGTAAGATTTAAACAATCTGACAATGATAAAAAGACAAATGACAACATATACGTCAATAAAAGTTTAAAAACTTGCAACAAACATGCGTTTTGCCACTACCTATTGAACGCCACCTCATACATATAACATAAAGCTGAACCGGGAGAAAAACAATCATTGCACAAAAATTCGACTTGCACCTTGAACAAATAAGCACGACATTTGTTATACGATATACAATGGTCACTCACCACTGAACAGAAAGCTCATACAAATTATAAAAACGTTAAAAACTATTATTTATGGATGGATCTGATTTAAGGAACCCTATTTGGCGAATGCTCATATTGAAGAAAGCAAATGTCACCCTATGTTACCTGCCTGCAAAAATTTTGTTGTCACGTTGCCAGCTTTCGATAAAAGGCGAAAATGACATCACAGAAATAAATAAGGCAATAAATGATTTATTTCAACTTTACCTGCGTAGCCAAGACTTGCCAAACGCAAGGAAAGACATCAAAACACTATTAAATAAATAACCTATGGAAAAAGTAATGTATAATGTCGAGGAAGTCGGCAAAATGATTGAGGCAGGCAAAAAGCTACTGGTTGCCGGCGATGAGAATCTTCTAAAGCAATTGCCTAACGGCAATTGGATTGGCGGTACTACACCTTATTTTATGAGCGACAAAGGTGGCATCATTTCAAAAGAACAGATATATGTCACAGAATTGCCACAATACATTGATAACATAAAGATTCAGACATACGACATAGTTTCAATAAAAAACGTGTACAAAGATTGCTACGAAAATGGATTTTCGGTAATCATAATCCCCGCATTTAGCGACTTACACCTGTCGTTTGCGATTAACGCCCCTGACTATAAGGATTTTGCCGTACATCCTCTTATTGGTTGGATATCCGGATACTTACTAAGTGATGCTGGCGCTTGCGCAAAGACTTATTCAGGTCTGGCTAATACAGAAAGTTGCAAGGATGCAGTGGTTATGCACATTGAAATTCCAAAAAGCAAATACGCCGACATCGACATAATAAATCTGTTTGAACAAGGTGCCGGAGATGAAATCGAGTTTCTGGAATCGGGATTCAACGCTAAAGAAGTATTGATAAACGGCAAGAAGCAAATATTTGCAGACTATTTAAAAGACAACAAAATAGACACAAGACTACCACTTGTAGCCGACTATAATTCGGTAATGATAAACATCAGCGTGCAAGAGATAAAAGGCGACAATGTGGTTTTCTATGCTCCTGTATTTAAAGGCGTTAAATACAAATTTGCATCAAGCTTAAACGATTACATTTCAGATTTCGGCAAGGCCATTGCCAACAAAAATGAACAACCGACTTTCTCATGCAACTGCATTCTAAACTTCAAATACTCGGAACTGGAAGGCAAATCGACAGGTAACATAACCGGACCTATAACTTTCGGCGAAATTGCCTATCAGCTACTGAACCAAACTTTGGTAACTGTCGATGTGTTGGATTTGTAAAAACCTGCACATTGCGAGTAGATAATAGCAAAAAAAGAGTGTATCGGTACCGAGAACGTTGCGATACACTCTTTTTTACTTTCAAATACCGGTAGCCAAGCTTGAGTAAATCGTCTTTTTCTGATTTAACATTACAAAAGAGGGCTTATCTGTTCGATCCCCCCTTTTTGCATATATATTATATGTATGATTACTCCGTAATATTATGCTTTTGCAACGGGTTTGATGTCAAGGTCTTGTAGCGTTCACGATTAGCCATCACATCACAAGCCAGATACATTGCGTTCTGAAATGCGTTTGGCTGCGCCATATCAAGGCAAGCCTCCTCATAGCCCAATGTCTGGAATGGGGCGACACATACCTGTGGGATGCCTAGCAGATAGCTTGCGCCATCGTCGTAGCTGAGGGCTCGGAACGGAACCATTCCTTGCGCATAATATATTGCGAGTATTGCATCAAACTGGCGGAACAAGCCTGTACCGAACATCAAGTCGGAATCATAAGGACCCATAGCCATCACGTTTTCCACATTTGCCTTTTCTATTGCAGGAAGCAGGATATCCTTTTCTTCCCGTTCAAGGCTCGCGGCATCCATGCAATTAGGGTTGAACCCTAGCACCGCAATCTTAGGCTTGTCGATGGCGAAATCCGACTTTAGGGCATCTGACACCGTATGCAGTTTTGCCACGACATTGTCAATGGTCAGATGTTTTGAAATGTCACGCATTGGCGTCGAATCAGAAAGCAGTGCCACGCGCATTGTGTCGTTTACCAACATAGTCACTGCATTGCCAACTCCCAGCTTCGACTTGATGAAGTCAAACTGATTAGTCACATTCAGATCGGCTGTAAGTTTCGTGTTTATAGGGTTGAGCACCAATGACGAAATCTTGCCATTAGCCAAATCAGCCACAGCCGCCGTCAATGATGCAACCGCGGCCTCGCCCGACATTTGTGTAGCCTTCCCCAATTCCACCTTCGCATTATCGTCAAGTACGTTAAGCAAATTAGCCTTACGGTCTTGCGCCTCATCAATTGTCTGAATAGAATTGAAGCTGAAGCTATTTATGTTCAATGCCTTGCGGTAGTAGCCCGCAATTTTAGGCGAACCATATACAATTGGTGTGCACAATTCGGTAATGCGTAGTTCTTGAAAGGCCTTGATCATTATTTCGTAACTTGTACCATTGATGTCGCCTTGGGTGACACCTATTTTTATCTTGCCGTGTTCCATAGTCGAAAATTTTTAACAAATGGCAAATTTAATTTTTCTAGTGTTCTTTGAAAAATTTTCAGCAGGCATAAACGCCGTAAATCGTAAAAATCATATTTTTTCAATTTAAAATCAACGCGATACAACAACAATTTTCAAAAATGCAATACAATTTGACTTGTTTAGGATGACCGATGACAACTTTTACCTATATTAGGCAACTCGGAGTATTTGGTTCAAAACCACTGATTATCAAGTGAAACAGCTATTGCACACAACAATATTATTGATAGCCACGCTATCCGCATGCGTTTTGTCTGCCGCTAACGAGCCTGGCGACAAAAACAGCGATGCGAACTTGCAACGAGAACTCAGCAATGCCAGGCAACTTACGCGTACAAGTATGTACAAGGAAGCTGAAGACGCTTATCTAAACATTATCAGCAAATACAACGACGAAATAATCAAGGCAAGGACGTATATAGACCTGTCCGAAATGTACTTTATGACAGGAAATGCCGAGAAGACGCTTAAATACGCACAACTGGCCAACGATATAGAATCGGTAAAGGATAGTACGAACATCACCTTCAGAATAAAATACCTTGAAGCTTCGACTTACCTGTCGTTAGGCACTACCGACAAATGCGACTCCGTGCTTACGTTATGCGGCAAAGAGCTGGATAAAGTCACCGACAAAGAAGCCTTATCGAAATATTACTATGTATATGGAAAATACAAATTTGCGACAAACGACTATCTGAATGGCATAAGGCATCTGCAACAGGCATCGATGCAATACAGTTCAGAAATAATAACGCCCGAATATGGCCGAGTCTTGCTGCTAATCGCCCAAATGTACCAAATAAAGAACGACATCGACCTTGCCCAACGCAATGCAGAAGAAGCTCTAATCATTTTCGACACAAAGCATTTCAATGTCAGCAAGATTGATGCCCTATGCCTGATTGGCGACTTGTACATCCAAAGGAATGACCCTGAGTCAGCACACAAGTATTACCTAAAAGCAAAAGAGCAAAGCGAAAGCCTAAATGCCATACGCGGAAAGATGACCGCAAACCTCAGAATAGCCAATTGGTACCTAATGCAGGACAAAATTGACAGCGCCCTGATATACACCAACTTCACTCCAGACAACAACCGCAACATGACCAATCTGGACTTGTGGTTCAACACCAGCATCCTACTCAGTCGCTACTATTTGAGACACAATGACATTGCCAAAGCCACATCATATGCAGACATGACAATGGACTTAAGTAAAAACGTCAAGTCATGGTCAAAGCTATATGAGCTGAACAGATTGCTAGGCAGCTTGTGCTATTACAAGCACGATTACAGGCAATCGTCGGAGCATCTGCGCAAGGCGCAGCTATATGCCGACAGCCTAAACGCAAGACTTGCCCTAATCAACGCCGATTCGCTGGGCATAAAACAGGAGCTGAACAGGCAAAACGACCTGATAAACTACCTTCAGTCCGACAACCTTGCAAAGGAATTCGCCATTGAAGGCAACGAAAACATAATAAACAAGCAAAAGACTTCCATATTCTCGCTAATCGGGCTTTCGCTAGTCATCTCAATATTGATGTGCTTGCTGGTTCTGCAATTTTTCCGCAAGATTAAGGCCAACAAGGCGCTGAAAGAGAGCAACATCAGAATGTCACAGCAAAATGAAGAAATTGAGGCGCAAAAAGCCCACCTGCTCGACTACAACAGAGAACTGGAAAAGCTTTCACTCATAGCACGCGAAACCGACAATGCAATTCGTGTGTTCGACAACGAGGGAAACACGATTTGGATAAACATAGGCTACACAAAATTGTACGGCTACACTCTGAAAGACCTCATGATGAACGACTCACTTGGGCTTAGCGACAAGAAGCCTATCGACATAAAGCACATAATAGAAAATTGGAACTACGACAAGCCGTCAATTGAGCTTGAATCAGAGATAACGAACAAATGGAACATCAAGCTTTGGGTGCAGACAACTCTTTCCCCAATCTTTGACGACGAAGACATGACCATCAGGAACTTGATCGCCATTGACACCAACATAACATCACTGAAAAAAGCGCAGCAGGAAATCATCAGCATGAACAACGAAATAACAGACAGCATTCTGTACGCCAAACGCATACAGGAAGCCATGCTGCCACATTTCGACATTCTGACGAACTGCTACCCCGACAGCTTCAGGTACTACAAGCCCCGGTCAATTGTCAGTGGCGACTTCTACTGGATGTCCGAACAAAGCGGGCGACTGATTGTAGCATGCGCCGATTCCACTGGACACGGCGTGCCTGGCGCGTTCCTAAGCCTTATCGGCATATCGTTCCTAAGCAAGATTGTAAACGAACGTGGCATAACACAGCCATCGACAATACTCAACAGGCTAAGGGCAAACATAATTTCGCACCTGCACCAAGAAGGGAAATACGTTGTCGCAGGCGATGGCATGGACATGTCGATAATATCCATCGACAAGAGGAACTACATAATGGAATTTGCCGGAGCAATGACACCTATGTATATAATAAGAGACAAGCACCTGATAGAACTCCGGCCCGACCGGATGCCCGTCGGCTACTACGACAATGAAAACAGAGCGTTCTCATCGTCGAAGGTGGCGCTGAAACACGGCGACCAGCTGTATATGTTCTCCGATGGTTACCTTGACCAATTTGGAGGCACCAACGGGCTGAAGATGAAGACGACAAAATTCAAGGAAATCTTGCAGAAATGCTGCCAAAAAAGCAACGAAACACAAATCATGATACTTGAAACAGAATTCAATGCATGGCGGGGCTCCTATGATCAAGTTGACGACATTCTGGTATTAGGAATCCAAATAAAATGACAGGCGACAAAGTCGGCGCAAGCGACATAAATCTTGGCTACACTTTAAACTAAAGTTTATATATTAGTCCGTTTTTTAAAAATTAACATTATGGCAAGTATTAGAACACTTAAAAGCGATGTGAAATACCTTATTTCAGAAATCGTTTCGGACTGCAGCAACGTAATCATTCTGCATCCAGAGAAAAAAGATGAAGTTTTGGCATTGATTGAAAAAGCAATCGACATACTCGACTCAAGCCTCAACAAGATAAACGAAGGCAAAGGCAAGGACAAGGCTTTCTTTAGCGGAATAAAGAACGATTTGCTAAAAGACGCTGACGACATCTACAACAAATTGCGTGATATTGTCAACGCGAAATAATCGCAAGCCCCATGACTAAAGATTTCGAGAAAACAGCAGAATTCATACTGCAAGGACTGAACTACAAGCCACTTGTAGGCATCGTCCTTGGCAGTGGTTTGGGTGGCTTGGCCGACAAGATAATTGTCGACAAAGCCATAGCCTACAAAGACATTCCCAATTTTCCCGTATCGACAGTTGAAGGACATAAAGGCCAACTCATCCTTGGCTCGCTAGGCGGGAAAAAGGTAGTCGCCATGCAAGGCCGTTTCCACTACTACGAAGGCTACGGCATGGACCTGATCACCTATCCTATCCGAGTAATGAAGTTTTTAGGCATACAATATCTATTTGTGTCAAACGCTTCAGGTGGAATAAATCCACAATTCGACACTGGCGACATTATGGTTATCCGCGACCACATAAACAATTTTCCTGAAAATCCATTGCGTGGACGCAACTACGATGAACTTGGCCCCCGCTTTCCTGACATGAGCAAGACTTACGACAGAGACCTGATCCAGCGTGTCTATCGAATTGCCGATGAAAACGGAATCAAATTGCGCGAAGGCGTCTACATCGGCAGTCCGGGTCCGACGCTCGAGACTCCTGCCGAATACAAGCTATTCCGCATTTGGGGTGCCGACGCCACCGGAATGTCTACCGTCCCGGAAGTAATTGTGGCTCACCACATGGGCATAAAGGTTTTGGGCCTGTCAATAATAACCAACACCGACAAGCCTGCCACTCCAAACGGCGAAACCACACATGACGAGGTTCAGGATGTAGCCGGCAAGGCAGAGCCTCAGATGACAACCATAATCACGAATCTGATCGAAGAACTATAACTGTCACTATTGCAAAAAGGCGATTTTCAATGTAACGACATTCTAAATCGCCTTTTTTATTTCCATCGGACCAAAACTAAAGCCACAAATGAGGAATATTTGGAATGCTCAGTTTTTCAGACAGATGCTCATTTTGTCGGCCATGCTTGTCAACTCGTCAACATTTGGACAATTCTACGACAGCGGACAGGACAGATTCCGCAAACTGTCGATAATCAAGACTGAACATTTCAAGGTGATTTTCCCGTCTGACCAGACCAGACTCGGGCAACTATACGCGAACAATCTGGAACATGCCTACAGCAATGGCGGGCGAACCCTGAATTGGCGGCCTCGCACAATTTCAGCAGTTCTCTTCCCCTCAACTTCATATGCCAACGGCGAAGTGGCTTGGGCGCCAAGACGAATGAACCTTTTGACAACCGCCTCACCTGACAGCTACTTTCAGGCATGGGACCGACAACTGGCCCTTCACGAATTCAGGCATGTGGTGCAATCCGACAAATTGAACCAAGGCGCGACA
This sequence comes from Bacteroidales bacterium, assembly GCA_045640185.1. Taxonomy (GTDB): domain Bacteria; phylum Bacteroidota; class Bacteroidia; order Bacteroidales; family SZUA-534; genus RUG13583. The sequence goes on from JAZUEN010000047.1 coordinate 7,663, forward strand.
CACGTGTTCAACATTCTGCTTGGAGAACAATTCACCGGACTGATTCTCGGAATCCACGTTCCCTTCTGGTTTCTGGAAGGCGATGCCGTCGCTTTTGAAACAGGTTCATCAACTGCGGGGCGCGGACGCACGTGCGACTTCGACAAACAGCTGACGGCCCAAGTCGCACAAAAAGGCATATTCAGCTATAGCAAGGCCATGTTTGGCTCCTATGCCGACTTTATACCATCAAGATACCACCTTGGCTATCAACTAATAAGCTACGGGCGACTAAACTATGGTCCTGGAATATGGGACAACAGCATCAACCGTGTGGCAAGACACCCTATCGCCTTAAGGCCGTTTGGACGCGGCATAAGGCAAACATCTGGGCTGACTGAAAACAAATTCTACAAGGAAGCACTAGAGTCATTAACCTCTTGGCCCAAAAATGCGACACCCGAAAACGCGAAGCTAATCTCATCGCCAAAAAAAAGAGACTACACCAATTACTATTGTCCACAACGCACATTCAATGGCGACATTATTGCCTACCGCGAGAACCTGTCCGACATTCCGGCCTTTGTAGCCATCGACACCGTCAGAAACAGGCAAAAGGTAATTGCCAGACCTGGCGTGACATACATCTGCCACTTTTCGACAGAGAAAAACCTGATGGCATGGAACCAAAACCGATTCAGACGTTGGGACAATGTCAACTACAGCCAGATTGTCATCTACGACATTGAAAAGCACAAGAAAAGCACCATTCTGAAAAAAGGAAGATTCTACTGTTCCATCCTGTCGCACAATGCCGACAAAATTGCGTCAATATGCGTCAACGATTCTTCAATTTGGTCTATCACCATACACGACACAAGAGGAGACCTGCTCAAGCAATACCCGACAAGCCCGAATGTGCCCGTCAGAATTGCATGGTCTGACGATGACAGCGAAATTGCATACATCGGCAACGGGACCGACAGCAAATCAGCATATATCATCAACATAAACGACAACACGGCAAGAACCATAATCGGCGACATCCAGGATGACATTTCAAACCTGCTGTTCCATGACAGCCACATCTACTTTACGGGGAACGCAAATGGCAAAGCAGCCTGGTACCAATACGACATGACCGACAGCTCATGCCACATAATGGCGGAAAGCCCATTTGGTGTCGGGTCAGGCGACATTGACGGCGATCGCCTGCTTTTCACCTACTATACCGCCGACGGCTACCAAATAGCCGAAAAAAACATTGACACATCTTACGCTCAGGCACCACTCCCAACGACTTACGAGACCGTCTTCACAAAAGCGCTTTCGGACCAGGAACAGCTGACCGCATTCGGTCCCGACAGTACTTATGAAACGGCTAGATACAGCCGACTCGGGCATCTGCTCAACATCCACAGCTGGGGGCCATTGGCTATCAACGTTGACAATGCCGAAATAGGGCCCGGATTGACTTTCATGTCGCAAGACGTACTGTCGACTTCATTTCTGACAGCAGGGTACCAATATAAATACTCGGAAAGCAAGGACAACTATTTTGCCGAATACCAATACAAGGGATTTTTCCCGATTTTCAGCATCAGAGGCGACATCGACAAATTCAAGATGCATGCCTACGACCGAAACGGCATCTCGCAAACCATAGGCGTCACACAAAAACAACTGACAGCCAGCATTTCCGTGCCAATGATTCTCAAGAGCAGCGCATTCAATACAGGGATGACGATTTACACGGCCTATCAGCACAAAGTGACATCGTTAAGACACGGAAAGTTTGTCCGCGACACTGCGTCAAACGCCGTGCAATACAGCATCTACGCCTATACGCAAAGACGATTGGCTCATCGTGACCTGCAGCCAAGACTTGGCGCATCATTCAAAGCCGATTTTATGCACAACACCAACGACATCTCGATTCGCCAGACAGCCCTGCAAGGCAACATATATCTGCCAGGCCTATGCCGAAACCACGGATTGACAGTGTATTGCGGCTTGCAGTTCAGGAATGAAGACGATCTGTCGTTCAGCAACGCAATAATATTTCCGAGAGGATGCAAAACCACGCTGAACAAGCAGATGCGATGCCACATGGCATCGTACTCGTTGCCACTGTGCTACCCCGATCTTTGCATTGGCCCCGCACTATACATAAAACGAATAAAGGCAAAGGTGTTTTATGATTATGCGAAAATCAAAAAGACAGGCTCCAATACCGACATTCAGTCGGCAGGGTGCGACCTTACCGCCGACTTCCACGTATATAGGATTCCGGTGCCGATAAGCGCAGGCTTACGCTATGCACGCCAGATATCCACCGAAGGCAACTACTGCGGATTGCTCTTTTCAATGAACTTCAGCAGTCTGACCGGGAACCGGTGATTCTCGACATCCGGCGAGAAACGACCTGTGCTTCTGCAAACTGCATTAAGTGAAAAACGTAGATAGAGACATAAGTTTTGTCCATAATGAAGTGATTGCATACATTCGCCGGAATTTAAAATCAAAATAAAATGTTTGGTATTTCAGACCCTGGTATTTGGATTGTCTATTTATTGTCAATCCTATGTGTAATAGGCTCGATTATCTTCGGCATAAAATATTGGAATAAAGACGACGAGTCAGACAACAACTAATCAACTAACACAATCAAATTGCTATGGAAAATTTTTCAATGTACCTAATTGTGATGGTTTACTTTCTGGCCATTGCATTTCTGGGGTTTCTAGGATACAAGAAGACAAAAAGTTCGAAAGACTACCTGATAGGCGGTGGCGAGATGAACCCAATAGTAATGGCGTTGTCGTATGGCGCAACATTCATTTCGGCATCGGCCATTGTAGGTTTTGGCGGTGTTGCAGCCACATTCGGAATGGGAATACAATGGCTCATGTTCCTGAACATGTTTGTAGGCGTAGTGATAGCATTTATCATATTCGGAAGGCCGACACGCCGAATTGGCGCCAAACTGCACGCCACCTCATTTGCCCATTTCTTGGGCGCATACTATAACTCAAAGCGAGTGAGGGTATTCACGGCAACCGTAATATTCCTTTGCATGCCATTATATGCGGCCGCAGTGCTTCGTGGCGGCGTTTTCTGCATGCAGGAAGTATTTGGCATCAGTTTTGACCTGTCGTTACTGATTTTCACAGTAATTGTAGCATCATACGTAATGGCAGGCGGCATGAAAGGCGTAATGTACACCGATGCGCTTCAGGCCGTGATAATGTTTGTCTGCATGGCGGTATTGGTATTCGGCGTGTACAAGGCCCTTGGAATGGGATTCTGCGAAGCAAACCGCGCACTTGGCGAAATGTCGGACCAAGTTCCCGACAAACTGGCCGCAATAGGTCACCAAGGCTGGACCTCGATGCCGAAATTCCTGTCGCAGCAATGGTTCACGCTTGTGACATCGATGATAATGGGCGTAGGAATCGGCTGTCTTGCACAGCCTCAACTTGTAGTCCGTTTCATGACCGTTGACAGCACAAAGAAACTGAATCAGGGAGTGGCAATAGGATGCGTGTTCCTAATCATAACAGTAGGCGTAATCTACCATGTGAGCCCGCTTTCAAACCTATACTTCTTCAAGAACGATGGGAAGATAGCCATTGACATGGTTGAAGCCTCGGACAAGATAGTGCCATACTTCATTGGGCGCGTGATGCCAACCTGGTTTGTGACAATCTTCATGCTTTGCATCTTGTCGGCGAGCATGTCCACCTTGAGCGCGCAATTCCACACAATGGGTGCATCGGCAGGCGCCGACATCTACGGAACCTACATGAACTCGGGCAAACGCCTCAACCGCGAGCACAAGGACCGCATGACCATAATGGTTCGTCTGGCCGTGCTGGTTTCAATCCTGATAAGCTACATAATCTGCTTCATGCTTGGCGAGCACAGCGATTCGCCAATCATTGCCATAAGCACGTCGCTGTTCATGGGCATATGCGCATCGGCATTCCTGCCTTCGTACTTCTGCGCACTCTATTGGAAACGCGCCACCAAGCAAGGCGCCTTTGCTAGCATGATAGTAGGCGTTGTGGTTACAATACTGCTCTTGATTTTTATCCATGCCAAAGAGGCCACGGCCCTGGGCATCTGCAAATCGCTGTTTGGCACCGATGTGCTGATTACCGACGGGATGATGAAATTCATCGACCCGATTATGTTCGCATTCCCGCTGTCGTGCCTGACTATTGTAGTTGTAAGCCTGCTGACTGGCAAGAAGAAAAAAGCGAACTAAATAGCGCTACATACCACCAAGGGAAGCCGTTCAACTGAGAACGGCTTTCTTTTTGTCAAACAATTGATATTATTCATAAAAAAACGCCACCCCTTAGGGTAAAATTGAGGAATTTGCCGAAAAGCGTGCTGCAAAAAAGCATACATTTGCACCACAAAAAAAATCCAAATAGGTTTATTAACAATTAAATTTATTTCATTATGAAAGTAAAAAGTTTATTGGTAGCAGCCGCTTTGGCAGTGGCTACATTTGGTGCAAACGCACAAGCAAAATTCATTGCTGGCGATATGGGTTTGAACGTCAATCTTGGCATTGGTAATTTTGACGACAACGACTTTGACATTGACTGGGATGGCTGGTCAACTTCAACAACTCAAGTATCAGCTGGTGCATCATTTGAATACATCATTCTTGACGGACTGTTGAAGGGCAAGGCATCTGTAGGTGCTGGTGCACAAGGCGGTTTTGGTTTTGGACATGAAACCATTTGGGACGTCAAATACAACTACACTCGTTTGCGTGTTGCAACCCGTGGCGTATTCCACTATGCCGCATTGGATATGCTTGACACTTATGGTGGCATCACCATTGGCGCAGATATGAACAAAGTAACAGGCAAATATGAAAATATCAAAGAAACTGAAAAGCACACATCATTTGTAGTTGCTCCATTTGTTGGCGCACGCTACTTCTTCTCTGACGGATTTGGCGTAAACGTTGAATTGGCTTACGACGACTTCGCATACATGGGTGCAGGCTTGACACTTAAGTTCTAATAGCAGACTCAATACACAACACAATTATAACCGAAGCCACTTTCCACAAGGGAAGTGGCTTTTTTGTTGTTCCGCATGCAAGTCAATATTGAATTGACACGAAACGCTCCTCACCTCTCCACATTAGACCAGGCATCCACCAACGGCTCCATAATGGATAGTGCAAGACCATTATGGCACATAAGAACGTGCCGAAATCTCACTACTGACATGTTTTCTTATTTTGGTTGAAATCACGTAAAGGATATTGCGCTGTGCAATTTATGTCGATGGAAATCAAAACTTTTCAGTTGAAAATCCGTCGTCGCCAACGCCGCGAATTGGAATTGCGTACATTATGGAGTAGCTGATGCCGGCGTTGATTTTGTTGTAGCCTTTGCCGTAACCCGGAATGATGTACGGAACCATTGCTCCGTAGCTTGAATGCGCCAACATCATCTTTGCCCTTACGGTGATTCCCATATACAGATTCTTGAGCAATTCGCCCTTCAAGCCGACTACAGCCTCGCCCCATGTTGCGTTAAGCGTAGTGTACGGCATGCCACTATCGACATTGCCCCACACACCGCTCATCTTGACAGACGATGCTTCGTGGTTGAATTTAGTGTGTCCCAGACGGAACCCGACAAAGCATATGTCGCGGTCCAGACGATGTTTATACTTGAGAATGTTGTAGTCCAAGCCTATACGACCATAGTTGCCATTCATATTATACTTGATGGTATCGGTAGAGTGCCGAATCGACTGTTGCCCGATTTCGATTACAGGGAAAAAATTGTATCCAACCTCTCCATCGACCGAGAACTCCAGTCCCTTCGAGCCTATGTCACCCACATAAGGCAATGCGAATCGCGACAAGTCACAGCCAAAACGCACGAACACCTGACGTCGAGGCATCGGCTCGTAGACCGATTCTTGCGCGACACTGCCCAAGCATGCACACAATGCCAATATGCTAAAAATAAATCGCCGCATTAACTTCCTTTTCTTGGTCAACCTCGGTGGTCATGTAAACCAGCGAATCGATTGCCATATTGTAATTCACAAGCGTATCACGCACAATTCGCTTATCGATGTTGACATATTCCTTACCGTTAACCGTCTCGCGCACTGTATCAACCTCGTAAACATGCTCATAGCCATACATTGAGAACAGCGTGTAGCTTAAGTCTTTGAAGAAATACACAGGGCCACATTCAAGGTTGACAATGTGCAATTCAGGACACGACACAATGCCCAGTTGGCTACACTCCTTCTCTACGCTAGTCTTGGTAACGCCAATAATGGTGAACTGCACAAAAGTGGTATCGCCCGACATGTTCAGCGGAATGTCGATAACCGACGGCATGCTCTTGCCCTTATGCAGGGCACTGTCGATACCTGGCATGTAGATGTTGACGGAATCAATCTTTTTGCCCGACTTCACTTCCAATTGGCAATGCAATGGCGGGAATTCGACACCGTCGCACTCTGGCGGTTCGTTGTTGCATGCCACAATCAACATGGCCAATGCCACAAAAGCCACTAATGGATATCGATTCAACATTGTTTTCATCGGTGCCAAAAGTAGTGTTTATCCTCGTATTTACACCATTAAAAATGCGAATTACGTTCCGATGCTGAACAGTATGCGACATTCCGTGCCCATATTTCAATTTTGTAAATTGCGAAACAGCGCACTTTGCTTATTTCTTTATACTTTTGTCGCCGATAGCAGGCCGTCCTATCGCGCTGCGCGAGCAGTGAGGAAAGTCTGGGCAACATAGGGCATCGACCTTCCGAAAGAAAGGTACTTGTGAGGGTACAGAAGGGCAGAAGAAAAAAACCGCCGCGCAAGCGGTAAGGGTGAGAAGGTGGTGCAAGAGACCACCAATGGTGCAGGCGACTGTATCAGTTGTGTCCCTGTCGAGTTGAAAGGCCACGTATATCGCAACCCGGGAACGGGCAAGGCTGCCCGCCTTGTTTTTGGCGACAGAAGTTGCGAGGGGTAGGCCGATAGTGGTTGCAGGCAACTGCAATTCGAGATAAATGATAGGACCTTGCTCCGCAAGGACAGAACCTGGCTTACAGGCTTGCTATTTTTTTGATTCAACCTTTCACAAACAATAAAAGCGCCAGAATTCATTTTTCCTGACGCTTTTTTGCATAGTCAAATCCCGTTTTTCAAATTACCACATAGTCCGAAGTCCGGACCCAGCCCTTGTTGCCATCGGACAGCTTTATTTCGCTCCACTCGCCTTGAACAGCGGTGACCTTGACCTTAAGTCCCTCGTGTATCAGGAACAGTTCCGTTCCCATGCTGTCGGGCGAACTTTTCACCTCAACCGATGGCGTGACCACAATGACGTCCGGCTCATTTAGCAAAGCCTCCGACTGCTTGCCGGAAAAGCGGAACTCGAAGAATGTGGCTACAAGCAACAAGCAACCCACCCAAAACGCGGCCTTGCGCAATGCCGGCCTGTCTGACAGGAAGAACAGCAGGAATAAAAGCAATGCCACGATGAATGACACAATGCTGACCATGGCCCATTGGTTCGATGTCAACGAGCGAACGAGCGACAGTCCCCACGACTTGAGGAAAAACTCCGGCAAAACGTCAATCTTGTCGACAACATGGGTGTTGGCCAACTGCAGATTGAACAGCACATCCTCGTCGGTTGAATTAAGTTTGAGTGCACGCTCGTAGTTGGCTATCGCATACGGAAACTTGTTCGACTTATAGTAGGCATTTCCTAGATTGAAATATAGCTCGGCCGACTCGTAGCCTTGAGACAGAATACCTTCATATATGTCGATTGCCTGCTCAAACTTGGCCGCCTGATAGCAAGCAGCGGCCGAGTCGAGCTGCGCCGTATAATTGTGGGCCGATGATGCAAATGGCATTATAGCCACTGCCAACAGCAAGATATGTCTTTCAAATCGTTTCATGATATAAAGTTTTGTCATTTAACCTTTTGGTCCAATTTTGAAATAGTCTTGTCTGCCTTATGGAAAATTTCATCCATTCCGCCAGACACTGCCGATGGCGCATAACGGGCAAATTCGCATGAATTCAGCAAATCCATCAATTCGTCAACCAATTGGCTGTCGACAGCGTGCGATGCCAATATATCAGCAACATTGTCTTTTGACAGATTAGCCACAGGTATCGACAGCTTGTCGCTCAAATATCCCCAAATGGCTTTCAGCAACTCGTCATAGAACTGCGATTCCTGCCCCTGCTTCATATACTTTAAAGCCTGACGCAAGCGCTTCTTCGACACCTTGTTGGCCTTGCGGTTCTTGACTGCGGCCATATTGGCATTCTGCTTTATCTGTGCCAGACGGAACAATATGATTGCCACGAACAGCAGCAATGGGACCACATACCAGCAGTAGAATGCCGTTGTGCCATAGAGCAGTTTCTGCTTGTGGTCAAGTTTCTGCACTGGCTTTATGTAACGGATGTCTTTGCCGATAAACTTCACGTCCTCTTTTGTAAGTGCCTGAACCACACCTGAGCTGGTCTCTGCATCGCCATCCCCCTTCTCGACATTGATTGTAAAATCTTCCGATTTCAGTGTTTTGTAAGTCTTTGTCTTTGTGTCGAAATAGCTGAAAGTTATTGGCGCAATGCGATAAGAGCCGGCATAACGAGGGATGAACAGGTACTCGAACGTGACGGTTCCCGACATTCCGCCGGCATCGGTCTTGATGTTTTGCGTCGTTTTTGGGTCATAGACATCAAGGTCGGGCGGGAAATCGACTTTCAGGCTGTTGATGAACTTAAGGTTGCCCGTTCCGCTAATTTTCACCTTTAAAGTGACAGCCTCGTTGGCCTTGACTTCGGTTTTATCAACCGATGCGTTCATTGTGAACGAACCGACTCCGCCCGAAAAATCTGCAGGCTTGCCTGCCGGCATCGGATCGACGGTAATCTTCACAGGCTTGCTGCTCAGCTTGTTTTGGGCAGTGCGATACGAGCCACCAAAGAAATCGTCGAACGGATTGTTGCTTCGCACGCGTGTGCGAGTGAGCACAATGATTTCCATTGGGTCGATTGTAAGTTCGCCTGAGCGCTGTGGCATCAGCAATACTTTTTTCAGAAGTCCGGTATTGTAAATCTGCCCGTTTACGTTTTCGCGTTCAAGCATTATCTGCTGTGGCGAATCCAAATCGCTGCTCCAGAAGCCTGTAAACGGCGGGAACTTGACGTCGTCAAATCCTGCGACATCCTTTTTTGTGTATAGCTTCACCTCTGCCACAAGATATTGTCCTTGGTACAGGTGCTTTCTATCGACATTAATTGCCACAAACAAATCGTCGCCACTCAACTCCGGGTTATTGACTGCTGCCGGTGCCGAAGAACCTGCCTGCCCGCCACCTTGCTGACTTGCGCCTGCACCTGCATTTTGGCTGGAACCAGCCACCACCTCAATTTTGATTGGTGCCGACTGGTACGTCTTGCCACCAGCCTTGATTGTGGCCGAAGGGATTGTAAACGTTCCTTCCTTTTCGGCCATCAAGATAAACGTGTATGTGTTTGAGACACTCTGCGACATATTGCCGTTAACCCACTGGATGCTACTGCTTGTAGAAGTGTTTGGCCCAGACAACACCTGGAAATCGGATATTTCCGGCTCGTTAAAATTGCTTCCTTTTGCATTCAGCACGAACTGCAGGCGAAACTGCTCACCCACCTCAACGGCACGTGGCGCATTGGCGGTAAATGATACATCGTCGGCATTGGCTACCTGAGCCAAACCCACAAGCATCAATGTTGACAAAAACAGCTGTCTGACACTATGCATTATATGTCGTTTTTGCGATTTCATATCCTATTTTGTTTTTTGCAGATTGCAAATTTATGTTTTTTCGTTGTTAACACTTCATTGTCAGTTCACCTTTCGGACAATTATTTGAGTCAGCATCACCAATCTTTTTGGGTACGGCGTTTCTGTGGTTGTGCCTTCATTTTCTGCACCTTGTCCTGAACATCCTTTTCGTCGTTCTCCAAAGCTTCAAGTATTCGCATGGCGTCCTCTTTCGACATTTGCTCGTCGTTCTGCTCCTGTTGCTGAGGCTGTTGCTGCTGATCTTGGTCCTGTTGCCGATCTTGATTCTGTTGCTGATCCTGATTTTGTTGCTGATCCTGATTTTGTTGGTCTTGTCGCTGATCCTGCTGTTGGTCTTGTTGCTGGTCTTGATTTTGCTGGTTCTGGTCCTGATCCTGGTCTTGCTTGTTTTGGTCTTGGTTCTGCTGTTGCTCGTTTTGTTGCTGCTTCATTTTGTCTTGAGCCCACGCCAGGTTGTACTTAGTTTCCATATCGTTTGGGTTGTTCCGAAGGGCATCTTTATAAGCCTCGATTGCGCCCTGCAAATTGTTTCCCTGCAACATGCAGTTGCCCAGGTTGTGGTATGCCGACGCACGCCTGACCTTATCGACATCGGTCTTTGCCCCCAAAGCCTGGAACTGCCGGGCAGCCTCTTCGACACGGCCCTGGCGCAAAAGTGAATTTGCCAAGTTGTATGATGCGTCCCAATTATTAGGGTCGAGCTCCAATGCTTTACGATAATTTTCTTCGGCAGCGACGAACATTGCCGAATCAACCTTTGTCGAGTCGGCATACGCCTCATTGTATTGTGAATTGCCTTTTCGTATGAACTTACGCTCGGCTTGCGCGTTTGCCACTTCCGGCAGCAGCGCCACCAGCATCGCAATCGATATTATATAACTGATTTTCATATCGTTATTTCTTTAGAGTCAATTTTGAGTTTTTAAAGAAATCAATGGCATTGAGCCGGCGATTCTTGCGATTCAGGATGAACACATCGGCCAAAAGCGCCAATAGTGCAAAGCCGAGGAAATACTGGTATTGTTCTTCGTATTCCGAATAGATTTTGGCTTCCATTTCAACCTTCTGCATATCATTCAGTTCACTGAAAAGTGCGCTCAAACCGCTTTTGGTGTTGTTGGCCCGGATATATTTTCCGCCACCAGCGGCAGCCACCTGCTTCAACGTGTTTTCCTCGAGCTTCGAAATAACAACCGAACCTTGGGCATCAGTACGGTAATCGCGCTGACCGTTACGGTTGACTGTCGGTATTGGTGCGCCTTGTGGCAAGCCCATGCCCACCATGTGTATTGTTATTCCTGCATCACTGGCGCGCGTTGCGGCGGCTACGGGGTCGCCTTCATGATCCTCACCGTCGGTAATAATCACAATGGCCTTGTTTTTGTCGTCGCCCGGCGTGAACGATTTCATGGCCAAGTCGATGGCTTTTTCCAATGCGGTTCCCTGATTGTTGACCAATGCGGGCGATATGGTCGACAGGAACATTTTTGCCGCAGTGTAGTCGCTTGTCATTGGTAGCTGGACGAATGCATCGCCTGCAAACACAATCATTGCAAGCTTGTCATCCTTCAGTCCGTCTATCATCTTTGATATTGCGCGCTTGGCGTTTTCCAAGCGGTTGGGCGTAATGTCTTCGGCGAGCATTGAGTTGGAGACATCGAGAGCTACCACGAGCTCGATGCCTGTGCGTTTCACTTCACGCAGCTTGGTGCCAAATTGTGGTCCGGCCGCCGCTATTATGACAAGAGCAAGCGCCAAAAGCGCCAACGAAATCTTTATCCAAGGTCTCGACACTGAAGCTTCAGGCATCAGCCCCTTTACCAAATTGTCATCGCCAAAGGCCTGCAAGGCGCGACGACGCATCATTCTGCCTGCCGCGAATATCACGAACAACGCTGGCACCATGAGCAACAGCAATAAATATTGTGGATTTGCGAATTGAAACATAGTCTGTCGATTTAAAAATTCTAATTTGTTGTCCGTAGGATTGTGTTGCGCATCAGCAATTCGATTGCCAGCAATGCCAACCCGGCAAGAATCAACGGCAAGTATTCTTCAATCTTCTTGCTGTATTCCTTGGTCTCTATTTTTGACTTTTCCAGCTGGTCAATCTGCTCGTAAACTTCCTGCAGGCGCTTGTTGCTTGTAGCACGGAAATAGCGCCCATCGGTTTGCGTTGCAATCTGCGACAGCACCTCCTCATCAATTTCGACATCTACCTTTTGGTAATGCTTGTTGCCGAACTGGTCGACAAACGGGTACGGAGCCTGGCCTTGCGTGCCTACGCCAATGGTGTACACCCTCACTCCCATTGCCTTGGCAATATCGGCAGCAGTGAGAGGCGGTATTTCTCCGCAATTGTTTATGCCGTCCGTCATCAGAATGACCACCTTGCTCTTTGCCGACGACTCCTTCAATCGGCTTACGGAATTTGCCAGCCCGACACCAAGTGCCGTACCATCCTCAATCATTCCGCTCTTGACATCGTTGATGAGATTGATGAGCACAGCGTGGTCGGTTGTCAGCGGACACTGTGTAAAGCTTTCGCCTGCAAAAACCACCAGGCCGACACGGTCGTTTGGACGTCCAGAGATGAAGCGGATTGCATCCTCTTTGGCGGCTTCCAGACGATTTGGCTTGAAATCTTCGGCCAACATACTGCTCGATATGTCGAGTGCGACAACAATATCGATGCCTTCGGTGGTTGTGTTGCTCCAATGGTCAGTTGACTGCGGACGTGCCAATGCCACTATCAGAATGGCCATTGCAAGCGTACGCAGCACAAACGGGACATGACGCAAATACCACTTATATGTTCGTGGCGCCTTGGCAAATCCGTTCAGTGTCGACAATCGGATCGATGTGTCCATATCGCGTTGCTTCCAAATGTACCAGCCAATCATTGGCAATAGCAAAAGCAACAAATACAACAAGTTGGAATTATTGAATGTAATGCTTTCCATAGTGTTTACTCTGTTTTTTGACTCGGCTGACTTTCGCCCGACTCTTCATCATCACGCAATTGCTCGACTGGCTTTGTCGTCAAGACGAATCGCTCGACAAACTCAATGCTGGCTTCGTTCTCGTTTGCTTCAGCCTGCGCCTTTGCAAATTTCACAAAGTCGGCACGTTCAAGCAAGTCTTGCAAGTCATTACGCAATGCCTTGTCAATTTCTGCCAATGGCTTTGTCATCTGCATTATCTCGGCAGTTGTGCTTTCCATCGCCTGTATGTTGAATCGTCCTTTCAGGTAAATCCTGATTATGTCAGTCAACGAAGTGTAATATTCTTTTGTAAGGCCACGTTGCCACAGCTTTTGTTCCTTTAGCTGGTCTATTTGACGCAATGCGACGACATGCGCGGGTTCCTGTGGCTTGACCTTGACAAATATCGGCTCATTGCGCTTGCGCTTCACCATGATGTATACTGCCAATGCCACAACAGCCAGCACAAGCAAGCCAATCAGCACATATTTCAGATATGGCACGATTTCCCTGATTTGGAACGGAGCCTCCTGCATCGGCTTGATGTCGCATATTGAATTTGCATGGGCGGTATCGATTGGCATTGTCATGACGCCGAAATAGACCGGCGCCGAAAAGATTGTATCGGCACAGCCATCAGGCTGAGTTATGGCGAATGGCAACTGAGGCACGGTGTACCATCCGCTGTCAAAACTTGTAACCGTATATTTCTGCTCCAGCCTGACAATTCCATCGGAAACGGCAGTATCGGGCTTGCCTGCCTCTACAACCTCCAGCTTGTGGATAATGGTGTCGGCAAACACTGGCAACGACACTGAATACCCTTGTGGGAATGTCGCCTCAAGACTAAAGTTGGTCTGGTCTCCAATAAGCATCATCGATGTGTCAATCCGAGCCGAGACATTAACCTGAGCACCGGCTTTTACTGCCAGCAGCAATGCCAAAGCGGTTCCAACCATCAGTATTCTATTCATCTGTAAAAATTTAAGCATTTTGATATCAACTTGGCAAATGCCTTATAAAAGTTGTCTTTCAATAGTCATCACACGCTTCGGTGCTTGAACAGTCCAATCAAAGGCTTGACGTAATCGTCGCCTGTCGCTATTGTGGCCAGATCGACGCCGCTACGCTTAAATGCATCCTCGACATATGCTGTCTGCTCGTTCCACCATTGGCTGTAAGCGTCACGCACCATGCGACTCGAGGTGTCGACCCACTGCGTCTTGCCGGTTTCGGCATCCGTCATCTGGACCAGGCCCAATGAAGGCATTTCTGTTTCGCGTTTGTCGTACAGCCGTAAAGCCACGACATCGTGCTTGCGGTTGGCGATTGTCAAGGCATCCTTGAAATTACGGTCGATAAAGTCGGAAACGACAAAGGCGATACACCGCTTCTTGATAGCGCTTGTCAAATATTCAAGCGCCGCCGAAATGTTTGTCTGCTTGCTTTCTGGCTCAAAGTCGAGCAATTCCTGTATGATGCGCAAAATATGTTTTCTGCCTTTTTGCGGCGGGATGAACTTCTCCACCTTGTCGCTGAACATTATGACACCAATCTTATCGTTATTCTTTATGGCAGAGAATGACAGCACCGCGGCTATTTCGGTCATAAGGTCAATCTTGTATTGAACCTGGGTGCCGAAATTTTTCGAACCGCTGACGTCGATAAGCAGCATCACGGTCAGTTCGCGCTCCTCCTCAAACACTTTCACGAACGGGTGGTTAAGTCGAGCCGTCACATTCCAGTCGATGTCGCGAATGGCGTCGCCATAGTTATACTCGCGCACCTCGCTGAACGTCATGCCTTTTCCTTTGAAAGCGCTATGATATTCACCTGCGAAAATCTGATTTGACAGTCCTCGCGTCTTAATCTCAATGTGCCGGACTTTCTTTAGCAATTCCGAAGTTTCCATATTTGTTTCAGAATTTAGTTTTCAGAATGTTTCCATGTTGCGGGCTATTCCGCATTTCGGGTTCCACTACAAGCAATTGCTAAGGCACCTCAACCTTGTTTAATATCTCATTGATAATATCTTCCGTTGTCATGTTTTCGGCTTCGGCCTGATATGTCAAGCCAATGCGGTGGCGCAGCACGTCGTGGCAGACTGCACGCACATCCTCAGGAACGACATATCCCCGACGCTTGATGAACGCATACGCCTTTGCCGCCTTTGAAAGGCTGATGCTTGCACGTGGAGAGCCACCGAAGCTTATCATCTCCTTCAAATTCGACAATCCATATTCTTCAGGGCAACGTGTAGCGAATACAATGTCGACAATATAGCGTTCGATTTTTTCGTCCATGTAGACATCCTTTACAACGTCGCGCGCCTTGACAATCTCTTCTGTCGACAAGACCTTGTTTGCCTTCGGGAAGATGCGTTGGATGTTTTGGCGGAC
Organism: Bacteroidales bacterium; assembly: GCA_045640185.1. Classification (GTDB taxonomy): domain Bacteria; phylum Bacteroidota; class Bacteroidia; order Bacteroidales; family SZUA-534; genus RUG13583. Next base: position 22,906 of record JAZUEN010000047.1, read on the forward strand.
AATCAGCTGTTCTTCCTCCTTCTTTGGGTAGCCGATCACAACCTTCAGCATGAAACGGTCCATCTGAGCTTCTGGCAGTGGGTATGTACCTTCCTGCTCGATTGGGTTTTGAGTCGCCATCACAAGGAACGGTTTTTCGAGCTGGAACGTTGTGTCGCCGATTGTCACCTGCTTTTCCTGCATGGCTTCAAGCAGGGCACTCTGAACTTTTGCGGGAGCACGGTTGATTTCATCGGCCAAGACGAAGTTTGTGAATATTGGCCCTTTTTTTACGCTGAACTCTTCTGTCTTTGGGCTGTAAATCATTGTTCCGATGACATCGGCAGGCAAAAGGTCCGGAGTAAACTGAATACGGCTAAAGCCGGCATCGATTGTTTGCGCCAATGTATTGATGGCCAATGTTTTTGCCAAACCTGGCAGGCCTTCGAGCAATATGTGTCCGTCAGACAACAAGCCGATAAGCAGGCTTTCGGTCAAATGTTTTTGGCCCACAATGACCTTATTCATTTCCATTGTGATAAGGTCGACAAATGAGCTCTCGCGTTGGATTCGCTCGTTAAGTTCTTTAATATCAACAATTTCACTCATAACTATTTCTTTTATATGTTTTGATTTTTACTTGATTTTCAAGTCAACGGCACAAATTTGGCAAAACATTTGATTGCCAACACACCTATTAACAAAAATTAACGTGGTTTTAACGTTACATTAACACATCGGGAAGCGCCCTGCTTTGTGAATAAGCATTTGTGCGATTTGTAGGGCAAGTCCAATCGTATTGCGACAAAAAAGCCGAGGATCAACGACCCTCGGCTTTTCGAATTGATAATCAATTAAATATTAAGCCTTAACGCTTTCGTGTTTTTCTATGCGGGTTGCTGTCTCATTGACTTTTTCGTCAGTAAATGGCAACTCCTGCTCTGCAATGACATCTCCGGCTGCGCGATGCAACATCGACTTGTGGTAGTAACGAAGGCTGTGCTCCTCCTGACGTGCTGAACTGAAGTTCGACACTCGCTTCAGGTATCCGATTACTCGAGTGCCATAATCGATGTTTGTAGAACCACACTTGCTGCACCTGTTGAGTGTTCGCTTGTCGATATACTTGCACTCATTGCAAATGGTAATCTTGATGTTGAAGCAGAAATAGTTGCAGCCAGCTTTTGCTGTAGCCTCAAGCAAGCGTAGGAAGCCTTCCTTACTTGGAGCCTCCTCCAAATTAAGGTGAAGTGCCGAGCCTCCATCAAGATACTGTATTATGTCGCGCCCATGAAGGCTGATTTTGTCAAGAATGTTGATAGAAGGGTCTTCAACCGGATAGAAATACGAGTTGTAGCAATCACGTGGGACGAACAAGCCGTCTTTCTTATCCCACATTGCGTTCTTCACGCCAAGGTTTTCTGCAGGTACGAATTCAGTGTTGAACATGCATCCATACTTTTTCTTGGCTTCTTTATTGACTTCATATATCACCCTCAGGTGTTTTGAGACAAAATCCTTGTATTCCTGAGTGTTGCGAGCGGCAATGCCTTGGCTTTCCGCAGCCTCAACCATGCCGTTGATGCCAATTGTCGAGAATTGCTTGTTAAGCGATATGAATCCTGCGGAATATACAGGAAGCAGACCAGCCTCAACATATTGCTCAATAATCTTGCGGTAAGCCACCTGATATTTGATAATCTTCCATATTTCGGTTCTAAGGTCACGGCCTTCCTGTACCAGGCGGTTCATGTTCAACGTAATGACATTTACAGAACCTGTAGATACGCCACCTGCGCCGAGTGAATAGCTGAACGTATTGTCAGACAACTCGTTGCGCAAACGGCAGCATGAAGCCAGACTGTCGGCGTTTTCTGATTGGTAGATGAAGAATGAGTTGCCCTCGCTCAATTCCTGTGCCGCCCTGTTGGCAAAATCCTGATCGACAGGCTTGCCGTCCTTGACAAGCATTGCTGCTGTCACGACAGGGAAGGTAAGTATGGCTTTTGTACGTTCTGCGTTGAACCATTTCATGAAGTGCCATTGCAGCTTGTTCAGCGTTTCCCAGTTAGGTGCGGTCATATCTGGGAATACGAATGAGCCGAAAATGCTCTGGAAATATTCCTTGTCGAAGAGAGAAATGTTCCAGAATACTGATTGGTAACCACGGGCGGCGGCTGGCTGATTGACTGCGAACACTACGTGCTGAAGGTGATTGTCGACTATGTACTGATGAGTTTCAAGATAGTTGTCGCCGTAATCCTTACGGGCGAAATAGTCGAAATACATCAGGAACTCGACTGTTGCCAAAGCGCCTGCAAACTGCGAGCTGATAGCAAATGTAAGGTTGACAAACTCGCCGCAGAAACTTTCCAAGTGTTTTGGCTTCAGGCTTTCGCCGCCAAGTTTTGTAAGGCCATCTAGCAAGAATGGGAACATACTGATTGAAACGCAATATGGCTTCAAGGATGTCTCGTCATGAACATATATTTCATGAGTCTCAATTTGACGGATGTATTCGTCAGCCATTTCCTGTCCGAACAGCTCCTTGATTTTTTCCTTTACCAAATAACGATTTACTTGGATGTTGATGTCTTTGTTCAACTCCGATTCCATGGTGGCAACGTTCTTCGACGTAACGTTGGCATTGGCATCCATTTTGGAACCATCAGCAGCATTGGAAGCGCTGATATAATCCTTGATAAATTGGGCCTTGGACTTTAGTTGGTCCTCTGTTAACCGCATCATAGCCTTACAATGTTTTTAGAAATTGATTATTAATAAGTTTGTTAGTTTTCACTTCAATAAACCGTTGATTGGTAGTTGGACTCTCAAGACCGCCTAAGGCCGACACCCAAGGGCCTGTCTTTAGCCATGTCAAATTCGACACTATTTCATCCGACACTTCCTCGCGCCCTGTATACAGGCAAGTTTCATAGCCTAGCTCCCTAGCCATCGACAACTTGCTTACAAGCTCGTCATGATGCCACTCGCCACCCATAAAAAGCACGCAGTTTGCGTATCCCCTGTATTGGTTTAGGATGCTGAGGTATCGCTCGTCTGTCAGCAATTCGCCATTTCCTTCCTTCCACAAGAATGGCGAATGGCATCCCGGGCAGTGAATAGGGCAGCCTGAGATGGAAAAGCAGATGCTTATCTGTCCCGGAACCTCTTGCAATACTATGTCAACATCGTGACAATACATTTTCATCTCCTCTTTTTGTATCCGTTTTTTAAGCGGATAAAAGTTTGACATCCCATGTCAACAGGATGCTTTTTCCAACAAATATTAACTACTTTATTAGGTGATCGATGATGAAACCTTTCGGTTGACCAACCATCGAAAGCAAATTTATCAACGAATCGATATCGGCATATAACGACATTGCCAATGTTATTAAACAGTTATCAACAACACTGACTATCAATCACTTACAACCATCAAAAGATATCTAACTGTTTGCAAGCCAAAAACTTGATATGGTAATTTATCTTGTATATATTTGAAACGTCATTAAACACAACAATGTGAAAATTTCTAAATGCATATTTATTGCGGCACTATTCCTTTCGGTTGGTTGCAATACACAAAATGATAAGCCAGACATCCTAGCCAACATGGACATGACGGCTGACCCTTGCGACGATTTTTACCAATACGCATGTGGAGGCTGGTTGGCAAGCCACAATCTGCCAGACGACAAAAGCTCAATTGACGCCAGTTCAATTATAGAGGACAAGATATGGGACCAAATCATAGACCTGTTCACACATACATCGCGGCATCAATACGATTCCAACACTATAGAATACAAGGTCGCAAAATTCTACAATAGTGGCATAGATACGGCTACCATAAACGCAAACGGAATAAAGCCAATCAAATTCATCCTTGACTCGATAGACAGCATCAAAGATGTTGCCGATTTGACAGACATGATTGCAATAGCTTCGAAATATGGCATATACTCACCATTCGACTTATTTGCAGGCACCGACATCCATAGCAACCGTATATTTGTCCTGAAAATGGTCAGCTACTATTTTCCGATAGATGCTGTCACGTATTGTGATTCAAGCGAAATCTCCGTCAAAATCAGGGAAAGCTATAAAAAACATCTTGAAAAACTGCTCATGATTTATGGACTAGATAGCTGTGTGGCCTCTCAATCCGCCAAAGCATCATTTGACATTGAATCAAACCTCGCCAAAAACCTGAATTACGGCATCGATGCCTTGGATCCAAACCTGACAAACAACAAGATAACCATAAGCGAGCTGTATAAATCAGCTCCATTAATCGATTGGAACAGATTCTTTTCGCTAGTTGGCTGCGACAATGTCGATTTTGTCATTGCCGAATTTGGAACAGAATACTTGACAAAGCTAGACGAACTGATAAGGACCATCCCGATTGAAAACTGGAAGGCTTATTTCAAATGTCAGGCTATCAACATGTATGCAGAAACAATAAGCCGGGATTTTGAAGATGAAGACTTTGATTTTTACAAGCGGATTTGCAACGGGCAACAAGAAAAAGAAGACAAAAGATACTCGACAATCCGAATCACTGCAAATTTAATGGCTGAAGTCATTGACGACCTGTACAAAAAGGAACATTTCAACCATGCCTCACAACAATCAGTGTCGGAAATGGTAGCCAACATCAGGGACGCCTTTGCCGAACATATAATGAATACCGACTGGCTATCGGCCCAGACAAAGGCAAACGCCATTGAAAAGCTCGATAGCCTCAATATAAAAATAGGTTCGCCAGACTCGCTTCCTCTATTCTACTCGTCGTTTGTGGCAAGCGATGCATATGCGACAAACGTCATAAACAGCACAGCACTATACAATAAGTACGAAATGAGCCTGGTAGGCAAGGCTATTGACAAGAATTTCTGGATAACATCCGCCCACGATGCCAATGCATATTATATAAAAGACCTTAACGACATGGAAATATGCGCAGGCATACTGCAGCCTCCGTTCTTCCACCCCAATGGCGATGATGCCATAAACTACGGAGCCATCGGTGCCGTCATCGGTCATGAGCTGACACACGGGTTTGACAATACAGGCCGGTTATATGGCAATACCGGAAACCTTGTCAATTGGTGGACAAAATCCGACAGCATCGAATTTGAGAAGCGGACAGAAACACTTGTCGACAGATTCGATTCATTTATGCTGAATGATACGCTTCACTGCAACGGACGGCTGACACTGGACGAGAACATTGCCGACTTGGGTGGTCTGGAAATTGCCTATACCGCCTTCACAAAAACAGAACAATGGAAAGACCAGTCAAAGCTTATTGACGGATTGACTCCTGACCAACGGTTCTTCATAGCGTATGCACAATCGTGGGCTACCATATACACCGACGAATATGCCCAGCACTTGACACTCACAAACGAACACTCACTAGCCAAATATAGGGTTGAAGGCCCGCTGCCAAGCATAGAAGCATTCATAAAAGCATTCAATGTGAAGCCTGGCGATAAATACTACCTTCCGGACTCTCTACAGACTCACATTTGGTAAACTAAACACACTTGACATGAAAAAGATATTTTGGACGTTGGCTATAGCCACAACAATATGCAGCTGCACCAATTCGAACAATGCTAAAAACGACAAGATAGTCGTTCCCCTACGCGACGGCCTAGTCAAGCTATCGGAAGCAAACAGCCTTTTGGCAAGTTCAGCAACAACTGGTACAAAAAGCCCTTATGTCGATTCATTGGCCATCAGCATCGACCTAAACGAGCCTTACCAAAGCAACTTGCTGAAGATATATGAAATGCAGTTGGCTGTTGCCGAAGAAACCTCCATTGCATGGATAAACACAGCCGTAAGAAAATACATGCAATCTGAAGACACCCTGGTTTACACCAACGACAATTCAGAAAAAGACGCATCAAGTTTCAGACGCGCGATAATCCAAAGCCTGGTAGATGCTCAAAGCTCGTTGGAGACTTGCCAATCGGAAGAAACCATCGACCTGCAAGACTTAAGCACCTTGTCATTTGATGTGCTGAACGCCTACAACACATTTTTCTTCTGCTATTATTTCGTAACCGACAACAAGGACTACCTGACATTCCTTTCCGGCAACAGCCAAATAATCAACAACTTAAAAACCTATGCCGATTCTCTTTTCAACTGTGGGCTGTTATCGGATGAAGAAGCATTTGAGTTAGCTTCCACACTTGAATCGACTGCATTCCTAATAACAATGGGCACATTATCGTTCAATATTCTTTGGAACGACTACGAAAAAGAGACCCAACAATACGCCGACTTCTTCAACAGCTACTCTGAAAAGACGATAGCCTCATTGCTTGAAAGCAAGGAATCATGCGATTTCAACAAATTTTCAGACAATGAATACATGAAGTACATGGCCCAAGCCTCGAAATATAAAGCAGAGATAATGAACCTTGTAATCGACTCATTCAAAAATCTCAATGCAGAAGAATAGACACGACAAAACACAAAACAACAATTCAATGAAGCCACTTAGAAAACTAACCATTTTTGCGGCAGGGATTCTGACCAGTATCGCCGCATTCGGGCAGGCACCAATTTACCTCGACCCTAGTCAACCAATTGAGCAACGCATAGAAGACGCATTGCAACGCATGACCACCGAAGAGAAAGTGGCAATACTGCACGCTCAGTCAAAATTCAGCAGTGCCGGAGTCAAACGGCTTGGCATTCCTGAAGTATGGTGTTCCGATGGCCCTATGGGAATTAGGGACGAGGTGCTTTGGGATGAATGGGTTCAGGCTGGATGGACCAGCGACTCGTGCATCGCATTCCCTGCACTGACCTGTCTGGTAGCGACATGGAATCCTGAAATGGCCGCACTTTTCGGCAAAAGCATTGGCGAAGAGGCACTTTACCGTGGGAAGAACGTACTGCTTGGCCCTGGCGTAAACATTTTCCGCACACCGCTTAACGGACGCAACTTCGAGTATATGGGCGAAGACCCATACCTCACATCACAAATGGTCATCAAATATGTAAAGGGTGTTCAGCAAAATGGCGTTGCCGCCTGCGTAAAGCATTTCGCGCTAAACAATTTCGAAATAAACCGCTCATCGGCAAACGTGATAGTCAGCGACCGCGCACTACGCGAGATTTACCTGCCGGCTTTCAAGGCCGCCGTAACCGAAGGTGGCGCCTGGGCCATAATGGGCAGCTACAACCTTTATCAGAATCAGCACTGCTGCCACAACAAGACTCTGCTGTGCGACATTCTGAAAGGCGAATGGGGATTTGACGGCGTTGTAATATCCGATTGGGGTGGCGCTCACAATACCGACGAAGCCGTACACAACGGACTTGACCTTGAATTCGGCACTTGGACGGGCGGCGCCACTTGGGGCCGAAGCAATTCATACGACAACTATTTTCTGGCCGCGCCGTACCTTGATGGCATCAAAAGCGGGAAGTACACCACCGATGAACTTGATGACAAGGCCCGCCGGGTACTGCGACTGATTTTCCGTACAAAAATGTCCGGCTACCAAAAATGGGGCGCGCTCTGTTCTGACGAGCACTATGCAGCCGCACGCAAAATAGCAGGCGAAGGCATCGTCTTGCTGAAAAACGAACGCAACATCTTGCCTATCGACATAAATGCAAAGCCGAAAATACTCGTAGTTGGCGAAAATGCAATAAAGATGATGACTATCGGCGGTGGCTCGACATCGCTGAAGGTTCAGCGTGAAATATCGCCACTAGAAGGCATCAAAAACATGTTTGGTGCAGAAAACGTCAAATACGCACGTGGATATGTCGGAGACACAATAACGTCATTTGACGGAATTGAGACTGGCCAAAAACTTGGCGACAAGCGCTCAGCAAAGGAAATTCTTGACGAGGCCGTATCAATGGCAAAAGAAGCCGACTTCGTAATCTATATAGGCGGCATGAACAAAAGCAACGGGCAGGATTGCGAAGGAACAGACAGGGCTTCGCTTGAGCTACCTTATAATCAAGATAATATAATAAGCGCACTTGCCGATGCAAATGCAAACATCATAGTTGTAAACATCACTGGAACGGCTGTCACAATGCCTTGGCTTGCAAAGGTTCCTGCAGTGCTTCAGGCTTGGTACATAGGCTCAGAAGCCGGCGAGGCAATTGCCGACGTCATTTCGGGCAATGTGAATCCTTCGGGACGCTTGCCTTTCACCTTTCCTGCGAAACTTGAAGATTGCGGAGCGCACGCAATGGGCGAATATGTCAGCAAGCCAAGCTTTGCTGTAGTAAACGTCGAGTACAAGGAAGACATTCTGGTTGGTTACCGCTGGTTCGACACCAAGAAGATCAAGCCACTGTTCCCATTCGGATATGGCCTTTCATACACAACCTTCGCCTATGGCAAGCCATCGATAGACAAGACTACAATGACAGCCGACGGACTGCTGACAGTGAAGGTAGATGTAAAAAACACGGGCAACCGTGCTGGTTCTGAAGTAGTGCAACTATACATTTCGGACTTGAAATCGACACTGGCCCGTCCTGCAAAGGAACTAAAAGGCTTCGCGAAGATTGAACTCCAACCTGGTGAAACCAAGACTGTTGAATTCAACATCGACAAGAATGCACTTCAGTTCTACAACGATACGAAACAACAATGGGAAGCTGAGCCTGGATTTTTTGAGGCTATCATTGGCGCATCGGCAACCGACATAAAAGGCAAAGTGAAATTTGAGCTGAAATAAACCACATCACATATTACGGGAAAAGGATTGCCAGCGGCAGTCCTTTTTTTATTATTGGCTAAATGAAAAACACTGTCCAAACCACAAAGCGCGATGCCTTGCCGACAAGCAACAAAATGAATGTAGTGATTTTTGGTGTGCGATAAAAGCCTAAAGCCAGCACAAACATGTCTCCCACAAATGGCACCCAAGCTACAAGCGCAAGCCACACTCCGTATCGGTCGACCTTATTCTTATGCCTGACTATTGACTGTAAATCGATATGGAACCAACGTGCCACAGACTCAGGCTTGGCCAACATTCCGCAATAATACGTCACAATGCTGCCCAGCCAGTTGCCAACCGTTGCCACGACAAAGCATGCGAACGGACGTGACAATGTTGCCAGTGCCGCCACATACAAGGCATCGGAACTGAACGGCACAATGGTTGACGCAAGAAAATTGCCTATGAACAAGCCTATTAGTCCAAGATTGTCAAGATCAAGCATACCAAAGCCCTTTCAGTTGAAAGGTCATTTCAAACGAAGCCATTCCGAACTAGAATTGCGTCTAAATCTCCAATTGGCAACCACTACTAACTTGCCTGCCCGTTATGTCCATTCTTTCTTTTATGGAAATGCCGGTGCTGCGGGTGGCCTTGCCGTCCATGACCGCCGTGTCCGCCACGATGGGTATTGCGACGACTCTTCCGTTCTTCCGCTTGCGGATTATATTCAGGAGCCTCCCCCAATTCCTCAGGCAATGCGGGCTTTTCAATTGCATACCCTATCAACGATTCAATTTTAGCGAAACGCTGAACGTCTAACGGGTTTATCAATGTGATGGCTTCGCCCGTCGATTTGGCACGAGCCGTACGACCTACCCTATGCACATAGTCTTCAGGATCGCGAGGAACGTCATAGTTCATGACAAGCCCGATGTTGTCAATGTCGATGCCTCGGGAAACAATGTCGGTGGCGACAAGAATGGTGAACTTGTGGTTTCGGAAGTCCAGCATGACTTCTTCACGTTCACACTGCTCAAGGTCGCTATGGATGGCTCGCGCACTTAGTTTTGCGCGACGCAAATCGTTGACCAAAGTCTTGACTGTACTTTTGGTTGATGCGAAAACAATCACACTATCCACATTTCGCTCCTTCAGCAGAAGCTCTATCAGCTTATTCTTCTGTGTATCGAAAGCCATATAGGCACGTTGCAACACACCTTCTGCAGGTTTTGAAATGGCTATGTTGACTTCTGCAGGATTCCTAAGAATTGAATTTGCCAGTTGCCTGATTTTTGGTGGCATAGTAGCCGAAAACATCAGCGTTTGACGGTTAGATGGCAAATAAGTGATGATGCGTTTCAAATCATCGACAAAACCCATGTCGAGCATCTTGTCAGCCTCGTCAAGGATAAGATATTCAAGGCTATCCAATTTGACATACCCCAAATTAAGGTGAGAAAGCAAACGGCCCGGCGACGCTATAAGCACATTAGCGCCACCTTCAATTGCACATCGTTGCTGGTCCCAAATGGCGCTGTCGTTGCCTCCGTAAATGCCAACCGATTCAACGCCACAGAAATAGCCGAATCCCTGAAACTGTTGGTCGATTTGCATTACCAATTCTCGTGTAGGAGCCAAAATGAGCGCCTTTATCTTCTGCTCGGGCTTTGACGCCAAATGATGCAAAAGTGGCAGCAGATAAGCCGCAGTCTTGCCTGTACCCGTCTGTGCACAAGCAATCAAATCGCGTTTTTCGAGAGCGACAGGAATGACCTGTTCCTGAACAGGTGTGGCCTCGTCGAAACCCATTGCGTCAACGCCCTCAAATACTTGCGGATGCAAATTAAATTCAGAGAATTTCAATGTTCTTGTTGTTTTGTGGCTATGGACAGTCTCTATTCCAGAACTATGGTCCCTGCCTATTATAATACTTTATTCAATTCGTTCATTATCAACTTCGTGCCACCGCGTGTCTCGTTGACATAGTCAGATGCAATCTTGCCGTCGGCCTTGCAATTTTCGGCATCGGCAAAATACTTGTCAAGAACCGACTCCAACTGACTGTATTCGGATATGCTTGTTCCCGCACCACGCTCGATGAGTTGGCATGCCTCGCGGAACTTCTGGTATTTTGGGCCAAAGACTACTGGCACACCGTATGTTGCGGCTTCAAGCGTATTGTGGATTCCCTTGCCGAAACCACCGCCAATGTAAGCCACCTGGCCGTATCTGTAAAGCGACGACAGCAATCCGATGCAATTTATTATCAGCACTTGGGCATTGTCTACTATTGAAGCATCGGTTTGAGCGTCAGTGTATTTTGCCACCTTCCCGTTGCAGTAGCCTTCAACCCTGCCGACATTTGCCTCGGTTGTTTCGTGCGGTGCGATTATCATCTTGATATCGTGTTCGTTGGCATAACGGCAAAGCAACTGCTCGTCGCCAATCCACGTGCTTCCTGCTACCAACACCTTAGAGTCGCCAACAAATTTTTCGATAAGAGGCTGTGGCTGAGCTTGCTGAACAATATCATAGACACGGTCGAAACGGGTGTCGCCACCTATTTGGACATTGTTGATGCCAATGCCGGCAAGCAACTTGCGTGAATTTTCATCTTGCACAAAAAGCACCGTGAAGAATTTCAGCATTTTGCGATACCAACCGCCATACCATTTGAAAAACGTCTGCTGAGGACGGAATATTGATGAAAAAACGAATGTAGGAACGTTCCGCTTATTCAACTGATTCAAGTAGTTATACCAAAAATCGTACTTGATGAACAATGCCACTTTGGGGTTGACAATCTCCATGAAGCGACGTGCGTTACCGGCCGTATCGGCTGGCAAGTAAAAGACATAGTCGGCACCTGCATAGTTCTTGCGAATCTCGTATCCCGAAGGTGAAAAGAATGTCAACAGAATGGCATAATCGGGGTATTGCTTGCGAAAAGCCTCAATGACAGGCCGTCCCTGCTCAAATTCGCCCAACGAAGATGAATGAAACCACGCTATCGGTTTTTTGCCGTCAATTTTTGATGCCATTTGCTCCAACAGGTTCTTCCTCCCCGACACCCATTGGCGAGCCTTCTCGTTGAATGGCGACGCCAAACGAACGGCCAACGAATATAATCTTATCGAGATGTTGTAAATAAAAGCCATTGTTCTCTTTTTTTCCGGTGCAAATATAACTTACAATTGGCAAAATCTGTCAGCATTTAGCCACTAACAACGAACAGCGGAATTAACAGCCGAAAACAACGCACTCTTTTGACAAATCATTATAAATCAGCGAATATGCCAACATAGAAACACAAGACAGGCAAAAGTCACTTTTTCAGGAACTCGAATTTACCGCCTCCCTGGTACAATGTGAGTTTACGTTCGGCGACATCAATATCGATAACAAGGCCTGCCTTCAAACACTCAAACTGGCCGTCGGATTTTGAAGTCAACGCGAACACTGTCTGACCAGTTGCCTGACCGTAAAGTATTTTACCATTGGTTGTTATGGTCAAATCCATATGCAACGCTTCTGACGAATACACCCCTGTGTAAGATTCAAGTTGTTCAGCCGACAATTCAACGCACGTAAACGAAGGTATTTCATATTCAATACCATACACTGTATTCAAAATGGCGATAAGAATGTCGTTTTGATTGAAGTCGCTCGCATTTGAACATACGGCGACAACAACATCGTCTTCATCGAAATGGCAAAGGACCGAACTGAATCCGTCAATTCCGCCTGTATGTCCGAAACCGATTCTGGCATAGAACGGGATTGGGAACAGTCCTCGCCCCAACGGCCCTAAAACGGTCTTCATTCTATCTACCACTTTTGCGCCAAACTCACTTGTAAACAAGGCATAGGCAAACTTTGTCAAATCGGAAGGTGTCGAAACCAAAGCGCCAGCACCTTGCGGAATTGAAAGGTCGGTTTCTGGTTCCAGATGCCAATCTCCAGCATAAGTGTACGACCTGCACTCGTTAGCCGAAGGGTCTATCTTTCCACCATAATAGGTGTTTTGCAGATTCAACGGCTTTGCAATCTTTTCCTGCAACAAATCGGCATAACTTTTTCCATATACCTTCTCGAGTATGAAAGTCAGCAGTATATAACCCGAATTGCAATAACGGCAATCGCTGTTAGGTGTGAAATCGGATTTTGCCAAAGCAATACGCTCAATCAGTTGCTCGCGAGTATGCGGTTTGGTGTTCCACTCAAGATAATCAGAACTACCTTCAAAAACATCGTGAATGCCACTTCGGTGATAAAGCAAATTGTCAACCGTAATGGAATCAGAGTTTTCTATTTTACTGTCTGGAAAATATTTAGAAAGATTGTCAGATAATGACAAAAGACCTTCATCGACTGCATTTAGCACCAAATAAGAAGTGAACATTTTTGATATGGAACCAATCAGATAACGGCTGTCGGCACTTGCCTGAATGCCAGCGTCAACATCGGCGAAACCAACTGATTTTTGAAAAACAACCTCTCCTCCCTTGCTCACACTAACAGAGCCGTACCAATGTTCCTTAATTGCATCGAAATACGAATCCAACTTATTGGCATCGAACGAATTATCTTGAGCATCGACATTGAGCACACTAAAGGTACACAACACAGACACAAATGCAATACAGACAACAAACTTTAATTTTTTCATAGTATCAATATAAAATATAAATCAAACTAAATTAAAAAGATACAGCGACGCACTACTTATTTTCGCAATCATCGATATAACTGTCCCAATCCTTCCAACCAACGTAATCGACGTTGTTGACTGTGCAGGTTAGGTCGCCCAAATACAATACAGTGCCACGGCATTGAACATCCTTACGGCTGTCAATATATTTGTGGATATTTGAAGAAAGACCGCTGTCAGCATCACTTGAACTCTTAATTTCAATCGCAAAAGTATGCCTCCAATCGGCGATAGTATCGACTTCCAACCCATTCCAATCACGATAGTATGTCAGATTGCCCTTTCTTGCCTTGTTTTGCCTCACCTTCAACATTTCGGAGACAGCAAATGTTTCCACCACAGCACCTTTATATGGGCTCAACAGCAAATCCTCCTTTGACTGCAAACGCAACAAATGGCAAAGCAAACCTGTATCGGTGAAATACATTTTTGCCGTTTTCACAAGCGATTTGCCAATATTATTAGTGTCAGGTTCAAGAAAATGAATGATGAACGATGATTCCAAAACCGAAAGCCACTTCTTGATGGTAGGTGCAGACAAACCCAACTTACGCGCCATGCTATCCATTGAAAACACCTGACCGCTATATGTGGCGCACAACTGTATGAACGTCTTGAACTGCATCAAATTGGAAGCATTTATCTGGTCTTTTACGTCGAACGACAAATATGTATCGATGTAACTTTCGAACCAATCGTAAGTGTTGAAACGCTTTTTTTTATCATACAAAGGCGGATAGCCTCCCTTGAAAATCAAGTCGTAAACAGAAGCATCGCCACCACTAACAACGCCTAATTCGCCGATAGTGAATGGCAACAACCGCATATACGAAGCCCTTCCCGCCAAAGAATCCGACATATTTTCGCGAAGTTTGAACTGGCTCGAACCCGTAAGTATATATTTTCCTGGAGTATATTCGCCGTTATCAACATCATACTTTATGGCATCGAATATGTCAGGCACTTTTTGTGCTTCATCGATTATTACTCCGTCAGGAAAAGCGAGCAAAAAATCACGTGGATTTGAATTGGCAATATTTCTAATATTTCTATCATCAAATGAAACGAATTTTTTAGTAGGAAAAGCCATTTTAGCCAATGTGGATTTTCCACTCTGCCTAGGGCCAATAATTCCAACTACAGGGAATTGCGATGCCAAACGCAACAAAGCATAAGATGCCATTCTATCTACTTTCATAATCAACACATTAACTATTAATAATAAAAATTAACGGCACAAATATATAAAGAAATCTAAAGTTTTGAAGTCTAAAACCTAAAGTTTCTACATCCAAAATCTAAAGTTTTGATGTCTGAAATCTAAAGTTTTAATATCCGAAATCTAAAGTCTCAGCATCTGAAATCTAAAGTTTCAGTATCTAAAATCTAAAGTTTCGACATCTAAAATCTAAAGTTTCGACATCTAAAATCTAAAGTTTCGACATCTAAAACCTAA
>JAZUEN010000048.1:0-29604 GCA_045640185.1 Bacteroidales bacterium
CGATGTCCCATAAGCAAATTCGCCAGCGCCAAATACAGTTCCGTTTTCGGCTGATGCGGTTACTTTGAGTGTGTCGATTGCGTCGGCCTTTTCGAAAATTGCAACCAACGTTATGTCTTCTGTCACTGTTATTGAACGCGGATTTTCAGTGTTCCCGTCGCTCCATTTTGCAAAATGGTAATGTTCGGCAGGAGTGGCCACCAGTAATATCGATGTCCCGTAAATAAATTTCCCAGCGCCTAATACAGTTCCGTTTTCGGCAGATGCAGTAACTTTGAGTGTGTCAATGGCGAACACTGCAATCAAAGTTGTATCGGAAGTGACTTTTATTGAACGCGGGTTCTCAGTATTTCCATCGTTCCACTTAGCAAAATGGAAATTCTTGGCAGGAGTGGCTGTCAGTGATGTTTGCGTGCCGTAAGCATACAAGCCCGCACCAGACACGGTTCCGTTTTCGGCGAATGTGTTAACCTTGAATGTGTCAATGGCAAACACTGCCGTTAAAGTTGTATCTGAAGTAATAGTTATTGACCGAGGATTCTCGGCGCTTCCGTCGCTCCATTTTGTAAAATGGTAATGCTCGGCAGGCGAAGCAGTCAGTGATGCCGATGCTCCGTAAGCATACGCGCCAGCGCCAGATACGGTGCCGTTTTCGGTATATGCGGTTATCTTGAATGTATCAATGGCAAATACTGCCGTTAAAGTTGTATCTGAAGTAATAGTTATTGACCGAGGATTCTTAGTGTCGCCGTCGCTCCATTTAGCAAAATGGTAATGCTCGGCAGGTATGGCCGAAATGGTAACAGATTCATTAGGCAGGAACAACCCGTCTTTGCCACCAGTTACAGTGCCGAACGTGTTGTCGTTTGCCGACAGGCTGACAACCTTGCAACCCCACACCACAAATCCGCCATTGTAATTCCAGTTATTCGCCCATCCTGAAGGCTTTTCTGTCGCTTGGCAATATAATACAGAGGATGTGCAACCTTCGAACGCATAATCGCCAATGCTTTTCACTGAATTAGGAATGGTTACCGAGGTCAAACTACTGCAACCAAAGAACGCATAAGGCTTGATTTCTGTAATGGTATCAGGAATGACCACATTTAAAACTTCTTTGCCGTTGATGTATAGGTGATGCGCATAGTTTAGAGGATTCGCTTCTGTGTTGCCGAATGAGATGTTGAGCCAATCGCCAATTGTGCCTCGGTAGTCAACTCTTGTCAAGCCACTGCAACCAGAGAACGCATAAGGCTTGATTTCAGTAATTGTATCAGGAATGACCACATTTGTAACTTCTTCGTTGTTGATGTATAGGTGGTGTGCATAATATAGTGGATTTGCATTCGAGTTGCTGAACTCGATGTTGAGCCAATCGCCAATTGTACCTTGATAGTCAACTTTTATCAAACTACTGCAACCAGAGAACGCCGAATAACCAATGCTTGTCACCAAATTTGGAATGGTGATTGATTTCAAGCCTTCGCAATAAATGAACGCTTTCGGGGCAATGCTTGTGAGTTGTGAGTTTTCCGCAAAATTGACCGATGTCAAGCCACTGCAATCTTGAAACGCATCCGTTTCAATGCTTTTCACTGAATTTGGAATGGTGATTGATGTCAAGCCACTGCAACCATTGAACGTTCCCCAGCCAATACTTGTCACCGAATTTGGAATGGTGATCGATGTCAAGCCACTGCAATAATAGAACGCATCCTCGCCAATGCTTGTAACCGAATTAGGAATGGTTACCGAGGTCAAGCCTTCGCAATACGCAAACGCTGACTTGTAAATGCTTGTGAGTTGTGAGTTTTCCGCAAAATTGACCGATGTCAAGCCACTGCAACCATCGAACGCATTCGAGCCAATGCTTGTCACCGAATTAGGAATGGTGATTGATGTCAAGCCACTGCAACCATCGAACGCATAATTGCCAATGCTTGTGACCGAATTAGGAATGGTTACCGAGGTCAAGCCTCTGCAATACGCAAACGCACACGAGCCAATGCTTGTGACCGAATATGCATGTTCGTTATAAGTCACTGTTTCGGGTATTGTGGCAGTGGTCATACCAAAATAATTATCCGAAGACCAATCATATTGGTACGTCACCTCAACGGTGTAAGGTTCTGTATTGCTTCTAATTTTGTAGTACAAGTTGCCACTTTTGAAGTCGGAGGCCTCTGCACTGAACGAAAGCGCCACAAGCATAATGGTGGCAAGAATGGTGTGTCTCATATTTCTATTGATTTTTTTAGGTCGCAAATTTATGTGTATTTCCATAATTGCCTTGTGCTGATTTCGGCGATTTTGTCAGGCATTTTGTTGAGAAACCTCTTATATGGGAGTTATGTAAATTGCTTGTGGTGATTTTGAAGATTTTGTCAGGCAGATTTCGTAGATGCGTGGCGCAACGCGTCTCGAACTGCGAAGCAAACCGCGCAAGACGACGGCCGTAGTCGTCATCCAATCTTCGCCCGCTTAATCAGGAACGGCGTGAGAACGTCGGCAAACGGTCGGCGAATGTCGGCGCTTACAAATTCAACGTTGTATTGCCCGCATTTCTCCTGAAGGCTCGATACGAAACTGTCGAGCGACAGTCGGTAGGCGTCTCTTATCTCGTTTGGGTTCAGTTTTATCTTTTCGCCTGTCTCCATATCAACAAAGCAGGTGGGGCGGTTGGGGTAGTCGAGCGCCATTTCGTGCTCGTGGTCGGTTACGTGGAATATCACAACCTCGTGCCTGTTGTGCTTCAGGTGCTCAATGGCGCCGAACAGTTCTTGTTGGTCGCAGGCGAACAGGTCGGAGAAGAGTATTATGAGCGAGCGCTTGTGCATCTTCTCCGCCAAAAGGTGAAGCGCGTCGGCCACGTTTGTGGTGTGGCCTTGGTCAAGATGTCGGTTGTTGATGCATTTGTCGAGTTCGGCAAAAAGCATCTTGGCGTGAGTCTCCGACAGGCGTGATTCGGAAATGAAGTCGATCTTGTCGGAAAAGAGCGTTATCCCCACGGCATCGCGCTGACGGCGAAGCAGGTGTATGAGTGCCGATGCCGAATAGATTGAGAAAGTCAGTTTGCTGATGCTTTTCCGCCCGTCGTACGGAAACAGCATAGATGATGATGTGTCAATCAGTATGTTGCAACGCAGGTTTGTCTCTTCCTCAAAGCGCTTGACAAAGAGTTTGTCGGTGCGTCCGTACAGTTTCCAGTCGATATGTCGGGTCGATTCGCCCTGATTGTAGAGCCTGTGCTCGGCAAACTCCACCGAGAATCCGTGATACGGGCTTTTGTGCAGGCCAGTTATGAATCCTTCCACAATTTGGCGCGCACACCATTCGAGATTGTCGAACTTGCTGAATTCGAGTATCTCCTGCAAAGTGTTCATCTGCCGTCAGGCTAAAACAGACCGTGCAGTTCGGCATCTACGCGGTCCAGGATGGTGCGCAGGTCGTCGGTGTTCTCGCTGAAATTCATATTGTCGACATCGAAGATCAGCAGTTTGCCCAGGTCGTATTTTGATATCCACGCTTCGTAGCGCTCGTTGAGCCGTTTCAGGTAGTCGATGCGGATTGAACTCTCGTAGTCGCGACCGCGTTTCTGTATGTTGCGCACAAGCGTCGGCACCGATGCGCGCAGGTATATCAGCAGGTCGGGTGGCTGTATGAACTTGCTCATCAGTTCAAACGACGAGAAGTATGTGTTGAAGTCGCGTGTGCTTAGCAGGCCCATATCGTGCAGGTTGGGCGCAAATATGTGCGCATCTTCATAAATTGTACGGTCTTGTACAACTGTCTTTCCCGACTTCAGTATTTGCAGGATTTGGTTGTATCTGCTGTTCAGGAAGAAAACCTGCAAGTTGAACGACCATCGTTGCATATCGTTGTAGAAGTCGTTCATATACGGGTTGTCGGCCTCTTCGTAATGGGCTTCCCACTTGAAGTTTTTTGCCAAAAGTTTGGTCAGGGTAGTCTTGCCCGAGCCAATGTTTCCTGCTATTCCGATATACATGGTGTTCAATTTTTACAAGCCACTAAATTAGTCTTTTTAGGGAAGTTCTACAAATTGCTTGTGCCGATTTTGAAACTTTTATCTGATAGATTGCCCGAGTGTGCCAGTGGACTGCGATTGCGCGCAAAGACATGCTTGTGTCAATGAGTTGTGTGGGGATGTGCTGGCGCATCATCATGCTTAGAATTGCAGTTGCATCTTCGCCAGGATTCCGAAGGGCAGTACATCTTCGTGGTCAAGATAGGTCAGTCGCCAAATGGCATCTACCCTGAAAAACTTGAAAATGTTCTCTATGCCTACACCAGCCTCGGCATACGGCTTGTTAAGCACGTTTAGTGTCGAAGGAAAGAAAAGGTCGTTGCTTGTGCGTTGGGTGAAGTCGCCAAACAGAATCTTGCTTGTGGCCACTTCGCGCCATTTCAGTCTGCGGAACAATGGAATGTGGTCGAGGAAGAACCCTTTGAAGTGGTGTTCGAACATGAAGGTCATGTATTCGTTGCTGACAAATTCGTAGTAGTTCATCAGGTTGAATGCGTATTCGTCGTAGGCGTAGGTCTGGTTGCCTTCGTGCAGTTGCTGGAATGGGAATGGAGCTTTCCCGAAAGTCTTTCCGGCATCGATTATGTAGCGGAAATCGCCAATGGGGTTTATTGGCACAGTGTGGTCGATGCTGAAGTGTAGCTTGTAGTATTCGTAGTCGCTACCCATGATGTCAGGAATCCCGACTGTCAGCCCGAGTGTCAGGATTGGGTATTTTGTGCCAAGGCTTCGCCGTTCAAATTTCCCCATTATGAATTTCTCGTTGTAGGCGAACCTCATGTTTACCGACACTTCGGTGGTGCGGAGCTTGTGCACGTCTATGGTGTCGTTGGTTTTTGTGTCGAACATCTTGAACGGTACGGTTTCCGATGCGTAGATTTGCTTGTGGCGCACTTTGAGCTTTGTCGAGAAGCCCAGGAACCATTCGTGGTCGTAGTAGGCGCCTCCTTCGTTCACAATGGTGAGCTTGTCGTTTTGCTCGCGTGCAAACAGCGACGACAGAATGTTGTCGGTAAGGAATGCATTGTCGGTCAAGCCTAGTTGCTCGTTGTCGTGGAAGAAGTAGGCGTTGGCGCACCGTCGGGGGGCGGTCCCGAACATGTCGGTAATGCCGAATCCGTATTTCAGCTTGCGGTCGCGCGTCCCATAGGCCAGATGTCCATACAGCATGTATTTGGTGCTGAACTCATTGCTTGTGCGCAGGCTTATCTTGAACCGGCTGCCTTCGATGGGGTTGAAGCTGTAGAGCGTGTAGTACGGGCCAATCTCCACAAGGTCTTTCACCCAGTATCCAGTCACCAGCGTGTTGATTATCTTTACGAAACTGTTGAACAGTGGCACTTCCTTTACCGAGTCCACCATTTTATATATGTCTTTTTCCCGCTCGCTCAATTCTTCGTGGCGCAGTTGTTCCCAGTCTTCGGCTGTCTTAGTCATGGCGTCGTCGAGCAGTACGGTTTCGTTTGACATTGAGGATGAAAATGCATCGTCATTTAAGTCGGGGTGCAGGTTTATTTTGCTGTATGAGGTGGTCTTGCGCCCGAAAAAGCCGTACTCCTTGTTGGTTATGGCAAAGTCGATGAACAGCTCCTGCTTGTTTGGAAACCATACTGAATCGTCGACATAGGTAAACGACTGCTCTGCAACAAAATCAGACACAAAGTTGATGTTTACGCCGTCGGCAATCCTTATTTTGTAGCTTTCGATGGCGTAGGTGGTGTCATGAACCCAGAAATATCCAGTGAAAGTCGGTTCTTGCTTGCGCTTTGGCTTGAATGAAATTTGGTAGCACCAGCGGTTGTCGCGGTATGCGCTGTCGATCAGGTAATATTTGTAGTATGCCTGACCGATATTGGCAATAGGGCTTACCATGTCAAGGCCAAGTATTGGCACAAAATTGTCGTACAGGTTGAAGTCTAGATACATCTTGCCGGTAAATTCCGACATCATGTCGTCTTCCATGCCTGAAATTCGGCTTGCCTTTATTACTTCTTTCTGCCGTTTCGGATTCTTCTGGAAATAATAGTCCGACATCGATTCTGTAATGAAGACCGGAAGAAATGTCTTGCCGGTTATGGCCGAGGTGTCGATGTAGTCGAATATGAATTGGAAATGCTTGAATACCTTTTGGTTCTTGTATTCTTCGCTAATGTTGTTGATGTCGAGTTCCATCTTGTTGTACACCTCGTAGGTGTATAGCTCCTGGCGCATCGGGTCGTTGCGCTTCTTGTTCTCGTTTATTTTCCGGAGTATGCGAAACGCAGGATTCTCGCCGGGATGGACTACGACTTCCTCCATCATTATGTCGTTGGTGCCCAGCCTGATTTCAACCTCTTGGTATGTGCCGCTTTTTATATGTTGGCCGTATGGCGTGTATCCAAGGCATGATACTACTATTGAATCGATCCGGTAGCGGGTTTCCAGAAAGAATTGCCCGTCAATGTCGGTGATAGTGCCTATGGATGTGCCAGGTACAGCCACGTTTACAAAGGGCAGGGGCTCGTTTGTCCCGTCGTCTATTACGGTTCCTCTAATGCGGGTTACTTGTGCCTGTGATTCGAAAATGCATATGGGCAGAAGTAATATCAGTATCGAAATTATTTTCTTTAGCACAACGTGTTGTTTATGTCGAAAGTCAAGGTGCGGTAAATGAAGCATTGGTTGTGTGTCATCACTCTCGCAAGACGAAATTTTGGCCAAGGTATACGCGACGGACTTCATCGTCGTCGGCAAGTTCCCGTGCCGAACCTTCTTTCATGATCCTGCCGTCGTACAGAAGATACGTGCGGTCGGTTATGCACAAGGTCTCTTGAACATTGTGGTCGGTGATTATCACACCTATGCCGCGCTCCTTTAGCTGCCGGACGATGCGTTGTATGTCTTCAACGGCAATAGGGTCGACACCAGCGAATGGCTCGTCTAGCAGAATGAAGCTTGGGTCGATGGCCAAGGCGCGTGCTATTTCTGTCCTGCGTCGTTCGCCACCCGACAGTTGTATGCCTAAGCTTTTGCGTATGTGGTGCAGGCTGAATTCCGTAAGCAGCGATTCCAGCTTTTCCTTTTGCTGCTCTTTTGTCAAGTCGGTCGTTTCCAAAATCGACATGATGTTGTCTTCAACGCTCAGTTTGCGGAATACTGATGCTTCTTGAGCCAAATAACCGATTCCCAGTTTTGCGCGTTTGTAGATAGGCTCTTTGGTTACATTAAGGTCGTCAAGGTAAATGTTTCCTCCGTTTGGCGTAATCAGGCCTACAATCATATAGAACGATGTGGTCTTGCCTGCACCGTTAGGTCCAAGCAAACCTACAATTTCGCCTTTTTCGGCTTGAAACGACACGTCTTTGACAACGGTACGGCTTCCGTAACGTTTCACCAAATGTTCAGCAATAAGTTTCATCCTGCATTTGTTAATTCAATGCAAAAATATGTTTCTTTTGCTTGTTAGCAAAACGCAGACCTGTAAATTGGACAATTAGGTGCCGCCAATGCTGATGTTCAATGTTATAGAGCGCCTTATTGGCTTATGGTTTAAGTTTATGATTCCGTGTCAACCTCAACAACAGCAATTGGTCGAATTGGCCAATGCCAGAATGCCATTCGGTAAGTATAAGGGATTGCTTTTGGTGCAATTGCCTGAACCTTATTTGGTTTGGTATGAACAAAAAGGATTCCCCGATGGCAAATTGGGTGAACAGCTGAAACTCATGTACGAAATAAAGGTCAACGGTCTTGAACAGCTTATCTGGCCTTTAGTCAGACGCTGATAGGTGTTCAGTATTCAGGATAGCCGTCTTTCAGGTTCTCATCGTAGCAGGCACGTTCGCCACCAATGAATTTAGGCCGGGTTCTTGCCGCAATGACAATGGCTTTGCCAATGTGGTCTTGCTTGATGCGCAACGGGACGGCGACCTCTTTAAGGTGCATCCCGATTAGCGTGGCGCCAATGTCTATTCCGGCATCGGCCTTTATCTTTTCCACTGCTACCGGATGCCTGAATGATTGGTGGCAGGCCGTGGCAAACGAGCCCCCAGCCTTGGGACGGGGCACGACATTCACAATCTCGGCATTTGGCATCGCCTCGTGTTCTATTATTATGGCTCGGTTTAGGTGTTCGCAGCATTGCGCCGCCATGAATATGCCTAGTGGCCCGAATATGTCGTTCAGCCCGTCATGGATGGCTTTGCCTATTTCGGGAATGGAATGGCTGCCTACGCTGTTGCCTACTGTTTCGCTTGTGCTGCATCCAACAACAACTATCTGGCCTTTTTTCAGGTGTGCCTTTTCAACGAGTTCTGCCGCGACATTTTTCGCATCGAGTCTTATCTTTTCTACAATATCCTCGCTCTCGGCTTTATATGTAATTCCTGCCATGGTCGTAATATGTTTAAAACGTGAGGCCAAAAATAATGCCGATGTCAGTTCGTTGTGCAATGTCCCTGGCATAAAACCGGTTGTTTTTTCATCTTTAGTCGTCACCATCGCCATTATAGGGAATATCAATAATTTGCTTTCGTTATTTGTTCACATCTCTTATATTTGTGACTCGAATGTCGTACCCAATTCATGCGACAGACAACAGTGGCTTTAAACATTCACTTATGAAAAAGAAATTTTACCTTAAAAATCTATTGCTAATGTCATTTGCGGCAACACTATTGGCCTGTGGCCATACAGAACAAAGTTCAGGCATAAGGCTAGAGAATTTCGACAATGCCGTTAATCCGGCAGACGATTTCTACCAATACGCTTGTGGCGGTTGGATGAAAAACAATCCTCTTGGCGACGAATATTCCCGTTTCGGCTCGTTCGATAAGATCGGCGAGGACAACAAGATGCAAATCCGAAGTCTTATTGAGGAAATATCAAACGGGAACAATGAAAAAGGATCTGTTGCCGACAAGATAGCCACATTGTATAGCGTGGCAATGGATAGCGCTCGCCTTAATGCTGAAGGTGTAGCTCCGGTAAAGGTTGATTTGGACGCGATACGTGCCATTTCCGACCGTTCCGAGATTTTTCCAATGATGGCAAAGTATATGTTCAGAAACATCCGTGGATATTTTGATATCGGCATAGCTCCAGACGACAAGGACAGCAAGAACAACATTGTCGTATTTGTACAAAACGGGCTTTCCTTGAACGAGAAGGAATACTATCTCGATGATGATGAAGCAACAAAGGCAGTTTTTGAAGCTTTCCGCAAGCATGTCGTAAAGATGTTCATGCTTGTCGGTGACGACGAAGCAACTGCCACAAGAAAGATGGAAAGCGTCGTCGCCATAGAGACTCGCATTGCCAAAAGCTCCAAGAGCAACGCCGAATTGCGTGACCCGGATGCAAACTACAATAAAATCACATATTCCGAGCTAAAGGCGACTTACGGCAATATCGATTTCGACGCATTGTGCAATGTGTACGGCTTTGTCGATTTGCAACAGTTGGATTTGTGCCAGCCTTGCCAGATGAAGGAGGTGAACGCAATTGTTGCCGAAGAGAGCCTTGAGGCTCAAAAGGCATATTTGGAATGGCAAGTCATTGACGCGGCCGCTTCATTCTTGTCTGACGACATGAGGGACGAGGATTTTAATCTCTACGGAAAGGTGATGCAGGGAAAATTGCAAAATAACCCTAGGTGGAAAGATGCTGTCAACCTTTGCAACTCTCGTTTGGGTGAGGCCGTCGGACAAATGTACGTGGCTAAATATTTCCCTGAATCGCATAAGGAACGGATGGCCAAACTGGTCAAGAATTTGCAGACAGCGCTTGGCGAACGCATTATGGAGCAGAACTGGATGAGTGATTCAACCAAGGCCGTCGCATTGGATAAGCTAAATGCATTTTATGTGAAAATAGGCTATCCTGACAAGTGGCGCGATTATTCTCACGTGAGCATTGAAAAGGAAAAATCGTTGTGGGAAAACGTGAAGTCGATATATGAGGCACAATCCAGGTACAATGTGGAGAAAAACTACAACAAGCCTGTCGACCGTGACGAATGGTACATGACACCACAGACTGTCAATGCATATTATAGCCCTACAACTAATGAGATTTGCTTCCCGGCCGGCATCTTGCAATATCCATTTTTTGACATGGAAGCCGATGATGCATTTAACTATGGTGCAATCGGCGTGGTTATTGGTCACGAAATGACGCATGGCTTCGACGATCAGGGCCGTCAATACGACAAGGATGGCAACCTCCATGAATGGTGGGCAAAAGAAGACGCCGACAAATTTGTATCACGTGTAACACCCTTGGTCGATTTCTTCAACAATATTGAAGTCCTTGATGGTGTCAAGGGAAACGGGAGCCTCACGCTTGGCGAGAACCTTGCAGACCATGGTGGCTTGCAAGTCGCTTTCCAGGCTTTCAAGAACGCTACTAAAGATAACCCTTTAAAAGACAAGGACGGTTTTACTCCAGAACAACGGTTCTTCATTGCGTATGCCACAGTATGGGCCGGCAATATCCGAGACGAGGAAATCCGCAAGCGTACAATGAGCGATCCACATTCCTTGGGCCGTTGGCGGGTGAATGGCACCTTGCCACATATTAATAGTTGGTATGACGCATTTGGCGTAAAGGAAGGAGACAAGATGTTTCTGCCAATGGAGGAAAGAGTCGATATTTGGTAAAATGTCAATAAGATTAAAAAAGGTTATCTGCTAGCAGATAACCTTTTTTAATTATGGTCCATGTTGATAATCAATGATGTATGTAGATGTGCAAACTTTGTGGAACGCGCAGGTTTTGGCTTCGGAGAGAACTAAAAATGAAAAAACGCCATTTTCAACGGCAAAATCAGCCCGAACTTCGACTCAAACAAGTGTTTGCCAAGTTCAATCGGCATTTTATAGTGTTTCATCTATAAGCAAATTGTAGATATTCCGAAAAGAAATACTATTGTATCGCAAAACGAAAAATTTTGAAAAATGAGAAAGTCACTTCTTTTATTATCAGTCTTGATTGGCAATGCAGCTATTGCCCAAACGACATCAGTTTCAGGTTTCTTGTTCGATAAGACATCGAATGAACCATTGCAGTACGCAAACGTACAACTATATTCGTTGCCCGATAGCACGTTTTTGAAAGGCGATGCAACAAAAGCCGACGGCTCATTTGTTGTTGAAGGAGTAAAAGCCGGCAAGGTGCTGGTTCGTGCATCTTTCATCGGTTATAAGCCAGTCGATAAAAATATCGAAGTTGTAAAAGGTCAAGAGAACAAGGTTGGCAGAATATTCCTTTTGGAAGATGCCGAGCAGCTTGCAGAGGTAAGTGTTGTCGCTGAAGCAACTCCAATGACAGTCAAGGACGATACCGTTGTATTCAACGCTGATGCATATCACGTAATTGAGGGTGCGGCTCTTGAGGATTTGGTCAAGAAGTTGCCGGGTGCCGAAATCTCAGACGGAAAAGTGACTATCAACGGGAAAACAGTTACTAAGGTCTTGATGGATGGCAAGGAATTCTACTCAAGCGATCCTCAGGTTGCTCTTAAAAACTTGCCGGCAAATATGGTCAAGGATGCAAAAACTTATGATAAGAGAAGCGAGCAGGCCGAACTTACCGGCATCGACGACGACGATGAAGAGTTTGTACTTGATTTCACTGTCCGTAAAGGTTTCAAGGATGGTTGGGTTGGCAAGGTTTGGGCCGCAGGCGGTCACGATATCGAAGGCGAAGATGATCATCGCTACGATGGTCACGTCGATTTGAACAGGTTTAACGACGAGGGTAACTTCTCTATCAATGCAAACATCAACAATACAAACAACGCCAGTGTCATGGATGACAACATGAGCTCTATGAGTGCCGGTGGTGGCGGAAATAGAGGTGGCAATGGTGGCGGCATGATGGGCGGCATGATGGGTGGCTTCGGTGGAGGCATGATGGGTGGTGGCATGATGGACTTCGGAAGCTTCGACATGGCCAGCATGTTTGGTGGTGTTACAACCTCCGCAAGCATCAACTCATCTTTCGCTCAGGAACCATCTTCTTCACTAAAATATGGTGGCGACTTTACTTATAATCACCAAGAAAAAGAAACTATTACTGAAAGTACAGCTGAAAATTTCTTGCCAAACGGCCAAACCAACCTTTCAATTGGCAATTCAAATTCAACCAGAAAGTCTGACAATATCAGGGCTTCGTTCCGCTTGAACTGGGGAATCGACACCATGACTACAATCATATTTAGGCCTAACATCTCTTTTAGCAAGTCTAATACTGAATCAAGCAGTTTGACTTCAAGTTTTGGCGCATTGGACTCTTTGTCTTTAGAACGTGATTCTATCAGCTTGACAAGCAATACCGGCGACCAGGAATCAACAAGCCTTAGCTATGGCGCGAATTTGCGTGTGGTAAGAAAACTCAACGATAGAGGCAGAAGCTTGACGTTAGGTGTGAACCTGAACGGATCTTTATCTCCATCGGAATCAAATAGGTTAACTGATGCCAAATACATTAGTATGGGCTATAATCAGCTTACTGACCGTTATACTGACGGTGAAAGATCAAGCTTCAATATTCGTGCTGAAATAAATTATGTAGAGCCTGTATTCGAGAAAAACTACATTCAGTTGCGATATAGCTACCAAAATCAATGGTCTGATTCCTATTCGTATGTTTATGAGGAAGATAGTGTGGAATATACGGATTCCTTGAGTAGTGAGGTGGAAAATACATACGTCAATCACCGAGTTGAATTGGCTTGGCAAGGCCGATATGACAAGTTGCGCTACAATTTGGGCGTGTCGCTTCAACCGCAGGAGTCAAAGGTTGATAATATTGTCGGAAGAAATGTTGGCAAAGATACCAAGCAGTCAGTTGTAAACTGGGCACCTTCAATGCGACTTGAGTACAGATTTACCAACACACGCAACTTGCAGTTCCGCTACAATGGACGTAGTCAGGCTCCAAGTGTTCAAAACTTGCAGGATGTAATTGATGTTAGCAACCCACAATTGCTTCAATATGGTAATCCTGATTTGAAACCATCGTTCAGAAATAACATTTCATTAAGCCTCAGTGATTTCAATAGAAATTCAGGTCGTAATATCATGATTAACTTGTCGTACAATAATACTGTTAACTCTGTTGCAACTGTTACATATTATGATTTGGCTACCAACAATAGGGAAACACATTTGGAAAATGTCAATGGCAACTGGGGCACAAATGGATTCTTTACATTCTCAACTCCACTTTCAAATCAGAAATTCTCTATCACATCGCGTACCATGGCCAACTATAATGAAAATGTGACATTGACTGGTGAAAAGAACGCAATGCAACTATTAAACAAGAAAAAGAGTGTTACTTCTTCATTGATGTTGAATGAATCTTTGCAGGCTAACTATCGTTGCGATGTATTTGACTTCACCCTTAGCGGTTCGGTTATGTACAACAAGAGTAATAATGCCAATACAAACTTGTCTAACAACGGTGAAACATTCAACTATACTTTGACATTCGATGGCAACCTTCACTTGCCTGCCAAGTTTGATTTGTCATCTGACTTCAACTATAGAATTTATCAAGGCTATGGCGAAAACTCTAATGACCGCAATACCGCTATTTGGAACGCTCAGTTGAGCAAGCGCTTCACTGAAAGCAACAGTTGGACTGTCCGTTTGAAGGTTTACGATATCCTTCAGCAACAGAGCCTGATTTCACGATCTACTACTTCAACCGGTGTCACCGACTCTGAAACTAACAACTTAGGTTGCTATGCAATGATTCAGGTTGTTTACACAATCAATACTCTTGGCAAGAACGGCGGAAACAGACGAGGTGGCTTCCCTGGCGGTTTCCCAGGTGGCTTTGGCGGTTTCCCTGGCGGATTCTAAATGCAATGTAAAATATTCGAAAAAGGCTGTTCCTCAAAAGGAATGGCCTTTCGCTTTTTATACAAGTTGTAATAAAAATGTAAAACAAACAACTTGAACTACATAACTTGACTATATTTGCCAAAAATGGAAACGATTATGTCTAAGAAACTTCTATATCTTGTAGCAACGGCGTTGTTTGTGTCATGCAATTCAGAACAGAAACCGGTTGAACATTCGTTTACTGTTACAGGCCAAATTGCAGGTGCGCAAGGTAAATATTTGAAAATAATAGATATGACTAAAGCTGGATTTGTGCCGGATTCTATCAGGATAGATGAAAACGGACAGTTCGCATTTAGCCAGAAAAGTGAGGAGCCCAAAGACTTTGTGCTGTACATTCTGCCGGAAGACAATATCAGATTGCTACCTTGCCCTGACGAGAATGTGACAGTCACAGCTAAATATCCAAATATTGCCACAACGTGTGCAGTGCATGGTTCTCCAGAATCGGAAAGGCTTATGGCGCTTTTGCGTCAACATAATCGCGCAAATCAAATATTGGATTCCCTCAATCATTATTACATGTCGCATCAGCTCGATAAGAATTTCGGCAAAATTGTCGAGAGTGTAAGGCATGAATCCGACTCGGTTTTTCTTGCCGACCGTCAGTTGCACGTACGCTTTGTAAAGGAGCAACCCTGGTCGTTGGCAAGTTATGTGGCATTGTCGTCAAAATTGGGATTGCGGACAAGCGTCTTCGATATCCAAAATGATTTTGACTATTTCATGATGGTCGACACGGCCCTTATGAACCATTACGATACCATAACTATCGCCAAGATGCTCGACAGATATGTGAAGCAGGCTCAGACAAGGTCATTGTTGAGCAAGGGCAACTCTGGGATTAAGATCGGTGATGTCTTGCCTAACATAGCGTTGCCAAATCCTTATGGTGATACAATTCGCATATCGGGACTTGGCGCAAAATATACCTTGGTGAATTTTTGGGGTAGCTGGTGTCGCCCTTGCCGTGAGGCTAATCCAGAATTGCGCAGAATATTCCGGACTTATCGCAATAAGGGGTTCACGATATATTCAGTGGCATTGGAGCGCAATATCGATGATTGGAAAAATACAATCCGCGAAGACCGCTTGATATGGGTTAACCACGTGAGTGAACTGAATTACATGGACAGCAAGGTGGCAAAACAGCTGGGCATTGAATCAATACCTTTTAGTGTATTGATAGACGCAGATCGTGTGGTTTTGGCGAAAAACCTTACGACAGCCGAATTGGAGGTGAAACTTGCCGAACTTACATCAGCAAAATAGTCAGACGTGAAAAAGATTTATTTCGCCTCCGATATGCATTTGGGCTATCCCAATGCCAATGATTCGCAATGGCGCGAACGGCTTTTTGTCGATTGGCTCGATGCCATAAGTGCCGATGCTTCCGAACTTTTCCTGGTCGGTGATGTGTTCGATTTCTGGTACGAATATAAACGTGTCGTGCCCAAGGGGTTTGTCCGTACGCTTGGCAAACTGGCGCAGATGTCTGACAGTGGCATAAAAATCCATTTTTTTACTGGGAACCATGATGTGTGGGCTTTCAGCTATCTTCATGATGAGCTAGGACTGACTATTCACGACGAGCCTTATGAAACCGAATTGCTTGGGCATAAATTCTATATAGCGCATGGCGATGGCTTGGGACCTGGCGATTTGCCGTATAAGATGTTGAGAGCCATTTTCAGAAGCCGGTTCGTGCAGTTTTTGTTCTCTACATTCTTGCATCCCGACACGGCACTTTGGTTTGGCCACAAATGGTCGAATTCCAGCAGAGGGAAAAAGGGCATTGCGCCACTTGAGTACCAGGGGGACGAGAAAGAGCAGATATGCCTTCATTCAATGTCTTTGGCATCGAGTGGAAAATACCAGTATTTGGTCTTCGGACACAGGCATTTGGTTGTTGACAAGCCGATGGAACAAAACGCGAGAATGATTATTCTCGGCGATTGGCTGTACAATTTCTCGTATGGCGTTTTCGACGGAGAAACTTTTGAAATAAGGAAAATAGATGTCGGCCCTATGGGAAAAGAACAGTGCGCTTCATAAAATAAGGCTGTGGCACATCCTAAATGAAACATTGTTTGCTACTTGTTTTTTTGTACATTTGAAACGATTAACAAAAACATCGACTATGAAATCAAAATTGATTACGTTGTTGCTGGCCATTGCGGTCGCAGGCATTTATGCATCGTGCGCGGGCGATAATACAAAGTCCAAAGGAAGCAGGGTGATGGACGAATTGAATGCAGATGATGACGTCATCTCGGCTGAAGATCTATCAATAAACTATAAGGTGCCGTCACCTTTGGAAATGTTCTTGCGGATGCAGGACCGAAACGTTCCTTTCAGCATAGAGCTGTTGAACAAGAAGGAAAATGTTGTCCGGTATGTCACAAAATACCAGCAGGCAGTCAATCTGGGCGTGTATGCTTCCGATATGGCGTACTGCAGCATTTTGGGCGATTCCCAGAATTCTCTGGAATATTTCAATCTTGTCAAGGACATTGCCGTTGAGATTGGCCTATATAAAGGCATCAATAAGGATTTGGCCGAAAGGGTGCTGAATAACTTGACGGAAACCGATACGCTGATTAGCGTCACTACTGATTCTTACCATGAGGTTATCAATTACATTGAGGAGCAGGGCTTGACCGACATCCAATGTCTTGTGGTGGCCGGAGCTTGGATCGAAAGCCTCTATCTGTGCCTCGAGCCAATGAAGCGCAACGCTTCTTTGGATGACGATGAGATGGAGTTGATACAAGATCATCAGGTGTTGTTGGAGAATCTGATTGAATTGCTTTCGCAAAATAGGCAGTCGGGCAATGTGGCAAAACTTCTTGAAGAGCTTGAGCTTATTCAGTCTGTCTACGATGTTACATACCAGGAAGAGGGTGGAGTGATTACACAAAAGCAGTTCGTCGATATTGTAAACGTAGTTGCAGATGTCCGTGCAAAAGTAATAATGTAATTGTAAAGGGTTGAAAATATGAAAACTTCGGTTTGCGGATTGATTATGTTGTTATCGGCGTTGTTGTTTGCCAACGTTGAATCTTTTGGCCAATGCTCAAAAAAGAAGTTGGCTAGCAATGAGTTGAAGGGAAAATATGATTATCGAGGACAATCAATGTTTAAGGAGATTTCAAGTGGAGATTCCACAACATTGAATGTAGTCCTATATTCAAAGCAAAATTATCGTTTGTTTGTCGCTAACGAGCAGAAATTGGGTGAGGTAAACTACTGCATATATGCGCCTCGCAAAAAATTCACCCGTGTCGTAAAGGATGTTAAGAACAAAAAAGTGACAGTTTACAAAAAAGATCCCATGGGATTCTATGTCTATGATTCAAACGGCGAGAAAATCCCAATAGGCGAGGAAGTTGTTAAGGATACAACATGGATTCGCGAAACGACAATGATTAATGACTTGGTCTTTGATAGCAGGAATGCTGACATGCAATATTGGGAAGCAACTCCAAGCAAGACACAAAGTATAACTGTCAAAATCAAGGCAAGCAACTCGCCAAAGAAAGTCAATGGCTGTATTGGCGTGTATGTCGGTTGCGAATATTCAAACGCATCCCAATTCATCAGATAATAGACTGTGGTGAGACATGTCTTATTGCGTATGCCGAACTTGTCAATGTTGATGGGTAGGCATTTTTTTTTGAAATATAAACTGGTGGTTCAGTAAAGAGGCTTGAGCTTGTATTGGAAATTCTGTCTGATTGCCGACAAGTGCACATCTTTATAGAATGTCATCCTTATGAATTTGTTAATCGGGGACTTTAAAGGCTTTCCCCTAAAACTAGATTGAAACATGAAAGATTTTTTGAAAACCGTTTTGGCCACCATGGTAGGTCTGCTATTGTATTCTGTAGTGTTCTTTTTCCTGCTCGTGGGAATCGCAGGCATTGTAGCATCGCTCGGCGCTGGCAGCAAAACCGTGATTGTCAAGCCTAATTCCGTCTTGCATCTTAATTTCAAGTCCGATATTGTTGAACGGGCAAGCGACAATAGTTTCGATTTTTCGTCATTGCTTGGCGATATGCAACCATCCACAGGTTTGAATGAAATACTCAAGAGTATCGAACTGGCCAAGACAGATGACAGGATAAAGGGTATTTTCATTGAGAATGAAGATGTGCCTGCAGGCCTTGCCACAATTGACGAAATACGGCAGGCAATTGTCGGCTTTAAGTCAAGTGGCAAGCTAGTTTATGCTTACGCCGACAATATGACACAAGGTAGCTACTATCTGTCGAGTGCCGCAGATAAAATAGTGCTGAACCCGCTTGGCGAATTGACATTTAAGGGACTTCGGGCAGAAATCACTTTCTATAAAGGATTGCTGGACAAGCTGGGCGTTGAAGTGCAAGTGTACCGGCACGGAAAGTTCAAAAGTGCCGTTGAGCCATATTTGCTTAGCAAGATGAGCGACGAAAACCGTTTGCAATATCAAGTCATGCTTGACAATATGTGGAATAGGTTTGTGCAAAATGTGTCTGAGTCACGAAACATTGCGTCTGAACGTTTGAACCAGATAGCAGATGGCGGTTTGGTACAAGCGCCTTATTATTTGCAGACATGCGGATTGATTGATGGGGAGGCGTATCGTTCCGATGTGTTGGACGATTTCGCGTCTGCTTTGGGCATTGGCAATGCCAAGGACATTAATTTCATTTCGGTAAAAAAATATGTCAAGTCTGAACCAAATGTGAGCTTCGGAGGCCCGAAAATAGCTGTCATATATGCCTCTGGTGAAATAAATAAAGCCGCAAGTGGCTATTCTACCGAGGCGGAAATAACCCCTAAGGCATATCTTGAGGCTCTGAAGGATGCTCGTGAGGATTCAACAATTAAAGCCGTCGTGTTGCGCGTGAATTCTCCGGGAGGAGACGCTCAGGCAAGCGATGTAATATGGCATGAGGTTGAACTCACAAATCGGGTGAAGCCAGTGATTGTCTCAATGGGTGATTATGCCGCATCGGGCGGATATTATATTTCTTGCCCGGCAAGCCGTATAGTCGCAGATGAGTTTACCCTTACGGGTTCAATAGGCGTGTTCGGGCTTGGTCTAAACATCCAGAAATTGATGGAGAGCAGACTCGGAATTACGGCTGATGTCGTAAAGACAAACAAGCTTTCCGACATGGGTAGCAGTTACAGAAAGGCCACACCTGCTGAGCGTGAGATAATACAATCGTCAGTGGAAAAAGTTTACAATACTTTTGTGAGCCGTGTAAGCAATGGACGGAATATGTCTCCAGACCGTGTCGATAGT
Organism: Bacteroidales bacterium; assembly: GCA_045640185.1. Classification (GTDB taxonomy): domain Bacteria; phylum Bacteroidota; class Bacteroidia; order Bacteroidales; family SZUA-534; genus RUG13583. Next base: position 19,232 of record JAZUEN010000048.1, read on the forward strand.
ATCGGGCAAGGTCGCGTATGGTGCGGCATCGATGCTCGCCGTCTTGGCTTGGTTGACGAATTTGGCGGGTTGACAAAATCCATAAGTGTAGCAGCTGAATTGGCAAATGTCGAAAGTTATTCACTTGTCGAATTGCCAAAGGAGGTCGACCCTATTGAATCGATGCTCAAGGCTTTTACAGAAGAGATGACCGTTCGCAAGATGAATTCCGAATTGGGCGAATTTGCAAAGTCTGCGCAATACATCCGTGACCTTATGGAATCGCAAGGAGTAAAGGCTCAGATGGATAATTTGATAGAGATATATTGATATGCTGAAAGTCCTGTTGCTGCCATTTGCACTTGTTTATGGTGCAGTCTCAACAATCCGCAATTGGCTGTTCGATTCGGGAATCCTGAAATCGAAAGCTTATGGTGTGCCTGTTGTGGTTGTTGGCAACATAACAGTTGGTGGAACAGGCAAAACTCCACATATTGAATATCTGGCACATCTGCTTGCTGATAGGTGCCGGCTCGCGGTTGTCAGTCGTGGCTATGGCCGTGCTACAAAGGGATATCTGGAAGTGGAGGCTGGTTCGCTTGCCAGTAGCGTCGGTGATGAGCCTCTGCAGATAAAACGCAAGTTTCCTGGCATGACAGTGGCTGTCGATGAGGTTCGTACACATGCAATTGACAAGTTGCTCAAAGATGGCGTTGCCAACACATTCCTTCTTGACGATGCCTTTCAACATCGGCATGTAAAGGCTGGCGTTAATGTGGTTCTGGTCGACTACAACCGTCCGATATTCTTTGATGTCATGTTGCCTGCAGGGCGCTTGCGTGAGCCTCGTCATAACATTGACAGGGCCGATATGGTAATTGTGTCGAAGTGTCCTTGCTCATTGGGAGAATCAGACAAGTCAAGTTTTGTGTCAAGATTGAACCTAAAGAGAAATCAGCCAGTATTCTTCACAAGAATTGGATACGCGAAGTTGCGGCCAATCAATAATGCACAGCCGGTAGAAGATCTTAAAGGCCTTCAGGTTTTGGCTGTCACAGGAATATCACAGCCGGAACGTATGTATCAGTATTTGCGCAATAGCGGAGCCGATTTGCACTATGTCGAGTTTGCCGACCATCATGCGTTTACCAGTATCGACATTGATAATGTGAAATCTACATTTGAAGCTTTGAACGACGAAAAAGCGATAGTGGTCTTTACAGAAAAGGATGTGGCCCGGCTGTCGCCAGAGTTGAGGCTGAAGCTGGAAAATGTGCCTGCGTATTGTTTGCCAATACAAGTTGAGTTTTTGTCTGATGCAGATAAATTTGATGCTTTGATACTTGATGCGTGCAAATGCAAATAGCAGTCGGGCGTATAAACAAAAAGCGTGTTCACTTTATTTTGAACACGCTTTTTCGTTTATGTAGGCATGCTTATTTCTGCTTTTGTTTTGCCTGCGTTTGTGGAACCGCAATGCTTTCACGCATGGCAGTGTCGGCCTCAATGTTTTTCATGCGGTAATAGTCCATGATGCCTAGATTCCCGGCACGGAAGGCTTCTGCCATGGCGCGCGGAACTTCAGCCTCGGCTTCTATTACTTTGGCACGCATTTCTTGAGCCAATGCTTTCATCTCTTGTTCTTGTGCAACAGCCATTGCTCGACGTTCCTCTGCTTTTGCTTGCGCTATGTTTTTGTCGGCTTCGGCTTGGTCCATTTGCAGTACTGCGCCAATGTTCTTGCCAATGTCGATGTCGGCAATGTCGATTGACAAAATCTCAAATGCAGTACCGGCATCAAGTCCTTTCTCAAGAACCACACGGGATATGCTGTCAGGATTTTCAAGCACGCTCTTGTGATTTGTCGACGATCCGATTGACGAAACAATGCCTTCGCCTACACGTGCCAGAACAGTTTCTTCGCCTGCGCCGCCAACCAACTGCTTGATGTTTGCGCGGACAGTGACACGGGCCTTTGCAATTAGCTGAATGCCATCTTTTGCAACGGCGGTAACGGGCGGAGTATCAATTACTTTCGGGTTTACCGACATTTGTACGGCTTCAAACACGTCGCGGCCGGCCAGGTCAATCGCAGTCGCCATTTTGAAGTTAAGGTCGATGTTGGCTTTTTCAGCAGAAACCAGTGCATGTACAACCGCTTCAACGTGACCTCCGGCCAGAAAGTGAGCTTCAAGGTCGTCGCGTTTGATGCCTTGCAGGCCTGCCTTATGGGCTTCAATCATGGCACGCACAATAACCTGTGGCGGTACTTTTCGCCAACGCATCAGTATCAATTGCAATAATGAGATGTGAACGCCTGAAATCAATGCGGTAAACCAAAGTCCGACAGGCACAAAGTAGAATAGAATCCATAGCCCGATAAAGCCGGCGACTATGTAAACTATCATATAACCAACTGCATCCATTTGTTTGTTATTTTAAGGGTTTGACAATTATTTCTTTTCCATTGATTTCTGTTACCACAATTTTCTCTTTGGCATTGATTATGTTTGCCGATTTTGCTTCAAAGGTTTGACCATTTATCTGAACGGAGCCTATGGGGCCAAGCCGGGTTATGGTAACGCCGGTGTCGCCTATTTTTATGCTGTCCGGAACAAAATTATCTATTTTCCCGTCTATTGAAGTGTTTAGCGATACGGCGCGCCATGTGTTTGCCCTTAATCCAAATATGAGTATCAATGCGCTTGCCAATAGTGTTCCGGTAAGGACAAAGTGAGCCGCCGGTTTGCCTAATTCAGTATAGCCCAAGTATATTCCTATTACGAGAAGAATGATGCCTAGAATTCCTGCGACATTAATCCCGGGAAGCACGAAAACTTCCAGGAATATTAGTATTAGCGCAATCAGCAGTATGATTATGATTCCTGTAAGTGACATGTCTATTCTATGGTTACGGTCAAATTGCGATCATTAAGCCCGTTTTTCAATGGAAGCAATGAACTGTAGGAACCGCTGCGAATTTCATACTTGCCTTTGTAGTGGACAATCAAAGCGCACTGTTCTGCTTGTTCCGCTGTATGGTTGCAGATTTCCATCAGGCACGAGATGACATGCTCAAATGTATTGATGTCATCGTTGTATAATACCAAACTGAATTTGTTCGATCTTTTCTCGATACAATTTGCTTGCTTGTCAGTTTGTCCCGAATTCATTTTCCTTTGCTTGGCTAGTTGTCAAGACAAATATACGGAATAATGTTGCTATGCATTCATTCCGTCGGCAATTTTGTTGTGACCGCTATTGTGCGGCGCCAACCTTGCGTTTTGTTATCAAGCCGGTACTATTGAAAGAGCGTTGTGTAATGGTCGGTTCGCCCATGAAGTATAGGTTGCTGCTGCCCGAGAGCGTTATAGACATCTTCTTTTTGGCATTTACTGATATTTCAGCGTATCCGGAACCTATTACTTCGCAGTTGTCTGATTGCAGGTCGAATGCGTTTATTTCCGAGTCGTCGTGCGCTTCTACGGTCAGCTTTTCAGCGTAGCCACGCAGGAATGCGCTACCGCCATCAAGCATTTTTACGTCGCAGTCTGATGCCTTGAATTCAAAATCCATCTTTGATGATCCGCTGCAAATGAGCTCAATGTCGTCAAAGTTGATTGTGCGGTCATTCTTTAGCAAGACTTCGTCCAATAGGGTGATTTGCTCAAGTTCCTTAAATGCAATTGTCACATTGAGCTTCATCGATTTTTTTATGTTCTTTGGAACAATGACATAAAGTGTATTGCTGTTTACTGAAACCTGGAATAGCTCTATTAGGTTTTCTTCGGCTTCAATTTTTACATTTTCAGTGGTTTCCTGCGACAGGTATAAGTCCAGCTGACCTTGAACCACTACTTTGTCAAATCCTGATAATTGCTTGACTTCTGTCTTTATTTTGCCGTTGCCTTTGATTGATTGTGCAAAAGTCTGTGTGGCGCCAAATGCTAGCAATAGCAATGCGCATATTATTGCAACTGATTTATTGTTTGTCATAATTAAGAGATTAGACTACAAAAGTCTATAATTTTGATTTAAAAATCAAATTGTTGATGATAAATTAGTGAAGCTCTTATGGCTAAATCTTTGTTTGCACATTTTCGGCCATTGCGTCAAGGAATTGGTTGCGTTTGCGCCTCGACAAGATGGCGACAGAGCCTCCGTCCATGATTATGTCTCCTTCGAAGCGTGAGACTTTCCGTACAAAATTGAGGTTGACTATATGTGATTGGTGTGTGCGGAAAAACGGGAAGTCTTCAAGTATGGTTTCGAATTCACCCAAATTCTTTGATACCATCAAGTCTTCACGGCCTTTTATGTGGAGTGTGCTGTAATTGCCGTCTGATTGGATGTGGATAATTTCGTTTATGTTCACAAATTCAATTGATTCGGCTGTCGCCAACACTATTCTTTCTGGCTTTTCACGCTTTGTGTTTTGTATCAACGCGTCATATTGCTTCTCGTGTTCGTCTATGCTTGACGGCTTCTTGTTGAGTATCTTTTTTATGGCCTCGTCCATGTCGGTGTAGTCGAACGGTTTGAGCAGATAGTCGATTGCACTGTATTTGAATGCCTTTATTGCGTATTGGTTGTAGGCGGTTACAAAAATGACGTCGAAATTGCGCTTTGTGATTTTTTTCAGTATGTCAAAACCGCTTCCGTCGGGCAATTGGATGTCCATGAAGACAAGGTCGGGAGTTGCTGAAGAAAGAAGACGTACGGCTGATTCTACAGAATCAGCTGTCCCAAGTATTTCGCACATGGGATAATGTTCATTCAAAAACATTTTTATTGAATCTATTCCGTGAGATTCGTCATCTATTATTACAACCTTCAATGTTCTGTCCATTGCTCTTGCAAGTCAAGTTTAGCAAACCAAATATACTATTAAAATTCTTCGTCTTTCGTTTTCTCTGAATTTTTATTCCCTTCTACAATGATTACTATTTCACCTTTGACTCCAGTCTCGTTGAAGTGCGCTATTGCCTGGCTGATTGTCCCTCTATAGTTCTCTTCGTGGATTTTTGATATTTCGCGTGATATACAGACCATTCGTTGGTCGCCAAACACTTCAGCAAATTGTTCCAATGCCTTTATCAGTCTATATGGCGATTCGTAGAAAATCATAGTGCGCTCCTCGTCGCGGACGGCTTCAATTCGTTTCTGCCTGCCTTTTTTTTGTGGCAGGAATCCTTCGAAGCAGAATCTGTCGTTGGCGAATCCGCTGTTTATCAGGGCTGGAACAAAGGCTGTTGCGCCGGGCAGGCATTCTACGTCTATGTCGTTCTGGATGCAGTGGTTGACAAGCAGGTATCCGGGATCGGATATGCCGGGGGTTCCTGCATCGCTTATCAAGACTGCGGCGCTTGATGCTGATATCATTTCTACATATTTTGCAACTTGCTGGTGCTCGTTGAATTTGTGAAATGGTATCAGTTTATTCTTTATTTCATAGTGGTTCAGTAAAATGCCGGATGTGCGCGTGTCTTCCGCCATTATGAAATCGGCTTCTTTTAGCAAACGTAGCGCCCGAAGCGTTATGTCTTCAAGGTTGCCGACAGGTGTTGGCACTAAATAGAGTTTTCCCATGGTGGCTCACGATTTAAAGCGTTGGTAGACCAATTCGAGAAACGATATGGTGCTGGTGTTTTCCTGATCCCATTGATATTTGCTGAAAATGTTGGTCAGTGCTTCATTGATGTCGCTTGATTGCTCAATCATGTCGATGGTTTGCTCGTATTGTATGCTGTCGTGATTGAACAGTTCGTTGATGAACCTGATCCTGTCATTTATCTTGATGGCTTTGCGCAAATTGGTGATAGGCCTATTGTTGAATTTCGATGCTAAGTCGGATTTCTTCTCAAGTCCAGCCAAGACATCGTTTATTGATGGCGATGTGTGTTGAAACTTGTCGGCCAATGTGCTTGGTCTTGATGTCGGTGTCTCGGAGTCGGGAATAGTGCTGGTTTCTTCGGCCGAGGATTCTTCGGTGTAGGTCTGTTCTATGCTCACTGTATTGTCGGCAAACATGTCGGCAAGCGATTGTTGATTGTTGCCGGCCTGGGGTTGTTCAGGCTCTGGCTTTGTTTCGGGCACTAGCACCGTGCTTGTGTCGTCAGCTGACTTTGCCACTTTTGATTGTACAACAACAATGTGCTGTTGCTCTTCTGGTTTTGGTTGCTCTTTGGCAGCATTGTCTTCCTTAATAGCCGGTTCTACGTATATTGGCGATTCCGAATTGCTGGCTAGACTCGCGTTTTGCTCTTGGTTGACCGCAGGTTGGCTGTCGGTTAGGTGAGAGGCGATGTTGCTTAGGTCGCGAATCTTGTTTTGCAACATTTCTATTACATATTGCTGAATTTCACCATCATCGGGTAGGCTTTCAATCATCGACTCAAGTACTGATGATTCTGCTTTGATTATCTTGATTAGATTTTTTGTTTGCATCGCTCTTAATAAAGATTTATTTTGCCAAAAATAATGATTGAACTTGAATCAATATTTGTTGTACCTCTAATTTTTTGACGCACTGATATGTTTTTGGAAAAAGACGGTGTTCGTGGCGGTTGTATTGAAGTGATTTGCGGGTCGATGTTTTCTGGCAAGACCGAAGAATTGATACGCCGGTTGAAGCGTGCAAAGTTTGCAAAGCAGAAGGTTGAGATTTTCAAGCCAGTTGTCGATGTGCGTTATTCTGAAGTTGACGTTGTGTCGCATGACGAGAACTCGTTGCAGTCGACGCCGGTGGAGAGCCCTCAGAACATCTTGCTTTTGGCCAACGATGTTCAGGTTGTGGGAATAGATGAGGCGCAGTTTTTCGACGACGGCCTTGTCGATGTTTGTAACCAGTTGGCAAATCGAGGCATGAGGGTTATTGTGGCAGGACTCGACATGGATTATCTTGGCAAGCCGTTTGGCCCGATTCCAAAATTGATGGCTACGGCCGAAGATGTCACGAAGGTCCATGCCATTTGTGTGCAATGTGGAGCTTTGGCCCAGTATTCGCACCGCTTGTCGAAAATTGACAAGCTTGTCTTGCTTGGCGAAAAGGATGCTTATGAGCCTTTATGCCGAAGCTGTTTCCTGAAGGCTATCAAAAAAGACGGGTGATTGTTTTAGACTTGCTTGCCGATGAAAACAAAAAGCCGTTTCCCTGTATTGGGAAGACGGCTTTGTCGTTTTTAGTGCGTTTGACCTACAATGTGCGTCCTGGATATTGCTCAAGCGCAATCGCCAATACGTTTAGCGCTTGTGCCAAGTCTTCCTTCTTTAGTACGTATGCCATGCGGACTTCGTTTTTGCCCAAGCCTGGAGTGGTGTAGAAACCGCTGGCAGGTGCTAGCATGACGGTCTGTCCTTCGTGTTCAAACTCGCGCAACAGCCATTCGCAGAACTTGTCGCTATCGTCAACCGGCAGTTTTGCTACCGTATAGAAGGCTCCCATTGGTATAGGCGTGTAGCAACCTGGAATTTTGTTGAGCCCGTCAATCAGGAACTTGCGACGTTCGACAAATTCATCGTAAGTGTCTAGCATGTATTCTTCAGGTGTGTCGATTGACGCTTCGGCAATGATTTGCCCGATGAGCGGTGGACTCAAACGTGCCTGGCAGAATTTCATTACGCTTGCGCGTACTTCCTTGTTTTTGGTTATCAATGCGCCAATGCGGATGCCACACTCGCTGTATCGTTTTGAAACGGAGTCTATCAGAATGACATTGTCTTCTATCCCTTCAAGGTTGAATGCGGAAATATAAGGGGCACCTGTATAGCAGAATTCGCGGTAGACCTCATCGGAGAATAGAAACAGGTTGTATTTCTTTACAATGTCGCGCAATTGGTTCATTTCCTTTCGCGTGTATAGGTATCCCGTAGGATTGTTTGGATTGCAGATGAGAATGCCTTTGGTGCGTTCGGTGATCAGTGCTTCAAATTTGTCAATTGATGGCAGGGCGAATCCGTCTTCAATGCTTGAAGGTATGGTCTTGATGACTGCGCCAGCTGATATGGCAAATGCCATGTAGTTGGCGTATGCTGGTTCTGGCACAATTATCTCGTCACCAGGGTCGAGGCATGACATGAATGAGAACAGTACAGCCTCCGAACCGCCAGTTGTAATGATGATGTCTTCTACATTCGCGTTGATGTTGAACTTTGCATAATAAGACACAAGTTTCGCGCGCAAGCTCAAAAGACCTTCACTTGGGCTGTATTCCAAAATGTTGCGGTCAATTTTCTTCATTGCGTCCAGTCCAACTTGAGGAGTTGGCAGGTCAGGCTGTCCGATATTAAGGTGGTAGACTTTTATGCCTTTCTTTTTTGCAGCATTTGCAAGTGGAACCAATCTTCTGATAGGCGAAGACGGCATGATGATTCCGCGTTCTGAAATTTTTGGCATGTTATTCCGATTTTTCAGTTTCTTCCATCGTGCCTTTAATCCTAAGCTCGATGGGTTCTGTGCTGAAGTTTGTGTAAACGTTGATGGTTTTGCTGAAAGTGCCAATACGCGAGGCATCGTATGCAACTTTTATGGTTGCGACCTTGCCACTTTTGACTGGCCTTTTCGAATATGTAGGTGTTGTACAGCCACATGATGTGCTGATATTGCTTATTGCAAAAGCGACTGTACTGTCGTTCTTTATCTTGAATTCAAATTCAGTCTTTGTGTATTGGGGGTGCGTTCCGAAGTCGTGTGTCGATTCGTTGATGCTGACATTCATCCCGCTGATAGGTTGCCATTCCTGCGATTTTGCTTCGTTTGCACTTGCAATGACACAAATTGCAATTGCTAAAATCGAAATTCCTAATTTCATTTTCATAGTTTCTGATTAAAAAATATGAATCAGCGCAAAATTATCATTTTGCATCAAATACGTTAATGGTTATGCCATAATTTTCGTGTTACATAAATATGTCGTTTCGGTTGCTCGATTTGTGCCATTCCGAAAAAAATGAAGGCCGTCCGATTCACGGACAGCCTCCATTCATGCTTAATGTGTACATTGTCAGTATAGCACAACTTTTTTCGATTGGCTCCCGACACGGACAATATATGTTCCGGCCATGGACATCTTTATTTCAATCAGTGATGATGTGGCTTGGCGTTTAGCAATCAATCTTCCGTTTATGTCGAATATCGATATTTCGGCATTTGCCTTCTCGATAATTATTTTGCCATAGCTGGTGTAGATATTGACGCCATTCTCCATATCGCTTGTTATGGATATTGGAGGTGTTGGTATTGTGTCGATTGGCGTGATTTTTGAAGTGACCTTGACAATGTCATCGGCAGTGCGAGGTAAAATCTCATAGGAATTTGTCGAGGCATAGTAGTTCATTATTCCTGTAATATTGTATACGGAATCGGTTGTCAGGGCTATGTTTTCAATTTTATACTTGTTGTATACCGAAATGCTGTCAGTAGCGTCTTTTACACTGAAGCTGTTCTCATTGCCACCTGTACATGTAAGGTTCTTGATGGTGACAAGCACGCTTTCGTAAGCTTCCGATTTTGCATCTTTTGCAGTTAACACTATGCTGTGAGTCTCGTTGCCGGATTTGAGTATTTCAATTGCTCTCAAGTTGTTGATTTCAGTAATTGTGTTGTATTCAGTGACAAACCCGACGACAGATATTTCATCTCCAATTTTAACGTCTTTTGAATATGAACTCTTTTCGTCGTAAATCAGGATGCCATTCCAGCTTCCGGTACTGTCTTGAATATATATTTCTGATCCACTGTTGGTCGTGTATATTGAAGAAACAACGCCATGTGTTGAAACAAGTTTATTGATGAATTCGCTTGTGTCGTTCGGTGTGTGTTGAATTTCGTAGATTGACAACGCAATGGCTTGCTCAAGCTCGACATTTATTTTCCATGTTTTGCGCGTCTTGTCTTGTGCGTAAATGTCAATGTATTGTGGCTCTGTGAAATCCCATGGGCTCCGTGATGTTACTTTGTTCCCGCTGATATTTAGTAATGTAGAGGATACGCTTGCGAATTCAGATATTGTGAACTCTGGATTCAGCATAGTCACGTCAGTACCGAAAGCCAATAGTACACTAATTGAAGAGCTGTCTATTTTGACATTAATGGGTTTCGTTCCTGAGAATCCAAATGAGGTTATTTCTTTTAGCGTGCTTGCAGGAGCGAGGGCAATCACCACCTTGTATTTCCCTATAGTTCCGTCTTCGGCCACCGTTGTTACAATTACTGAATCGTTTTCGGCAAGTTCAAGATTTGCCAAGTCTTCAGTATCTACATTCGTCAAATTCACCCTAACGCTGAATGTGGCATTAGTGTCTGCGGTCGCAATGGCGATGCCTTTGCAGTCGGTGAAATCCCAGAATTTCAATGTGTCCTTGCCGATGGCAGTTTGGCCGTTTACGGTAAATGT
>JAZUEN010000049.1:0-29441 GCA_045640185.1 Bacteroidales bacterium
GAAAAGCGGTTGTATGAATTGATATGGAAGCGTACCATCGCATCGCTTATGGCCGATGCCGAAATGGAAAAGACAACCATCAACCTGAACGTCTCCGACTCCAAATATCAGTTTGTTGCACAAGGCGAGGTCATCAAGTTCGATGGCTTCCTGAAAGTATATATCGAATCAACCGACGACGATGACGAAGATTCAAGCAAGGCAATACTGCCAAATCTTGCAGTCGGACAGAAGCTCGATTATTCCTCTTTGACAGCCACACAGCGATTCTCATTACATCAGCCACGATACACCGAGGCCACGCTCGTCCGCAAATTGGAGGAATTGGGAATAGGCCGTCCGTCAACCTATGCGCCCACCATCACAACCATTCAGAACCGCGAGTATGTTGTCAAGGAAGACAGGCCAGGTGCCGAACGGGAGTATAAGATGATTACGCTCAAAGGCGGAAAGATAAAGTCCGAAGTCAAGACCGAAACCTATGGCGCCGAGAAAGGAAAACTCTTCCCAACCGACATAGGTATGATAGTGAACGACTATCTAGTCGAAAACTTCCCGTCAATCCTCGATTTCAACTTCACTGCCGAAGTCGAGAAGGAATTCGACGACATAGCAGAAGGAAATATCGTTTGGCAGCAGATGATAGACAAATTCTACCATCCGTTCCACGACACCATAAGCCACGCATTGGAAGTGACTGGCCGCAAAAACGGAGAACGCCAGGTAGGAGTGCATCCTGAGACAGGCAAGCCAGTCATTGTCAAGGTCGGCCGTTACGGTCCGATGGCGCAGATTGGCACAAACGAGGAAGACGAAAAACCTCAGTTTGCCGCATTGCGTCGCGACCAGCATATCGAGACCATAACACTCGAGGAAGTACTTGACCTGTTCAAGCTGCCACGTCAGTTAGGCGAGTTCGAAGGCAAGGTTGTCACCGCCGCCATCGGCCGCTTTGGTCCATACGTGCGACACAACAATTCGTTCTACTCGCTCAAGAAGAACATTGACGATCCGTACTCTGTAACATTGGAGCGAGCCATCGAACTCATCACCGAGAAGCGTGAGGCTGAGAAAAACAAGGTCATAAACGTATTTGCCGCAGCCGAAGGCGAGATGCAGGTGCTCAATGGCTTCTATGGCCCATATATCGCCTACAACGGCAAGAACTACCGCATAGCCAAAGGCACCGACGCAAAGTCGTTGACACAGTCCGATTGCGAAGAGATAATCAAGAACAGCGTTGACAAACCAGCCAAAAGGCGCACAAAGAAATCATAATGCTTCTAAACGAAGACATAAGCCACTATTTCAACACGCAGCGTCCTGAAAACCTGCGTCAGTTCAGTGTGCAGGATGGCTACCTGGGTCCGCAGCTATTTGATGTCCCGGATTGGGCCAGGCCGATTGGCGCAAAAGTCGCAATCATTGGTGTCGATGAAACGCGCAATGCTTACCCAATGCCGTATCTGTCCAAAGCCGACAATGTCCGTTTTTGGCTCTATCAGTTAGCCTCTTTTGAAAATATCGAGGTGGCTGATTTTGGCAACATAATATTGGGCAATTCGCCAACCGACACATATCTCGCCATTGAATACATAACCGAATCATTGGTTAGGGCAGGCATCATACCCATATATATAGGCGGTTCGCACGATTTGACATATCCGATAATTTGTGGTTTGCAGAAGACGCAGAAGAAAGTCGAGTTCGGATTGATCGATTCCTGCTTCGACATTTTAAAGACAGAGGGAATTTCCTCTCGTTCGTACATCATTGACATTTTGAAGAAGAACAAGAAGAAGATCTTCGGCAACATAATCGGGTATCAGTCTTATTTTACAACGCAAAAGCAGTCCGACATATTGGACGAGTGCAATTTCAGCAAATATCGGCTCGGAATCGTCCGGCAGCAACCCAGCGAGATGGAGCCTGTCTTGCGTGATTGTGATGTTGTGTCATTCGATGCTAGTTCCGTGCGGCAAGCCGACATGCTTGCGGCACATCAGCCAAGCCCTAACGGATTCTATACCGAGGAGGCTTGCCAATTGGCATCTTATGCAGGCTTGAGCGACAAATCCAAGTCATTCGGCATATTTGGAGTGGTATCGAAAAACACCCCATTTGACATATCTGCGAATTTGTCTGCCCAGATTATCTGGCATTACATCTCTGGCATTTCACAACGCAAAAATGACTATCCAGCGTGTGATTTGAGCAAATACAAAAAGATTTTTGTCAAGCTAGATGATTCGGAATTCGACCTGGTGTTCTATCAGAACCTTCAAAACAATCGTTTTTGGATGGAAATACCACAAAAAAACGGCAAGACTGGTGTAATTGTTTCATGTTCCAAGTCCGACTATATGTCGTTGGCTAATAATGAAATACCGGAACGCATCAAGAAAACTTTGATGCGGCACGGCATTTAATATTGTCCATTAGTGGAAATATTAACAGTAATTTGTTAGTAACGATTATTGTTTGTGAATTTTTTATTTAATTTTAGCCCCATTCTTAAGAGTAGTTAAGGTTTTTATGAATAGTCGACGTATACTGACTGCAATATTGTGTACCATAACATGTGTCGCATTCGGACAAACAGAAAATTTCTCGAGTCTGAATATGTTCAACTACATGTATTACAATCCAGGATACGCAGGTGATGGAAACGAGATAGAGGCAAAAGGATTGATCCGTAATCAGTGGATGGGTTTCGATGGCGCACCAGAAACGCAGACATTCAGTATCGACGCCCCCTTTAAGTTATTTGGCATAAAAAATGGTTTTGGTTTGACAATTATCAATGATGGAATTGGAAATTTTCAAAACATTGGCCTGAATTTTTCGTATGCATACCATCGTCAGGCGTTGCAAGGCGAAATTGGCATAGGCGCAGGTTTGAGCATGACCAATCAGTCGTTCAAGGGCTCTTGGATATTCCCTGACGGAAGTGCAAGCGACCCTTGGGTGCCTCAAAGCACCGAAGACAAACCAATGTTCTTTGACATGAATCTAGGATTCTATTATAGTTCTGACAACGTGTATTTGAGTTGTTCGATGCGCAATATGCTTCAGAGCCAAATCAAGTACGGGTCAAGTGAAAACGGAGGTAATACGCAACCATCGTATAATGCAAGGCAATTGTTTGTCGGTGCTGGCTACGAATATCAATTGGCGAATCCAATGTTTACATTGACGCCAAATTTGTTCATAGCAACAGATTTCGCATCTACATCTTTTTCCTTGACAGGAATTGTCACCTATAACGACAAATTTTTTGGCGGTATAGGCTATAAGCCGATAGATGCAGTGACTGTCTTGGCTGGAGTGTCATTGCCATCGGGCATTGAGGTGGCGGTTTCTTACGATATTACGACGAGTAGCATAATAAAATACAGCTCAGGTTCGTTAGAATTTATGATAGGATACTCGTTCAGTTTGGACAAGGATAAGGACAATCGAAAATATAAGAGCGTTCGATTCCTATAAAATTTTGGATTTTGTTTTTTTTTTATGAATTTTAGTGTGTGAAAATAAATACAGTTGGAGTATGAAAAATTTAGCTTATTTAGGTATAGGTTTGTTCCTGCTTTCTGGTTGTTCTTCAGGCGGTGGCGGTGAGCTAGTCGGTGTTCAGAACCGTAATGCTAGCTATAGCGCTCAGCCATTTGGAATGGTGCTTGTCCCAAGCGGAAGTTACCGTATGGGGCAAAATGACCAAGATGTTCCATGGGCAAACACAACGCAGGCAAAGACTGTAACAGTCCCTTCATTCTGGATGGACGAAACCGAAATTACGAATAATGAGTATAGGCAATTCGTCTATTGGGTTCGTGACTCTTTGGCTTACAGAATGCTAGGCGAGCAAATTGATGCTTATCTCATTTCTGAAGATGAATATGGCGAGGAAATTGATCCTCCTTTCATTAATTGGGAAGAGCCTATAAATTGGGGTGGAGAAGAAGAACGTACAATCCTTGAAGATCTTTATTATCCTGTTCATGAAAGATTTTATGGACGTCGTGATATCGACACCCGCAAGTTGGTTTATGACTATTTCTGGGTTGACTACAAACAGGCTGCTCAAAAATATACATTCGAAAACGAGAATCGCCGCCACTACAATTATAAGACCGGACAATATGACGGCGAAATATTCAATCTTGAAGGCAAGCGAGTTCCAATCAAAGACCGTTCGTCATTTATCATGCACGACAAGGTTCATGTCTATCCTGACACTTTGTGCTGGATTAGTGATTTCTCATATTCTTATAATGAGCCAATGTCAAATATGTATTTCTGGTCACCATCGTTTGATAACTATCCTGTAGTTGGTGTTACCTGGAAGCAGGCTACTGCTTTTTGTGTATGGCGTACTCAGCTTATGAACAATTACCTTACAAGCGTAGGTGAGCCATTTGTCCAAGATTACAGATTGCCAATGGAGGGCGAATGGGAATATGCGGCTCGTGGTGGTAACGATGAGGCTGTGTATCCTTGGGGTGGTCCTTATACACGTAATGACAATGGTTGCTTCTTGGCAAACTTCAAGCCATTGCGAGGCAACTATAGAGGTGATGGTGGCATCTACACTGTAGAAGTTGCCGTTTATGAAGCAAATGATTTTGGCTTATATGATATGGCAGGTAATGTGTCAGAATGGACAAGCTCTGCATTTGATGAAAGCGAATATTCTTTCACTCACGACTTGAGCCCAGACTATAAATACAATGCATTGCCGGATGATCTTCCGGTTATGAAGAGAAAAGTCATAAGAGGCGGTTCTTGGAAGGATATCGCTCTTTATTTGCAAAATGGCACAAGAACGTATGAATATCAGGATTCTGCAAAATCTTATATCGGATTCCGTTGTGTAAGACAAAGCATGAGCTCTGATGAAGGTGGTGCATCTTCAAATGTTTATTAATAGAAACTGAAACTTAATTTAATTGGTATAAAGCTATGATGAGTATTGCCGAGTTAACCCAGTCAAAAGGGTACAAAAACTTTATGAAGTATGTGTATGGTTGGGGTGCATCAATCGTACTTGTGGGTGCGTTATTTAAAATTCAACACTATCCGGGTGCTTCAGTTATGTTGATTATCGGTTTGTTGACAGAGGCTTTGATTTTCTTCTTCTCGGCATTTGAACCATTGGCAGAAGAATTGGATTGGACATTGGTTTTCCCTCAGTTGGCAGGCCTTGAAGATATGGATGAGGAACCTTCAGCCGAGAAACCAAGTAGAAAATTTGATAGAGTTCAGGAAGCTTCAATACCAGTGGCAACCGGCGGAGCACCTATTCCAGTAGGAGGTGGTGCACCAGTCGCAGGTGGAGCAGTTTATGTAGGAGGTGGAAGTGCTTCTGCATTGGCTAAATTTGATGAGATGATTGAAAAGGCCGAAATCACGCCGGGAATGTTCGAAAAACTTGGCAAGGGCTTGGCTAATTTGAACAAGACTATTGATCAAATGGGAGCAACTGTCGATGCCAGTGTCGCAACAAAGGATTTTGTTGAAAAGGTAAAGACTGCAACCGATTCTGTTTCTGCATTAGGCGAAACTTATAAGAAATCTACCGAAGCACTTTCTGCTTCAGTTGGTGTGTTGTCAGAGTCATATGCTAATTCGGCACAGTCATTTAATCAGGCAAACAGCCAAGTTGCCGAAGCATATTCTCAATTTGCAAATAAATTGGTGGGCGAGTTGAATAGTGTTGGCGATTTGGGTGCAGAGTATGCTCAAAAGCTTGGTGGCTTGAACAACAATTTGTCAGCTCTTAATTCTGTATACGAGTTGCAACTTCAGAATATGAATAAGCAAGTTGAATCCTCTCAAAATTACTTCAATGGCTTGGGCAATATGCTTGACAATATGAATCAGACAGTAGAGCACACTAAGAAGTTGAATGAGGGTGTTCAACAGTTAGAGCAGAATGTTGCTTCTTTGAATGGCATATATGGTAATATGCTTTCATCTTTGAATATAAAGTAATTATAAAGATATAGGAAACTATGGGTCACGGCAAGGAAACGCCTAGGCAACAGATGATTGGCCTGATGTACTTGTTCTTAACATGTATGTTGGCTTTGAACGTGTCAAAAGACGTATTGGACTCTTTTGTGTTAGTTAGTGAAAGTTTGGGAAGAACTGTCGACAACTACAAGACAAAGAACCAAAAGGTGTATGATGAGTTCGAAAAAC
This sequence comes from Bacteroidales bacterium, assembly GCA_045640185.1. Lineage (GTDB taxonomy): Bacteria > Bacteroidota > Bacteroidia > Bacteroidales > SZUA-534 > RUG13583. The sequence continues at coordinate 6,205 of JAZUEN010000049.1, forward strand.
AGTTGACAATCAACGAGAACAAAGTTAGACCTTGGAAGGAAAAGGCTGATTCTTTCAAAGAGTTGACAGATAGCCTTTATAACCAAATTGAAAGCTATAAGAAAGGCTTTATTACCTTGGCTGAAGGTTCAAATGTTGTCAATGTAATAAAGGGCGACAGATACGTTTTGGATTCGTTGAACTCTAAGGACAACATTGATTTAGGTGGACAATATTTCATTTTCGAAGGCCGAGGTGAAGCTCTAAAAGCTAAGATTGAAGAGTATCGTGTTGCCTCTTTAGCTTTGTTGCCTGAATCTGAAGTTAGTATTATCGACAACATTCAAACTACATTAAATACAGAAAGTCATACAGATGGTGAAGGCACTATCCATACTTGGGAAATGCGTACTTTTGAGCATATTCCTGTTGTCGCTGACATTGTCATGTTGGAGAAGCTGAAAACTGATATCAAGAACGTTGAGACTGATGTTATCAATTACTTATTTAAGCAAATCAGTGCTGGTGACTTCAAGTTTAATGCATTGTCGGCAACTGTAATACCCAACTCTAACTATATTATGAGGGGTAATGAGTATTCAGCAACAGTGTTCTTGGCCGCATTTGACTCAACACAGGCTCCTGAAATATTGGTAGGTTCCTATAAGCAAGTAGGTCCTGAAGATTATGAAATGGTTGGAGCTTATGAAACGTTGACAGTCACTAAAGGTAAGGGTGTATATAAAAAAGTTGCATCTTCTTTGGGTGAACGTAAATGGGGCGGATTAATTCGAGTGCCTCGTCCTGATGGCACAGTTTCTTGCTATCCATTCGAAGAGTCGTATCAAGTTGCTGAGCCTAGTCTGGTTATATCTCCAACAAAGATGAATGTCTTTTATTATGGTATCGACAACCCGGTGGCTATTTCAGTGCCAGGTGTCCCTTCTGACAAGTTGCGTGTCAGCATTCCTGATGGAAGCGCAACCATTAAGAAGTCTGGTAGTGGCTATGATGTTAAGCCGGCGAAGCGTAATGGACTTGTTCGTATAGCCGTGTCTGCTGAAATTGATGGCAAGCCAAAGCCGATGGGTAATGTCGAGTTCCGTGTAAAAACGGTTCCTGAGCCAAAGGCAAAGGTTATGGGCTATAGCAGTGGCAAAATAGAAAAGGGAATTTTGAGTGCCGCAGCTGGTGTTCAGGCCGATTTGGAGGATTTTGTATTCGATTTGAAGTTTAAGGTTACTAAATATACCGTTACCACCACTGTAAGTGGAGGTATGAGTAAGTCGTTGCAGAAAAAAGGTAGCGCGTTTGATAATGAAGTGAAATCGCTTATTAAAGGATTGAAGAATAATTCGCAACTTATTATAGAGGATATTGAAGCTGTTGGTCCAGATGGTGTTCCAAGAGCATTGTCTCCTATAGTGTTTAAACTCAAATAAAAATTGTAGCGTATGAAAAAGTTATTTTTAATACCAGTTATTCTTGTCGGCTTGTTGTTCCAATTTGGGACTGCTGAAGCGCAAGTGTTGGATGATATCAATGTCCCTGATCATATTCCAAATAGGAAACCTATTCCGTACAAATTTTTGCGTGAGTCGGATGTCATGTACAAAAAATGTGTTTGGAGGGTGATTGACTTGCGTGAGAAAATCAACCTGAATCTATACTATCCAACAACTAAAATCAATGATAGGTATAGTTTGATTGATTTGCTTATTTATGGAATCAATCAGGAAGGCATTACTCCGTATAATACGGATGATGACAGATTCTCTCAATCGATGAGTAGGGCTCAAATTGAAGAAGTTTTTGGAGCGGGGGAAAAATCGCAAACATATATTGATGAAAATGGTGATGAACAAGTTCAAACATACCATCAGGATATCAACACAAGCGAGGTGAAGCAGTATTGGCTAAAGGAGTATTGGTTTTTCGACAATCAACATTCCACCATGGATGTCCGTATTCTTGGCTTGTGTCCTATCCGTTTTTTTATCAAGGATAGTGATGGTGAAGATGCCGAACCTCGCAAGTCGCAAGTGTTCTGGGTTTATTTCCCGGATGTTCGTCGCATTTTGGCAAATCACGAAGTTTTCAACAACAACAATGATGCTGAACGTAGGACATTTGATGATATTTTCTTCAAGCGCTACTTTAGCAGTTTCATAGTTAAGGTTTCTAACGTTTATGATGATCGTGCCATTTCAGAGTATTCTATGGGTATTCAGTCATTGCTTGAAGCTGATAAGTTCAAGAATCAGATTAACGACTACGAGCAGGATTTGTGGGAATATTAATATTCTTTCATGATAAATAAGAAAAAGCCAGATTTAGTCTGGCTTTTCTTGTTTTAGTGTCTTTGCCTTTCTGTGGTGTGTTGGTCTCTTTGTGTGTCTTGAATGATAGCCAAGTGTCATTAGAGCAACCTAAATTTGTGTATTTCTAATTGGAGTCATTTCCTGCCTGTCCATTTGCATCTTCTTCAATATCGTATGATGAGTCCGTTTCAGAAGGATACAATTTGTCTAATATGGGGTTAATGCCAATACCGTTACGGTTATTGTTGCGCAAGATGACAATTGTAGCCGTGTCTTGCGGAATGCGCACTAATGAAGTCTTGAATCCGTGCCACCAGCCACTGTGAAATACAATTGGCAACTCGTTCTCGCCAAATGTTGTTATTCGCCAGCCATATCCATAGTTAGAACGAGCCTTGGGACGTTTCCCCATTGGCTGAAATGCCAGTTGCAGTGTGTCGGCATTGATGATTTTGCCCGAGTATAGCCCTTGGTCCCATTTGAACAAGTCGGTTACTGACGAATATATGCCTTTGTCTCCAAGATAGTGGTCAAGATAGTTGTCGGTTGCAATTGTACGGCCACGAACATATCCAGTGGCGTGTGGCGGATATTTAACGCTTTTCATTGCTCTATAGGCAAATGTGTTGTTCATATTCAACGGTTTGAATATGTTTTCATCCAGGTATTTCTCGAATTTCAGCCCAGATACTATTTCAACTATTGATGCAAGGACTGCGTATCCTGTGTTGCTGTATTGAAATCTTCTGTTAGGCAGGAAATACCGTCCTTCTTTAGATTCAATCAGATCTGCCACAATTTGCTGATTGCTGAAATAGGCATCGTCGAGCATCGGCTTTCGGTCAAGCAGGTAGTGGTAGTTTGGCAATCCTGAACGATGTACAAGCATCTGGTGTATGGTGATGTCGGGATATGGGAAATTCGGGAGGTAATCGGTGACTTTATCAGTGAGTTTCAGTTTGCCTTGCTCATAAAGTTGCAGAATGGCAACTGCGGTGAACTGCTTTGACACTGATGCTAATTGAAAAGCTGTTGTGTCGGTGTTGGGCTCCTTTGCCCTTATGTTGGAATATCCGCACGAACGACTATACAAAATACTGTCTTTCTGTCCGATAAGAATCGATCCGCTAAAATTGCCGTTTTCGCATATTATGTTGATTATGGAATCAATTTTGGCCAGTTGCAGTTTGGTGAATGTGATTTTTGTTTCGTGGATGGCTTGCGTGGATATTTGAGCTGTTTCGGGTTGCTGTGTATGCAAACTGCATTCTATCAGTGTGATGATAGTCAACAACATCAATGTCAATTCAGCCTTGAATCTTTTCAAAAACATTGCAATAGAATTCTTCGCAAAGATAAGTTTTATGGAGTTTTAATCAATATAATTGCGTTTGCGCAGAAACATTTAAGCGCTACATTTCCAAAGGTTTCATATTAAATCATATCTTGCAAGACTAAAACGTTGTAACGTGGGCAAAATTAGTGTAATAGTTGTTTTGACATTGATATTGAGTACATTGCATTTAGAGGCTCAAGATGGAAACTATACAGCAATGGCAAACGCATCGGTGATGCAGGTAGGTCTGTGGTCAGTAAACAACAACCAGGCAGGACTTGGCAATCTGGAAAAGTTTACGGTTGGAATGTGCTACAAAAACAGGTTTCAGTTGTCGGAGACCAGCACAAAGTCGGTGGCTATGGCATTGCACACTAAGACTGGCAATTTTGCATTGAGTTACAACAGGTTTGGCTACTCGCTTTATTCCGAGAATAGTTTCGGATTGGCTTATGCGCGAAATTTCGGCGACTTGATTTCGGCTGGTCTTCAGTTCGATTACCTAAATATAAATCAGACTGAAGCGTATGGCGACAAGGACGTTTTCCTTTTTGAAGTCGGATTGATTGCAAAACCAATCGACAATTTGCAGGTAGGAGCCCACATATACAATCCCACAAAGGCGAAAATGGCTGATTATGAAGACGAACGTGTTAACACTTCATTTAGGTTCGGATTAAATTACTACTTCTCGAAAATTGTTCAGTTGGCGGTGGAAGCGGAAAAGACAATGCAGTCGGATATGCGTGTTAAGGTTGGCATTGAGTATCAACTTATTACCGACTTATATCTGCGCACTGGTTACAGGTCAGAGCCAAACGAGTTTTGCTTTGGCGCAGGCTATTCCTTTAAGGGCCTGACATTTGACTTGTCTTTCTCAACTCACCAATATTTGCCAATGTCAACGCAGTTGTCGCTAAGTTATTCATTATGATTGTATTGTTTGTCTTTTGGTCTTTTGTCGCGAAACTGCTTACTGCCACATTGTTGCAGTTCCTGTCCATTTTCGGAGTCTTTATAGTGTTTGGCTTGGTACTGTATCTGCTGGCACGTCGTACCAGGCACTTGTTTGTTGAGATTATGGGAGAAAAATCGGACATATATTTTACAGGGTGGCTTGGCACTCCGGTTCATGAGCTTGGTCACGCAATTTTCTGCATACCGTTTTTTCATAAGATAACTGACATGAAATTGTTTTCAGTAAATGATGAAGATGGCTCTTTAGGCTATGTCAACCATTCATATAACCCGATGAATCCATGGCATCAGATTGGCAATTTTTTCATATCAATGGGACCGATTCTGTTCGGCTCGTTTATCATTTACCTATTAGTCAGATTCTTGTTGCCGTTCAATTATCAAATACTTTCGTTGCTTTCAAGCTCTTCCGCTGACCTTACTTCGGTGGCGGGATTCTGCAATTTGCTTACGCAAACGCTAAACTCGTCGCTACAGGTGATGTCGGCATTGTTTTCGTCTGTCCATATCCACCAATGGCAATTTTGGGTATTCCTGTACGTATGTGTCTGCATTTCGTCGCATATGGAATTGAGTCCCCCAGACCTTTCTGGCCTTGGATCCGGAACTGTGGCAATATTGGTTATCTTAATGATTATCAACTTGGTGTTAATGCTATTTAATGTTAACGGCGGTTTTATGATGTCGATAGGGCATTGGACAAGCCTGACAACTGGCATTTTCACTTTGGCGGTGACTGTTTCGGCGTTCAATCTTTTGCTTAGTTTCATCGTGCTGAATATAATATCATTGATAATCAATAAAAAAATAATATTCTGATGCGTTGGTTATCGGTTGCCATATTATTGATGTTTGCAGTTGTCCAATTGCGGGCACAGGACGATGCGAGCCGACGTCAGACTATAGAGACTCTGTTGGAGGATATTTCGGAAAATACTGACGATGAATCGGATTTGGAACAGCTTGCCGAAGACCTTGATTTCTATCTTCAAAATCCAATAAACATAAACGCCACAAATGCCGAAGAGCTGTCGAAACTGCATTTCCTGAACGAGTTTCAGGTGGCGAGCCTTCTCGACTATGTGCGTCGTAACGGTGCTTTTGTGACCGTGTATGAGTTGCAGATGGTTGACGGCTTCGACCAAAACGACGTGTTCCGTCTGCTACCCTTCATAACTTTGGCTCAGCCATACGAGTCGTCGGCATTCAACATCAAGCGTGTCTTGAAGTATGGAAGGAATGAGTGGCTTACGCGTGCTTCGTTCACCGTCGAAGAGCCCGACGGCTATGTTGACGTTCCTGATTCGGTGCGTGCTTCAAGCCCTGAAAAGCATTATCCTGGAAACAGAATGAAACTGTTCAGCCGTTATTCGTTCAACTTCAACAAACAAGTGACAGCGGGAATTACAGCGGAAAAGGACCCTGGCGAGCAGTTTTTCAAGGGGCATCAGAAAAAAGGTTTCGACTATTATTCGGCATACATTGCCGTGCACGATTTGGGCAAGGTGGAGACTTTGATTGTCGGCGATTTTCAGGCGAAATTCGGGCAGGGTTTGGTGGCCTGGTCGGGAATGTCGTCGGGGAAATCGGCGTATGTGATGGATATCCGCAAGAAAGGCGCAGGCGTGAAGAAGTACTCATCGGCTGATGAGAATCTTTTCTATCGGGGAGTGGCCACCACTCTGAATTTCGGCTCAATCAAGACTACGTTTTTCGGCTCGCATAAGAAGATTGATGCCACTCTGGCCGAACAGGACACATCGATTGCCGAAGGCTTGGGCTTCTCTTCGTTTGGAACAACTGGCCTGCACGCCACGCCTGCGCAGATCGAAAAGGAGGATGCCATTGAGGAAAGCGTCTGGGGAGCCAATATCAGTTTCAATCACAATAATTTCAAGTTGGGTGCGAGCGGGCTAGGCTATCAGTTCGACAAGGGGTTTGTGAAAAAGGAACAGCCGTTGTACAAGTTCGACTTTGAGGGACGCAAGAATTTGAATGTCAGCGTTGATGCGCAATATACATTTGGCGGAATGTATCTTTTCGGTGAGTACGCAATGTCGTCGAACGGTGGCAAGGCATTGGTGGCAGGTTCATTGATGAATTTGGCTCCGGGGCTGATGGCTTCGGTTTTGTATCGCAACTATTCGCGCGATTATCAGGCGAGATATGCCAATGGATTTGCCGAAGGCTCAAAGACTCAAAACGAGGAAGGGTTCTTTTTCGGCATAGAGGCTACGCCAATAAAGAAATGGCGAGTGTCGGCGTATTACGACATTTACAAGTTCCCTTGGATGCGTTACGGATTGAACGCGCCGTCGCGCGGAAACGATTTTTTGGCACAAATTGATTTCGCGCCTAGCCGTAACACCACAATGTACTGGAAATTCAAGACTGAGACAAGCCAAACGCCTGGCGACACTGAAGATGGCGGAGTCAAGCCACTTGTCGACCTTACGCGCTGGACTCTGCGCTATCACTTGAACTATGCCGTGGGAAGCCATTGGCAGTTTAAGAACAGAATAGAGTTTTCGGGCTACAAAAAGGGCGATATGTCCACCGAAACCGGTTGCCTGATTTATCAGGACGTGATTTGCTCACCGTTCAGTTTCCCGTTGAGTTTTGCGTTCAGGTATGCTGTTTTTGAGACCGAATCGTACAATTCGCGAGTCTATCTGTATGAGAACGACGTGCTTTATGCCTACTCGATGCCAATGGTTTACGGGAAGGGCACAAAGACGTATCTGCTCGCCACTTGGAAGCCATTCGACAAACTCACCATTTGGGCCCGCGTCTCGCGCTTGTGGTATGCCGACAAGGAGACAATCGGCACATCGCCAAATATGATTGACGCCAACCACAGAACCGATGTCAATCTGCAAGTAAGGCTGAAATTCTGAAGCCACTTCTGCATTTTAGTTGAAAAGACGATTGAGGCACGTCTAGTTTAGGTTGATGCGCCGTTTTTTTCATACTGATTTTCATCGTTTTTTACAGGATGCCAATTTGGCGTCAGCACGGAAGTTTATCCTGACAGGTGCTGGTCCATTATTCAATGAAGTTATTTCAAATTGATTGATTTGAAATAAAACGATTTGAAATAAAAAGGTTTGAAATGAATGTATTTCAAACTAAAATATTACATTTGTGCAAGTAAAATAGGATAAACACAAATGAGCGTACCATTCATATACGGGAAAATGGCTGAAACCGAAGATTTTACAGATCGCATTGAAGATTGTAAAAGGCTTGTGGCAAATCTTAAAGGAGGTATCAGCACCATATTAATATCGCCACGCCGATGGGGAAAGACTTCGCTTGTGAACAAGGCAATGAAGGAAATTGCCACCGACAGCAATTACCTTACCTGCCAAATGGATGTTTTCAACTGCCGTACTGAACAGCAATTTTACCAAACATTGCTCAATTCGGTCTTGAAATCGACAACAAACAGGATTGATGAAGTGCTTGGCATAATCAAGAAATACATCAGCGCTTTTGGGCCAAAGATTTCAATAGGCGACGGTCCAATGTCGGAGATGAGCATAGGCATTGACTTTGATGATCGTCAATATTCGCCTGATGAGATACTCGACCTTGCCGAAAAAATAGCCACCGACAAAGGCAAAAAACTGATAGTCAGCATTGATGAATTCCAGAACATAGAGAGTTTCGACGACCCGATTGGATTTCAGCGGAAACTGCGTTCGCACTGGCAATTGCAAAAATCTGTATGTTACTGTCTTTATGGTAGCAAGCGACATATGCTGATGGATATTTTCAGCAATTATGAGATGCCATTCTACAAATTTGGCGACATAATGATGCTTGACAAAATCGCGCTTGCCGATTGGGTGCCATTCATAGTCAAACGCTTTAGCGACACAGGCAAGGAGATTGATCCTTCATTTGCATCAACAATAGCCACAAGAGTGGAATGCCACCCATATTATGTCCAGCAATATGCGCAGGCAGTGTGGATGCTTACCGGCAAGACGGTTGAAGATCCGACTTTGGATATCGCCATAAGGCAGATTATTGACCGCTCGGCGTTGCTAATGAGCAAAATAACTGACGACTTGCGACCTAAACAAATCAGTTTCCTTGTCGCCATAGCAAAAGGCGAGAGGAACCTTACAAGTTCGGCCACACTCAAGAAATACAATCTGGGCACTTCCGCCAATGTCAAAAACCTGAAGAAGGTGGTGATTGACAAGGATTTGGTTGACGAGAACAAAGACGGTATGTTGGAGATACAAGACCCTATTTTCAGGATGTGGCTGTTGGAAAACTTTGACAGAAGCCAATTTTAGATTTGTGGCGTTCCGCTTTCGCGAAATTCGGGAGGGTGACAATAGTAAAAAATGTATATTTGTAGAAGAACAATAATTAATAACTGATTATTATAGAAAGAGACAATTAAAAATATTACATAACAACGCATTAACTATTTTTCACATTCGAACAAAAAGCGTAGGAAACTGGTTGTTTAGAATAATCGGATAAAGTAATTCACGGAAGCATTTGGCTGACCGTACTAAGTCTATGAAAGTTGATGCTCGCGTCTTAGGCGTGGGCTTATCTATAGACTTAGGCGGGGTTCATCCTACGCTCCCCGTGAATGTGAGTAGAAAGGTTCGCGCCTTTTTTATTGCCCGATTACAGATGATTGATAGTAAGTGCAAAAAAACTATCAATCGAAATGAATTTTTACACAGAAAAAAGTATCGAGTTGGCAAATCAAAGGAATTACCTTGATTTGCTTTTCAAAGTTTACCCTTTGTGTCCAGACTCTATAAGAGATATAGACGAGGAAACTTGGAACTCTGTAGAAAAACACTACAAGAGGGGCAATAATACCGAATTGTTTAAGAGTTTGCTAAAACTACCACTGTTCCCAGTAAAAGACGGTTATGTTCCTTATTTTAAGCACGATTTAAGCGCTATAGAACGAAATCCAGATACTGTTGACAGAATCTGCGGAAGAGTCAGAGAACTGGAATTGGATAAATTATGGGAAAAATGCACTCAGCCTAAGGAGACAAACCGTCAAATGGGTCCATTATTCCAAAACTGGCTGGACAAAGGTGTTCTTGGTTCTTACCCTGTTGACGAAAAAGTGTTCTTATCAAAAAGCAATGGTATTGCAATATTAGATGGAAGAGATTCCGCTTTATCTGATTTCGCAAATCGTCATTTAGGATATACAAGAGATAAAGGGCTGGATTTTATCGCAAGAAAAGGCAATACATTCATTATTGGAGAGGCAAAATTCATTTCAGATGAGGGTGGTCATCAAAATGACCAGTTTCTTGATGCAATAACAACCCTAAATACAAAAACGAAACGGAATGTTTTAAAAGTGGCCGTATTGGATGGTATTCTGTATATCAAAAGTAAAAAGAAAATGTACCAGACAATTACTTCTAATGATGTCCCCGTTATGAGTGCCCTATTATTAAGAGATTATTTATACTCGCTATGAAAAATATATTAATTAAGGGGGATAATATTATTGGTCTAAATTGGCTGATAGAGAATGGTTATAAGGGTAAAATTGATTTAGTGTATATAGACCCTCCTTTTGCGACTGGTGGAATTTTTTCTGTTGATGACAGTGGTCGTGTTGCTACTATAAGCAAATCAGAGAAATCTGTAATTGCATATAAAGACACCTTACAAGGATCTGAATTCATTGATTTTTTACGTGCGCGAACTTTATTAATATATAAACTTCTGTCTGAACAAGGGTCTTTATATTTGCACATAGACTATAAGATAGGTCATTATGTCAAAGTGATGTTGGACGAGGTTTTCGGGGTTGAAAATTTCAGAAATGACATAACCCGAATTAAGTGTAATCCTAAAAACTTTTCGAGAATCGGCTATGGCAATATTAAAGATATGATATTATTTTACACCAAGTATAATCGCGCAAACGAAAAGTACACGATTTTCAAACAAAAAGTACAAAAAAGAGCAAAGTCAGACAGCCGTGTAACTATCTGCTGACAACTCAACTAATGTCACCTCAGACTCATCAGCAATGCAGTTGCAAACCTCTGACACACATATAAACGATTTGTCGCTGTAGCACGCTTCTGCGAATATGCTGTACTCGCTATCATTGTAATCAGGAATATCGGCTGTGCCTGTCAACTTAAGGTGACGGCCGGCATATTGGCTATACATAGTTCCTATGAGCAACTGTTCAAGGCTGGTGTTCCTATTGCCACGACCGCAATACTGCTGGTGTAAGAGTTGCCACGCATTATTCACACGTCTATAGAATGCGCCACGCGCACTGCCATCATCGATAATGCCACATATTGTGTCTATGCTAAACGACTCTTTGGCAAGTGGATTGATGATGCCACTCTGCTCTACATCCTGGCACTCATGCTTGTCGACATTGGAGCCATTGACATCGACGAATTCTATGGTAGGCAATCCTATAAGCCACCATCTGACTTTCTGATATGGTGTTGATTGCACGTTGGCGGCATTGTAGCCATCGCCTGCGTCCATTATTAAGACATCGTCGAATAGCTCTATGGTCAGTTCGCCCGACTCTGGAGGCGCAGGTATTACTGCACCATCGCCGAGCATCGACATCAGTTGAGTTACCTTCAGCTTGTTGCCCCAAGGTTGACGGTTTGGTGTCATGCCACCGAGGCATGGCGAATCGCCATCGGCGGTTACAAGACCGTCGAGGTTGTAATAAGCGAGCGTGTAGATGTAGGCATTGGCATTGGATGACCATGTAGTCGGCAATGTGGATGGCGCAAGTTGCCATGTTCCTGCCGATGTGCCTTGGTTATATGCCGATGGTGGCTGAGTCGCTGGATTGTTGCACAGATAGTAATTGCCACACTTGATGCGACAATTGATGAATATGGCATTGGCCTTCGACTTGATGGCGCCGTTCTGTCGGTTGTAGGTCGTGTCCTCGTCGACGAATGGATTGTATCGCGAGTCAAGCAACATTGGTATTGTGACGCGCAATGATTGCGCCTTTGGCACGAATATCTCTGCAGTCTTGTAGATTACCGACTTGGTGTTGGATGGAGCATGGAGCTTGTCGACATAGGTTGAATAGTCCCAGTCATCTTCCTGGTATTGCACAAGGTCTGGATATGACGCTATGCGACCTGCGACAACTGTCATGTCTTGGCCGTCTTCAATAGGCGTAATCTTGACAAGCGGAGCATTGATCGTCTGCAATTGTGCAGGGATGTTGGTGCCTGTGATGTTGGCATAGCGGAACTTGAACGACTGATATCCATCGGCACTGCCATGCATGCTGTCGATTATCTTGTCGTCGCCACCGATTGTCACATCTTTTATTTCGCCGTCCATCAGCTGGCTGTCGCCATAAGGCGAAAAGTTGACGGTAATCTTATTGGCGGTCTCATCGATTGCCAGGCGCTGGTCAGTGCCAGACCAACGGATTAATTGCAAATTGTCGGCAGTGGCAATGGCATTGAAATCGTACACGAATATACGCCCACAACGCTGTTCGATGCGCAGTGCAAGTGGCTTCAGTATGCCTTCCAATACGTCATATAATGTCGAGGCCTCGCCATCCTCGTCGATGAAGTTGTCGGAGCGGATGCCAACACGGCCATATATCGACTCGTACACACTCTCGCCCAGAACAGTAGTCGAACATTGTACTACTATGTTAGAGGAGCTAATGTAACCGCCTGTGGCCTGTCTGACGCACGTCTCGACAATGTCGTCGATATGTTCGATGCGCTCGGCGTTGGCAACATCGAAGTAAATGCGATGCAACAAGCCGAAATCGCTGAAGGTTAGCGACACATCGTAGTCTTTCTCACGGCTGAACGGCTCCTCGTAGAATTCCGTGTCGAGTGAGCCCACCCAGAACAGGTGCTTGGCTCCGTTGACCTTCTTCCGATATACCTTCATAAACACACTGCCAGCCGATACGGTGTATAGGTCGATATAGGTTCTGTCGCCAGGCGATATGATATTCAGTGTTGCCGTACTGCCGACAATGGTGTCTCGCTTGTCGCTGTCCCATTCAATGGTTAGCGGTTCGGATGCAGGAAACTGCAACTCGCCAACAGTGGTGTATGCAGATTGAGCCTCGTGCCACAGCTCCACATACCAGATGCAACCGTTAACGGCTACAAAACTGCCTTCGTATTGTTTATAGAATGCCATAATTAACGCCTTTTCATGATGTTGTTTTCAGTAGACAAAACGCCGACAAGGTCACGGCCTTGGATGCGGAACTGCACATTGCCACCGCCACCGTTGGCATCGCCGATGAGCGACTTAAGTTTATTCAATGGCGCCACGACTTCTGGGTTGTTTGTGGCACCGGCATATTCGCCAAACAGGCCTAACGTGGGACCATAGGCAATGCCACCATTGGCGAACTTTGGCACACTACGCATGGCGGCAATGATACTTGCCACGGCTGCAAGGCCTAGAACGATGCCTACGAACGGAATCTCGGAATATGCCGACATTGCGCCTGCGGCGGCACTGCCGACCTGTTCATTCTTCTTGGCTCGTTCGGATGCCGTTGCACTGGCATTTATTGCTATCATCTTCATAATGGCAGGTATTGCCTGCCCAATAGCCGTAAGAACATTAGCTCCGTAGTCGAGCCATGCTTGCGCTGTACCTTGCACCGCTCCACCAACTTGATGCATGAGTTCCCCCATTGCGCTAAACGATTCGCCTTGCTTTACAGTCTTTTTAATTTCGGAACGAACTACTTTAAGATCCTTAACCAATGGCTCGACATCTATAACCTCATCGAGATTGAGCATGTCTTCTTCCATCTGTTCTTGAATAATCTTTTTTGCATAGTCATCCGATGACAAGCCTTGCATGTTGGCTTCAAGTTCAAACTTGATTGACACTACTTTTCCTTGCAAGTCATCTATTTCTTTTTGAATTTGAACGCGGCTTTCTGGCGATACGGCTAAATTGAGTTCTGTTTCCTTTGCCGATATTGCATCTTGCAAAGCCTTTAGCGAACCTTCAGGTGCCACTTTTTTCCCTGCTTTTGCATTAGGATTTCCAGGTTCTTGAATAGTTGCAGCAATACCGTCGAAGTCTAACGTATCGGTATTGTCTTCTACTGTAACTGTCATTTCAACCTTGCCATCGTCGGTAATGCCGAGGAACTTCTTCAGCCATTCCCATGCCTTTGATATCCAGCCACAGACAGTCTTGAAGGCCTTGATTACCGGGCCATATACGATTGATGCGACCTTTTTCCAGGCTTGGAATACCTGATTGACAACGTTTCGGAATCCTTCACACTTTTTATATGCTACCACTATGGCTGCGACAAGTGCTCCTATTGCAGTCACGACTATGCCAATTGGATTCATAGTCATTACAGCGTTGAAAATTGTTTGTATTGCTGTCCACGCCTTAGTGGCGGCAGAACATACCTTTTGCTGGACAGCATGAGCAACAAGAGCCACTTTATTGGCAATTACTTCCTTGGTAAATGTTGCGAAACTGACAGCAACAGTCTTTACAACATTGCCAATAGTCAGTATTGATGATGTAGCCATACCTATTTCAGAAAGAATAGAAATAGCTGGTTGTGCGTTAGCAAGCACTTCGCCTATTCGTTCCTTGACATCGCCAATGGTATTGGCAAGCTGTTGCATTTGGCCACTTGAAGTCTGCGCCAATGCCGCATTGACACCGCCGACAGACTCTTCTATCACTGCTGCAAGTGTGGCTGCCTTCTGTTCCTCAGTGCCGAACTTCAATATTTTTTCCTGAGCCTCGGTAAACGAATAGCCATAACGGCTGAGTGCGGCAGTCTGGCCTTCCATTACCTTGCCCATCATGGTGGCTATCTGCGCTGCGCTTTCTTGCGTGGCGTTAAGTCCATATTGTTGCGCAATCATGTCGTTCATGACAGGCATCAATGTCTCAAGACTCGATGATAAGCCAAGGTAGGTCGCTAGCTCTTGTGCTCCTGCCAATTGTACTTCGTCGCCTACAACACCGAGTTCCTGTTGTGCGCTGGCAAGGGCCTTGATGCTGGCTACCTCTTCGTCTGATGCGCCCATGGTATTGCGCATAACTTGAGCAAGTTTGGCTTCTGCTGCTTCCTGCGCGGCGTATAACTGTGTCAGTCCTGCAACAGAACTCTGAAGTCTTCCTAACGAATTGCCAACAGCTTCACAACTTGCCACTACAGCGGCAAAATTCAACTTTTTAGCATTTATATTGTCAATTCCACGTTTTACTTTGCTAAAAGCATCGCTTAGTTCATTGGCATCGGCAGTAGCTTGATGTGTATTGCCATCAATTTTGACTGTAAACTTAAGTTCGTTAGGCATATTGTAACTTTTTTTTAGTTATTTCGTAATGTTTAGAAAAACATCTAACTATGTTAGTGAACGTATTGGCACATATTATTGCATGGACGTTGATTGTAGTAGGAATCGTTGGTGTTCCGTTGGCAGTAATAGGTCTATTTATTATTGCTTTCAGCAAAGACAAATAACAAGCCTGCCTATCCGACAGGCTTGTTTTTATTTCCCTGCAATTGCGTTGCCCAGTTCCTCAATCAGCGTTTCTACCTCTCCTGCAATGACAATCATGCTTGCAAGATTGTTACCGTTGATGTTATACTGCGGCTTGCTATCGAAATAGTTCACGCTTGCGTGGCCAATTAGATTTTCGTCTTGCTTGAAGTCGATATAAACGTTTGTCAAGTTGCCATCGGCTTCTGCATTGTAGTTGCCTACTGCCTTGGCGGCTGTCCCCTCATAATTGAAGAAACCTTGCTGTGTCTGGTTGTTAAGTGTAATCATAGTTTATTGTTTTTTAATGTTGTACATATATTGATATATTAAGGCAATGTCATCAGCCTTCAGGTCGGACTGCTTCATTAGCTCGTCTATTGTTGCCTTGCTGATGACGTCCACCTTTAACTCCTGGTCGAGGAATGGATTCAGCACTTTGTTGATTTCTTCTTGCAAGTTGGCATCTTCCTTTCCTTTTAGTCCGTCAACAGTTGCTTGTGCCATTTTCTGAAGTTTTTCGACTACTTCTGAACAACTTACAATAGTTGTTACGATGTTGTATGCGTCAGCTGTTTCAATTCCTGACAGCTTTACTTTTTTAAGTGCAGTGCATAACTGCGATGCGTGTAGGTTTTTCATTGTATTTCTAGTTTTGATGTATTGATGATTATATTGTTGACTTGCATCTGTGGCAGGCCAACTATACCTGCAATCTCGATGCCTGTCTCTTGCTTGATTGATTCGACAATATTGTCAATGTCGGCAATTACGAACTGGCTAAACTGCTTGCCGACAATAGTTGCAATCTCGTCACACATACGAGCCGTTTTAAACGAGCCTCCAGCACCGATTAATTGCCCATTAAACGGCCTGCCGACGGCGAGCCGATTAGCCTGAGCATACTTGTCGCTAATTAATGACACGGTTGCACCTGTGTCAAACAGAAAGTAAGCCTTATGACTTGCTATTGTGCCTGTAATGGTTAGACGTGCGCTCATTGTAAGTTCCGATAAAACATATGTATCTCTAATTTTAAAATTATGCTCCAGAAGTTGGATTAAACATTCTCTTACCAACAAGCTTATATGTCGAATCTGCTTCACCAGTTCGCTTTACATATAATTCCACATATAGCGTTGTATATGGCGATGATGTAGTCTTATTAATGTCCCACCCCGGTGGGAATACTATACCATTTGTATAACCTTTGTTAATTGTTATTGTATCTGTTTTAATTATGTAATCACCGCTTAAAGGAAATGTTGTTTTGTTTGTTGAACTTTGGCGCAATGTTCCTCCACCATCGACACTGGAAGAACGACCTATGCAAAGTTTGTATGTATATGAATTTCCACTATATGTACTATATGCGCCACGATGCAACATATATGTAATTGCAGGTATCTGAATAGGATTTGCCTTTGTATTCCATGGTGCATCTGTTCCACTGTAACTCTCGTAGTAGTACATGTCGGCTTCGATAGTATCTTGTATTGGTGGCGTTGTGTATACAGGTATAGTTGTCTTATCAGCATTCAATTTATAAGCAAGGCTATATCCACTTCCAACTTCAATATCTTCTCTAGCTACATAAGAATTTGGACTTAAAAACCAAAATGCCGTCAAGTTCCTATTAATGCTACTTCTTTTGTTATAGAAATAGCCCTTTCCACTTGCATTATATCCAGTTGCTATAAATGATGCAAGTGGCGACAAATCGTAGTCACCTGATTCTCCGTGCATGTCGAATACAACAAGTTCTGTTGTACCAGCTGTCATTTGAGATAGTGTTTTTGTCGTTCGTGTTGCAATGTTAAGCCCTTGTGCTGTCAGCTTAACCCATATATAGCAATTGCCATATGTTGACTTATAATCTAGTAGCGATTTGTATAGGTCCGATGTGTACATTGTGAAGCTAATGACAATCTGCGATGGCTTGCTATGAAAGCTGTCAGTTCCTCCTACCCTGTAAGGCGCATTTGTTGAGCTAAACCAATCGTTGTTTACATAGCCCATTAATTGACCACTTGGCCCAATTCCTAGAAAATCTGTTAGACGAAATGGCGAATTTACCCCTCCAGTTGGCAGATTGCCCGACCATGGTTTGCTTGTCATCGCACTTAAATTGTCAGCTGTTAACGCTGGAAGCGTTTCATTTGCCAATGCAGATTGCCGTTGTGCCCAAGTAAGCGCACCCGTCTCGGCGTATGCTACTGGTCTGAACCGTGCGGCAAAGTTGATGTTTGATGAACAGCAAAGTGTTCCAAGGTCATTACTTGACGAATGGAGCACGGTCTTAACATCTGCTATTGAAACCGACGGCCCTACTATTGAAGTTTGGTCAGATGATACTCCCATATCGCTTTTCAATTAATTGGTTAACAATTTTTTTCAATTCCGCTACTTCCGCTTTTAGGCTGTCAATCTCGGCTTGCTGTTCTTTTACTGATTGCAGTAGTATAGGCGTTAGTTTCTCGTAGTGAATACCCTTATAGTCAGTTCCGTTGCCAATATCAAATACAAAGCCGTCAATGATGCCATCGCTGTCTTGTGCTATAAGTCCGTGTTGCAAATGCTTGCGTGGCAAGAATCCATTGAACTCTGTTGCTTCGTCGTTCCAATAAAATTGCACTGGATTGAGTTTGTCAATTATTTTACGTGCGTTGAACGGCTTTATATCTTTTTTCAGTCGTCTATCTGACGCACTAGTAGCAAGTGCAGTTACTGCTCCAGTGGCAAGTATGTTTCCAGTGACAGATAGCGATGATGCTGACCATAGACAGACAGTAGTTGACCCAACTGTCAGCTCAAATTGTTGGCTTCCGTTTATACCAAATATGCCCAATTGTGAACCTACACTATTTAGAACCCTTATACCACATCCTGCATTGGCCGCAGAGCGTTGCAACACTAATCCATCTGACCATGCCGACTGCAATATGTGTAACATCCCCGTCGGCGATGTTGTTCCTATTCCTACATGTCCATCTGATGCGTTTATATGTAGCCTTTCCGTTCCATAAGTGCACACTCGTAAGTCGTATGTCGATGTCGTGTCTATGTATCTTGTGATTATTCGATTCCATGATTGACTGTATGCACCTAAATTGCGCGTAAGGGCTGTAGTCGGCAATATGTCACCACCAACTTCAGCTCCACTTGTCAACAACATTGAGCCTGCATTAAGTCGTGCATTAGCAACTCCGTTTCGGTTGCCGAAAAAATAATCTGTCAGCAGATTATTAGGATTCATCGCATCAGTGTCTCCGTCACGATAATTAAACCAGAAATTATGTAAGTTGCCAGACGTTGGTGTGTTGGTAAAGTTAATTTCATTTGTATGCGCTAATGCAAGAGTTGAATGTGTATGACTAGTTACAAGTCCGGTCAAGACTGTCTGATACTGATTGTGTGTATGCGTTGTAATGTTGCCTGTTAGCACGGCTTCAACCATCGCCTTTGTTATAGATGTTAACGCATTGCCTAAAAACGCTGTTGCTATAGTCTTGCTTTCAGTGTATTCGCTTATATCTGTCGTTCCGTTCAGTATATTCAGAAGGTCGGTTATGTCTATTCCACCGCCACCCCCACTGCCTGAACCTGAACTTCCTCCTGGATTGGCACCCAATGCACTTACAAAACTGTCGGAATATAGTCCAGCATCGACATGCAGATAGCCTCTGTTATCGACACTGATTGTGACTATGTGAATGCCGTTCCTCAGCCGTAACACTTCCACTAACGGTTCAGCCACAGGCACAAGCACCTCGACACCTTGCACGCTATCGGTGTCGCGTGTCCAGGTCGGGTCGGCTGTGGGTTGCTGTGCCGATTGCTGTTGAGCAACTGTCACATTAGCGTCACGCATACGCTTTGAGCGTGGCACTGGTGCGAGTAGTCTAGTCTTGGCTGTGTAGGTATTGTCAGGCATTGTTTATCCGTTTAAGTAGTTCGTCAACTCGCTCGCGTGTCGATTGAGCCGTGGTTCCAGTCTTATGTTGTATCGCCTTCAGATGCTCGTTGTCCCACTCGAACTTGCAGACATCTTGAGGCTTCAATGTTTTCTTTGTCCAAGGCTGAAGGCAGGCACAGGCAATGAACCTTGCATGTTCCCATCCTTCGCGCAAATGCGTTCTCTCGAAAGAACGAAAAACGGCAGCATACTCAGTCGGAGTAAGACGGTCGAAGTCGTCCAGCGACATCTGCATACTGCCGAGTGCGAGGCCGATGGCCTCTTCTATCTCTACTTTTTGGCCTTCGTTTTTTTTTCTGCGCCGTCGGTCATTGCCTGAGCAAATTCATTCATCTGCTCTGGCGTTATGCAGTCGCAGAACTTGTCGATGTCCATATCGAACTCAACGCCTTCAGCATTGCAGGCCGACTTGACACAGCAATAGAGAAACGTTGCCATATTGGCCACATCGTTGCCCATCGCGCTCACGTCTTCGCCTGTCTCTATCTTGTAACGGCGCATTGCGCCCATTGTAACGTAGCAAGGATATTGCTTGCCACAAACTGTTATCTTTTTCATTGCATTGCTTTTTAATAGGTTAAGGAAGCGCCGAAGCGCCTCCTGTTATTACATTGATGATCCGCCAGATGTCGTGCCTCCGTCAATCTTCGACTCGTCGATAGTCACAGCGCCTGAGTTCTCAAGCGTAGCGCTGTAGGTAGCATCGTCGCCTGCAGGTGCCGACTCTTCCAGCGAACTGATGATGAATGAGCCTGTCAGGTAAGGAACCGAGTCGTTGCCACGAGCGAATGCCTTAACGGTAACTGCACTGCCGTCTTTCCATGCGTCTAGAAGTTCGCTGACTCCTGCTTCGGTCTCGCCCCAGTAGCGGAGGCCTTCACATTGTATTGACACAGACAAGCCTGTCACTGTCTTCTCCTTGTAGAGTCCAGTTGAGCCTGCCGCAGTGGTTGATGCCGGCTTGACGGCTCTCTCTTTTGTCTCCGATGATAGCGATATGCTGTGGCTGGTGCAGTGCCCGATGGCCTTGGAGCCGACCATAATCAGCAAGTCCGAGCCGTTGGCATATCCAGATGTCATTGTTGCCATGTTATTAAGGTTTTGTGCAACGGTGTTTAATTGCCATTGCGGTTAATAATATTAGTATGATGATTATTGCGACGACTCCTGCTACTGCAGGGCCGGCGCGTTTGCGCTCAACCTGCTTCTGTTCCGATGTAGCCACTTTCAGTCCGTTGTCGGTCATTGCCACGCTGTCCTTATAGACGTCGCGGATGTAGAACAGGCTCGACTTGGCTAATGTTGACCGACGGCTTACTGTCGCCGTGCGTCGCGCCAACACTGTAACTGGCTTGTCACCGATGATTACAGGCTGATAGTCTTCGGTAATGGTCACGACCTCAATCGTAGCATCCACGCTGGCATCGGCAGTGAGCGATGTAGTGTCTGCATTCTGCTCGCTGACCTCCACCTTGGTCGAATCGCTAAACGCCAGCTGTGTCTGCGCAGTCCTTGTCGTCTTGCATCCTGTTAAGGACAGGACAACTATCAGCGTAATGACAGCTATTAGCGCGCGATATAGCGTTTTTGAGGTTTCTGACTTCTTTGCGTAAGCCATTGACTTCGTTTTTTAGAGGTTCAATAATGTTGGTCTTGTATTCCTGCAACAGCGCCGCAGCGTTCTGGATCTGACGCGCGTCAACCTCGGCATCGGCCTTGTGCTTGGTCGCTCTCAGCGTTGCAAGCGTGACAATAAGGCCACCGCCAAGCAAGGCATTAAGCGCAATCGATATGATGTTTGTCCAGTCCATAATTCTGCAATCCTATTGATTTCAGGTACTCATAGACATCGAATGATGGGCAAGCCTTGTCAGCAAGCTGATTGTGGCCTACAACCTTCACATTCGGATGCCGTTTGACAAAGTCGCGTATGTAGGTTGTCATTGCAGACACCTGCGCTGGCGTTCGTGTGTCCTTTGGAGTGCCATTGGCATCCATGGCACCGCCAACATAGCATATATGCACGCTGTGCTGATTGTGTCCAAATGCGCCGTTGGTTATCTCCCAAGGATCCACCACGTCATCGCCGTTGTTCTCTACCAGTCGCTCAATTGTGCCGTCAAGGTGGATCAAGTCGGTATAGCCGACCTGATGCCATCCACGGCCTTGTGGCGGTGGCAAAAGGTGCCACGCCCTTATGTCGGCGGCTGTTACCTCGCGACCTTCAGGCGTGGCGCTGCAATGCAAAACCAAGTATTTCAAAGAGCTCACACTATGCGTTTTGTTGTGCCAAGACAACTACGCCTTTCTTGTCGTTGCGGATGTACTTGCCACCTGCGCGTACAAGTGCCGACACAATGTCGCCATAGTAGGTCGGGTCGTCGGTCGATTCGAACAGCTTTGTCTCGCCTTGAGCCACTGACACGCAGTCTTTCTGCCAGAACAAGCCTGCCGCCTGGTCGGTTGCTGCGTCTGATGATGCCAGCGATGTTCCTGCTGCCACGCAACGGAGTGCAGTTGCACGCAAGAATATGCCGAAACCGTAGATGCTGCCGACAGTGCCTTTCTGCGCATCGGCCGATGCAAGGAACGCGTTAGCCTGGCTCTCTGTCAACGACTCGAGCAATTGGTTGTACATCTCATAGTCGAGAACGGCGTAACGGCCTTCTTGTGGCACGCTGTTCTTGTCCATGATTTTTTTAACAGCCAAGATGTCTGCTTTTACGCAAGCCTTGCGAGTGCTTGTCTGCGATGGCAAGTGTGCGGCTACGCCACTGCCTGATGTCTTGACAAGGTCATAAGATGCAGGGACCCATGACAGCAGAATGTTGTCGCCAACTGCTTCTGCAAGTGCTCCACGTGATGCAGCCACGATGCTTTCGCGTTTGTCGTAAGACAGTTCCACCTTCTCTGCATCGGCGATGCGGATTGGGTCGGTTGAGAACTCGTCGATGTTGTAGTAAACATCAGCGTCGGTACGGCCTGAAGCAGTGCCAGGAAATGTGTCACGATTCTTGACTACAGTAGGAGGCGTTCCAGCGTTTGGAACATGCACTGTCTTGTTAGTTACGAACTCGCTGTGATTGACAGCTTGAGCCAGGAAAGAACCGTCTTTGAACAAGTTTCCGACGATGCTTTCAATCCAGATTTCTTTTGTTAATGCCATTGTAATGATGTTTTAATGTTATTGAAAATCGTTGTTTACACAAGGTTGAACGTTGTGCCGTCCCATACCAATGTACGGAACAAAGTAGCGTTAGCCGAGCCGCCAAGTGCCACTGTCGCTTCGCCAATCTTCAAGTCGACGCCGTAACTGGTAGTGTTGACATACTTGACGTAAAGCTTAGAGCCTACAGGGCAATTGACTGCAAGAGTCAGTTCAGCCTTGGCGCCTAATGCAGTAGAGCCCAAATCGAGCAATGTCTCTGTGTGGATTACTTCTACATCTGCCTTGTTGGATGCCAATGTGACATCCTTCTTCTCAAATACAGGAAATTGGACGAGGTTGACGCCTGTTCCTGTTGCCGGTGCCTTGAAGTTGTACGAGCCACCTGCGTTGTTCATATATCCTGCGTTTGCCATGACTACTTGCTGAATTTCTCGTTGAACAATCGCTTGTACTCTTCAGGATTGCTGGCTTTCAGTTCTGCCAACTTGCCTTGGCGGTCAAGTTCATCCCATGATGCAGTCACTTGGTTGTCGGTATGCTCAATTGAGGCAATGACAGATGCGTGTGGCAATGCTATTGCTTCAAGTGTTTGGTTTAGCATGTCGATGCCAACTTCCTTACCAAGATTGACAAAGTGCTCGCGTTTCGATTCCTCGATGCGCTTCTCGCTTATTGCCTTGTCAACGGCATTGGCGAGCAGTTTTTCATTAGCCTTGTTCAAGGCTTCAAGAGCCATGTCGCATTCCTTGCGCATTGTTTCAATGCGTTCAAATACCTGCTCTTCTGTTGCGTCAGTCTTTAGCCCAAGTTTCTCGGCCACTTCTGACATTTTCAGAGTTTTCTCATCCATTGTATTGGTTTTAATAGTCGGCAACGCCAACACTGCGCCAGCGTCCGACATGGTTAATAATTCACCGTTACGGCGCAGACGGATTGCATCGTCGTT
>JAZUEN010000050.1:0-10653 GCA_045640185.1 Bacteroidales bacterium
ATCTAAAACCTAAAGTTTTGATATCTGAAATCTAAAGTTTCAGCATCTGAAACCTAAAGTTTTGACACCTAAAATCTAAAGTTTCAGCATCTGAAATCTAAAGTTTCAGCATCTAAAATCTAAAGTTTTGATTCTTCAAAGATCTAAATATCAACATTTAAGCAGATGAAAAAGCATGACAATATTCGCCCAATAATATCGACACAAACAATCATTTACGTTTGCGGACCAAACTCAAGACTCCGTTAACGAATGCCAAAGGATGGACCGGATTACCTGGTATGTACAAATCTACTTTATACTTGTCCAAAAAAGACCTGTCAAGAGCAGGGCTACCTGCAAAAATGCCACCGCTGATAGCGTCCACACCTGCCAAAATCAATATTTTAGGGTCAGGAGTCGCATTGTAGCAAATTTCAAGGGCTTCAGCCATATTCTTGCTTATCGGGCCGGTAACCACTACGCCGTCAGCGTGGCGTGGCGATGCGACGAAATCGATGCCGAAACGGCCCATATCAAAATTCACATTGCTTGTAGCGTTCAACTCCCACTCGCAACTGTTGTCACCACCTGCGGAAACCTCACGCAACTTGAGCGAGCGTCCAAAAAGACGATGGATTTCGGCACGCACCTTGTCAGCATCGACCTCAATAGGCTCGTCGCCACTGACAATCAAGCGCTCACGCACATTGGTGCCCATTTTGTAGTCTTTGGTAAACTGGATTTTTTCAGGACAGGCAAATGCACATTCGCCACAAAACGTGCATCGTCCCAAGTCGATGCGCAACGGCGAACCGCTGATGGCACCTGTCGGACACAAATCGATGAGTTCCTGCTCATTGCATTGGGCATCGGTGATTATTGGACGACCGCGGAATACACCTGGAACGTCAGTTGTGGTGACATCGGGAATGTACTGCTTTCCCTGATGGAACAATATTTTCAAATCGGTGGTGAACATTATCTATAATATTGAAAATTCAAATTAAACTATCACAAGTCGTGGCCACTGTACGACAAGTCGAAACTCTTGTTGCAAATTGGGAAATCAGATATTCCGTTATTGCGGACAGCAAGTGCCAAACCAAGCCAATTGTGGAACGACGGGTCCTTAACCTTATAGTGTCTAAGGTCGCCATTGGAATCGGTAATGGCGCAATGGCAAATCTCGCCACGCCACCCTTCGACCAATGAAACGACAAATGAGTCAGGCTCCGCACTCTCAATTTTGGTTGCAGGCTTATGCTCATAAGGCATTGTGTCGATAATGGTTTTCATCATTTCTATCGACTTGAGAATCTCCTCGTAACGAATCCTTGCACGGCAGAAAACGTCACCGACAGGTTCGGTTACAGGCTTATAACCGATTTCAGAATAATAACCGAAAGGATGTGATGCTCGAATGTCGCGAGTGAGTCCGCTTGCACGGCCTGCCATTCCCACCATACCAATCTGCATAGCGGTTTCAGTGGTTACAATGCCCGTGCGCTCGATACGCGACAAAACCGACGGAAGGTCGAAAGTACGGTCGGCCATTTCCTCAAAATCAGGCTGATAGGCGCTTATCATATCAATCCACTGCGATGCAAGTTCCTTTGTGAAAGGGAAATTTGTCTTGCCT
Source organism: Bacteroidales bacterium (assembly GCA_045640185.1). GTDB lineage: Bacteria > Bacteroidota > Bacteroidia > Bacteroidales > SZUA-534 > RUG13583. The sequence goes on from JAZUEN010000050.1 coordinate 1,622, forward strand.
GGACGTATAAGCCCTTTTGCGAAACGGTTGCCTGCCCAACGCTGGAAATAGTTGATTACAGGCGTGCGCAAGCGTCCGAAGACTGAATTGCCAAGTTGATAGGCTATATCAGTGCAGATACCGCTCAAATCGCCCGTATGTATGGCGATGCGCTCGTTTTCGATGGCGAAAGCGCGTTCCATTTGCAGTTGGCGGTCAGGGACGAAACCGCAAAGGCTCTCCCACGCATTTGCAAAAGCGACAGAGTGGCCGACAGTTGTGTCACCCGTAATGTTTTCGGCCAATGTAGCACGCTGAAGCAGTTTCTTCTTCTCCAACATCAGGGTTTCAAGCCCGCGATGCTGATATCCGAGTTGAATCTCGAGATGAAGAATCTGCTCGCCATTGCAAATGAAACGGAAGTGACCCGGTTCGATAATTCCCGCGTGGATTGGGCCGACGCCGACTTCATGAAGTTCTTCGCTATCAATCTGATAAAAGGGATAATTAGCGATTGTCTGCGACTTGTCGACAGCATTGTACGGATAACGTACAGGCTTGAACCAAGGATGGCCTTCGAAAACGATGCCGAAACTCTCGTGGATCTCGCGTTCAAACAAATGGAATGAAAGATACTTTTCGGTTATCGACTGAAGTTTGTCGGAAGGCATCACTTTGGCAGACAACACATTGATAATGCTTGCGGAATCGTCGGCAATGCAACAAATCAACAGTACATCCTGACCAACTGGCAAACCGTAGTAGTTCACGCAATGAGCATCTGGCTTTATCATCAACTCATTGACAATCACATTGTAAAAATCGGCGTATGCCAAAACTGGTATTTCAGCAAACTTTATACGCTGATTATTTTTTATGCTGATATAATCCATATTATCAGAAATTTAACAGTTGAACGGCCTCATTTATCAAATTCACGAAGAAATCTGGCGGGCAAAGACCAAGATATACGGTGAGCAACAATAAGATGTATTGTGAAACGGTCTCAACCGTGCTCACTTTCTCAATGTTCTGTTCGCAGAACCCTTCAAGTGGCGTAAACAGCATCTTGAAAATATTCTTGCCCAAAGCCCATATTATGAACGTAAGCATAACAAGGACAGGAATGAGCACGAAAACATATTTTGCCTCAAACAACGACTTGAACACAAGGAACTCGCTGACAAACAGCCCCGAAGGTGGCATCGCGGTAACGCAGACAAATGCCAAAAGCAAAAATACGGCGCCTGCGGTGTTATACTTGAAATAGTTGCCAATCATATAGATATCCTTAGTCTTGAATATCTTGTAAAGATGCCCAATCTGGAAAAACAACGATGATTTTGCAAATGTGTGCAACACCAAATGAAGGATTGATGCATAGTAGCCGATTCCCCCTGTTGCAAGGCCAAGCGCCACAACGCCCATATGCTCGATGCTGGAATATGCAAGCATTCGCTTGACATTCTTGACTTTAAGAAGATAAACCGTAGCGACAAAGATTGAAAGCACGGCCGAAATGATGATAACGTGGCTCGCCCAAGCCTGCACGGTTGTACGAGTCAATATCTGGTAAATGCGGAACACGCCGACAAAACCGACGTTCATCAAAACGCTTGAGAACAGCGCCGAAGCAGGTGTAGGAGCCTTGTCCTTTGCATCGATGCCCGCTGTGTACATTGGCACCAAGCCGAATTTGGCGGTGTACCCCGAAAAGATGAACACAAAGGCCAACTTCAGCCAAAAGGTGTCGAGTTTAGGCGCAATGGCGCACAACGAATCGTAAGTAAGGTCGGTGGCGGAAACGCTTCCCAAAGCAATACTCAGGAACAAGATGCCCACAAACACAAACACAAGGCTTATTGAGCATACGAAAATGTATTTCCAAGTTGCCTCTATTGAGCCTGCGCTTCTTCGATGGTAAACCAAAGCCGATGCGCTCAAGGTTGTCACTTCGACAAAAATCCAAGTCATTGCAATGTGCGACGAGATGTAGGCAAGGCTTAACGCCATGATCAGAAGAACCATTGCCCCATAATATATGCCACGGGTGCGTGGCGTATCGGTATCGGCATATATATAATCATAACGGTGAAACAGCGCTGGCACACTGACTATAGTGAGCACCAAGATCAACAAAATGCCGAGTGAATCGAACTTGAAGAAAGCGAAACTGCTGTCTTTCGACACGAAAGCAAAACAAGTGAACGCAATCTGCATCACGACAAACAGACCTACAAGCAGATTGTTGGCCACCTTGCTCTTGTTCAAAAAGAGCAGAGATGCTGTCAATATAGAACCAATAAGATATGCAACTATCATACTTACAATATTTTAATCTTTCAAACTACTTAATTCGTTAATGTCACCGTCATTTATAACGTTGCCCACCTTGTTGATGAAAATGCCCAACAGGAACACACTGACAAACACATCGAGCAGTACGCCAAGGTTTACCAACAAAGGCATCTCGTTGCCGACTGCCAACGAAAGGATGAAAACGCCGTTCTCGATAAGCACGTAGCATATAACGTGGGTTATTATCTTCTTGCGGGTGACAATCAGGAAAAGCCCGCAGAACAAGGCTGATAGAGCCGTGACAAAATATATCTTGTTCAAGTGGACGGCCTCTATCAGGTTTGACAGTACGAATGTCAGCACAATAATCATGGTTGTCACCAACAACGACACGAAGTATGGCACAAACGGTTCAGCCTCACGCTTGATTTTGTTCTTCTTTATCACATAACGGATAAACAACGGCAGAACAATAGCCTTTACTATCAACGTTTCAAGAATAATGAACGCAAGATTGACAATATTCATTTCGTGTAACTCGAACAGAGCCACAAGCATCAGAATGATGCCTTGAAACGACAATATCGAAAGGTACGTCATCAGCCTGTTGGCAATGGAAAAATACAACAGGGTGATTGTAAAGATTATTAGAAGTATATTGGTCATTTTCTATAAATTATATTCAAATCAATCAACTCATCAGCACGCCGAAAAGCATCAGCAACGACAACGACGACAGCACCAAAATGAACTGCGCATTGTGACTCATACGGAAACGCGCCATAAACGACTCTATGATGCCTGCAATTATCGCCACAACGAACTGAATGCCAAAGAAAACAGGAATGGAAATGTACAGTGGCCAAACGCCAATAAACAGATTGGCGATAAGTGCGCCATACATTGCAAATTTCAAGTTTGTGGCGTGAAGGATAAGCCCAAGGTCGAAACCGCTGTTGTCGAGAATCATAACCTCGTGAATCATTGTCAGTTCAAGGTGTGTCTTAGGGTCATCGACTGGCATACGGCTGTTTTCTATCATACAAATCATAATCAGCACGAAGCAGGCTATCGAGACAAGTGCATACGACAGATACGAGCCAATGTGCAGATTCATAAATATATCGTGAAACGAAGTGTTGCCTGTGAGCAACCCGAGCGACCCCATTAGAATGAAGAACGCCGGTTCGGCAAGCATCGAGAACAATGCCTCACGGCTTGCGCCCATTCCTTCGAAACTGCTACCCGTGTCGAGCGCCGATATGATGCAGAAGAACTTGCCCAATGCCAACACGTAGGCAAAAAACACAAAGTCGCACGGGAACGAAATCAAGCCCTTTTGCGAGCCGAGCGGGACAGCCATTATGGCCACCAAGATTGATGCGAAATAGATTGACGGCGCTATCTGGAAGATGACGCTGGTTGTGTTGCTGTAAACTGCACCTTTGCGCAACGACCTCCAAATGTCCTTCATAGGTTGCATTATGCCTGGCCCCTTGCGCCCCGACGCCAAACTTTTGGTGCGGACCACTATGCCCGAAAAAAACAGGCTCGCAACGAAAATCAGTATGAAACTCAACATTTCCTTAAAATATATTTATGTAATTGATAAGCATTTTAACCAACTTGACCGCAAACGGAATACCTGCCACGAGTATAATGAAGGACATTCCGTAGAGTATGTATGATTGCAGACGTCCGTTCTGCAACAGCGAGAACCGCGACATAAACCGACGAATCAGGCGAAGCGGTTTGAGAATCAAGCCTGTCTCGGTGCGGTCGAGCGCTTCGGTTGAATATTCGGCATAACCTGGAAAGATGCCGTCGACAGCAACCTTGCGCTTGCGAACCTTGAGCAGGCCTCTTGCCAACTGCCTGTACGTGCGGACAAACGAACTTGCCGTGTACTGGATTTTTGGCGTTGGCGCCAAGTAGCCACAGCCCCAAGTGTCGCCTTCAGCCTCTGGCAATCGGCGTGTCAACATTCGGCGAATGCCATATACGACCAATACAACAAGCACTGTACCAAGCATATAGACACCTATTACATTCAACGCAGTGAAGGTTTTTGGCAATGAACAGCACACCTGGCCTGGCACAAACTGGCAAAGGACCCTGCCAATGGCATTTACAAAGAATTGCGGGAATATCCCGACAGCAACAATCATTGCGCCTGCCATATACATTGGCAACAATTTGGCAAAGCCGAATTCCTTCGGTTCAGCAGGCAACGACATTCGTGGCTGACCAAGGAACACAGTGCCGAAGGCCTTCGTAAAACACAATATGGCCAATCCGCCAATCAAGGCAAGACCCGCCATTGCCAATATCAATGTCAAAGTCTGGCCCGAACCTTGCGAATTGTTGATTCCCTGGGACAAACCGTTGTATATGAAAAATTCCGATACGAATCCGTTGAATGGTGGCAAACCGCAAATGGCAAGGCTTGCTAGCAGGAAAAGCAAAGCAGTTTGTGGCATCTTGCGAATGAGCCCGCCAAAATGCTCAATGTCCATACAATGCGTTGCCTGATACACGTTGCCCGCGCCGTAGAACAACAGCGACTTGAACAGTGAATGGTTCAGCACGTGAAGCAAGCCTCCTGCAAAGCCAATAAGTGCAAGTACTTGATTATCATAACCAAGCCCGATACAGCCAATGGCTATTCCAATGCCGATGATGCCGATATTCTCTACGCTGTGATAGGCAAGCAAACGCTTCAAATTATGCTGGACAATGGCGAGCATCACACCATAAATTCCTGTAATTACAGAAATTACAAGCATAAAGAATCCAATAGCCAAGTAATTCACATTGATAGCCAAAAGCATTCGCAAAATGCCGTAGATGCCTATCTTGATAAGCACGCCCGACATCATACCCGACACGTGCGACGGTGCCGACGGGTGAGCGTGTGGCAACCAAGTATGGAAGGGTACAAAACCCGCCTTGAAGGCAAAGCCGACAAAGAAAATCAGCATCAGCCCGAAACTAGCGAGCCTCGATTTTTCTGCGACAAACGCCGATATGCCGTCAAACGAATATGTGCCTGAAACCGATGCCACCCAAATGAACGCGATGGTTAGAATCAAGATTGCCAAGTGCGATTGTATCAAATAATTGATGCCTGCCCTTATTGTACGGACCTTCTCGCCCTCGAATATCACAAGGAAGAAGGCTCCAAGCGCCATTATCTCCCACGACACAAGAAACGCAAGGCTGTTTCGCATTGCGCAAACCGACATCAGCCCTGCGTGAACAAACAGGAAGCATATCCAATGCAGACTCAACGCACTGCGCCTATCAATATAGGCCTTCATGTATTGATTGCCGTAGAGCACGCTGGTTATCATTGTAAAACTGATTATCAGCATGAACCAAGCAGAAAGCGGGTCAATGGAAAGATGTATGGGACCTGTCACCTGCGAACCTGCGAATGTGGCATCGAAACCATGGCCGAGAAGCGACTCAACGGCAGGGATACCGCTAATCACCGACAACGCAATGATGCCACATACGGCGACAATGCCCTTGCCACGTGAAGATGTCACGCCAACAAGCACAACGGCCAACAAGAGCGCAAGCAAGTATACGCCTATCACCATGATCCTATAGCCAATTAAATAACGAACAAATCAATACAACTATCACAAAGCCAAGACCATACAATATATATTGCTGAAGTTGGCCGTTCTGTACAAACTGAAACTTGTTGAGCATTTTCAACATTGTACCGATTATCTTGTCAAATATGCGCATCTCGAAGAAATCTGAATAATGCGACACGTATGGACGCTGTCTGGGAAATATCTCACCTTCAACAAGTTCCTCATAATCTTTTTTTTCAACCAAAACGCCATTCAGCAGTTTGCCCAAATTCTTCGAGTACGACTTGCCTGTGTACTGAATGCTCGACTTTGGCGCCAAATATCCGCAACCCCAAGTCGGGCCTATGCTCGACGGCTGACGTGACGACAACATTCGGCGAACAAACAGCACTAACGCAATAACCACAATAAACAGCAATGAATATCGGCCGACAGATGCCACCACGCCGACAAGACCGCCCGACAGACATTCGCCCGACGTGCCCACAAATGCAGATGCCACTTGAGTGGCGACATTTATGTAGAATGAAGGCATCAGTGCGACGCTCATCATCACCAATATTATAATGTACTGTGGCAATCGCATCACCAACGGAACCTCAACAGGCTCCGAATGCAGTTGTGAACGACGCTGACCAAGGAATATCACTCCGAAACTTTTGGTGAACGCCATAACCGACGCGCCTCCAATAACCGACAACGAAGCAATGGACAATATCATTATTATGCAATGCAACAAGCCCGCATTGTTGAGCCCGTGGAAGAATCCTGAATAGAGCACGAACTCCGACACAAAGCCGTTAAAAGGTGGCATTCCGCCAATGGCGAGCGCGCCTACAAGGAATATGAACGCCGATTTCGGCATCTGCCTGATTAAACCGCCAAGTTTTTCCATATCACGCGTATGGGTCTGCTGATATATAGAACCCGCAGTAAAGAACAGCAACGACTTGAACAGCGAATGGTTGAGCACGTGCAACAACGCACCAACAAAGCCGATAGTGGCCAAAATGCCGTTGCCAAGACCTAAGCCAATGATTCCGAGCCCCATTCCCATTCCTATTATTCCTATATTTTCAATGGTGCAATATGCCAAGACCCGCTTGAAATCGCGGTGCACAGCCGAGTTGACTATTCCATAGATGCCTGTCAGCAAAGAAAGCGACAATAGCACCTTTCCAATTAGCAGATAGTCGGTCTGCAAATATGTAATAACACGGAATATGCCGTAAACGCCCATTTTCACTATCACACCCGACATCACACCCGACACGTGCGAAGGCGCTGACGGATGAGCGTGTGGCAACCACGAATGCAATGGAATGAATCCTGCCTTGATACCAAAACCGACAAACAAAAGCAGAAACAGCCATACATTGCTGTTTTCTGCAAAAAACGTCTTGACAGACGCCATATCGAGAGAACCGGTTTCAATATACACCCATATGAACGCAACGGTAATGGCTACCACTCCCAAGTGCATCTGTATCATATAGTTGAGTCCCGCCTTTTGCGTATCTTCCTTCTCACTCTCAAACATCACAAGCAAAAGCGAAGAAAGCGACATCAATTCCCAAGCGACAAGAAAGGCAAGCATATTCTGCAACATGCACACCCACAACATCGACGACTGAAACACAAGATAATACACCCAATGAAGCGTAAGCGCCTTGCGTCGCTCGCTGTAGGCTTTCATATAGCCGATTCCATATATGGCACCAGTCAGGCAGGTAAAATTGACTATCAAGATGAACCAAGCCGACAAGGCATCGACACGGACGGGGATTTCACCAAAAACCGGCAACTGTGCCAAAACACTGTCAACTGGATTGCCAAGCAACACTTTTACCGCTACCGAAGAACTGAAAACACCAACTGCAACTACAGTCAACAAATTGATATACGGCTTAATACGTGTTGACACCAAAGACACAAGGATTATGCCTGCAACCAACGCCAAAACCGAAAAAATAACGTCCAACATAGATACTTACACCTTCCAAAAAAGAAAGCGCAAAAGTACTGCAAAGAGTTTATAGTAAAAAACATATACGGCAAAAAACGATACAGAAAAACTCCATTTTATGCAAAAATAGAGTAAACAACCAAGTGCAATTATTTTGTCAAAATTAAGAAGCGTTTTTGTAAAACTCCACAACAGGCGAAGAAAAATCAAGTTTTTCCCTAGGTCTTCTGTTAATTTTCAACTGAATATTGTGCAGTGCCTTATTCGACACGGAACTCAAGTCGGTACATTTCGGCAAGTATTGGCGAATGAGTTTGTTTGCATTCTCGACGGCACCTTTTTGCCAAGAAGAATATGAATCGGCGAAGTACACAGGAACATTTAGTTTTTCCGTAATCATTTCATGTCCTGCAAATTCGCCGCCATTGTCGGTGGTAATAGTCTTCAAAGCGTTGCCTTTAAATGGAAGCAAAAGCCTGCAGACCGCTTTGGCCAACGGCTCTGATTTTTTCCCTTCAGGCAACTTTTCAGCGATGATGTAGTTCGTACTTCGTTCTGTGAGCGTAAGTATGGCATTGCTGTTGCAGTCGACGATGAGGTCCATCTCCCAATCGCCGAACCGCTTGCCGTCAGCCTCCACGGGTCGTTCGTGTATGCTAACCCGATTCTTTATGTTCGTAGCCTTTGTCTGTCTTTTCGACAGTGGCGTCTTCTTACGATATTTCAGCCTATGGCGACAATGCTCGGCGAGTTTGCCAGTCTCGTCAGCATGAATGTAGTTATATATTGTTGTGTGCGAAATGGACACTCCTTCTTTATTTAAAAATCCGGATATCTGCTTGGGCGACCATTCCTCATCCAGGATGTATGTCTTGACTTTCAGCATCACGAGGTCATCTGTTCTTCTGTTTCCGGGACATCGTCGCTTACGCCGTTCGGACATTTCATGAGCCTTGTTAAACACGTACTTGCCGTTTTTGGTCTGGTTGCGCTTGATTTCACGGCTTATTGTTGATGGATGAACGACTATCATTGAAGCGATATCCTTCTTTGCCATGCCTTTTTGCATACAAGCAAAAATGGCATATCTTTGTTCTGAGGTTAGATGTTTGTACATGACAACACAAATTTATTTAATCTTTCTTGGGGAGGCACTTGCCTTCCTTTTTTTTGTGTTGTTC
>JAZUEN010000051.1:0-31752 GCA_045640185.1 Bacteroidales bacterium
AATTCACCTTATGTAGAAACGCGACTAATAGCATCCAGCAACGAACACCCGCCGTTTCAAAATTCATAATTGAAAAGCGTTGCCATTTGACAATTCAACAAATCAGGCTTCAAGCCTTGACTGACAAGGCTTAGATTCATATAATTCCTAATCGTCGGCAAATATCATTTTTAATCTTATATTTGTGTGTTCAACTTGCAGATGCCCTTTGGGCGGATGGGGCGAACAGACATATTGAAAGCGTTTTATTGCGCTTTGTTCTTGGTTTAGTGAAACTTCGCAAATTTCAACAATCAGTCAAGACGAAGCAATGATAAGATGCCTGTGGATTGATTGTATCTATTGGAATACAACACGTGTGATGTATGACTGATATGTACATACAATACGCGTGGGCTTCTGCATTGCTCGTTCTAACTGATTGGGCAATGCGAAGGCCTCACTAAGCGGGACGAGCGGAATACAGACTCTCACGCTTTTTTTATGCCTTGCCCGAAAAAAACCAATTTAATTAACCAATTAGCCATGAGAGGCTGGCTAAATAAAAAAGAGATTTTGTTATGAGACAAAAATTATTCTTTTTGGTCTTTGCGCTAACGGCGTTTTTGGGCGCAAAAGCTCAACTTGCCATTGATGATGATTCTGGTTGGTTTACCGATGGTTACCTTGCTAGTTACGAAACCCCGTATGTCACCAACGATGTTGCATGCATCCAAGTTATTGATCAAGGTGACCCATGGAGCGTGCAATTCTGTACAATGCTTCAAGGTTTGGAGGGACAGACAGAAGGCAATCAATTCAAGTTGTCGTTTGATGTGGCATTCACTCCAGACAATACTGGTTTTGACTTTGCTAACATTCAAATTTTGACAAACAAACCATATGGTCTTGATGGTTTCGAGAACCCAAATGGAGACAATCAATGGACGGGCTACAATACTGAAGTCCTTGTCGACGGATTTTATCAGTATCCAACATTCGAAGTAGGTGAAGACTACAAGACTTTCGTTTATGAAGGGGAAATCGGCGAGATGGGAGAAAACTGCATTGGTATTCAAATCAACCTAGGTGGCAATGTTGGCACGTTCCACTTCAAGAATATTGCCATTGAAATGGACAATGAAGTGGTTGCTGGTTGTTTTGGTATAGTAGTCCAGGAATATGATAAATTTGATTCCGATGGCATTTGCTACAAGGCTACAAGCGAGACAGAAGCTAAAGTTGTGAAAAATGACAACTATTCGGAACTTACATCTGTCACAATACCATCGTCTGTAATGTATGATGGCAAAAGCTATTCCGTTACAAGCATTGGCTATAATGCGTTCAGTGGTTGCAGTGGCTTGACCTCAGTCACCATTCCAAACTCGGTTACAAGCATTGGCAATTATGCGTTCGAGGATTGCAGTGGCTTGACCTCGGTAATCATTCCTAATTCGGTGACAAGCATTGGCGATGATGCGTTCTCTGGTTGCAGTGGCTTGACCTCAGTCACCATTCCAAACTCGGTGACAAGCATTGGCGATATGGCGTTCAATGGTTGTAGTGGCTTGACCTCAGTCACCATTCCAAACTCGGTGACAAGCATTGGCTCGTATGCGTTCAATGGTTGCAGTGGCTTGACCTCAGTTACCATTCCAAACTCGGTGACAAGCATTGGCGAGTCTGCGTTCAATGGTTGCAGAGGCTTGACCTCAGTCACTTTTGTGGAAAACTCACAACTCACAAGCATAGGCGATTATGCGTTCCGATTTTGCAGTAACTTGACCTCAGTCACCATTCCAAACTCGGTGACAAGCATTGGCGATGATGCGTTCTCTGGTTGCAGTGGCTTGACCTCAGTCACCATTCCAAACTCGGTGACAAGCATTGGCGATTGGGCGTTTGCAAACAGTGGCTTGACCTCAGTCACCATTCCAAATTCGGTGACAAGCATTGGTCGTTATGCGTTCTATAATTGCAGTGGCTTAACCTCGGTAACCATTCCAAATTCGGTCACAAGCATTGGCTATGGTGCGTTCAATTGTTGCAGTGGCTTGACATCGATAGATGTTGATAGTGATAACTCAAATTTCACTTCTGTTGATGGGGTGTTGTTTAATAAAGACAAAACAATATTGATATGTTGTCCTGCAGAAAAAACTGGTAGTTACTCTATTCCTAATTCAGTCACAAGCATTGGCGACTATGCGTTCACTTATTGCAGTGGCTTGACATCGGTCACCATTCCAAACTCGGTGACAAGCATTGACGGCTGGGCGTTCGAATCTTGCAGTGGCTTGACCTCAGTCACCATTCCAAACTCGGTTACAAGCATTGACTCGTATGCGTTCTCTGGTTGCAGTGGCTTGACCTCAGTCACCATTCCTAATTCGGTAACAAGCATTGGCTATGGGACGTTCTCTGGTTGCAGTGGCTTGACATCGGTCACCATTCCAAACTCTGTGACAAGCATTGGCTATGATGCGTTCTATGGTGTAAGGCACATTAATTACAATGGCAGTGCCACGGGAAGCCCTTGGGGTGCATATTCGATAAATGGCATAACCGACGGCGATTTCGTCTATTCCGACGCTGACAAGAAAACACTTATCGCTTATATAGGCACTGGTGGCAACGTCACCATTCCAAATTCGGTGACAAGCATTGGCTACTATGCGTTCTCTGGTTGCAGTGGCTTAAATTCCGTTATGGTCAATTGGGAAGAGCCTTTGTCAATTTATTCTAGCGTTTTCGGTGGTCTGTCTTTGCCAGGCATTGCACTTTATGTGCCAAAAGGCGCAAAAGCAAAATACGAGAAGGCGGAAGTCTGGAAGGAATTCAATATTGGTGGAGACAATCAATATGCAGTAGTGCTTCTTGCCGAAAATGGAATGGTTAAAGGATCTGGAAATTATGCCGAAAACACGACAGTGGAAATTGAAGCCATCCCAGCGGAAGGCTACCACTTTGTGAAATGGAGCAACGGTAGCACTAAAGCTACAGATACAATTGCAATAGTTTCCGATACTGCATTGGTGGCTATATTCGAACAATGCAAGGTTGTGATAGATTCCGCCGTAGCCGCTACCTGCACCACAACCGGCCTTACCGAAGGCTCGCACTGCTCTGTTTGCCAAGCCTTGCTTGTGGCACAGGACACTGTTCCTATGTTGGAGCATTCGTTCACTAACTACATCTACAACAACGATGCGACAGCTGAAGCCGATGGCACCGAGACAGCCGTCTGCGACCATGGTTGCGGTGCTACCGACACACGCACAGCCGAAGGCACCAAGTTGACCGGCATTGACGAGTTGGAGACAGCCGAAGTAGTCATCTACGCTCACCACAACATAATAGTTGTAGAGAACGCCGATGCCGACATCTACGTTTACGATGCCACAGGCCGTTGCATCGAAATGCGCGAATCGTGTCCATCGGTAGAGATTGCATTGCCACGTGAGGGCATCTACATTGTCCGCACAGGCAACAAGGCACAGCGGGTGTTTGTTTCACAAAATTGATAATTGACCCCGATGGCTATCGGGATTGACAATTGATAATTAGGCTGCGGTAGGTTTCTGCCGCAGCCTTTTTGTTTTTGTCATTTGTTCAATGTCCAATGTCTAATGTCCAATGTCTTTTGTCTTTAATCCCCCCACTAGTTTCCTTGCTTATTTCTTTTTTTCGGATTGGCGGGGAACCACCCTTTCTTTACGCGTTGTTCCTGCTCAAACAGTTCCAGAATCGACCAGAAGCAGCAGAATGCAAGCACTCCTGTCACCGACGAAAAAACAAGGTCCTCAATCAACAGCGAGACTATTGAAAAAATTATTCCGGCAAAGGCAAACGCCCACCAGCATTTCTTCCCAATATAGTATTCAGCCTTGATTACAATCGGGTGAAACGCGCCGATGAGTACAAAGGATGCGGCTCCAAGTATTATTCCAGACCAGTTCATAATTACGTGTGATCAATTAAGAGTGAAACAATCGGAATTGTGTGTTAAATACTGAAAATCAATAACATGTTACAATTCGTCATAAATGCAATGCCAATATTAATGGATAATTCCGTGTTTGTGTTCGGTTTTTGCAAAAAAATGATGGCAAAGTGCCAAAATGCATATTTAAACGACAAATAAATGAGATGTGAAACCCAGTTGCGATGCCCGATTATTTCCGAATTGTATTCTGTGATATCGCATGACCAAATGCCAAAACGACTCCTGTCTGCACTTGACAGGCTGCACCTTAAACTTTCAGTCCATAGGCATCAACTAAAAAATCGCACAATAAAGTTTTTTTTACCCAAAAAATGTCCTACCTTTAAAAAACGCTTTCGGACCTATATGGGGAACAAGGCGTTTGTAGCCGTTCACAGTAATCCATACATTTGGTTTTTAGGCGACTATGCAAAAGTTGAATCTTAATTTGATGATATGAGAACTTTAAAATTATTGTTTGTATCGTGCTTGCTGTTGGCGGTTAATTCAATATTTGCGCAGGATACGTTGGATGTAAAATCCGATGCAAACGCAAAAGAAGAAAAGTTCGATGCAGGTGAGGTTATCATGCATCACATTAAGGATTCTCACTCTTGGCATTTCTACGACAAGTCCAATCCCGACGGCGGCGAGTCGCCTGTGGCCATTCCACTACCTATTATATTATATGCCGAGGGGCATCTCGACATATTCATGTCTTCGGCATTTGAGCACGGCGAAAGCACCGTGGTAAAGGATAGCCGTGAGTACATTCTGTATGAGGACAAGATTTATCTTGCAAACAGCGGGCATCTCGATTTCGGCGAGCACGGCGAAGTGCTTAACGAGAAACCTGTCGACCTATCTATAACAAAGAATGTGGCATCGATGATGCTGTCGGCAATACTGCTTTTGTGGATATTCATAGCAACGGCTAACGGGTACAAGAAGGAAGGCTCGGTGCCCAAAGGCTTGCGCGGCTTTACGGAGCCGCTTATCTTGTTTGTCAAGGACGAGATTGTGCTCCCAAACATAGGCGAGAAGCATTATCGCAAGTATTTGCCCTATCTGCTTACGCTGTTTTTCTTTATATGGATAAACAACATGCTTGGTCTGCTCCCAATGGGCGCCAATCTGACAGGAAACATCGCACTCACGCTTTTCCTCGCATTGCTGACATTCATTATCACAAACATATCAGGCACAAAACATTACTGGAAGGAGATAGTCCGCATGCCTGGTGTGCCAATCTTCGTTCAGCCAATTATGACGCTGATTGAATTCATCGGCTTGCTTACAAAGCCGTTCTCACTGATGATCCGATTGTTTGCCAACATTACGGCTGGCCACATCATCGTGCTTAGTTTCATCTCGCTTATATTTATTTTCAAGTCCGTACTTATATCGCCAGTATCAATCGTGTTCGTGCTGTTCATGGATTTGCTTGAGTTGCTGGTTGCCGCATTGCAGGCATACATATTTACCATGTTGACTGCCATGTATATAGGTATGGCTAAAAAAGAGGAAGAATAAAAAGTTTACTATACATTTAATTTAAAAAGTAACACTATGGAAGAACTGTTTACAGTAGGTCAAGGCTTGGCAGTATTAGGTGCAGGCTTGGCAGTAATTGGTGCTGGTTTGGGCATCGGCCGTATTGGTGGACAGGCAATGGACGCCATTGCACGTCAGCCAGAGGCTGCCGGAAAGGTACAAACTAACATGATTATCTCTGCAGCATTGGTTGAAGGTTGCGCATTGTTCGCAATCGTAGTTTCACTTTTGTCTGCATTGTAATCGATCCAAAAAGCAAATGGACCCGAGGTGGCGATTGGCCACCCGAGTTCATTTAGGAATTAAAAAAACAGATTAATTATGGATTTGATAACACCCCAAGTTGGATTACTCTTTTGGACCGTCCTGGTATTCGCCATATTGGTATTCCTGTTGGCAAAGTTTGCTTGGAAGCCTATATTGAACATGGTTGAGGAACGTACCAAAAACATAGAGGATGCCCTCAATTCCGCCGAGAACGCCAAAAAGGAAATGGCTGGTCTGAAGGCTGAAAACGAGCAGATAATGAAAGAGGCTCGCGCCGAGCGTGACAAAATAGTCAAAGAGGCTCGCGAAATGAAGGATAAGATAATCGAGGAATCGAAAGAGACAGCAAAGGCAGAAGCCGACAAGATAATGGTGCAGGCCCGCAAACTCATCGAGGACGAGAAGCGCGCAACCATGAACGAACTGAAAGACCAAGTGGCCACTTTGTCTGTAGAGATAGCCGAAAAAATCCTGATGAGGGAACTCTCTGACAAGAAAGCCCAGTCTGAACTGATAAACGACATTCTGAACCAATCAAACTTCAAGTAAGATGGACCAAAGCAGGATAGCCGTCAGATACGCTAAAGCGCTCTTTGAGGCGGCATTGGAAAAAAAGGTTGTTGAAGAGTTGAAGAACGACATCGACTTGGTTGCATCGGTATGCGCCGACAAATTGATGACACAACTCATTGAAAGCCCTGTTTGCAAGCCGTCGGATAAGGCCAAGGCATTCAACGCCATTTTCGATGGAAAGGTAAACGGCTTGACGCTCAATTTCTTGCAAATGGTGATTGGCAACAGGCGCGAACGGTTTATTCCTGCCATGTGCCGAAACTTTGCCAGCCGTTACTGCAAATACGCTAACATAAGGCAGGCGCACATTGTGACCGCACTGGCTTTGGACAGCACCATGATTGAAAAAATCAGAAAGACAGTCGCTGACATCTGCAAGGCCGACGTCGAAATGTCAACATCGGAAGACGCCAGCCTCATTGGCGGTTTCGTGCTCCGTATCGGCGACCAGCAGCTCGACGCCAGCGTAAGCGCAAAACTGCGCGCCATTAAGCAAAAATTTACTGAATCAACGATTAATTAGATAAAAACCAAAATATTATGGCAGATATCAAACCTTCAGAAATATCGTCGATACTGAAGCAACAGTTGGATGGCTTCAAATCGGCAAATGAGTTCAACGAGGTTGGTACCGTCTTGACTATCGGCGACGGCATCGCCCGCATCTACGGCTTGTCGAACGCGCAGTCAAACGAACTGATTGAGTTTGAAAACGGAGTAAAGGGTATTGTGCAAAACCTTGAGGAGGACAACGTCGGAGCAGTGTTGCTCGGACCATCTGACGGAATCAAGGAAGGCGACACTGTGAAACGCACCAACCGCATCGCTTCAATCAATGTGGGTGAGGGCATAATAGGCCGTATCATCAATACTATCGGCGAGCCTATCGACGGCAAGGGCCCGATAACTGGCAAGCTTTATGAGATGCCTCTCGAGCGTAAGGCCCCGGGCGTATTGTTCCGCCAACCAGTTAAGGAGCCGTTGCAGACTGGCCTTAAGCCTGTCGATGCAATGACACCTATCGGTCGCGGCCAGCGTGAACTTATCATCGGCGACCGCCAGACTGGCAAGACAGCCATCGCTATCGACACCATCATCAACCAGAAAAGTTTCTACGAGGCAGGAAAACCTGTTTACTGCATATATGTAGCAGTCGGACAGAAGGGCAGCACCGTGGCCAATGTGGCAAAGACACTCGAAAAATACGGTGCAATGGCATATACGGTCATTGTGTCGGCAACAGCGTCTGACCCTGCCGCAATGCAGTTCAACGCACCATTCGCAGGCGCCGCCATCGGCGAGTATTTCCGCGATTCGGGACGTGCAGCCTTGGTGGTTTACGACGACTTGTCGAAACAGGCGGTTTCTTACCGTGAAGTGTCGTTGCTGCTTCGTCGTCCACCTGGCCGTGAGGCATATCCTGGCGACGTATTCTACTTGCACAGCCGTCTGCTCGAGCGTGCCGCAAAAATCATCGATTCCGATGAAGTTGCACGTCAGATGAACGACCTTCCGCAAGTGTTGAAGGACGCCAAGGACGAGAACGGCGAGCCATTTGTAAAGGGTGGTGGCTCGTTGACAGCATTGCCAATCATTGAGACACAGGCAGGCGACGTTTCGGCATACATTCCTACAAACGTGATTTCCATCACCGACGGACAGATTTACTTGGAGTCAGACTTGTTCAACTCGGGTATCCGTCCAGCCATCAACGTCGGTATTTCAGTGTCGCGTGTTGGTGGTAATGCGCAAATCAAGAGTATGAAGAAGATTGCCGGCACCTTGAAAATCGACCAGGCACAGTTCCGTGAGTTGGAGGCATTCTCGAAATTCGGTTCCGACCTCGATGCCGCCACTATGGCAGTGCTCGACAAGGGTCGCAAGAATGTTGAGATACTGAAGCAGGGGCAATATCAGCCAATGCCAGTGGAGAAGCAGATTGCAATCATATATTGTGGTGTAAAGGGCTTGCTGGCAAACGTTCCAATCAGCAAGGTACGCGAGTTTGAAGGCGAATTCCTTGAGACAATGGAACTGAAGCACCGCGACGCACTAGACGAACTCAAGAGCGGAGCATTGACCGAAAATGCCGAAAACGCAATTCGAGAGACAGTTAAGGAGTTGACATCGAAATACGAATAACTAATAAACAGATTGAGATATGGCAAACCTGAAGGAAATAAGGCAAAGGATAGCCTCCGTGCAGACAACGCGGCAAGTAACCAGCGCCATGAAAATGGTGTCGGCTGCAAAACTGCGCAAGGCTCAAGATGCCGTTATCAAGATAAGGCCGTTTGCCAACAAACTGACTGAAATACTGTCGAACTTGTCGGAGAGCCTGAAGGAGTCGGGCGATTTCGTGTTTGCCAAAAGCAACGGCGAAGGCGACAAGACGTTGATTATTGCAATCAACTCAAATAGAGGTCTTTGCGGTGCTTTCAATGCCAACGTGAATAAGCAGGTGGCGCAGGTGCTTGCCGATTGCAAGGCCGAAGGATTTGTCAACGTAGATGTACTTGCCATTGGCAAAAGCGCTTTCGATTATGGCAGGCGTTGCCACTGGAACGTGACCGAAAAAAACGACTTGTACTCTGCTCTGGATTTCGCCCATTCGAGCCCTATCCTTGAGCAGATCATGGACGATTTCAGCGCAGGAAGGTACGACAAGGTGGTTATGGTTTACAATGTATTCAAAAACGCATCGACACAAGTTGTCACAATTGAGCAACTTTTGCCGATAGCAATGAGCGATACGCCATCGGCAACAACAGCAAACTACATATTTGAGCCGTCGAAGGAGGAATTAGTTGAGAAGATCCTGCCAATGTCGCTCAAGATGCAGTTCTACAAGGCATTGCTGAACTCGTTCGCCGCAGAGCACGCCGCCCGTATGACTGCCATGCACAAGGCAACCGACAATGCGACCGAACTTTTGCGTACGCTCAATTTGCAGTACAACAAGGCCCGACAGGCAGCTATTACTAACGAAATAACAGAGATTGTAGGTGGTGCGGATGCTCTTAAGGAGTAGCACCAGATTTTTTATCAGTAGGCAGATGAATAAGATTTTAGTGACAGGTGGTGCAGGTTTTATTGGTAGCGCTTTGGCCGAAAAGCTAATAAGCAACCCCGATAATTATGTCGTTATAGTTGATAACCTGTCAACTGGGCATATAGGCAAGTTGCCCGCATTGCCAAATACCAACTGGAGGTTCATCAAGTGCGATGTCAACGATTATGCCGAGATAGCGCCAGTAATGATTACCTACCAGTTCGACTATGTATTCCATTTCGCCGCGGTGGTAGGCGTATTGCGTACGCAGCAGTACCCTGTCAGCGTGCTTAAAGACATTGACGGCATAAAGAATATCCTTTCGTTGTCGAAAAACACGACAGTGAAACGTGTCTTTTTCTCGTCATCGTCTGAAATATACGGCGACCCTGTAGAAATACCGCAGAGCGTTTATACAACTCCGCTTAACAGCCGTTTGCCGTATGCTGTGGTCAAGAATGTGGGCGAGGCGTTTATGCGGTCGTACAAGCAGGAGTACGGGTTGGACTACACCATTTTCCGATTCTTCAATACGTACGGACCTAAGCAGAGTCGCGACTTTGTGATGAGCAAGTTTATGCTTGCCGCATTCAACAACCGCGATATCACCATCTATGGCGACGGCTTGCAGACGCGTACATTCTGCTACATCGACGACAACATCGACACAATTCTTACCGCATTCTACCAGAATAAGGTGGTAAACGATGTGATAAACATAGGCGGCAACCGCGAGGTTACCATTAAGGAGTTGGCCGAAATAATAATCCGTCTGACTGGCTCAAAATCGAAAATCGTGTATGTCGATCCGCTTAAGGAAGGCGATATGCGACGCCGTCAGCCCGACAATTCCGATATGAAGGCCTTACTCAACCGCGAATTGATTAAAGTTGAGGAAGGTATCAAGAAAATCATTGAAAAAGGTTTGTTTGAACTAAATATCTGACACTGTGCAACAAATTAACGACATATTGGCAAAGATTGAGACGGTTATTGCTTCGCTTCCGCTACAACGTGAGCCACAGGCTTTGTACGCCCCTATTGCTTATTCAATGGGCAATGGTGGCAAGCGTATCCGTCCATTACTGACAGTGTTGGCTTGCCATGCGTTCGACAAGACTAAAACCGACGATGCCTACACGCCCGCAGTAGCCTGGGAAATGTTCCACAACTTCACACTTCTGCACGACGACCTTATGGACAATGCTCCTATCCGTCGCGGAAAGCCCACGGTGCCAGTCAAATGGGGCGCCAATACGGCAATTCTTTCGGGCGATACAATGCTGGTTGAGGCATACAGAATTTTGAACCAGACAAAAAGCGACAATTTTAGGCAGATAGCCGATTTGTTCACCCGTACGGCTCAGGAAGTGTGCGAGGGGCAAATGTACGATATGGAGTTTGAGACACGTAACGACATCACCGAGGACGAGTATATCGAAATGATTCGGCTAAAGACGTCAGTGCTCATCGGCGCTTGCCTCAAGACTGGCGCACTTATGGGAAGCGCCTCGTCCGACGACGCACAACTGATGTATGATTTCGGCATCAACCTTGGTCTTGCTTTCCAGTTGCGCGACGACCTTCTTGACTCATTCGGCGATCCTGCAACCTTTGGCAAGCGCATTGGTGGTGACATTGTCTGCAGTAAGAAGACATATTTGCTCATCAAGGCTTTGCAACTGGCTTCGCCCGACGACTTGGCAATAATGAACGATTGGCTGAACCGCAAGGAGTTTGACGAAGAGGAGAAGATAACAGCAATCAAGTCGATGTACCTGAAATACGGGATTGACAAGGTTGGACAAGACAAAATTGAGGAATTTGACAAAAAAGCCACGCATATTTTGGACAAACTGGCAGGCAACGGCATAAATGTGGAACCGTTGCGTGAAATAAGTCTAAAACTGCTAAATCGCAATAAATAAATAGAATAACTAATAAAACATTCAAGAAAATGGCTGGAAATATTGGTAAAATCGTTCAAATCATCGGTCCTGTGGTGGACGTGAGTTTTGAAGAAGGCAATATGCCTAACATATTGGATGCACTTGAGATAAAGCGTCAAGACGGCACAACCCTTGTGTGCGAGGTCGAGCAACACATTGGCGAAAAAACCGTGAGAGCGATTGCTATGGACTCTACCGACGGATTGAGCCGTGGTGTTGAGGTCGAGGCGACTGGCGCTCCTATCAAAATGCCTATTGGCGACCAAATCAAGGGTCGCTTGATGAACGTTACTGGAAATACAATCGATGGTATCGGACAGTTGCCAAAGGAAAACGGCTATCCTATCCACCGTCCTGCTCCAACCTACGACCAATTGTCGACCGACTCCGAGGTGCTGTTTACCGGCATCAAGGTCATCGACCTTATCGAACCATATACCAAGGGTGGCAAGATTGGCTTGTTTGGTGGCGCCGGTGTAGGCAAGACAGTGCTTATTCAGGAGTTGATCAACAATATCGCAATCGGCTATTCGGGCATTTCGGTTTTCGCCGGAGTTGGTGAGCGTACCCGTGAGGGCAACGACCTTCTGCGCGAGATGATTGAGGCCGGAATTGTCGACTATGGCGAAGAGTTCAAGAAGAGTATGGAAGAAGGTGGCTGGGACTTGTCAAAGGTTGACCAGGAAGCCTTGAAAAACTCGAAACTTGCAATGGTGTTCGGACAGATGAACGAACCGCCTGGCGCACGTGCTCGTGTGGCATTGTCAGGACTGTCGGTGGCCGAGAGTTTCCGCGACGGTGACGGCACAGGCAAGGGACGTGATATACTGTTCTTCATCGACAACATATTCCGTTTCACGCAGGCAGGCTCCGAGGTGTCGGCCTTGTTGGGGCGTATGCCTTCGGCCGTAGGCTATCAGCCTACATTGGCAACTGAAATGGGTAATATGCAGGAGCGAATCACATCAACAAAGAACGGCTCAATCACATCAGTGCAGGCCGTCTATGTTCCTGCCGACGACTTGACCGACCCTGCTCCGGCAACGACATTCGCCCACTTGGACGCAACAACAGTGTTGAGCCGTAAGATATCGGAACTTGGCATCTATCCTGCTGTTGACCCGCTTGAGTCAACTTCACGCATCCTGACCGAGGAGGTTGTGGGCAAGGCTCACTACGATACCGCTCAACGTGTAAAACAGTTGCTTCAGCGCAACAAGGAATTGCAGGATATCATCTCAATTCTTGGTATGGACGAACTTTCAGAGGAGGACAAACTTGTCGTACACCGCGCACGTCGTGTACAGCGTTTCTTGTCGCAACCATTCCACGTTGCCGAGGCATTTACCGGCCTGAAGGGTGTGTTTGTCAAGATTGAGGACACTATCAAGGGCTTCAACATGATTATGGACGGCGAGGTGGATCAATACCCAGAGGCGGCATTCAACCTTGTAGGTACAATAGAGGATGCCATTGCCAAGGGCGAGAAGATGCTCGCTGAAGCCAAAAAGTAAAACGCTTTTGACAAAGTTTAGATAGAACCAAAAACAAAGAACCGCGATGAAAGTAGAAATAGTAACCCCCGATCAATCGATTTACAACGGTGAAGCCGAGTTGGTCCGCGTTCCTGGAGTTCAAGGTTCGTTTGAGATACTGAACAACCACGCACCTATAATTTCAGCGTTGGGCAAGGGCAGTGTAAGTCTGGTTGCGTCAACCGACGACAAGGCAGAATTCTCGTACGAGATTGAAAGTGGCATTGTTGAGGTTAAGAATAATAAAGTCAACGTGCTGATTGAAAAATAGGCGTCGACTTCGTCATAAACAAGAAACTCTTGGGCTTGCCCAGGAGTTTCTTGTTTTTATAAGGATGGTGATTGCCTTATTTGACATTGGCAAGGCTTGCTTTTGCCTTTTCTATGGCACATCTGTTGTCTTGTCGCGCCAGGCGTTGAATTTGGGTGCGACAAAAGCCGGATAATGACAGTGCTTGTCACACCATTACAAATTTTGAGGCTAACTGAAGTCTAAACAACGAATTGCGTAAGTCAGCATTAGTGTATTAAAAGATTAATTCTCAATTTTTAATTGTAAGTTTGATTGTATGTTTTAATTATTAATTGCATTCGCAGACCGTTTGATAAATAAAAGATGGCTGGTTGTTGTTTGAACCCAAAAAAAACTACCTTTATCGTATCCAAAAAAACAGCAAGTGGAAGTCTTATAAACTGCTTGTGGTGATTTCTTAGGTTTTGTCAACGGGCATTGTAGCTGAATGTAAACGTGCACGATGTCGATAAAAGCCAAAAATCGCACAAAAGATTATGGGCACCTTGTGTTTGGAAAACATTTTTAATCTGGGAATTTATTGCAATTCCCTTATAAACAATTTTGATATGGCAAAAGAACAGGCAAGCGCCAGCAATGCTAACAGCGAGAAACTTAAGGCGTTGCAACTTACAATCGACAAGATAGAAAAGAATTTCGGTAAAGGCTCCATAATGCGTATGGGCGACCATGCCGTTGAAAACGTCCCTGTCATTTCCTCGGGTTCAGTAAGCCTCGATTTGGCTTTGGGAATAGGAGGCTACCCACGTGGCCGTGTAATCGAAATATACGGACCGGAGTCGTCAGGCAAGACAACATTGGCAATACATGCAATAGCCGAAGCGCAAAAGAATGGCGGTATTGCGGCATTTATCGATGCGGAACACGCTTTTGACCGTTTCTATGCCGAAAAACTGGGTGTCAATACCAATGAATTGCTGATATCGCAGCCTGATAATGGTGAGCAGGCTCTTGAAATAGCCGACCACCTAATCCGTTCGGGGGCCATTGACATCATAGTAATAGACTCTGTCGCCGCACTTACTCCTAAGGCAGAAATTGAGGGGGAAATGGGCGATTCAAAGATGGGACTTCAGGCCCGCTTGATGTCGCAGGCCCTGCGCAAGCTCACTGCCAATATCAATAAGACAAATACCTGCTGCATATTCATCAACCAGTTGCGTGAAAAGATTGGCGTGATGTTCGGAAACCCGGAGACGACAACAGGTGGCAATGCCTTGAAATTCTACGCGTCAATCAGAATTGACATACGTCGCACGACACAGCTGAAGGACGGTGAGGAAGCCATTGGCAGCCATGTCAAGGTCAAGATTGTAAAGAACAAGCTCGCCGCACCATTCCGCAAGGCTGAATTCGATATAATGTATGGCGAAGGCATCTGCAAGTCTGGCGAGTTGGTCGATATGGCTGTCGAGCTGAATATTATCAAGAAGTCTGGTTCATGGTTCAGCTACGGCGACGCAAAACTTGGTCAAGGCAGGGATTATGTGCGTCAGCTTCTGGTAGATAATCAGGAACTTGCAAAAGAGATTGAAACCAAGATAATGGAGATAATGTCGAAATCGGATGCGCCAATGCTTGAATCGTCGGCAGACGGTGAGGCTCAGGACGATTAATGTCTGGTGACATGTTCAAACTTCTGCTTTCGGAAGGATGAATTATTCAAAAGCGCCCAAAAGATTGAAGAATGATCCATATTAAATAAAAATTGGGGGGATTTATAGAAGTCCCTTAAAGCACTGATAAATGCGGGTTCGGAAATAGCCGGATTCCGCATTTTTTTTGCCCCAATGCCATTGCCTTTAGATATTGGGAATGCCGGGTTGCCTACGGTTTTCTTTCTGCAATGCCAATCCTTGGCAGTGGCTGTGAAGCTGTCAGTTGTGCTCTTTAAGCAGCAGAGTGTAGAAAAATCCGAATAGCAAGACTCCGGCTTGAGAATCAAGCGTGTTTTCGCTTATCATGCTTACCACTATCAGCGTAAAGAACGATATGAGCAGGAACCCACGTTTGCGCGATTTGGCAAACGGCGCAATTATGCAGTACATGCATGCCAATAGTCCGATGATGCCGAATGTGATGGTAAATGTGATGTACTGATTGCAGATGGCAAGCTTACGGTACTCTTTTGACAGTTTGGAGTCGGTGTGGTTGTAAGCTTCACGGAACTCGTCGCGAAAGTCGCCTGTGCCGACGCCTGTCCAGAAATTGTTGCTGATTAGATATTTGCTCGCCTTCAGAAATTCGAAGCGCATGCAGATGGACTTGCCGTTTGGGTTGTTTTCGGTTTTGTATCTGTCGAACTCCCATATTATCTCGTAAGTCCTTTTGTAGATGTTGGATTTCTCCAGAAAGACGCAACATCCGCAACCGCGCTCAATGGCATCAATTTCCTGTGGCGTGAGAGACAGCAGGCCTTCGGCATCTTTTGTATATCCTTTAGATGTCAGAAACCGTATTATTGTCGATTTGATGCTGTTGTTGCGTTTGTCTCTCCCGTCAAACGGGATGTCGCTGATGGAGTCCCAAGTATGTCTTAGTTCGTTGATGCAAATGAACCGTTGCACGTAGTAGCCGTTTTCCAGAAGGACGTTGGTGGTGTCGTGGGTGTAGGCGTTTCCAAGGCTTGTCTTCGATTTCAGGTCCTTGTCTATAGGTTTGACTGTGTAGAAGTCGGAATAGACATTCTGGATGTAGAGCAGCGTTGCGGCGATAATGCCAATTGTCCCGAACAGGCTTGTGGTGAACAGCCATTTCTGCATCCGTTTCCTGTAAACTATCAGATATGTGCATAGCAGCACAATCATCACTATCCAACTGGTGACGGTTTGTAGCAAAATGGTGAAGTAGATGAGCCAAAGCGCCGCAAAAATCAGCAACAGCTTGATGCCGGAGCTTGTCGTTGCGTGGCGCTTGTAGTAGTTGTAGCCTATTATGCAGACCGACATGACACACATGAGACCTAGGCGGATATGTGGTATGATGGTTATGTCGCGAATGTTGAGTATAGGTTTCTTGGGTACATAGATGCCAAGGTGTATTCCGAGGCTTGCCAGCGAACTGATTATGGTGGCGACAACAAACACCTGAAGGACAATGTTGGTCTGCTTTTGTCGCAGGTTTATCGAGCCCAATGCAAGTGGAAGCACCAGCAATACGTGCTTTATGCTGATGTCGTGCAGTGCGTATTTGTAGTTGCTCGTGTTCAGAAGCCATATCAGGCTAATCAGGAACAGGCCGGCTATGGGCAATAGGTTTCTGTTTGACTTCAGGTTGTCGATCTTGTATTTCCAGTTGCCGCAAACCAGCCACAGCACGCCTAGCCCGATTGTCCCAATGCTCATGAGGCAGGCCGATAGTGGCAGGCCTACAGCCGTTATGCATAGAAGGACAACAGCAAGGAATTCGGTGTTCCTTATGCTGAAAAATTGCCTGTAAAGCGATTTTGACATCAGTGCTGGCTATTAGTAGAATACCGTTATGTATCCGTTTAGCGGATTGTAGCTGGTAGAGCCTTCTTCGACAGTGATTGTGTAGAAATATGTTCCGGGCGAGACAAGTGTGCCTTGCGGATTGTAGCCGTCCCATACAATGTTTTCGGAGCCGGTGCGGCTGAACACCTTGTATCCCCAACGGTTGAAAATTTCAAGTTTCAGTGTCGCGCCATCGGCAGAAATCATAAAGCAGTCGTTTTGCCCGTCGCCATTTGGAGTGAATGCGTTGGGCACCTTTGTTGAAGGCGCAATCTTGAGAGAGTGTGAAACCGTGTCGGAGCAGCCTTTTGCCGCGTATGTGAGCAGTACGGTGTATGTGCCCGATGCGCTGTAGGTATGGCTGGCTGTATTTTCGGATGACTCAAATGTGGAGCCATCGCCGAATTCCCATTCATAGCTGAGCGATGACTCGTCGGTTGAAACCGTAAACAGCCTGATGCTCTCTTGCGGTGTGGTGTCGATTGTGAAATCGGCTTCTGGCAAATTGTTTATTGTCAGCGTGTATGTGTAGCTGGTGTCGGAATCGGCGTTGCTGCTGGCGTTCAGTGTGACTTTGTATGTCGAGGCATCGCTGTAGGTGTGCTTTACTGTGGCTGACTTGTCGGTAGTGGTTTCGTTGGTGCCGTCGGCAAAGTTCCAGTCGAATTTGTCATAGTGGCCAGCGACGTTCTTTATTGAAAATGACAGCTCCTCGCCTACGCAAGGATTGCCTTCGACTGATATTTGTGCAGATGCCGTACCTGCCAGTAACATAGCAAAAAATAGGGTAGAAAAGCGCTTCATCTTTAATACGTATCAAGATTATACAAACATAATCAAAATGGATTAAGATTAAAGGGGATTTGCATAAATTCATAGATTAAAGTTTTACAAGACAGATTGTTCAATAATCTTTTGTGTGGCTTCGGTTTTTTGCCGTCGTTCTGCCCTGCATCGTATCCTTGTCCAATCCATCAATCGGCTTGGCACGATTTTCAAAATCGCTGGGGCAATTTGCAGGATGCTTCTTTGATGTTCAGGACTTAAGTTCTTGACAATTTGACGGTTTGGGCTGTCTTAGAATTGGTCTTTGGCGCTGATGACAATGTCTTCGTGCGTGACAGGATGCGTGAACGCTATTTCGGCGGCGTGCAGAAAAAGTCTTTGCCCGGGCTGTCCGTACAGGTTGTCGCCCAGTATCGGGCAATTCAGTCCCAGTTTGTGCGCGGCGTGGACTCTGAGCTGGTGCGTCCGTCCGGTTTCGGGATAAAAGCTGATGCGGGTGATGCCGTTGTCGGTCCCCTCTACGCGGTATTTGGTCGTGGCAGGCTTGCCGTGTTCGAAATCGACAACTTGGCGTGGCCTGTCGTCGGGATTTGGGCGCATTGGCAAATCTATGGCGCCCTCGTTGCGTTGCGGAATGCCTTGAAGCAGCGCCACGTAGCGTTTCCTTATTGAGCGGGTGGCAAATAGCCGTTGAAGCAGCCTGTGCATGTCTTTTGTCTTGGCAATAAGCAGTATGCCTGATGTTGACATGTCTAGCCTATGTACAATCAGCGGGCCATCGGCATCGGGATACATTTGCCTGACTCTGGAATAGACATTGTCGCTTGACTCTTTGCCCGGCACCGACAACATTCCTGCAGGCTTGTCGACAGCGGCCATCCATTTGTCGTCGTAGAGTATTTCGAGCTGCAGGTTCTGGCCCTGTTTCAGAGGGTTCGGCTCTACATTGATGCCTTGAAGCATGAATTCAAGTATCGGCTCGCATTTGCTGTGGCAGGCCGGATAGTACATGCCGTGACGTCGGGTTTCGCCTATTGGCGATTCACCCCACCAGAATTCGGCCATGGCTATAGGCTTGAGTCTGTTTGCGAAGGCGTATTGCAGCATTTTCGGCGCGGCGCATTCGCCGGTCGCGGCTGGCGGGATAGTGTCGCGTGCTTCGCTGAAGATTTGGTTTATTGTCTTTTTTTCGCCTTTTGCGTTAAGCAGGATGTATTGTTCGAAGAGCCAATGCTGGAGCGCCTCTGACATCAGCTTGCGCTGGCTTTTCAGGCTTTCTGTCCGGGTTGTGTATTGCGATAGCTCTGCAGTCAGACGGTTGATGCTGTCGGACCAGCGGCGTTCAAGCCTTTTCAGCTCGGCCTTCTCAAACTGGCTTTGTCGCACAAGCTCGGCTTTTTGACTTTCGGTCAGGGGCTCAAGCCGGCGAAGCTCGCGGTTGTGCCTATGTTGAAGCAGCAGTGCCTTGCCTTGCGCAATTTCGGTTTCCGCCTTTGCCTGCATGGTGCTTATTTGCTGTTGCAGATTGGTGAAATTGGAATCTGCTTCCAGAATGCCGATTTGCCTGTTAAGCTCCGATATGCGGCGCTCTTCTGCCTTGAAGTAGCCGTCGGGGTCGGTTGTGTCGAAAATGGGCGGTACAAAAAACGGTTGGCATCCCTTGCCTGCAATGTTGCCTGAAAACGCGGCCACGTAGCCCAATTCGCCATTCATGTCTTGTACTGCCAGCACGCCAAACATCTTTCCTTTCTGCAGTTCGGGATGCCATGCGGTCATTCCGGACAGATATTGCATCACTTCGTTCGTGGCTTCCTTTGCCAACGGGTGGGGAGTGTAGCAGAACGGGCATGTGAACAGTTGAGGAATCGCCGTGTCCGCCAGTGGTTTTTTGAATGGATGAAACACTGTGGGTAAATGGTGTTTATATGTGTCGGCTATTCGATTTTCCGGTTGCTGTATTGCGCAGGGTCCTTCCTGATTGAGTTTGCAATGGACCTGAAATCGTCAGCGTCAAGTTCATCTTGCGTCAGCTCGTAATATTGGTGCGATTCTTCTCCCGAAGCCTGCTGCATTGCGACTTCAATTATTGCCGTTCCGTTTTTCTTGTAAACGGCGTAGTCGTGCATGAAGAAGTCGATTTGGTTCTTTGACTTGATTATTTGTAGTTTGGGATTTTGCAATTCAATATGCTGTTCGCCATTTTGTTCGATGAATTCCATTCTTATGGTTTTAGATGTTGGACATTATGCCATTTATTGTGTGCTTTTGACGATTTTCCCCAAAATCGAAGGCCATGCGCCTATGCAAAAACACTCTTGCAAGATAGCAAATCTTGCAAATGGTTTTCCTGAAAACGATGTTTGACGTTATTTTGCCGATGATGGTACGCAAAAAGAAGCCTTTGTGGAGCTTGCCACAAAGACTTCTTGCGTTTAGCGGATATAAAGTTCAGGCAATTGCTGATGTCAGTCGTTGTCGTTAGGATCGGGAATGTCGTTCTGATTTGTTGAAGAATCGTCGTCTGAATCCTTTTCTGAGTTGATGTCCTCCTGCATTTTGCGTCTGCGGAATTGTCCGTTGTTCAACGTGTATGTCATGGTGTCTTCGTTTTTGCAGAGGAAGTTCACCAGCTCGTTCGTCATTTCGATTGACGTGTTGTGCGACAGCAGTTTGACCGAAAGGCCAGATGTCTCGTCCTGAACCATGAAGAACAGTGTTACGTTGCCTTTGGTCGACAATACATCTTTCAGCATGTTGATGGTTGTGCTGTTGACATCCTGTAGCCTGATGTTTATTGTCAGCTTCTTGATAGCCTCGTTGCGGATGTTCTCTAGCATATTCATGCTGCTTATCTTGAATTCGAGAGGCTTCTCGCCGTTCTTGGCGTATGGCCTTTCCTGCACGCGGCCTTTTATGAACAGCGAGTTGTTCTTGGCAACCAGTCTGCTATACGTCTCGTAGTCTTTGCCGAACAGGAAGAAGCTGTTGGCGCCCGAGTAGTCCTCGATGGTGAATTTCATGTACCTTTTTTCGTTTTTCGACACGGTGTCTAAAACATCAGTGACAAGCCCGCCAAAAGACACTTCGCGGTCTTTGTAGTTTTCGAGCTTTTCCAAGTCCTTGGGCGATACGGTGCAGAGGTTTTCCAAATCGAACTTGAAAGGGTCGAGAGGGTGTGCCGACAGGTAGATGCCAACCAGTTCCTTTTCAAGGTTGAGCTTATCGAGCATCGGCATGTCGGGGACATCAGGCAATGCTGGGCGGGTGATGGCCACAGCGTCGCTCATGGAGCCGAAGAGCGTGTTGGTGTTGTTTTGCTTGTCGGCCTGGTAGTTGTTGCCGTACCGCATCAGCGTGTCGAGGAATTTTGTGCCGTCGGTCGATTCGTACAGGAACACCTCGCGCTTGACACCCAGGCTGTCGAATGCGCCGGCAATGGCAAGGCTGTAGACGGTTTTCGAGTTGCAGGTGGTCAGGTTTACGCGTTCGAGAAAATTGTAGATGTCGGTGTAGCTTCCATTGGTTTCACGTTCCTTGACAATAGCCTCTACAGCGCCCTCGCCTACGCCTTTGATGCCACCCAGGCCAAACAGTATTTCGCCTGAATGGTTTACCGTGAAGTTCAGTTCCGATTCGTTTATGTTTGGACCTTTCACCTTGAGCTTCATTATCTTACATTCTTCCATGAACTTGGCCACATCGGCAATGGTGTCTTTGCTCAAGGTGAGGTTGGCGGCCATGTATTCGGCCGGGAAGTTGGCCTTCAGGTAGCCAGTCTGGTAAGCCACCCAGGCGTAGCAGGCGGCATGCGACTTGTTGAATGCGTATGATGCAAACGCTTCCCAGTCTTTCCATATTTTTTCAAGGGTTTCGCGTAGCTGGTCGTCGCTCATCTTTTTCTCAAGGCCATCCTGGATTTTCGGGTTTTCCATGGCTTGGTTGATGAACTTCGGCTTCAGTTCGGCCAGAATGGCCATCTGCTTTTTGCCCATGGCTTTACGGAGCTTGTCGCTCTCGCCGCGTGTGAATCCGGCTAGCAGACGGCTCAAAAGCATCACTTGTTCCTGGTACACTGTGACGCCGTAGGTGTCTTTCAGGTATTTTTCCATTATCGGCAGGTCGTAGCTGATGGGTTCACGGCCTTGCGCGCGTGCAATGAACGTAGGGATGTATGAAATTGGGCCTGGACGGTAGAGCGCGTTCATGGCGATAAGGTCGGTGAGCTTACGTGGCTGCAGGTCGCGTAGGTACTTTTGCATGCCGGGCGATTCAAACTGGAATACGCCTACGGTGCGCCCTGCCGAGAAAAGCTTGTATGTCGGCTCGTCTTCAAGCGATATGGCTTCAATGTCGATGTCGATTCCACGGCATTTCTTTATGTTGCGCACGGTCTCTTTCTGCAGCGTGAGGGTCGATAGCCCGAGGAAGTCCATCTTGATAAGCCCTACCGATTCAATTACGTGGCCGTCGTATTGGGTCACGTTTACGTAGCAGTTGTTAGCCTTATCTTCCTGTACGGCAATTGGCGCATATTTGGTAAGGTCGTCGGCGCCGATGATGACGCCGCAGGCATGCACGCCGGTCTGCCTGTTGGTGTTTTCAAGCTGGTTGGCATACTTGAGCACGTCGGCAATGGTATCCTTTGCTTCAGAATATCCGGGCAGTGCCTCAAGGTCGGGATTGTACTCCTTGTTGCGTGCCGCCTTCAGCTGTGCAACGTATTTGTAGCAGTTGTTCAGGTTGACCTTTGGAATCTTCTTGTTTTCGTTTTCCTTTTCCCATGCGAAGGTCTTGCCCGTTTCGGGATTCTTGAAATCGTCGAATCCGTCGGGGACGAATTTCTTCAGTGCGTTTGTCAGCGGGATTGGAATGTCGTGCACGCGGCATACGTCGGCCAGCGAGTTCTTTGTGGCCATTGTTCCGTAGGTGATGATGTGGGCAAGCTTTTCCGGGCCATAGCGTTTCGCGCACCAGTCGATTACGTCGCCGCGTCGGCTATCCTCGAAATCGACGTCGATATCGGGGAGTGAGATACGGTCGGGGTTCAGGAAACGTTCGAACAGCAGGTCGTAGCGCAGAGGGTCGATATTGGTGATTTTCAGGCAGTAGGCCACAACAGAGCCTGCCGCCGAGCCACGGCCTGGGCCGACCCAGCAGTCGAGCTCTTCGCGTGCGGCGCGTATGTAGTCGCGCACAATGAGGAAGTAGCCAGGGAATCCCATGGTCTTCATCACGTGCAGTTCAAAGGTTATCTGTTTTCTTACCGTTTCGGGCGGTACGGGCTGGCCGTCGGAGCCTATGGCCTTGTCAAGTTTCTCGCCGTAGCGCATGGTGGCGCCTTCCCATGCCAGCTTGTTCAGGTAGTCGGCTTCCAGCTTGATTCGGTACAGCTTTTCGTAGCCTCCAATCTTCTTGATTTTCTTTTCGCCTTCCTCGCGTTCCATCACCACATTGCCGTTTTCGTCGCGGGTGAACTCGTTGTAGATGTCTTCGTCGGTGAATTTCTGCCGGTACGATTCTTCGGTTCCGAACTCCTCGGGAATTGGAAATTTAGGCATGATAGGTCCGGAGTCGATGTCGTAGACTTCAACCTTGTCGGCCACTTCGAGTGTGTTTTCCAGGGCTTCAGGTATGTCGCTGAAGATGGAGTGCATCTCGTCGGGAGTCTTCAGCCATTCCTGCTTGGTGTAGTGCATGCGGTCCTCGTTGTAGCGTTTGTTAGTCGAAAGGCAGATTAGCCGGTCGTGGGCCTCGGCGTGGTCTTCTTCGACAAAGTGGACGTCGTTGGTGCATACTATCTTGATGTTGAGTTTGCGTGCAATTTCAATCAGGTGCGGGTTGACGCGCTGCTGCTCCTCGAATGTGTCGTAGTTGGCGTTTGGCTTGTTGGTCTGGTGGCGCTGTATCTCGATGTAGTAGTCGTCGCCAAAGATGTCCTTGAACCATTTTGCCGATTTTTCGGCGGCCTCGAGGTCGCCTTTCATTATGTATTTTGGCACCTCTCCGCCGATGCAGGCCGAGCAGCAGATTATCCCTTCGTGGTATTTCTCAATCAGTTCGTGGTCGATGCGCGGGCGGATGTAGATGCCCTCGGTGAACGAGAGCGAGGTGAGCTTGCACAAGTTGAAGTAGCCGGTCTTGTTCTTGGCCAGCAGAATCAAGTGCCATCCGCTCTTGTCGTCGGCAATGACCTTGTCGCGGTTTTTTTCGGCCCAGTCGCGGTTGTAGAGGTGGTTGCGGCGTGCGCAGTAGGCCTCGATGCCAAAAATCGGCTTTATCTTCGGCTCGGTTTCCATCTTCTTTTTCAGGCTGTCGATTTGGGCTTGTATTTCAGCGGCTTTTTCGGCATTGTCGCCAGCCTTTTTCAAGTCTTTTTCGAGGTCGCCGAGCTTGTTCTTCGATGCGTTGTTCACTTTTTTGCAGTAGTCGGCCAGCACTTTTATGCCGAACATGTTTCCGTGGTCGGTGAGGGCGATGGCCGGCATGTTGTTGGCGCGGCATTTGTCGACAAGGTCTTCAACCTTCGACATTCCGTCGAGCATTGAGAAGTGCGAGTGGACGTGCAAGTGCACGAATTGGCGTGCATGGCTTTCGTCGGCCGCAGGCTTCTCCTCGGCCTTTGGCTGAGGTTTCGGCTCCTCGGTCTTTGGCTGTGGCTTCGGCGCTTCGGCCTTTGGCTTGAACGATTCAAACTGTATGCCGGCCGGTTCTATCGGGTTTGGATTCAGGCGCTTGAATTCGTCCGATTCCTCTTGTGTCATTTTCAGCTTTGACAGCGGAATTATGTCTTTGCGGACAAGCTCGAGGAAGCACCGGGTGGTGGCTTCAACGTCGCCGGCGGCATTGTGGGCGTCTTCGAATGCTGTCCCGAACAGCTTCTGGTGCAGTTCGGTGAGTGTGGGCCATTTCGGCTTGCCGTCTTTCATTATTCCGCAAAAGTCGGTTGACGACTCTTTTGTACATAATGTGTTGGTTTCCAACAGGGCGTTCTGCATTTGGCATCTGTTGTATTCGCACCCTACTATGTTCAGATCAAATTCGACGTTATGCCCAACCACAACGCGCGACTTTTTCACGTCGTCGGCGAACTCTGATAGTGCCGTGCCAAGGTCGATGCCACATTCGAGCGCTTTTTGCGTTGTTATGTGGTGTACGTTTGAAGCCTCTTCGGGTATCTCGAACCCAACCGGCTTGATGACGTAGTTTTTTGCAAAAAGGAACTTTCCGTCAATGTCGTGGCATTGCCATGCAAGTTGTACCAAACGTGGCCAGTTATCATAATCTGTAAGCGGGGCATTGTATTTCTTGGGTAGTCCCGTTGTCTCCGTATCAAAAACTAAAAACATAAGTAGTATCTTTTAAGACTCTAAATATATTACTTCGGCGAATGGTAAAACAGGGTGTTGATATCTTTTGTGTCGAATTGTCCGGACATGAAGATACAAACCGTTGATGATGAATGCGGAATTCGTTGAAACTGCTTTGTCTGCGTTCCTTTATGATGTTGGCGCATTCCTACGGAATGCCGACCAATGCGCAATGCATGTTTTCTACCAATGGATTTTCGCTACGGGAAATCGTTCATTGCTAAACAATGCCTGTTTTATATGCCAACGGTGGATTATCTCGAAAAAACGCCCTGAAAGGGCAAAAACACATAGCCCAATGGCAAGCGAAGCGTCGCCTTGGGATTGCGGAGATCTCGGAATAGGGACGCCCTGAAAGGGCAAAAGCTTAATTCATTTAGTCCCAATAGTGTCGGGGAAAATTTACGGAAGCCATCATGCATATTATATGTGTGGGTGTGTGTCAGTCGAGGCATCGGGCTTGGATGCCC
This sequence comes from Bacteroidales bacterium, assembly GCA_045640185.1. GTDB lineage: Bacteria > Bacteroidota > Bacteroidia > Bacteroidales > SZUA-534 > RUG13583. Next base: position 25,307 of record JAZUEN010000051.1, read on the forward strand.
ATAAAACAATAATGCCAGGCATCCCGAAGTCGGTCTTCGGAAAACTTGGCATAACCGTTAAGCTGATTCCTGAAAATTGCCTTGTAGTGGTTTTGAGGATATTGTCAGATTAGCAGTGCGGATATTATGGCTGAGTACATGCCAGCAAGATGTCGACAAGAATTCAAAAAGCGCACAAAAGATTAAAAATCATTGAAATCGGGGGAATGCCCCCTCAAGGTCTTGCAGGCTGCTATTGTGCGGAGGCGTTGCTTGTGGACTTGCCGTCCATCTTGCAGTTCCCGGTGAAAGTGGCGCCAGGCTCAATTGCAAGTTTTGTTGTTGTGATGTCGCCTAGGATGGCTGCGGTGCTTTTCAGTACAAGCAGTTCCGATACGAATATCTTGCCGTCAACCTTGCCCTCTATTTCAGAGTTCTTGCAGGTTATTTGTCCGTTGATGTTGCCGGTCTTGCCGATTACTATTTTACCGGTTATCTGTATGTTGCCTACAACCTGTCCGTCGATGCGCATATCGCCATTGCAGTCGATGTCGCCTTTGATGTTTGTTCCTGCACCAATAATGTTTATCTGGTTTTGCAGTGATTCTGTCTCTTTTGCCATAAGTTATGTGTTAGTGTGTTTTGTCAAAAAATGTCATTTTGCTTTGTCGATGCGCCAAAGTTGATAAAATAATTTGAATTCCGAATTCCGAACCCCAAAATTCCAGGCCAATTTTTTCGATTGTGGACCCTTTTTATTTGTCATTTGTCTAACGTCTAACTGCCAATGTCCAACGTCATTTGTTTATATGGCGCATTCCTACGGAATACCGGCCAATGCGTGATGCCTGATTCCTACCAATGGATTTTCCCTACGGGAAATCTTTCCTTGCTAAACAATGCCTGTTTTATATGCCAATGGTGGATTATCTTGAAGAAACGCCCTGAAAGGGCAAAAACACATAGCCCAATGGCAAGCGAAGCGTCGCCTTGGGTTGCGGAGATCTCGGAATAGGGACGCCCTGAAAGGGCAAAAGCAATATTTCGTCATGCTGACACATTCAATGTGTCCCTACCGCGATGCAACAATATGCGCGGTGTCCGCGTCCAACATCCTACTCCCGATGGCTATCGGGACTAAATCCAACGCCTTCCCCCTTATGCCTTATCCCTTGTGCCTTATCCCTTGTGCCTTACCCCTTGTGCCTTATCCCTTGTGCCTTACCCCTTGTGCTTTTTCCCTTATCCCCAAAAAGTCAGCCGATTTCTCGAATGTTCATTCAAAATGATGTACGTTTGCGACATTATTAATGAAGTCTTTATTTATAATTCAATTTATGAAGAAAATCAAGATTTTTCTCGCCCTTGTGGGCGCAACGTTGCTGAGCGTCAATGCGCTTGCAGAGACAGAAGCACCAAGTCTAGTCAATTACGACGTAAATGGTGACGGTATAACCGAAGAAGGCGAGCAAGCCTATGAACTTAAATCTGCCGACGACCTTTACTGGTTTGCCAACTTTGTGAACAATTTTGACAATGCGGAGGAAAGAAATAGGATTTATTATACAAAAGCCAACGCCTTTCTTGCAAACGACATCACAGTAAACGAGAATCTTCTCTCGTCACTGATAAAAAATGAAGACGGCAATGTTGCCAATGGTTCTGATTTCAAAGCGTGGAACCCGATGGGGTATTATATTGACGGTAGTAATAATGTCTATTATGCTGGCACATTCGATGGCAATGGCCATACAATTAGCGGCTTGTATTTCAACGATTCAAGTAGAGAACTTGTAGGCTTGTTCGGACGAACAACAGAAGGTGCATCCATCAAAAATGTAGGCGTAGTCGATTCGTATTTTAAAGGTGGCGATTATGTCGGTGGCGTGTGCGGTATGAATGGCGACACCATCACAAACTGCTACAATACTGGTGAAGTAAATGGCAGTGGCAGTAGTGTCGGTGGCGTGTGCGGTGAAAATTATGGCCCCATCACAAACTGCTACAATACTGGTGAAGTAAATGGCAGTGGCAGTGAAGTCGGTGGCGTGTGCGGATATAATTATAACGGCACCATCACAAACTGCTACAACATGGGTGCGGTGACATGTGGCGATAGTTTTGTAGGTGGTATAAGTGGAAAAAATAATGGTTCTATCATCAACTGCTACAACATAGCAGAAATTAAAGGCGCAATATCCGTTGGTGGTATATGTGGAAGTATAGGAAATGATAAGTCTGTAGTCAATTGCTACAATAATGGTAATGTTTCGGGCTCTGATAAAGGTGGTATTTGTGGTCAAATCTTCAAGGGTACAATAGAAAACTGCTATTATCTCAGTGGAATAGATGCGGTTGGATATTCTCAAAATACACTTATAATTGTGGCTACAGCAAAAACCGCCACTCAGTTTGCCGACGGAACAGTGGCGCAAGCATTGCGTAATTACGATAAAGACAAAGAAGAACAACAAAAAATAGGCAGTAATATATGGGGACAATTTTTAGGTGTAGATAAATCGCCTACATTTACAGGAAATTCTGTCCCAACAAAGATAACCGCCGAAAATCGCGAGGAATACAATCTCAGCGAAGACTATATCGGCTACTACGCCATCGGCAATGCCGATGACCTATACTGGTTCTCAGGTCTTGTAAATGGAAAACTTGTTAACATAGCGCAAAACAAGTCAGCCAATGCCGTGCTTACAAGCGACATTGTAGTTAATGAAAATGTTTTAGACAACGACGGCAATCTTAACCAAGGCACATTCCGTGAATGGACTCTTATCGGATATTATAATAACGATGACGATAAAGTAGATTATGCTGGCACATTCGATGGCAATGGACATACAATAAGTGGCTTGTATTTCAACGATTCAAGTAGAAAAAATGTGGGCTTGTTCGGAAGAATAACAACAGAAGCAACCATCAAAAACGTAGGCGTAATCGATTCGTATTTTAGAGGCAAGGAAAGTGTTGGTGGCGTGTGTGGAGAAAATAATAACGGCGCCATCACCAACTGCTACAATGCTGGTGAAGTGAGTGGCGATGATAGCAGTGTAGGTGGCTTATGCGGATATAACAATGGTGGCAAAATCACCAAATGCTACAATGTTGGTGAAATAAGCGATGGTTACCAATATGTCGGTGGTGTGTGTGGATATAACAATGGCACCATCGAAAACTGCTACAATACTGGTGAAGTAAACGCCAATCAAGGTGTCGGTGGCGTATGCGGAAATAACGGTGAAGGCACCATCGAAAACTGCTACAATACTGGTGAAGTGAGTGGCGGTAATGAAAGTTCTAGAATCGGTGGCGTGTGCGGATATAACAAGGGCACCATCACCAACTGCTACTTCCTTTCGGGAACCGATGCAAATGCCACGCAGGCAACTGCCAAACAGTTTAAGAGAGGTGAAGTTGCATACAAACTTGGTGGCGCATTCTATCAGAAACTTGATGTAGATGCTTCCCCTGTTCTTGACAGCACTCACGGCAAGGTTTATCTAGCACGTCCTTGTATTGCATATTCAAATACCGAAAATGCAGTTGCTGAACACAAATTTGATGGAAATGGTTTTTGTAAGCGGTGCGGAAGTTATCAGCCTGCCGAGAATAACGGTGGTGTTTACCAAATAGCCAACGCTGGCAATCTATACTGGTTTGCTGGTCTTGTAAACGGAAAACTTATTGGCGTAGGACAAAACAAGTCAGCCAATGCCGTACTTACGAGCGACATTGTAGTTAATGAGAAAGTATTAAACGACGATGGCAATCTCAGCCAAGGCACATTCAGTGAATGGTCCCCTATTGGATATGATAATGGTAGTATTTGTGTCTATTATGATGGCACATTCAATGGCAACGGACATACAATAAGCGGATTGCGTCTCAACGACCCGAATACTGTTTTAGATGGCATAGGCCTGTTCGGAAACATATCTGAACTCGCAACCATCAAAAACGTAGGCATAATTGATTCGTATTTTTGTGGAAAGTGTTTTGTTGGTGGCGTATGCGGATATAGTGAAGGCACCATCGAAAACTGCTACTATACTGGCAAAGTGAGTGGCGATTCATTGGTAGGTGGCGTATGCGGAATGAATTCAGGCTTCATCGCCAACTGCTACAATACTGGTGACGCAAGTGGCATTACGAGAATTGGTGGCTTTTGCGGATCCAACGCAGGTGGCACCATCGGAAACTGCTACAATACTGGTAGCGTGAATGGCAGTGGCGCATCTAGAATTGGTGGCTTTTGCGGAGAGAGCACCAATCCTATTACAAACTGCTACTTCCTTTCAGGAACCGATGCAAATGCCACACAGGCAACTGCCAAACAGTTTAAGAGCGGTGAAGTTGCATACCGACTTGGTGGCGCATTCTATCAGAAACTTGGTGTAGATGCTTTTCCTGTTCTTGACAGCACTCACGGCAAGGTTTATCCGGCAAGTCCTTGTATTGCATATTCAAATACTGCAAATGCAACGGTTGAACACAAATTCGACGTAAACGGCTTCTGTACAGTCTGCGGTGCATACGAGCCTGCAAGCGAAGACGAAAACGAAGTTTACCAAATAGCCAACGTTGGCAACCTATACTGGTTTATGGAATATGTGAACAACAATGCGGTTTACAACGAAGATGCAGATGCATATCTGGCAAAAGCCAATGCCGTTCTTGTTAACGACATCACAGTAAACAAGAATCTTCTCGATTCATTAAAATTTGATGAATACGGAAATGTCGCCAATGGCGATGATTTCAAGGCGTGGAACCCTATCGGGTACTTTAATGGCGATTATGACGCATTCGTCAATTACACAGGTACATTCGATGGTCGGGGCCATACAATAAGCGGGCTGTATCTCAACAATCCAAGTATAGATTGCGTAAGTTTGTTCGGAGAAATAAACGGCGCAACCATTAAAAACGTAGGCGTAACCGATTCGTATTTTGAAGGATATTACTATGTCGGTGGCGTGTGCGGAAATAATCATAAAGGCCATATCGTCAACTGCTACAATACTGGTGTGGTTAGTGGTTCATATGATGTCGGCGGAGTGTGTGGATGTAACTCTGGCACCATCGAAAACTGCTACAATACTGGTGTGGTTAGTGTCAGTTCCGATTTTATCGGTGGCGTGTGCGGATATAACGATGAAGGTGGCACCATCACCAACTGCTACTTCCTTTCGGGAACCGATGCATATGCCACACAAAAAACCGCCACTCAATTTGCCAACGGCACAGTGGCCAAGTTGCTGTTTGCTTCCGATTCTATCTGGGGACAAAACACTTCAACCGACACCATGCCTAACTTCAGCGGAAAAATAATCTTTACCGTTAGTGTCACTGCGTCAGACAATGGAACTGTTTCTGGTACAAGTGGCGAGTATGAATACAACAGCAAATTTGCCATTGGAGCCACTCCAAACACTGGCTATCACTTTGCCGAGTGGAGCAACGGAAGCGCCGAAATCAAGGATACAATACTTGTTGTGAGCGACACCGCTCTTGTGGCAACTTTCGAGGCACACTCGTTCGGCAACTGGGATACGACATTGGTTGCAACTTGCATGGTTGGTGGGTCGCGCACGCATGCTTGCGCGTGTGGCGCCTTTGAGACTGAAAAAATAGATGCTTTAGGTCATACGTTTGTTGTCGATTCAGCCGTGTCAGCCACCTGCTCCGCAACAGGCCTTACCGCAGGCTTACACTGTTCGGCGTGCGACAGCGTATTTTTGGCACAGCAGATAGTTGCAAAACTTGCACATACCGTAGTTGTCGATTCAGCCGTGTCCGCCACCTGCTCCGCAACAGGCCTTACCGCAGGCTTACACTGTTCGGCATGCGACAGCGTATTTTTGGCACAGCAGATAGTTGCAAAGATTGCCCACACCGTAGTTGTAGATTCTGCCAAAACCGCAACCTGCACCGTGGCAGGCCTGACCGAAGGCAAGCACTGCTCAGTATGCGATAGCGTGCTTGTTGCACAGCAGACAATCCCTGCTCTTGGTCACTCGTTCACCAACTACATCTACAACAACGACGCCACCACTGAAGCCGACGGCACCGAGACAGCCGTCTGCGACCATGGTTGCGGTGCTACCGATACACGCACTGCCGAAGGCACCAAGTTGACCGACATTGACGAGTTGGAAACAGCCGAAGTAGCCATCTACGCATACAACAATACAATTGTTGTAGAGAATCCCGAAGAAGACATCTTCATCTACAATGCCGAACGCCGCATGATAGCACGCGAGACAGTGACCAGCAACCGTATGGAAATGCAGATGACCGAGCAAGGCATTTACATTGTCCGCACAGGCGACAAGACACAGCGCGTGTTTGTTTCACAAAATTGATAATTGATCCCGATGGCTATCGGGATTGACAATTGATAATCAGGCTGCGGTAGGTTTCTGCCGCAGCCTTTTTTATGGTCTGAAAAT
>JAZUEN010000052.1:0-18192 GCA_045640185.1 Bacteroidales bacterium
GGTCGCAATGGCGATGCCTTTGCAGTCGGTGAAATCCCAGAATTTCAATGTGTCCTTGCCGATGGCAGTTTGGCCGTTTACGGTAAATGTCGCCAGTGTGGTGTCGTTGCTGTATAGGTAAATATCGTCACTTGAACGAGGCCAGATTTGCCCGACTTTGTTGAATCCTTTTATGCCAGTTATGTCATACGTGCGACCTTCTGTAAATTTCATCGTGCCACTATAAAGTTTGTTTTCACACGCAATGGTGTCGGTTCCGTCTGTAAAGCCTTTGCTTGTATATGTTACATTGTCCAGCTTTATTAAAGAGCAAGTCTTGCCGTCTTTTTCAAGTGCATCGGCAATTGTTGTTTCTGCGGCATCGGGCAGGGTATTGCCTTTGTTGATGATAGTGGCTTCCGTGAAGTTTGTTTTGCTTGCACCTAAATTAGTCAGTCCAGTAGTTGATTTTGCCACCTTGCCTTCAATGAAAATGCTGTCGCCAATTTCGATTGTGTTGTTTGTGCAGAAGTTGGCCAAAATGGCGATTGAGTCGGCGGAGTTGTCCTGTAAAGTCAAATTCAGGTATTTGACATCAGAACTTGTTGTCCCCTTTGTTGCAGTGACCAAGCCTTTGACTCTGATGAATTTTTTTTCGTATTTATCTGAATTTTGAAGAATGTCTTTGATGCTTGTGAATGGGAATAAAGTGAATTGTTCAGTTTGTGCACTTAAGGTTTCTCCGCTTTTTATTGCCAATGAATAATCAGTTCCGCAGATTTCATAGTTTCCTTGACTTCCGTCTCCGACCACAATGTTTGCCTGTCTTGCAGTTATGTCGATACGGTATCTGAAAATTTGTTCACCGTTTTTATAAATGATGATGCTGTCTTTGTCTGTCGCCTCGTCAATGTTCGTGATAGTCCAAAAGATGTTTGCTGTGTCGCCCCAGCAGTATTTGTCTTTGAATAGGGGCTTTACGTTAATTGTTGGCTCAGTTGAAATGGCAGTTTTTGCCTCGATTTTTGATATCTCGCTTGTGTTGCCAGATTCATCTTTGGCAACTAAATAGATGTCATATTCGGTTTCTGATGACAATTCGCTGATTGTCTTTGTAAAATCGGTATTAGCCGTCGTTATTGCAATGGTTTTGTTGTTGTTGACAATGTCAGTGACTGTCGGTTCATTGCTTTCGTTTGCTAAAACCATATAGTAGACGGTGCACGGCTCATCTGCATTGACTGTAATATCAAGTCCGTTCCAGGTAATGTTGCCTGTTTTTGGGTATTCCTGTGTAAATGTCGGTGCGGTTTTGTCTTCCGTTTCAGTTTTTTTGAACAGAATTACCGTGGGATATGTTCCTTTGTCTATATATGATGCAGCATATGCTTTGTATGTGGTGCCATTAACGTCAGATCCGCCGATAAATCGGTTGTCGGAACTAGTGTTTTGGATAATGTATCCACCTCCATTTTCATTGAAAGCCCATATGCTTGTTGCTGTTTTGGATGATGATATAGTTGTTGTATTAGTATTGTTCAAATAATTACCGTTGCTGATTTTTATGTAGCAACCACCTTCTGTTGAATCTATTGTTACGGTGTATGGGTAGCCAGAAGCGTTGGTGCTTGTTGTTATAGTGTCATTTATAATAGTAATGCTTGCTGTATTGAGTACGCTATTGTTTGTAGTGGTTGATGCAGTGTTTGCACTAGGGCATACAAGAATGTACGTTCCTGATGTAGTTATTTCGCTTTTTTTTGTGACTTTTACAAAAACGTCGGCATTTGCTACGTGGGTGGAAAATGCCATAAACATTGTTAGACACAGTGCTTTAAAAGTATTTGCTGATTTCATAACATTGCTTTTATATTGTCATATTCATAATTACCATTCCGCAATATCTTGTAAAGATAATGTTAATGTATATATGTTATTTATTAGATTACATGGTTGTTATGACATAGATGTTCAAGCTCGTCGAACATTGCTTTGAATCTATCATTATAAAGAACTTGCCTAAAATGAGGCATCTCTAAAGCATAAACATCAGCCATATGTTGGCTATGAGAGACGGAATAGCTGCAGTTTGCAAGTCGGTCACATAACTTTACAAATGTTGCCACAGTATTTTTGCGAATCTCGCTGTAGTATTTTTCGTTTGCGCGTTCGGCTCTGGTTCGTCCCTTTTCATTAGTAAGTGCAAAAACAATTTCGGCCACCTCATAGCCAAGAACCTTTTTTACATCGTTGTACGATTGGCGGGTATCTTCTATCACATCGTGAGTCCAGCAAGCGCATAGTGCAGGTTCAATGTCTTTTTCATCAAGCAGATATGCAAACTCGCATCCAAAGTCGTATGTCATCTTAATGTGAATGGTGTAGGGATGCCCATCATATTTTTGGTTTGTCCCGTTGTGGCATTGCGCGGCATACAACATCGCATTTTTGACCGATGAATATTCGTATTCAGGCCTTAATTCACAGTATTCATCAATAAAAGGGTCTTTCATGCCGTATTTATGTTATGGTTAAAGATTTTGCAGATGCCATTAAACAAAAAAAGGATGTATAAAACATCCTTTTCTTTGTTTTTGTGCCGTATGTTATTTGTTTATATATGACATTATAATAACGGCGGCGCCCTCCTTGTTGTTTTTAAAGTTGCAAGTAATGAAGTACATGCCGGTCTTTTGGCACACAAAGCCAACAGCATCCAAAAGTGAGCCATCGGGTTTTTGGTTTGTACCCAATTCGTTGTTTTGCTCCATTAGTTTGATTACAGCTTTGCCTTCATAACCTTCAGCGTTGCAAACCATAAACTTGTACATAGTTCCTTTGTTAAGAATGACCTGAAACTTATGTGCAGGAGCGTTTGCTGGTAATTTCACTTTATAGTCCTTCAGGTATGTTGCATTACCTATTCCTAGTGCACACACATTTACCAATTCATCTGTTTGGGCAAACGATGCATTGATGTTTAGCGCCAATAGTAAAACCGATAGTATTTTGATCAAATTTTTCATAATTACATGTTGATTATCATATTACGGGCATTTTCAATGGCTACGGTGATTTTTTCAACGGTACCATCTTCAATGTCAATAATCTGTTTGTCATTTTGTTTGATCATCATCATGCCATCAACTTCAACCATTTCAGGATCCCCACTCTCGTATCTGATGGTTACGCCCTTGTATTCGTTTTGAATTTTTTCGATTTCCTTTACCAAGTTGGCAAAGTCAGGATCTCTTTGGTAGTTCTTTAGAATAAGCAACAAGCTGCTGAGTACAAGCTTAGAGTCACAAATACGTTCCTGCAATTCTTGTTGTGGTGACTCTTTTTCTACTTGGCAGGCCAAATGCATGCCTTCTATCCACATGCCAGTTACGATTAGGGAACTGATGTCGCTATGGTTGTTTTCTCGTAGGTATTCGTCCATGTTGTTGAAGCTGGCTACTGATATGTACATCAATGAGTCGATGTTTTCATTATTTGTAGCCAAACGCTTGATTGTGTTGAAATCAAAGAATTGTCCAATATTCAACTTGTCGGCAAGTTTCTTTATGGCTTGCATGCTTGTAATTACCGAGCCTGACTTTTCGTACATATTTAGGTAGCCTAGGTCGCAACCATATATGCCTAGATTTAATGCTTGCTTGAAATTAGTGTCCAAGTAGTCAACTTTATTAGTTGATGCAATGTATTTGTAGTTGTAATTTACACCTGTAGATTTTATTAAGGCGGCCATTTCTATAGGTGATGTGATGTTCTCAATTATATCGTTCATTGCCTCCTTTGAAATCATTAGAGGTTTGTTCTCAAAGATTGAGTCAGGAATGGCAAAATCATCTTTTTTTAGTTTGCTACTATTCCCATCTCCTTGGCAGTTTACCATCAGCAGAGAGCTGCCTGCAATAAACACTGCAATTAGTGTTGAAACTTTTCTATTCATGAATTTTAATTTTATGCGATAAAAGTAATCTTTTTTGTTTTGCGTTATAACATTGTGCCATTATTTCTGGAATAAATCGATAAGTTTTTTTAGCCAGTCATAGTATAGCGCTATGTAGAAGAATATTGTCATTAACCAAACTGCCCACATGTTAAACCAGAAGGTGTCAAAAGTGTGGCCCAAAAATTGCTTCGTTGGAGCATAGAATTGTGCTCTGTAATCGAAAATGTTGGATACCCATGGCTTCTCAAATATAGGGTCTTTCTTTTGAATAATGTGGTCTTTATATGTCTTTAAGTGCGTTCTTTCATATGTGTTCCTTACAATTTCTTCAACAGCTTCATTTTTGTAAGCTTGCATTAGCCTGTTGTAGGAGCCTTGGCTGTTGCTGTTCCAATACTTGATGATGGCTTGCTCTTTATTGGTCGCATCATTCTTCATGCTTTCGTAATGATGCTTTAGCTTTTGGATATATTCGTTTGTATTTAGTCCAATTTCAGGTGTGAAGCTATCTGTTGTTAGTTGCTCTATGTTGGTAAATTCAATGTCCGGAACTCGAACTTGCTCTTTTGACAGTTCATGTTTCAATATTGCCAATTTCCACTTGTACTCCTCAATGTCTTCAGCTGATTCCAATTCCTGAATTTTTGTCGATGAGCAGTAGTCAACGTATTCTTCCAATTCCTTTAGAAAGTGGTCTGCTTTATAGTTGCCTTCCGATATCTGCTGGTGTATGTCGTAGAAATGCTTTTCGAATTCATTGTCCTTGAATTGCCTTACCATCAATCCTTCATATACCCAGCGTGTTGCAATGAATTCGCAAACAGGAGGTACGCCCTCAACACTGCCGATGGCTCTATTCAATTTGTCGAAGCTGAACATTGCGCCACCTAATGCCATTTGTGGTATCATTACCAATGGAATCATGATGTAGATAGTAACTGCAGAGTTGAATGCCGATGACAGGTTTAGTCCAACAAGGTTGGAGAAGGTCGCAATCGTAAACATTGCCCACCAATATTCAAACCATAAGCCCCGTACTCCTAATATCCAGTTGGCGACCAAAACAAATAATATTGATTGTATGGCTGATATGATAAATAGTATTGCAATTTTCGAAACAAGGTAGGTCGATCGGCTCAAATTCAGGAATTTCTCACGGTTGAGTATTTTCTGGTCCTTGAATATTTCTTCACCACTGACCATCAGGCCTAGGAACATAGCCACAATCAAGCTCATGAATATGTAGATAGGTATGTTTGCGTTTTCAAAGAAAATGTAAACGTTCGAGTTTGGGTCAGCGATATATCTGATCAGGAATGACAATATCAAACCTAATGCGGGTGCCTCCAATATGTTTAGTATTATATATTGTCTGTTGCTGATTTTTGCAAGGAAATCACGCTTGAAATATATTTTCACTTGTTGGAACCATCCTGGAATATCCAATGATTTAGGTGGAGTCTCATGCAAGTCCTTCAGTTTTGTCTTATTGACGCATTCTTTGAATTTCTCATGAAACCTCATGTCTAGTCTTTCCAAAGCTTTTGCCTTTTCTTGTGGCTCATCTTCGCTTTGGGCAATCCTGGCTTGCTCATCTGCGTACTTGTCGAGGAAGCTAGGCTCATTTTGCGTTATTATGCTTAACTCGCGTTTCTTCTCCCATTCAGTTGGTGTAACCTTTCTCTTGTTGGTGTATTTACCAAATTCGTCCACAACTTGGGCGTCAATGATGTTGAAGATAAGTTCAGGATTGACGTTACCACACGTAGGACATTCGCCCTGGTCGGCATTCAATTGTCCGTCAATGCGTTTGAAATAGCTGACTGCATCTACAGGATTGCCATAATATATTAGGTATCCGCCAGTGTCAAGGATAACCATCTTATCGAACATCTTGTAGATTTCTGATGATGGCTGGTGTATTACAACGAATACAAGCTTGCCTTTCATCGCCAACTCACGAAGTAAGTCCATTACGTTTTCCGAGTCGCGCGACGATAGTCCGGATGTTGGTTCATCAACAAATAGGATAGGCGGTTCCCTGATCAATTCCAACGCAATGTTAAGTCGTTTGCGTTGTCCACCGCTGATGGTCTTATGTAGAGGCGAGCCAACTTTTAGGTCTTTTCTGTCTAGAAGTCCTAGGTTGGAAAGCGTTCTTTCGCAACGTTCCTTTATCTCTTCGTCAGTCATGTTTTTGAAACACAGCTTCGCATTGAAATAAAGGTTTTCATATACAGTCAGTTCTTCAATAAGCAAGTCATCTTGTGGAATATAGCCGATGACACCATCTATTTTCTCCTTTTCAGTATGAAGATTGATGCCGTTAATCAGTACTTCGCCATTTGATGGAATTTCGTTTCCTGTAAGTACATTAAGCAATGTCGTTTTTCCAGCACCACTGGCACCCATGATGCCGACCAATTTGCCTTGTTCTTCCGACAAATTGATGTTTCTTAAGCCGATGGAGCCATTCTTGAACCTGTATTCTAGATTGTTGACATTGTATGTGATTTTTGCAGATGTGATGTCAGAAAGGAATTTTGACACGACATCACTATAGTAGACTGGCTTGCCTTTTGGGAAACGGATTGCGCTGCCGTTTGCAAACAAGTAGATTTTGTTGCCTTTTATTGGCAACCCGTTAAGAACAAGTTCGTGCGAGCCCAGATACTTCGTGAAGTATAAGTCGACGCTCTTTATTTGAAGAATGATAAGTTCTTTATCTAGCTCTTCAATTTGAATATGCTTTGCTTGTTCAAGTGATGTTTCTTTGTCGTTGATTATGAGAATGTTCGGAACGTCCAACTCCTCTACGGTCTCTTTTACGACAAAGGTCTCGGTGCTTTTGAATTCTTCAGGAGTAATGTTAAATACTTCTGCGGCAGTGTTGATGATGGCCATTCTTTGATCGGTGAACTGTCTGTCGGCAGCCACCAATTCAAACAAGCGGACCAAAACGACAACTTTCTGTTGCTGAGTAAGGGTTTTGTTAATCTTCTTGCAAATACCAAGAATCTTTACAGAATCCTTTACGGAAGTAAGTTTAACTTCTTCTTCTGACTTGTCATGTAGAGAGTTGCGGTCCTTTATGCCTACGTGTTTGAAAAACAAGGCCAAATATTCTTCGACAAAGTCGGAACTTAATTGTGATGTTAAAAAGTTTTCGACAAAGTCTATTTCGCTATCTTTTACGCCGCCATCTTGCTTTGCAATAATTGCAAAGAGTTGCATTAAGGCTTTTAGAATTTCCTCACTCATCTACTCTACAATTCAATTGAGTTAAAATACTCTTGACTAGGAATTAATCCAATGAATAACTGATTTGCTCAAAAGGTACGTCAACAATATCAGCGTATTCTTCACCTGCTTCTTCCATGTCCTCATCATCTTCAGGGTAGTGCCATCTGATTAGGACGTCTTTTCCCGCTTCGTGCATTTCCTCTAATTTTAGAAGAATGTCCAAAATCATTTTTGATGAAGCTGTATTGAAGTAAACCAGTTTGAAGTTGAATATTGTTTTACCAGTAGCTTCTTCAGAATAGCGATCAATCCAATCCAAGATTGGCTCGTAGAAAACAGCAACATCTTCAGGCAGAGATCTTCCTGATATTTCAAAAATTTCGTTTGCAACATCTAAGGTAACGCTAGGAGTGTCGTCTGTTCCAACTATTTTTATAACTTCCATAATACTTGAATTATATGTTAATCAAAATTTTGTGTTCTAGAAATGGTCGATGATATGATAAAGAAGGAATATTCGTTGTTGATAGGAACAAATTTGAAATTCAACGGATTTCCTGTCTTTTTTGCAATGTCAATAAAGCCAAGGCCGGCACCACCTTTATCAGATAGGCTTCCTTCCTTTATTTGTTGCTTGTATAGAGCTTTCAGCCCTTCTTTGTCAAGGCTATTTATTTTTGTCAATACATTTTCAATGGCCGCTTGTTTATGAGCCTGAAGAATGTTGCCTGTCGTTATGACATAGTTCTCTGCATTCTTGCATAGGAGAAAAACTCCGCTTCCTTCTTCGCGGTCTTCTTCTGGTGTCATATAGTCAGCATGCTTGCTGATGTTCTGAAGAAATTCAACAATGACATGAAAAACCTTTTTCTGTACAGAGTTCGATTCTTCTTCCACCATCATATTGGTTTCAGTAAGAGAAGTGAAAGCTTTTGTGACTTGGTGAGTTATCTCACCTTTGTACACGAGCTTGACATCTTTGTCTTTCATCGACTCGTCAAAACTATAGACAAATTCTAGAAAATCTTTGTTCCCATCCATAGCTATGTCTTTTTAAAATTCAATTCCTATTAATAATATATCATCGACTTGCTTATAATCACCTTTGTAAGCCAAAAAATCTTCATATATGATGTTTTCATAATCATAAATCTCAGCATCATAGTGCTCTACAAGTAAATCGCGTATGCGACTCGCTTGGTATTTCCTTCCAGTTTCGCCACTGACTTGGTCGGGCAACCCGTCTGAGAAGAAGAACACTCTGTCTTTCGGCTCCAAATTTATTAAATGATTTTCAAAATCTTCTTCCGCTTTTTTACCCAAAGGTATGCCACCAATAGCCTTATGCGTACCCTTGTATTGAGTTAATTCATTGCCTCTCAATAAATAAAGAGGTCTGTGCGCACCTGCGAATTCCAAAGTGTTTTTCTTCAAATTTATTTTGCAAAGTGCAATATCCATGCCGTCGCGTGCATCTGTGTCAAGTCGGTCTTGCTTTAGTGTGGTCCTGACACCCTCGTGCAATTTGTCCAGAATTATGCCTGCATTAATGTTGTCATAGTGGTCGACTACGTTGTTTAGTGTAAAGTATCCGACAAATGAAAGCAATGCGCCTGGAACACCATGTCCCGTACAGTCAACGACTGCAATGAACAAATCGTCGCCTTTCTTGAAGAACCAAGGGAAATCGCCACTTACAACGTCTTTGGGACGATAGAAAATGAATGATTTTGGCAAATATTCCTGAATGTATTTTGTGTTAGGCAATATTGCGGTTTGGATGCGTTTTGCATAATTGATACTTTCAGTAATGGCCTTGTTCTTTTCCTGAATTTCTATTTCGACTTTCTTTTGTTCAGTAATGTCGTGCGCAACAAACAAGATTGTTTCCAAGTCCTTGTTGTCGTCGCTGAATTCAGGGATTGCATTTACTTGCATTATCCTGTCACCAAAAGAGGTGGGGAATGTTACTTCGGCGTCGTGCTTATTGTTGGAATTCTTTACAATGTTGAGTGATTCAGTAAAGAAATTCTTGATTTCCGCGTTGAATGCGACTTCTTCAAGATTCTTGTTGATAATGTCGGATATGCCTATGCCTGTAAAGTTTTGCACCATTGGGTTTGCATAGAAGAATTGTCCGTTGATTCCTATACGCAAAATCAAGTCAAGCGAATTCTCAGACAATGACTGCATTTTACTTTTCATTCGCTCTTCCTTCTCTGCACGGCGACGTTCGGTTATGTCTCGCGAGTTTACGATGATGCCATTGATTGCAGGGTCGTCAAGTAGGTTGCGTCCAGTTGATTCGATATATATCTTTTGTCCATCCTTACGCATATATGTGTATTGGATGGTTGCTGTTGAATGGGCGTCTTCTACAAGTTTGCCGAATGTCTCGGTGAATTCCTTTACGCCTTTTGCAGTCAGACGGTCAATGTCTTTTCCTTCAATCATTTCGGTGATAGAGTAGCCGTAAATGTTTACAACAGATGGACTGATGTATTTCAGCTTCATCTCTTCGTCGTATATTGAAATGATTTCTGATGCGTTTTCCAGCAATGCATGTTGACGTTTTTGTGCATTTTCAACCGCACGGATTTGTGTTTGAAGGTCGGAGTTTGTCTTTTCCAGTTCTTCGTGTGTGGCGCGCATCTCTTCAGCGTTTTGACGAAGTTCCTCTTCGTTCTCCTGAAGTTCCTCGGTCATTTCTTGTGCATCTTTCAGCAGTTTCTCTGTCCTGGTATTTACTTTCAGGTTAAAGATTGTTCGTGCTATGATGTCGCTCAATTCCTTTATGAATCGAATCTTAAGTTCGTCAATGTCGTCTTTAAGTGATGCAAATTCAAGCACACCTTGAAGTTTCTCGTCGGTAATCAGAGGAACCAGCAGTAGTGATGTGGGTTTTTGGTCGCCTAAAATGCCACTGGTAATTGTGATGAAATCTTCTGGTATCTCGCGACGGAAAATGACATCCATTTCATAAGCACATTGTCCGACAAGGCCTTCGCCAACTTGGAACTTTGTATCGATGTATTTGCGACGGTTATATGCGTATGTCGCGGTGTTCTCGAGTGTATTGTCTGTTTCGTTGTAGATGTAGAATGCTCCTTGAATGACATCAATGTATTTTATCAGCTCAACCAGTGTCAGGTAGGACAAGCTGCCAAGATCGTTTTGCAGACGTAGGATGTTCGAGATTATGTCCTTTCCTTTAGCAATCCAGTTTAGTTCTTTTTCTTTTTCGTTGGTCTTTGCTAGGTTCTCACGCATTATTTTCAGTGAGTGCCCCAATATGTCATTGTCGTCAATTTCCTCGTCATTTGCAGAGAAGTCGCCTTCGCCGATTTTCTTTGCGAAGTGGGCATTCATGTTGATGACATGATCTTTTTCGGAAATTTGATTCTCAAGTACTTGTATTGTGTCTTGGTGCGACTTTGTGAAAGCGCATCCCAATATTCCCAAAATGATAGGCAGCAAATCAATGACAAAGTAAGAAGGGTTGGACAGGTGCATTTCAAGCAAGTTGCTTAGAGATGCAGTGTAGCCCTCCTTTATGAAACCAATAACCCATGACAAAACAAGTAATACAACTCCAATGCAAAGTAGTGCGGGAGTGTAGTTTATCCTATCATTTACCTTGTAAACAAATATCCTTTTTATTTTATCAATAAATGTTTCCATTGGGCTTCAATTGTGTTATTGTGGTGATATGCCACCTATTGCATTTGATATTTCTTCAATCTTATTAATAAATCCTTTTTCAAAGGGCTTAAAGGTAGCGATTTCTATTAATCCTACAGCATTGTTGCCTTTTAAAATTGGAATAATTGCTAAATTGTTTACTTCTATTTGTCCTAGACCAGAAACAATGGTAAGGCTTTTGTTGGGTAATTCGTTGAGAAACATTGGTTTGCAGTCTTTTGCAACTTGCCCGGATATTCCTTCTCCCATTTTAAAGCTACGAGGTTGCTCATCATTGTAGTACGCAAATGTGGCAACTGGATTAAATTCGTCATCGGTGCATCTAAATACAAGGCCCACAGCAATATCTAGTTGTTTTGATAATGCGTATAGTAGCGAATCGCCGTATTTTTTCCAATCATCTGTTTGCTCGATATCTTCAGTGAGTTTGTCGATGTTGAAACAGTATTCGGTAGCTTCCATGATTTTTTTGTCCACTTCCTGCTCATAGTTTTCATCGTTTATTTGGACAGCTGCATTTCTGTCTTCTTCGGACTTTATGAAAGTCATGGCAACTTTATTGCCCATCATCCCGATTTTTGCTCCGACTAAAATTTGGACCAATATTACGATAAGCAATATTAGGGAATAGAATCCTTTGCCGAAGTTTGGGGAGGCCAAAAACAGCAATGCAATGCCTGCTATGCATAAGACAATCAGCAGTATTGTCCATTTTGTTATCTTCTGTTTATATTTTAACAACTCATCCATAGATTATGCTAATTTAAGTAAAAAATCAATAATCTGTTTCGTGCTGAATATGTAATCGACTTTTGTCGCGTTGATTGATGCTTGTGTCATCGTTGGTACTTGACATTCTTTAGGATCTTGAACGATGGTCAGCCCACCATTGTCAGTTACGCTCTTAAGTCCTAGTGCTCCGTCTTTGTTGGCTCCGCTCAAGATTATGCCAACAAGCTTGCGCTTGAAGTTGTATGATGCGGAGAAGAATGACAAGTCGATTGATGGGCGTGAATGGTTGATCACGTCTTCGGTTGACAATGAGAATCGATTGCCTAATTCGATGTACATGTGATAGTTCGCAGGTGCCAAGTATATGCGGCCAGGTTTTAGTGGCTCTTTGTCATGTGGCTCGACAATTGGCAGCTTCGACTTTATTGATAGTGCTTCGACAAAGCCTGAACGAACGTGCTTGAGCCTGTGAAGGCACATTAGGATTGGCAGCGGATAGTTTGCTGGCAACGCCGCTATTATTCGGCTTACTACTTGGAAACTACCTGCCGAACCTCCAATCATTATGGCTTTATAATCGTTTGTCATCAGTCAATTCTTTTTTTGTAAATTTTTTCAACGGCATTGACAATTTGCAATTTCTTGCCTGTTTCGGAGTATTCCAATGTCTCCATGTTGCCAATGATTAGGTATCCTCCAACAACAAGACTGTCGGTTAACTTGCGTATGACTTTTTCGTATAGTGGAATGTTGAACTGCAAAAGCGAGTTACGGTATATCACCATTTTGTACTTGTGCGAGTTCTCGCTATTCAAAACGTACTGTTTGTCTATATTGGTGTGCTCCAATAGATTCGGCTTCATGTAGGCCTTGTTGTCGTTGAGGTTGTAGTATGAGGCGAACTGTGCCTTGCCTGCATAGCGTGTATAGTTGGCCTCACTTATTTCTATTTTCTTCTGGTCATATCCGACACCGCTCTTGATTAGTTCGGTGTGCTTGATTGATGGGCAGCTGGCATCGATGCTGGCTTTGTCCTGCAGGCCAGCTTCGTTGAGAACAATGTTCAGTGTGAATAGTTCGTCGCCAGAAGTCTCGCCTGCCATCCATATCTTGCAGTCGGGTTGTCTGCAGATTTCGGGAAGGTATCTGTCTCTAAGCTCACGCCATAGCGAGGGGTCGCGGAAAATTTCTGTTGCTTCGAGAGCCATTTCATACATGAAATCGTCGGCTGAAATGGCTTCGGTTCTTATCTTTTCGATAAAGTCGTCTGCTGAATGGCATGCAAACACGTTCATGGTGTGGATTAGCCTTCGCTTGATAATGGTGAAGGTGTAATCCGACATATCAATTCCATAAATGCCTGTTATGGCATTGATAATATTACGTGTGTCTACTATGCCTATATTATCTACCATAACTATATTGATTTTTTCTTATAAAAACCTTTGGTCCGCTCGAAGTTGTTGGCGGGAGAGCCAAGTATGCTCTCATGCGAACCTAGAATGAGAAATCCGTCTTTGTTTAAACTGTTCCCGAACATGTCAATGACGTGGCCTTGCAGTTTGTTGTTGAAGTAGATGATTACGTTTCGACAAAATATCAAGTCGAATTTCGTATAAAACACATTGCCGTCCTTTACAAGGTCGTGCTTGCGGAATACGGCTTTTTCCCGAAGGAATGGTTTCATCTGGATAGTATCTTTGATTTTGTCGATGTCGAAATATTTCTCGTAAGGGACATCGATTTTGTCTTCGAAGTTGTAAGGGTTTTCTTTGATTACCTTGTCAAAGTTGTCGAGGTAGCCTAGGTTGAACCTGTATTTGTATTGTCCGGCCTTGGCTGCTTCAAGCATGTCGGTGTTGATGTCGGTGGCGAAGACTTTTGCCTGGTCGAACATGCCCATTTCGTTGAGCAGGATGAGCATGGAATATATTTCCTGCCCGCTTGAACAGCCTGCGTGCCAAATGAAGATGGAGCGGTTTTTCCTGAATTTTGGAAGAATCTGGTAACGTAGCGTCTGCCACATTTCTGGATTGCGGAATAGCTCGGTGGTGTTGACGGTGATGTCTTTCACCATCTGCTCGAGGAAGTCCTTGTCCTTGCCGATCTTTTGGATGAGTTGAGAGAGTGACATGTTGTTGTCGAGCAATATCTTCTCAATCCTTCGGCAAAACGATTTGTCAGAGTAGTCTGTAAAATCGTATGACGATGACATCTTGATGGCTGAAATCAAACTCGCTGCATCTTCGTTTGTGACCATACTTTCTTCTTTCTATTCCTTTACAGCGACATCATTTTTTTTGATGACTGGTATTTGTAAAGGTAGTAATTCTGCCCCAAAAAAAAACATTTGCCCCAAAAAAAATGCTGTGGCATTGCATGTCTGCCTGCTGATTGCAGTCAGGTGTTTGGGCATCTTGCAGTTATGACAAAATGAAAAATCATTCATCGAATGAGAATTGCACTTGGCCTTCAGATATTTCGTGCATGGTAAATGCTGTGGGTGTGATGAGCACTACATATTTGGCGTATTCGTAGGAGTTGAATTGTTGCGTTGAATATGCCTGTTGCATACTGGTGTGTATGGTCATCTTGTTGGAGTTCAAGAATATGATGCATAGGTTCTGGCCTATGTCAGACATGGAGTATGTACGCCTGCGTTCATCGGCGTATTTGATTATTATGGCCTGACTGTCTTTGATTGGCGCGTATAACTGATTCAGCGGGCAAGTCTCGTGCGCTTTAGTTATCATTGCTGAAAGGGTGTCATGATTGCAGATGGCAAGATAGCCGTTGCTGTTGAATGTGGATTGCTCGATGACGTATTTGGGTTTGACGTTCGGGTCGGGTTTGTGCTTTGAGGCATTTCCGCAACTTATGGCGAAAAAAACTATTAATATTGGTATGGCGATTTTGCCTGTTGCGTTATTGGTCATGTTTACAGTTGGTTGCCGGTTTTGTATATGTTTGCTCTGAGGAAGTCGTCTTTGCATTCGTGTCATGCATGTTTTTGACGTCGCTAAAATAAGCGTTTGGAAAAATCATAAAAAGCCCGGATAAAAAAACTTTGCAACAGATTTATGTGGATTCGAATTATTCCATAGACTATTGGTGTATGTGAATGTTTGTGTGCCGAAAAAAATGCTATTTTCATAACCTGCTTTTGCAGAAATGCTAATTCTTGAATTATGATACGCGAGATGTTTGAAAAATGCACGTATGAACAACGACGTGCCGAATTGAAAAAAATGATGGGAAATGGCATCGGCTTGTTCTTGGGCAATGCTGAATCGCCTATAAATTATGCCGACAATACATATGTGTTCCGTCAAGACAGTACGTTTCTGTATTTTTTCGGCATACGCAAGCCGAATCTGGCGGCGATAATCGATTTTGAGTCGGGCGAAGAAATGGTGTTTGGCGATGAGGCGGACATTGACGATATAATATGGACAGGGCCACAGCCAACGATAGCTGATTATGCGACTTTATGTGGCGTCGGCATGACATATCCTTTGCGCAAGTTGGATGATGTGCTGAAAGTGGCCGTCTCGAGAGGGCGTAAGGTGCATTATCTTCCGCCGTATAGGGCGGACAATATTTTACAGATTGAACATTTGCTTGGAATCCATTCGTCGAAAGTGGGCGAAGAAAGTTCCATGCAATTGATAAAGTCTGTGATAGATTTGCGCGCCACCAAATCGGATGAGGAAATAGAAGAAATTGAAAAGGCGTGCGAGATTGGCTACGATATGCACGTTTCGGCAATGCATATGGTGAAGTCGGCATTGAACGAAAGCCAGATACACAGCGTGGTCGACAGCATACCGCTTAAGTATGGCGGTCGGCTGTCGTTTTCAACCATATTGTCGCAGGATGGTCAGACGCTTCACAACCATTCGCATAATTTACCAATACAGCCCGGAAGGCTTATGCTTGTCGATGCAGGCGCTGAAACGGCAATGGGCTATGCTTCGGATTTTACAAGGACATTCCCTGTCAGCGGAAAGTTTACGCAGATGCAAAAGGAAATCTACCAAATAGTGCTCGACACTAACGACAGGGCTTTGGAACTGGCCCGCCCTGGTGTGACGTACCAAAGTGTGCACTTGCAGTGTTGCAAGGTGATAGCATCCGGACTTAAGGATTTGGGATTGATGAAAGGCGACGTCGACGAGGCTGTGGCATCGGGTGCGCACGCATTGTTTTTGCCTCACGGCCTTGGCCATATGATGGGACTCGACGTCCACGATATGGAAAATCTCGGGCAGATATATGTGGGCTACAACAACGAGACCCGCCCGATTG
Organism: Bacteroidales bacterium; assembly: GCA_045640185.1. Classification (GTDB taxonomy): domain Bacteria; phylum Bacteroidota; class Bacteroidia; order Bacteroidales; family SZUA-534; genus RUG13583. The sequence continues at coordinate 15,923 of JAZUEN010000052.1, forward strand.
ACCAGTTTGGCACGTCGTCGTTGCGTATGGGCCGAAAACTCGAGCCGGGCTTTGTGGTTACCGATGAACCGGGCATCTATTTCATTCCAGAGCTTGTGGCAAAATGGAAGCGCGAACATACAAACGAGCAGTTCATCAATTTCAGCAAGGTGGAGCAATATCTCGGATTTGGCGGAATCCGAATTGAGGATGATTTGCTGATAACTGCCAATGGCGCTCGCCGATTGGGAAGAAAACGGGTGCCGGCGAAAATTGAAGATGTGGAAAATGAAATAGCAAAGGGTTGACTATGAAGATGATATATATGGCCTTCGCGGTGGCTTTGTTTTCGGCGATGTCGGCTTGCGGACAAAACCTGTCGGACGGCAAGGGCGATTTTGCAATGTCGGTCTATCAGCAGGTGGCAAAAGAAAAGGATAACGGCAATTTCGTGTTTTCGCCAATGAGCGTAAGTCTGGCATTGCGGATGACAGCGGCAGGCGCACAAGGGAAAACGCTTGACGAAATGCTGAACGTGTTGGGGGGCCGGAAGACAACACTGAACCATGACACCGAGAAGCTTATGGAAAGCATTGAAGGTGATGGACCTTGCGGTGCAATGATTGCAAATGCAATTTGGGTGCAAAAAGGCCATGGTTTGCAAAGCAGGTTCGTTGATACCTTAAAAAACTATTATCGGGCAGACTGCAACGAATCGGATTTCATCAAGGCATCGGCACGCAAAAAGGCAATATCGTCAATAAACAGGTATGTGTCGGCAAAGACGAAAGGCAAGATTGGAAAACTTGTCGATGGAAATGTGATTGGCGAGGCGACAAGAATGGTGCTGGCAAATGCCATTTACTTCAAATGCGACTGGCTAAATCCGTTTAAACCAAGCAATACTAGAGAGCGGATGTTCCACTCGATTGGTGGAGATTCTGCCAGCTTGATGTTTATGGCTCAGACGGATAATTTCATGTATTTTGAAGATGTGGATTGTCAGGCTGTCTCGTTGCCATACGCTGATGGCCGTTACCAGATGCTGGTTGTGCTGCCGTCGGAAAAAATGTTCCGTAGGGTGGAACAACGGCTGACATCGGTTTATGTGGCCAATCTGTTGTCGAATATGGGCGATGAGCGTGTTGATTTGACATTGCCAAAATTCAAGATTGAGGCAGATGTCGATTTTACTGAGATTCTGAAGTCGATGGGAATGGCTGATGCGTTTTCGCCGTTTGCCGATTTTTCCGGAATGTCGAAATCGAATGATTTGCAGATTTCGAAGGTTTTGCATAAGGCCGTAATTGAGGTCGACGAGCAGGGGACGGAGGTGGCATCCGCAACGGCCGTCGCCATGGTTATGAAATCGGTGTTCAGGCCTGAAACGAAAAGCTTTGTGGCAGACAGGCCGTTTGTGTATTTTATTGTTGATTCAGCTACGCAAACCATTTTGTTTGCAGGCCGTTACGTAAGTGCTAATTGATGTTGCCAATGATTTGCCAATCGGTTTTGGTGTCAAGGAAGATTGGCTCTTGGCAATTTTGAGCTCTCATAAAGTAAGTGCGGTTGAATGTCTCTTCGGGAAGCAGTCCCTGTTTGCCTTTGAATGAACATTTTACGGTGAATCCGATAATCGCGCTGTCAAAGTGGCGGTATCTATCGATCTTGTCAGTCAAAATCCGTAGACTTGTGGTTTGTGGCTCGTTTACATATGCATCGATTATTCGCGTTGCGACTTCCTTCTTGTATTTCATCGAATTGACGCTTTGCAAAATGGCCTTTTTCATCATCGGACTATTTTCTTTTTTAATGAGCTTTTCAGTTGAGGCTATTTGGCTATTGAGGGTATCAATGTATTGTGACTGAATTTCAATTAGATGCGCTTTTTCAGCTTCGAACAGCTCCAGACAAATGGCAAGGCTGTCGTAGGCGTGGAATTGCGTTATGGTTCCGATGGAATCGATGTTGGTGATGACTATTTGGTGTTGCAGGAGTTCGTAATCGGCAATGGTGTTTTTTAATTTTGCATTGTCGCTGTAGCAACCTGCAATGCAAATGATAAGCAGAGGTGAGCAAATCAATATTTTTGTTAGACGATTCATTGGGATGAATATAGTTGAAACTCCGTATCCGAAAACAGAAATCGAAAAAAAAACCTTCGGAATTTCTCCCGAAGGTTGTTGGCGTACAAGGATTCGAACCTTGACTGGCAGAACCAAAATCTGATGTGCTACCATTACACCATACGCCAATGCTGTAATGCGGGTGCAAAAGTAATGCAAGTTTTT
>JAZUEN010000053.1:0-164722 GCA_045640185.1 Bacteroidales bacterium
TTCCGAAGAGACCGAACACTCATCGTTCTATATGGCCGAACTGCACTACGCCGAATTGCCGGTGACAGCATTCTACCGTTGGAAACACTTTGAATTTGAGGCGGGACTGTCGGCCGGATACCTGCTCAAGGCGAAGGAAGACACCGACGGATACGGCCTGCGCGAGCCCAACTGCCAATATCGCAAGGCAGACATCAGCGCCATTGCAGGTGCAAGATACAACCTGTTCGGCGACATTTGGGCAAATGCTCAATTCAACTATTCGGCACTGGCCATCCGTAAATACCATTCCGCCCAAGACTCATATATGGTGTCGGGACAGCACAACAACCTTCTGATGTTCGGGCTGTGCTATGAGTTCAGGCCCCGAAAGTAAAAATTGCATTATTCTGATTTTTTGACCAAATTGCAATCAGCATTAAAACCCGTACGCAATGAAAACGATAATTCCAATAATTGTGGCAATGGCGCTTGCACTCGCATCATGCCAATCAGGAAACACCCGCAATGGTGAAAAATATGGAGGCACACTGCGCGTCAACATAAGCGACATTCCTCACATAATATTTCCCGGTCAGGTTGAGAAACGAAGCGAGCAGATAATAGTCAGTCAGGTTTACGATGGATTGCTGAAATACCACCCGCGCACACTCGAAATAATTCCGTCAGTGGCCAAGAGCTACCGCATTTCCGACGACGGGCTAACATACACCTTTCTGCTAAATGGCGATGCACGCTTTCAGGATGACGTCTGCTTTCCTCAAAAAAAAGGGCGCAAGATTGTAGCTTCCGACTTCAAATTCTCCATTGAGCAGATATGCCGGAACAAAATCGTCAACGACAGACCGGTCACACATCAGGCCATGAACATAAAGGGAATTGACAACTTTCTGGAAACCACAAGTTACGTCGATACGGCAAGCATAAGCGGAATTGTGGCGCAAAATGACAGCGTGCTGGTTATCAACCTCATCAAACCAGACGAATTGTTCGTACACTTCCTTGCAGGAAGCAACGCACTCATCTTTTCACATGAAGCATTCTACACATACGGAATATTTGGCACAGCCGGCTCGGGCCCATACAGCATAAAATACCCCAAAAGCCTAGGCGCGCCTGTTGAGCTGTATTACAATAAAAACTATTGGAAAAAATCGAAGCAAAATGACCAGTTACCATATATCGACACACTGGTGTTTTCCTTCATAACTTCAACACAAAAGGAACTTTACATGTTCAAGAATGGAATGGTGAACGTGATTTTCGGTTTGCCAACCAGCTACCTTTCACCATTTCTTGAATCAAATATCGAAGATTTTCAGTCGAACCCGCCACGATACATCATGTCAAGCACAATAAACCTTGACAACGGCAAACAGTTCAACCTGACTACATCGGACGTAAATGGACTTTACATAAACACACAAAACTATTTCGATTTTTCTGAAGTTTACCTGAAAAATCCCGAACCACACACAATTGTAGTCAACGACAACTAATCGGCATTTTCGCTTGTGCCGTCGAACAAATGAAGGAATTTCTTTGGCACATGGCTCTCAAATGTCATCAACTTGCCCGTTACAGGATGTCTAAACGACAATGTCCACGCGTGCAATCCCAATCTGTCGATAGGGTTTTCTGTTGAGCCATAGCGCAAATCGCCAATTATTGAATTGCCGATGTCTTGCAATTGGACACGAATCTGATTTTTGACATTAGTCTCCGTGTTTACTTTCAACATTGAATAACGCGCATTGGATTTCATCAACTTAATGTGAGTTATGGCAAGTTGACATCCGTCAGGATTCTGTGATGAGTGGACCTTAAACGTTTTCTTGTCTTCGAACAAATACGATTTCAGCACCCCTTCCGGCTTGTCGATTGCACCACCGACAACTGCCAAATACGTGCATTGCATTGCCTCTGCCGATTGCTGCATGGCATCCTTCAGCTGCTTGCTCTTTGAAAAGACCACCAGGCCTGAAGTTTCACGGTCGAGGCTTGTTACCATGAAAACGGCATTGCACGGATGCTGGCTTTTTACATGTCGCGACAATACCGATGAAACTGTCTTTTGGCTTTTGCTTGACGACGAGCACACCATTCCAGCATGTTTGTCGACGACTATCAAACTGTCATCTTCAAAAACCACCGTCATGCCAACAAAGCTCATCTCGGCAGGAGCCTTGAACTTCTGAACCTGGACAGTGTCGCCTGACTGAAGCTGATGGTTGTAGAATCCGACCACCATCCCGTTTACAAGCACTTGCCTGTGATTGAGCAGGGTTTTTATGTTGCTGCGGTTCTTTCCTGGCAGATTGGCCAACAGAAATTCCATCAGCTGTCCGCCGTTTTTGGCCACCAATGGCGGGAAGTCCTTTATACGTGGCTTATGGTATTGTCTTGTCATCGATATTTATTTTGGACAAAAAAAGGAAGTCCTTGCAAAAGGCTTCCTTTATATTGTATGTACGTAATTGTTAAAGGATTAGCATTGCATCGCCATAGGTACCGAATCTGTAGCCCTCTTTAAGAGCCACATTGTACGATTCCATAAGCAAGTCGTAGCCTGCGTAAGCCGCAACCATCATCATTAGAGTCGATTGTGGCAAATGGAAGTTCGAAACCATTGAACTTGCAACGCTGAAATCGTATGGAGGGAAGATGAACTTGTTTGTCCACCCGTCAAATGGCTTCAGATATCCGTAAGTTGAAACCGAGCTTTCAAGTGTACGCATCACCGTTGTGCCGACGGCGCATACTTGATGGCGCTCTTCCTTGGCCTTGTTGACAATATTTGCGGCTTCCTCCGGAATGATTATCTGTTCAGAGTCCATCTTGTGCTTTGTAAGGTCCTCTACATCGACTGAGCGGAAATTGCCCAATCCGACATGCAATGTTATTTCGGCGAAATTGATGCCCTTTATCTCACATCTTTTCAGCAATTCCCGGCTGAAGTGCAAGCCTGCCGTTGGTGCGGCAACTGCGCCTTCGTGTTTTGCGAAAATGGTCTGATAGCGGAATTCGTCTTCTGGCTCGACAGGGCGCTTGATTGAACGTGGAAGTGGTGTCTCTCCCAACGAGTATAATGTCTTCTTGAACTCGTCATAAGGGCCATCGAACAAGAAGCGCAACGTACGTCCACGAGATGTAGTGTTGTCAATTACTTCAGCAACAAGAGAATCATCTTCGCCAAAATACAACTTGTTGCCGATGCGGATTTTTCTTGCAGGGTCGACCAAAACGTCCCACAAGCGCTGGTCATGGTTCAGCTCGCGCAATAGAAAGACCTCAATTTGCGCACCTGTCTTTTCCTTATTGCCATACAGACGTGCGGGGAAGACCTTAGTATTGTTGAATACAAAAACATCCTTGTCATCGAAGTAGTTGATTATTTCCTTGAAAATGCGATGCTCGAATTGTCCTGTTTTGCGGTTTACAACCAAAAGGCGCGCTTCATCCCTATTCTCGGCAGGATAAAGAGCAATTTGCTCTTCGGGCAAATTGTAGTTAAATTGCGAAAGCTTCATCGGAAAAATATGTTATTTATTTTGTTTTCAAACTATTATCAATAGCAGTGCTTGACACAAGCAAACGGAAACTCCATTTATACGTTCTGCTCTGTCAAAGGTTTCAAATTTTTTATGATTTTTTCAAATTCCAAAATGTCGATTGCTTCATTTATGCTGAAGTCGCCACTCGACATACGGCGTAAATCGTGCAGATATGCACCAGAGCCAAGCCTTTCGCCAAAATCACGAGCCAAGGCCCTGATATATGTGCCTTTACTGCATTTTATGCGAATAGTCACAAGTGGCAGGCTGCAATCGAGCAAATCAATGCTTTCAATGTTGATGCGTGAAGGCTTCAGCTCCACATCCTTGCCTTTGCGCGCCGCCACATAGGCACGTTGCCCTCCAACCTGCTTTGCCGAAAAAATTGGTGGTATCTGGTCCTGCTCGCCTACGAACGATTTCAGTACATCCACCACTTTCTCTTTCGTTATCCCATCGGTGCTGTATGTCTGGTCGACTTCAGTTTCACGGTCAAATGACGGTGTTGTTGCGCCAAGCATGAACGTACCGACATACTCCTTGTCGCTGGCCTGAAGCGACTCAATCTGCTTGGTGAATTTTCCTGTGCATATTATCAGAAGACCGGTTGCCAATGGGTCAAGCGTCCCAGCGTGCCCGACTTTTATCTTCTTTAGGCCGAATTGATTGCGCAACAAATAGCGCACCTTGTTCACAACATCAAACGATGTCCACTTCAATGGCTTGTCAATCAATATGACTTGACCTTCCTCAAAATCATATCGCTCTTTTCCTGGAATAAAAATCATTGACAACTATAGGCGATAAATAAAAATGCAACTATTGTTCGTTTTTTGGCTTACGCATAATGGCGTAAATTTCGAAAAGGAATCCTGCCAGCACAACAATAGGCGCGACAAATATGCGACGGGTATTGAACATCGACTCGTTAAATACTTGAGGGTCGTCGGAACGGCCTCCTGCCATAAGTATAAATCCTAATACTATTATGGCAATGCCAATCCAAATGAATTTGTAGTTTTCCGGACTTAAAGCAAATCTGCTTTTTTGTGTTTCGTTATCCATAATTGAAATTTTATGCATATAAGTCATTGCCTTTCATGCGCAAGTAGCGGTTTACGGCAAAGAAGTTTGATATCCAAACTATCATAAAGCCGATTGCCATGATGCTTGCATACAAAATGGCTATTGTATCAAGTTCATACATTATTGACAATTCAGGAATATGCTTGTCTATCATATATATGACACCTGTCAATAACATAAACGCAATAATTATGCTGATTAGTGCGTGGCCCATGCTTTTTAGCAGAAATGGTGCACGGACAAAAGCCCTTGTCGCGCCAACAAGCTCCATCGTCTTTATCAGGAATCTGCGTGCATACACCGACAGCCGAATGGTGTTGTTTATCAACGAGAGGGATATGAGGAATAGCATTCCGCAAAAAACCAGCAGCACTATGCTGATCTTTTTTATATTCTGGTTTACAGTCTCAATCAGCGACTTTTGGTATGACACCTCCTTGACTTGCGGATATCTGGTAAGCTTTTTTTCTATCTTGGCTATGCTGTCGGCATTGGCGTAGTCGGCATGGAGCTTTACTTCAATTGAGGGCAATAGCGGATTATATCCTAGGAAGCTGACAAAGTCCTCACCAAGCTCTTCAGTAAGCTCGCGTGCCGCCTGCTCTTTCGAGATGAATTCAGTTGAACGCACAAAGACAGAAGCGTCAAGGCTTTTCTGAAGTTTTATCATATCCACTTCCTTAATGTCGTCGTTCAGGAATACGGTAAAGCCGATAGTCTCCCTGACGTGGCGCGATATCTTATGCGCATTAAGCATCAAAAGCCCCACAAGGCCTATGACAAACAGCACCAATGATATGCTTATTACTGTGGTTACGTATGAACTGCGTAATTGTCTGGAAGTGACACGTGCTCCTTTTTTGCTCATTTTCAGTATATATTGTGTGACAAAGATAGGACAAGAATTAAAACATTGACGTCTTTGTGCTAATTATTGATCATTGTTGCAAACTCTTTCGCTGATGACGATGGTACATATAGAAAAACAGCGACACCAATGCAAGCGCAACAAATATAAGAGCTTGCATGACGTTGTGCCTGACAATCTCCCTGACGGCTATTATTATGCACAAGCCTGCCACGGCAAACCAAATGCTTTCGACGATTACCTTGAATGCACGTGTTACCTTATTCATTTTCAATATTGAATACACCTCTGCCGTTCTTCACCTCCCAATTGGTGAATCTTTGGTCGGAAACCATTCCGTCGCCATATATTATGCCATCGGCTGTTGATATTTTGACGAACTGATCTGTCTCGAATGTCTCCTTTTCGCGCTTCCAAACCAGATATTCGGTATTCAGCTGGTCTCCCTTCTCATTGTTTACCACAACATTGTTTTTGGCCTCCCAAATGCCTTCCGCGTCATTGTATGTTGAATAATTGGCCGACATGTGCGACGTGACATTTTCCAACGTGTCATACATGAACAACTCAATGCCCTTCGGAAATTCGAACACATTGTCTGATACGTTTATCTGCCGCACCTCTTTGGCTTTCATGCGTACAGTAATATACCCTTTGAGCGAGCGGGTCAGCTCCACATCGATGCCACTGATTTGCGCGGTGTCGGATACTGCTGTTAGCGCATTCACTTGTTGCATGTCGTTCTTACACGATGATGCAATAAAAACTAAGGCTCCCATTACAAGAGCCTTAGTGAATGTTTTATGGAAACGTGGCAGTGTCATCAATCCATTAATAACGTGCTACGGTCTTTTCGTTGATCCATCCGCCTACTGTATAGGTTTCGCCTTCGTTAATGCCAAACATAAAGGCTTCCTCCTTATTTGGGAAGTACTTCTTGTATGTTGATATAAGGTCGTTTGCCTCAGCCTCGCAAGAAGAGTCGACTTGTTTTGCCTTGTTAAATTTATCAACAGCGGCCCAATACACAGCATTGTGCTCAACCTGCTCCTGGCCAATGCTCTTTGCATCGGCTGCATAAGCCTTGCCTATTGCAATATATGCCTTGCCGTTGTTTGGATTGTTCTTCAATGCAAGATTTGCCAGTTCACGAACTTTTGAGAAGTTCTTTTGAGTGAACACCACTTGGCTCCATTCGTAATAGTATTGTGATTTTGCCATTGGATCCTCTTCCAAGTCGCATGCGTTTGAATAGTATGTTGCGGCCTTGGGCATGTCTTGCTTAGCCAAGAACAAGCGTGCCAAGTTGCGCGCTGCCAAAGCTGATGGCTCCAATGCGTACAGCGCCTCGGAAGCATTCGCAAACAATGGGGCAGAGTTGCATTCTGCCTTGTCCAAAAGTTTTGTGACTTTCTTCAACCATTCTACGTCATCCTTCATTGCATCGTACTTTGCGCCAAATATCGCAATCAATGCATCGCAAGTGGCGGCTCCACTTTCAGAGAACAAAGCTTCAACGTTCTTTAAGTCGACCTCCAGGTTTTCCAATTCCTTTTGTGCTGCAGGGGCTTTCTTTGCATCACCACTCTCGACTATCGACTTGTTGTTTGCCATAGCCAATTCAATTGTGCTTGCGGCCAATTCGTATGCTGAAATGACTTCAGCTCCATCAATGGCCTCTTCCCTATATTGGTCGACAGCTGCCTGAAGCATTACCGTTGCAACGCCGGCACCTTGCTCGCCTTTTTCAAGTTCGCAGGATTTTTTCAGCATTTCGTATACTTCTCCAGAAGCTTTCTTCTCTCTATATGTATATAGGTCGACACCTTTATTTGCCAACACGGCGCCTTCCTGCTTGAAGTAGGCAATACGCTGGTCATATATCAACATAAGGGTATCGATTAACGACTCTCTTCTGGCTGCGTCTTTCTCGTCCTTGATAAGGCCCTTGTAGATGGCGGCACCGCGAATGAATGTGTTCTTGCTGGCTTCTGGGCAGTTTTCAAAAACTTTACGCCAATTGACCACGGCATCCTTGTAATTCTTTTGTTTGTAGAATTGACCATAAAGAGACATGTGCATTGCGCACGCCTCGCGGGCGGCGCTGTCTGCACCATATTTCGGATCAGATAAATACTTCTTTTGAGCATTTGTGGCGCCGGCAGCCATTAAAAGTGACATGGCCACTACACCAAATTTGCAAGCAAACGTTTTCATTTTTCTAGTTTTAAAAATTAACGCCCAAAAGTAATAAATCTTTAATAGGAAAGTCTTTTTTGTCAATGTTTCTGCACCTTTAGGTTGACAAAAACCAATATCCAAAACCAAACCAGCCAGGCTATATTGCTGAATGTCAGCGACAAGTGCTAGTGCTTCCAATTGTCAAGAATGTTGTTCATGCCCAACAAAACGAGGTCGGGATTATGCACAACTTCCGCATTGTCCTTGAAAAACATATTAGCGCCACCACCAGTGATGACGATTTTCAAGTCATCATACATGCGACGATACCTATTTATATACCCTTCAATCTCAAATGATATCCCGTTGACTATTCCGGAACGGATTGCCTCTGCCGTGCTTTTTCCTTGAATCGCCACTTCCCCGTCAAAACCTACTAGAGGGAGCCTGCCCGTGAAGTGGTTCAAAGCCTTGGCCCTGATTTCAGGCCCTAGAGAGATTATACCTCCGCAGTAAACTCCATCTGACGCAAGGAAATCAATTGTCATGGCTGTACCTATGTCAATAATAAGGACATTACTGCTCGGGTAAATAGTGCGCGCGCCAACTGCCGCCGCAATGCGGTCACAGCCCAGGGTTTGTGGCGTGGCGTAATCTATCTTTATAGGCAGTTCGGCCTGCGGAGTCAATGCCAAGTGTGGCAGGGAGCGCAAAAACTGAGGCAGTTCAACACTTTCCGAGCGCGTACTGGAGCTGATTATCTTATCTACGTCATGTTTCCTGATGAATTGCACCGCCGCGTCATCGCAAATGCTGGCGCTTGACATTTGGGATACAATTTTACCGTCTTCGGCTATGGCGAATTTACATAACGTGTTACCCTCGTCGATAATAAGGTTACTCATAGCCTTTCTTGGCAATTTCCAACAACCTGTTGAAGAAAAATATCTTTAGATACAATCCGTGTTTTTCTGTATATGACAGCTTTATGGCATACACGCGTTTATCGTTGCCTATGGTCCATTGCCTATCGACATCGTTCTCGGCAAACAACTTTGTGTCAGTGCTGTTCCACAATCCACGCCTGTCGTCGTCGTACCCGTAAATGGCAAAAAGCGAATTCACGATAGCCTTCGTCTTCTCCATGGTCACAAGCCGCATGTTGGCTGGCAATGTTACATTTATGTGATTGCTGGCTGTGATGTTGTTTTTGTCGTCAAACAGGCGAAAAACCACTTTTTCGAACATGCCAAGCTCCACCAATGGAAAATCCTTTTCGAATTCCACCATAAACACTCCTTCGATGTCCTTGCTTTCAACCTCGCTATAATCGCTGTCAGCGAAAAATTTTGTGAGGTCGAACGAAAAAAGTTCAAGTATGTTATGTGGACTCGCCGATATGCTGTCTGTATTTGGCATTGTCTAACTAGTTTTTGTCAGTTCCTGGAACGCTTCCTCTATTGTCTTTTGCTTGGCCTGCATCGCCAAAACTGCCAACCCATGACTGACGGCAAAATTGAACACATCTTGCCTTATGTCGGAACTGGAGTTCAGACAATATTTGTGCGGACCGGTTTTTTCAACCGCCACAATATTAGCTATTTGTGACAGAAGATTTTCATCGGCGTCAACATTAAATTCAACCTCCAGCTGTTCATATCTGCCATTCCCCGCTGAATGCTGGACCTGCTCGGTATTGCCGTTTGCAACAAGCCTGCCTCTGTTCAAGATGGCAATTTGGTGACAGATAGCCTTGACTTCCTGCATTATGTGGGTAGATAGCATTATTGTCTTCTCGCGCCCCAAATCGAGTATCAGATTGCGGATCTCGACAATCTGGTTCGGGTCGAGGCCGGTGGTAGGCTCATCAAGGATCAGCACTTTCGGATTGTGAATTATGGCTTGCGCCAATCCGACACGCTGCTTGTAGCCCTTCGACAATGCGCCAATCTTTTTCCGGCACTCCTGTGTCAAGCCTGTACGTTCAATTACGTCATCAACCACTCCGCGGACATTGCCAAGCTTATATATGTTGGCAATGAACTGCAGATATTCCTTAACGTACATATCAAGATAAAGAGGATTGTTTTCCGGCAAATAGCCAATCAGCCTCCTTATTTCATTAGGATTTTCGGCAACGTCCACCCCCTCGACAAGCACTTGGCCTTCAGTTGGAAGAATCAGCCCAGTTATTATCTTCATCAATGTCGATTTGCCTGCCCCGTTTGGCCCCAAAAAGCCGACAACCGTGCCCGTGCCAACAGAAAACGACACATTGTCAAGTGCCTTCTGTTCACCAAACAGTTTGGTTACGGAGTTGATTTCTATCGACATGAATACCTGATTTATTTATTAGATGTAACGATGCCGGCCTGAATTATTTGCAAGGTATCTTGTCGATGCGACGCTGGTGACGGCCACCCTCAAAACCGGTGGTCAGGAAAGTGTCGACAACCTGCTTTGCCAAATCGACCGATATGAAACGTGCGGGAATGGCGCATATGTTGGCGTTGTTGTGCTGGCGGGCAAGTGCGGCTATTTCAGTGTTCCAGCACAATGCCGAACGAATTCCCTGGTGCTTGTTTGCAGTGATGTTGATGCCGTTTCCACTTCCGCATAAGGTTATTCCCAAGTCGAACTTTCCTTGTTCAACTGCCTCTGCCAATGGGTGGGCCACATCTGGGTAGTCCATGCTCTCTGGCGAATTTGTGCCGAAATCGGTCACTGTATGTCCCTTGGATTTCAGATACTCAACCAAAATTTGCTTTGTTTCGAAGCCTGCGTGATCGCTTCCTATTGCTAGATTCATGATCGTTGTTATTAAAAATTCGTTAAAAAAGATGTCAGTTCCAATCTTCGAGCGACTCGGTGCCTTATCGTCATTCTATTGGTCGCCCGACAAATTTCCAAAAATCGCTACATTTATGAAAACCAACTTAATTTGCCGGCAAAAATACCAAACCAAAGCAACTTGGCAAAAGAAAATCCACAAATAAGACACGATTAAAGCTGTTGCGCGACATTCGCTACATAATGTTTGCTGAAACGCCGACAAAATTTACATTGAAAGTCCGATGGCAAATGAAAAAAAACATAAAAAACACATCCGGGAAATGGCATCAAACCTATGCAGATTAAGCCAAAAATGAGAAAAAAGCATAAATGACCACTTCCGTTTGATTTTTTTTGTATTTTGCCGACCGTTTTTGTGGCCTCTGAATTTAATGATGGGGCTTCGGAGAAATGGCCGAGTGGTCTAAGGCGCACGCCTGGAAAGTGTGTATACCGCGTGAAACGGTATCGTGGGTTCGAATCCCCCTTTCTCCGCAGAGATGATTTATTAATTTAAATTTTTAACAAGTAAAAACCGTAATAACAAAAGACTATGAAAAAGTTATTCACATTGTTAGTTGTGACTATGATGTTGGGAACAGCATCATTGAATTGCGTAAATGCGCAAGATGAAAACGCTGCTACAGATTCGACAGAACAAGTTGCAGCAGTAGATTCAGCAGAAGCTGCAGCACCTGCTGAAGTTGCAGAAGCTGCAGCAGTTAGCGAAGACGCCATTGAAGGCCAAAGCGCTCACCAGGCAATCAAACAAAAATTCATTGAAGGTGGTGTTGGATTTATGTCATCAGTTATCCTTTGCTTGATTTTGGGTTTGGCTATCTGCGTTGAACGTATATTGTTCTTGAACTTGTCTTCAACCAACACAAAGAAATTGTTGGCAAAGATTGAGGCTGCCCTTAACGAGCAAGGTGTTGAAGCCGCAAAGGAAGTTTGTCGCAACACACGTGGCCCAGTAGCCAGCATCTTCTATCAAGGCCTTGACCGCTACGATGCAGGTTTGGACATGGTTGAGAAAGCTGTCATTTCTTATGGTGGCGTTCAGACAGGCTTGCTGGAGAAGAACCTTTCATGGATTGCATTGTTCATCGCATTGGCTCCTATGTTGGGATTCTTGGGAACAGTTATTGGTATGGTTCAGGCATTCGACTCAATCAAGATTGCAGGTGACATCAGCCCGGCATTGGTTGCAGGTGGTATTTCAGTTGCCCTTATCACAACTATGGCTGGTTTGATTGTAGCTATGATTCTTCAGGTATTCTACAACTATTTCGTATCAAAAATTGATGCTATTGTAAACGACATGGAAGACGCATCAATCTCTTTGACCGACATGCTTTATAAATACAACCAGAAAAACAAATAAAAATGAACACATTAACATCTAAACTATTAGGTGTCGTTTCTGTGGTATTGCTGTTGGTCAGTGCCGTTGCAGGCATTGTAGTATTCGCCACAGGAGAATACATTGATTTCTTGCTAATTTGGACATACGTGTTGGTAATAACCGCATTTGTTATAATCATCCTTGCATCACTAATAGGGATGTTGTCGTCAAAGAAAAGTGCGCTGTCGTTGCTCACTGTTTTGGCAATCGCAGCTGTGATTGTCTTTACATGCCGCGCATTTGCACCAGCATCATTGCCAACATTCTTCGGTGTTGAAGAGTATCACCTTACAATAGCAAGTTCACAATGGATTGACACCGCATTATATGTAACATACACCTTATTTTTTGTATCAATCCTTGGTTTGTTGTTTACAGCAATCAGGTCTGCTGCAACTAAGTAGGTAAGTGAAAAAAATTAAACTATGGCACGTAAAACACCAGATATTCCTTCTGCATCATTGGCCGATACAGCATTTATGATGTTGATCTTCTTCCTGGTTTCAACAACAATGGATACCGATGCCGGTATATCCCGTATGTTGCCACAGCCAGTTCCAAAAGACCAACAGAATGACGACCAAAAAGTCAAGGAAAGGAATATATTGATTGTCCTTATCAATAAAAATGACCAGTTGATGGTTGAAGGTGAGCCACTGCACATTTCTGAGCTAAAGAAAAAAGCAAAGGAATTCATCGAAAACCCTGCCGACGATCCTGCTCTCCCAGAAAAACAAATAAAGGAGATACCGTTCTTTGGCAATTATCCTGTGTCAAAACAAGTAATCTCACTTCAGAACGACCGCACAACATCATACGGCTTGTACATACAAGTCCAAGATGAATTGGCCGCCGCCTATAACGAATTGCGAGACGAGATGGCAATGCGCAAGTGGAACAAGCGTTACGATGACTTGGATAAGGAACAACAAGATGCAATCAAAAAGATATACCCACAAAGTATATCCGAGGCTGAACCTAAAAACTATGGAGGAGGAAAATAATGGGAAAATTTAGAGAGAGCGGGAAAAAGGAAGTTCCTGCCATTTCAACATCATCTCTTCCTGACGTGGTTTACATGTTGTTGTTCTTCTTCATGGTATCAACAACAATGAAGGAAGTCGACCTTAAGGTAAATGTAAATGTCCCAATGGCAACCGAAATCAAGAAACTTGAGAAGAAGTCGTTGGTCAGCTACATCTACATTGGAAAGCCGAAAGAAAAGTTTACTAAAACCTATGGTACAGAACCTCGTATTCAATTGAATGACCAATTCTCTGACGTAAAAGACATTGCTGACTATATCGAGTCGGAACGTCAAAAAAGAGACGAGAAGGAAATTCCATTGATGACAACCTCACTAAAGGTTGACATTGATACAAAAATGGGTATAGTAACCGACGTTAAACAAGAGTTGAGAAAAGTTAGCGCGTTGAAAATCAACTATTCCACCAAAAAGGGAATTAGACGCAACTAATCTGAATTTCTTATAAATACAAAAGGATGGCTGTAATACAACCATCCTTTTTTAATTTATGCACAACACCATGTCAACAAAAAAACTGATTTCAACAATCGCGCTTATATTGGCGTTTCAAGGTTGCATTGGATACAAGCCACCGGAGCTTGTATGCATAAACAAAGTCGACATGCTAGACTTGTCTTTCAAGAAAATCAAAGCAGAACTGAACATAACTGTCCTAAACCCAAACCATCACGACATAGTAATAGATTCAGCGCATATCAATGTCTACCTGAACGACGAGCAAATAGGTGAACTATCAATCAACAATGCATGCACACTCCCACCTGAAGCAGAAACCGAATGTGGCTTTCTCATGACACTAAGAACTAAAGACGTAATGGAAAACGGCATTGATTCCATGCTTGACATGCTGTCACAAATGAATGAGATAAAGATGGAGGGGAAAATAAATGGCAAATACTGGATTTTCAAAAAGGAGCTGAAAGCTGATGCCATCATTAAATAAAATGAAGTAAATTGCCACAAAAATTACGATGGCTATGGAAAAGTACATTTTAGTGCCTGTTGACTTCTCTCCCAGTTCGATAAACGCGATGGAACACGCTGTCATATATGCAAATGCCTTGAAATATGACATAAAAATGATTCATGTCAAGCGCAAGAACGCCGACTACGACCCAACCATTGATTACTGCGACTATGATGAAGTTCTTAAATCGACGGCCATCGACAATTTCAATAGAATCATTGCCCACTTTAAGGGTAAAATGATGGGCAATATAAGCTATTGCGTGCGTGACGGCCGCGTGTTCAACGAGGTATGCAACCAAGCGAAATATGGCGATGCGGCTATGATAATCAGCGGAACAAATGGCGTTTCGGGCTTCAAGGAAAGATGGGAAGGAAGCAACGCTTTCCGTATCGTAAGCCATGCAATATGCCCTGTCATTACAATCAAATACAGCTTTGTGCCAAAAATACCTCGCAAGATAGTAGTGCCAATTGACAACACATCACGAACCCGGCTGAAAATACCAATAGTGGCTAACATAGCTAAATGCTTTAACGCAGAAATGATTCTTGTCGACTTGCGCAATGACAACAAATTTGCCACACAAAAGAAGATGGAAGAAGCTATGAGGGCCGTGACAGTCTACCTCGACCGGCACAAAATACTATATAGTAAAGACGGCCTGCGAGCAAAAAAATCAAAAACCGCAAAAGCTGTTATCGACTATGCCATGCAAATTGACGCTGATTTGATTGCGGCAACAAGCGAACGTCTGGACAACAGCTGGCAGCAATTTTCAATGTCAAACCCGCAGAAACTGGTCAATCACTCGCCAATACCTGTAATTACAATAAAGGTGGCATAAGGCGCAATGCGCCAATTATTTGGATTTTGAATATAGCCATGCGTTGCCATACTTCTCGTTGGAACGGATGCGTCTCAGCTCATGCAATGCCCTGACCTTATCGTCATAAGCCCCAAGCGACACCCTATACAAGTTGTCGGTTTCTACAACTTCCGAATTGAATCCGTCCTTTTGGTATTGCTTCAGGTACTTTTCGGCATTTGAAAAATCCTTAAAGCTGCCACCAATTATATAGTATGTGCAATTGTCGGCCTGGCGCTTCTTGACCGGCTCCGACACTGGCGCTTCGTTGTAGAACAAGGCCGCCCGCTTGTTGGTTGAAGCGGCTATCTCATAATCGACTGTGTTTTCTGTGTTGGCTGAGCTTATGGTATCTTCAAGAGATATGGCTGTCTTGACAGGAGTTGGCACTACGCCTGCACTTTGCTGAATGCGTTGGTTGCAAAATGGGATCAATGCTACTATGCCGAAAATGGGAATTAATATTGCTGCATACCTCAACACTTTTCTTGAATCTATCATAGGCATGATACGAATATTATCGTTGTTGATTACTGTTTTTGCCTTGGTCTGATAACTCAAAGGAGGGAACCTGAAAGAGAACAATCCGTAAGAATCGCTCAGTAGGTTTTCTGTCACCTGTGGGTCAAAAATCAATGCGGAATCCTCGTTATAACGGAAGGAGCCTATTCCTTCAAACTTCAATGTTTCGCCCTTTTCGAGCCTAATCCACGCATCCTCGACACTCTGCTTCACCATTTGCTCAGCTTCTTCGTACCTGATGCCTAGCTGACGCGACAAGTAGTTAATCAGCAAACCATCGTTGTATGATAGATTGCTGTTGAAAACAAGCTTTTTTGAAGGAGGCGCAAATGTATTGCTCGTCTCATCGTGGACAGCTTCCTGATAGTTGGCCACGAATCCGCCAAACCCTGGAAGTATCACACAATCGTGAATAAACAACAAGCCTGTTATGTAACTACTTAAATCGAACATCGCAAAAAATTGTCGACAACAAAAATAAAATTTATTTAGTACATAAAACTTCATTTTTGGCATTGGCTAATTTAGTATGTTTGTAGCACAAATTCAACAAGATGCTGTTCAAATTCCTACATAAGGACGACACTCAATTGGTTGCCTTACGCGACTTGGGAATAAAATGTGACATCCATTCGCATTTGCTCCCGAATTTGGATGACGGCTCACAATCAGTGAAAGACAGCATTGACCTTATCAGAGGATTAAAGGAATATGGGTACGACAAGATTATTGTAACTCCCCATGTAATGAATGGATTCTACAACAACAGCAATGAATCGATTACAAATGCCCTTAACTTGCTGAAAGAGGAATTGGGTCGTCAACAGATTGACATTGACATAAATGCTGGTGCCGAGTATTACATTGACTACGACTTTATGCAGAGCTTGGACCATAAGGAAATGATGACTATCGGGAATAAAATGCTTTTGTTCGAGTGCTCGTTCACCAATCCTCACTCTATTTTTGACGAAACAGTCTTCAAGATGCAGATAAACGGCTACACACCTGTACTGGCTCACCCTGAACGATACCTATATTGGCACGGAAACCTTGACAAAATGAAGGACCTGCATGACAGAGGCATTATGTTCCAAATAAATCTGCTTTCAATAGCAAATGCCTATTCGCCTTCAGTGAACAAGGAGGCCAAGACGTTAATAGAAAACGGATTGTGCGACTTTATTGGCACCGACCTGCACAATGCTGAACAACTGTCAATAATCAGAAATGCATGCATACCGGCGCGATTGTTTGAAAGGCTGAAAAGCTTGAACTTACAGAACAACCGCCTTTAGAAACCTTGCATTAAGGCTCCAGTTAAGGCCTACAAAATTATTCATCAATCTTTTATTGATTATCTTATAGCAATAAAGGCTCCTTTTTGAGTGCCTTTATTGTTTAAGGTGTGTTCTATAAATGCACCGTTTGAAAAATGCGACAAATGGAATGAAATGCTTGAACTTTTCGCCGATTTTTGATTTTTTCCGGCACCTTGTTGGCCGTCGGGCAGTCATAGTGCCCGCACTGCTCCTTTCTTCCGCCCAACAATGCGCTCGCAAAATCTTCAAAAATCTCTCGAAATCTATTTATAGGCTCTCCTTAATGTATTTTGTGACCTGACCTATGCGACATCTTCATCCTGTAATCCCATATCACGCCTCCATGCATGCCTACGGACACCAAACGTGCCTTGTCAATTTGATTTGAGTTCAATGTTCCGTTATACTTCAAGTCGGATGAAAGCACTGGCGAATTGTTTTCCTTTCGAATATTACTCATGCAGTAGCTGAAATAAAAACCTGCATATACGCGGATCGCCTTGTTTATCTTATACGCCATGCCACATTCCATCAAGAATGACAGGTTGACTGGCTTCAATTTGCACTTGCCTTTCTCCTTGTTAACTTCAACAGCTGAAAAGCCATGCTGTGGCATGTCATGATACTCTACCTTGGTAAGCGGATAATAGCCTCGCGTTTCATAAACGCCATCGAGCAACTTGTAGGTCGTATTGACTGGAATTCCCAACCTGAAACCTGCCTTGCCTACCAATTCAAATGAATTGTTGATGATGGGATATTGGCAATATGCAGTGATAGGTATTTCAAGTTGAAGCATGTTCTGGCGTTCTGAAAAATCGGTATAATACGTGTGAAATTCATACGGAAGATCGTTTATGGAATCATACGCCTGGCTAACTTCCTTCACATCGTTGTAAATAACTCGCGACCTGTACGAAGACAATCCCAATCCACTGTTTACACCCCAATTGTCATCAATCATGAAAACGCAACCTGTCTGGAAGCTAAATCCTGCACCGCACTTGTGCCGCCCATCCTGCGATGTGAATTGTATGCTGTGCAATCCTCCACCCAACTCGCCTGTCAAATATTTGGGAATGAAATATTCAATGATTTGCGCATTGGAACTTGCCGGCACAATAGCCAACAACATTGCTGCGACGACCAACTTCAATCTTCCTTGTCTTTTCATAAACCTATATGCTGACATTATATCGAACTTATTCATATACATATTCTGCCTTTTCTCTTATAATTTGATGAATGAAACAGCCTTGCCATCGATTTTAACGATGTATAGACCTTGAGGCGTCTTTGTAAAATCAAATTCCTCAACGCCTTCTTTTGTAACTATTCGTGACAATATGGTATTGCCCTTATCATCGGTAACGACTATGCGCTTGCCTACTTCGAGAATCGATCCTCTGACATAAGCTTTCTCAATGACAGGGTTTGGATACACAGTCATCGCAACCTCTTTCTTCTCTCCGAAGTTTCTATCGCAAGAGCAAATTTCAACTCCGCTGAATGTTGTGGCAACCAAGTAGTAGCTGCCAGTCAGGCCACCTACCTCATTGTAGAACTCGGTGGTGTCTATCAGCTGGTCATTATGATACCACTTGTAAGAGCAGAACATGCTGTCGGCATTGACAACTGTAACGACATCGTCCCACATGGTGCGAATCATTTCTTTCTTACGTTGGTAAGGGATCTCCTTTCTTACATTCTTCCCGCCAAATGAGCCTGTCACTTCAACGGTGCCTTCATATGCGGAAGATTCCGGCAATTCATATTCAGGTCCGAATTGTGTAGTATCGACAACGCCATTGACGCTCCATACAAATTCAACGTTATGGCTGACACCGGTCAATTCTATCTTCTTTTCGTTTTCGCATGTAACAAACTTGTCGGGTGTGGTAAATTCAACTATTGGATCCCAAATTGCATAAAAGACAACACCTTCGCCGTTCATTGTACCGAAATCGGTGATTACACCACCTTGTGGCGATGCCGACCATCCGACAAACATATAGTCGGCACGAGTTGGCACGGTTTCAGGTGCGACAATTGCACTGTCCATTGCTATCTTTTCAGACTTGAAAACAGCATCAGTGCCATCATTCATTTTCCATAATGCCATAAACTGATTTAGGCTCCAAATTGCATAGAATGATGTTCCGCCCGACGGCATTGTGCCGAAGTCGGTCAGGATTTCACCATCGGCGGTTGACGACCAGCCCTGGAATTCGTAATTGGCGCGAACTGGTACGGTGTCTGGCATTGCCAGTGTGTCGCCGACATTTGTCCTAACTATATAGAACACTGAATCTGTGCCATCATTCATATACCAGTTAGCCGTGAACTGATTTAGGCTCCAAATTGCATAGAATGATGTTCCGCCCGACGGCATTGTGCCGAAGTCGGTCAGGATTTCACCATCGGCGGTTGACGACCAGCCTTGGAATGCATAATTGGCACGCGATGGAACACTATCCGGCGCCACCAAAGTACTGCTTACGGTTGCTTGTGCCGTAAAGAATATGTCGTCTGAACCATTATTGACGTACCATAAGGCATCGTAGAGGACGTCTTCCCATACAGCATAGAACTCGATTCCGCCTGACGGCATTGTGCCGAAGTCGGTCAGGATTTCACCATCGGCGGTTGACGACCAGCCCTTGAATAGATAATCAATGCGAACTGGTGCGGCATCAAGCACTGCCAATGTATCGCTGACATTTGCCATCACTGTATAGAACACTGAATCTGTGCCGTCATTCATATACCAGTTAGCCGTGAACTGATTGAGGCTCCAAATTGCATAGAATGATGTTCCGCCCGACGGCATTGTGCCAAAGTCGGTCAGGATTTCACCATCGGCGGTTGACGACCAGCCTTGAAATGCATAATTGGCGCGGGCTGGTACGGTGTCTGGCGCAATTACTGGAGAACTAACACTTGCCGTTGTGGTCAAGAAAATTGAATCTGAACCGTCGTTCATATACCATATTGCATCATAGACATCTTCTGCCCATACGGCATAGAATGCTGTGTCATTGTCTGGCATAGTGCCAAAGTCTGATTCTGCCAAACCGCTTTGCGATGATGACCAGCCCATAAAATGATGGTATTTGCGAGAAGGTGTTTCGACTGGCGAAACTATTTCTGCAAGATATTCTATGGTGTCGGTAGCGAAGATGCTGTCAGTACCGTTATTGATGTACCAGGCAACTACATTCTTGTTCAATTGCCAAATGGCGTAGAATGTGGTGTCGCTAGCCTCCATTGTGCCAAAATCTGAAATTACGTCGCCGTCTTCAGTGGCAGACCAGCCCAGGAACTGATAATGCTCAAACGAAGGATTGTTTGCCGGCTGGCTGATATAGTCGCCGTAATTGACTTCTGTCGTTGTGAAATTTCCGCTTGTACCATCGTTGAACTTCCAGTTGACAGTATATGCGTTAACTGACCAAACGGCATAGAATGTGGTGTCGGCATCAGGCATTGTGGTTATTTCAACAATGTCAGACACAGATGCATCAGATGCAGAAGCCCACCCCTCAAAAGTATGACCCTTGCGAGTTGCTGTTGGCTTGACAATTTCCTGGCCGTAGTCAACGGCTCCACTTGTATATGTCCCGCTCAGGTCACCACCATTGGCATCCCAAGAAAGATTGTTGCTGTTGATTTGCCATTGTGCGTAGAATTTCACTTCGTTGGCATTCATTGTGCCAAACTCTGAAATGACTTCGCTATCGGCGGTTTTCGACCAGCCTAGGAATTTATAGTGCTCTCTTGACGGGTCGGGTTCAATCTTGCTAATGGCATTGCCGAATGCTACATTGTTTGAGCCATATAGATTGTCTGTTCCATCATTCAACAGCCATTCAACCACATAGTCTTTAGCCACCCACAAGGCATAATACTCGACATCTTCGTCAGGCATTGTGCTGGCAACGCTTGTTGGGGCGGTTGATGTTGCAGACTCGCCCCAACCTGCAAACTTGTAGCCTGTCCTTGATACATTTGTTGGTGCCACAATGGTAGTGTCATAAGCAACAGTGCCACTTGTATAAGTGCCACCCAGCTCACCACCGTTGGCAATCCAGGTAAGGGTGTGCTGGTTTGCCTCCCAAACAGCATAATAAGTTACGTTATCGTCGGGCATTGTGGTTATTTCAACAGTTTCGGTTGAACCGAGCGTTATAGTCCAGCCCTTGAAAGTATAACCATAGCGAGTTGCCAAAGGTGCAGTAATAGTTGTACCATAAGAGACTGTGCCTTTTGTGTAGTTGCCACTTAATTCACCACTGTTGGCATTCCAGGTAAGAGTGTGCTGGTTGATTTTCCAAATTGCGAAGAATTCCTTGTCCTCGCCAGGCATTGTAAGCGGAATGTTTATGGTTGACGTTGCGGTAGCCGATTCACCCCAGCCAATAAATGTATAACCAGTACGTGATGCATTAGGCTTGACAATGTCTGTGCCATAATCGACAGAACCAGAAGTGTAGCTTCCGCTCAAACTACCACCATTGGCATTCCAAGTAAGATTGTATTTGTTTGGTATCCATTGAGCATAGAATGTGGCGCCTGCGGTAGTCATCTTGCCGAAATCGCCATTTGTGATGATTGCTCCATTTTTTGTCTTTGACCAACCTGCGAATGTGTATTTGTCACGGTCAGGAACACCAGCAGGTGCCTCAATGTCTTCTCCGTAATTAAAGAAACTCGTAGGTTGTGGCGAGCCAGCATAGTTCCAATCCCAAATGACTTTATATTCGTTTACATCCCAAACATCATAGTAGGTCAAATCGGCATCTGGCATTTGAGTGGCAACAACAGTTGTATTGCCTCCATTAGTCAATGACCAACCTTTGTGAGTATAGCCTTCACGGTTCAATTTAGGTTCGATGATAGTTGCTCCGAACATTACTGAGCCTTTTGTATACGATTCACTTTCCAAAGTACCGTAACCTATTGACCAAGTAAGAATATGAATGTTACGCTTGTAATAGATTTCGACTACAGTAGTGCCGTCTTCCTTAATGGTTGCCTGTGAAAAATTCTGAGCAGTGAACCCTTCATAATTTTTGGCAGATGCGTTTGTCTGCAATCCCCAAACACCTGATCCATTATCAGTTGTGGTTGGTGTTGCAGGATAATTGCCATCAAGGTCCTCTTGATAGTGGTTGACAACGTACGGCTTGCTGTCATTGACAACAAAAATTGCATAATATACTACATTGGAATCTACCGTTGCTTCTGTCAAATTCAGTGCGTTATTTACGGTATCAATGGTATTCCATCCAATAAAATGCTTGCCTGCCACGGCTTCCAGGTCGCTTGCGCTTGGTATCTCCAAATAAGAACCATATTTGTAATTGCCTGTTAAAACTGGTGCCGATCCATTGTACCACTTGACATCGTAACTGTTTCGAGTGTATTTAATATCTACAACGGTAGTCCCATCAGCCTTAATTATTTCTTGGCTGATAGTCTCTGGCGCGGTGAATCCAGTATATGTCTTTGCTGTTGCTTGTGTCTGCAAACCGACAGTGCCTGAACCGGTTTCGGTTTCCTCAGGGTCTGTAGGATATGTGCCATCGAGATTTTGCTTGTAATGATTTACTGTGTATGACTTGCTGTCGTTTGTGGCAAAAATAGCATAATAGGTTGCAGCGCCCTCAACTGTCTTGCCTCCTAAAGAAAGAGCGACAGTTGCATTGGCATCAGTGTTCCATCCTACAAAATGCTTGCCTGCCACAGCAGGTGGATCGCTTGGTATCACCAATTCAGAACCATATTTGTAATTGCCTGCTAAAACTGGTGCCGATCCATTGTACCAATTGACATCGTAACTGTTACGGGTATAATTAATATCTACCACAGTGTTTCCATCTTCTGAAACGGTTCCCTGATTGATAGACGCAGGTGCGGTAAATCCGGTATATGTCTTTGCCGTTGCTTGTGTCTGCAAACCGAACACCTCCATAATGGTATCGGTGGCAAATGGTGTTGTCGGATAATTGTTGTCATCAAGATTTTGCAGGAAGTGTCTTACAACATAAGGCTTGCGGTCGTTTGTGGCAAAAATTGCGTGGAATGTGGTGTCTTTTCGCAAAAGGCTGTTCTCGTCAAATGTCACGGCAGTTGTTGCGTCGGGGTTTGGATTCCATCCGATGAAATGCTTGCCGGCATCAGGCGTAACTGTCACGTTTGGTTCGGTCATTACAGTGCCGTACTTGTATGTCCCGTTGCTTACAACCTCGCCTTTTGACTTCCAATTGACTGTATATGAATTACGTGTATAATATATCTTGACAATTACGTTGGTGTTGTCCAATAGCTTTTGGTCAAAAGGCATTGGTGTAAAACCTTCGTAATTATTGGGTTCTGCTGTTGTATTGCATAATAAATACCCTTCGCATTTAACGCTTTCAGGTTTCAAGAAACCAGTGCCTTCAATATTTTGCTTATAGTGGTAAGTAAGGTAATCGTATTTCTTCGACTTTATATCTGACATAAAATCTCCGGTATCCCTTACAACGGCAAAACGATTCCAAATAGACGAATTGCTATATATGTCAAATGCCTCGCTAGGAACGTACAAAATCACCTTTGTGTTGCCAGAATACATTGAACTGCTGAACGAACTAGTGGTGGCAATTGGTGGCTGATTGGTGCCAACCCTAATGAAACTAAGGCTTTTCATCTCTGCCATGTTGCCACTATTGCCGTCAACCACGGATTTGATGTCATCTCCCAAGTCAAGGCCTTGTAAATATTTATTGCAATAAAATGCATGAATGCCAACCTGCGTCGTGCCATCGGCAACTTTGTAGAACAAACGCTTGTTTCCGCGAGGATATGAAATCAGTTTTGTTTTAGACTTGTTATACAAAACACCGCAAGTGTCACTGCTATATGTGCCGTTGCCTTCATCTACATAATAGTACTCCAGATTTTCCAATGGGTAAAGGTATTCTCCGTTTATTTCGTTTGCCACTTTGTTTATGGAAAAAGTCTTAGTGTTGGCATTCGATTTAATGGTAGATACTGTTATTTTCTTTGTCTTGGCCGGCATGACATAATCTTTGACTGCCACGTCGGAACCGTAAAGCACCATTGTCACTGTGTCATCAGAATAAAAAACACCATCGATATTGACATATATGTTTTCTGAATTCAGGAAATTGACGGAATACGTAGTGCTATGGTATGCCGTAGCAGAAATTTTACCTGCTTTCAACTTTGTACATTGCCCGTAATCGATGTTTTTAATATATGGATGGCTATAAAACGCATAATCGCCGACCTGTGTGACATTCGCAGGTACTACAAACGTTTCTTGCGTGTTGCATTTAAAATATCGGCATAGAATGGTGTCGGCAGAAGTGTATTTATACAACACACCGTCAATCACTTCAAAACATTTATTTCCCTCATCAATATCTGGCAAAAAACTATTGTTTGAAGCATACATCAATGCCGATGTTCCCATAGATTCAACCTTTGCACCAATGTGAAGGCTGACCAATTTGCCACCAGACACTACAGAACCCATGCTTGTCACATTGTCGCCACCTGTTATGCGTTGCAAATTTTGCATTGCATAAAACGCAAATGTAGCAACGATTTCAACCGATGCCGGTATGTCGTAATTGGCGCCACTCAAGTATGGAGGATAATAATACAGTTTCTTCATGTCCTTGCTATACAATATGCCGTCGGCATTTGTACACAGCGTGGAACTCGACTCGTCAACATGAAAATGCTTGACACCCGGGAAAGTCGTCCAGCTGAAAAAGTTATCTCCACCTGCCACTGTCCCGACGTTCTTTCCTATCACTAATGTGTCGCCTTTATTTGGGGCTAACACTGCACAATGAAAGGCGTTTTTTTCAATGGTGGTAAGGGCTTCACTATCCAAATTGATTCTTATGCCTGAACCGTTAGGCCCGCTGACGCGCTCAAAAGCATAATACTTGATTGTTTTGACATTGCTACCTAATGTGACTGACTTCACATCGTAGCAGTAATAAAAGGCATCCTGCCCGATTGTGGTGACAAGATAATCTTTGCCTTTGACCGTAATGCTAGACGGAATGACAACATCGCCACTATACTGCCATTCACCAGCGACAACAGTGGCCTCACCCTTTTTAGGTGAATCCAGCTTGTAATAAACGATACCTTCTGCGCTAGAAGAAGCAAAATTATAATCGTACGAAAAAGCGCTTGCAAAAACCAATGTAAACGCCACTGTCAGTAGTAAATGTTTTGCCATGTTTATGTGATTTTTCTATTGTTTTTCCCAAAAAAAACTGATATATAATCCATTGCAAAATTGCCAAAATTTCCACTTTACATATATAATAATGCGATTTTGATTCGGCCTTTTTGAGTAATGGCTTATAATGCAATGCTTAATGGATGCTTTTATGTGACAAACAGATTGCAGGTTAATGATAAAATGACATTCGCACCTGCGAAATTTCAATTCAAATGACCTTTTTATATATCTTGCGACCAAACAATGCGACATTTTATGAAACATATTGCAACTATTTCCATCACAGCCATAATAACGGCATTATCGCTAAACGCCTATGCCGACACGGCATTAATCGACGACTCGTTTGAAAGCACATCAACCAAATGGAAGGCCCGTGGTTCTGAGTCTGTCGCCATTTCAGGCGAGACCGCACATTCCGGCTCGCAATCGCTAATGATAAGCAACCGCTCCAGCGTTTGGCATGGGGCACAGCTGTCATCAGACGAGTTCGCCAGTGCCGGGACCTATCATGTTGAATGCTATGTGTCGTACAGCGCAAACTACGCAGAGCACAAGTTTCAGCTATGCTGGCAAAACACAATCGGTTCAGAAACATCGTACCCAACCATAAACGAAAGTTCATGCAAAACCGGAGAATGGGCCAAATTGTCAGGGACATTCGCCGTAACCAGCGAGATGAAGAACATCTCCGTATATGTCCAAACAGCTTACACCTCAAACCCTACCGATGAGGATCTCATTGATTTCTACATCGATGATTTTAAATGCACTAAAATTGAAACGGGCAATTTCGACATCGCCTCCCTTTCCAACAACACACCACTAAAACAGCTTTACTCCGCCTATTTCAAGGTGGGTACAGCCGTCACCGCCAGCGAATTGGCAATGGAAAAGACAAAGCCACTAATCGAATATCACTTCAACAGCATCACGCCTGGCAACGAGCTGAAACCTGACGCCTTGCTGAACCAGACACAATGCCAAAAAGACAACAAACCTGCAGTAAGGCTATCAAATGGAGCGAAATCGATACTGCAATACTGCTCCGACAACAACATCCCATTCCGTGGACATTGCCTCGTATGGCACAGCCAAACACCAGAATGGTTCTTCCGCGAAGGGTTCAAGACTGACGGAGCACTGCTCGGCAAAGACGACATGACAAAACGCATGGACGAATACATCAAAGCCGTGATTGAACTTGTAACCACCAGCTACCCCAACCTGAACATCTATGCTTGGGACGTGGTGAACGAGGCCTTCGGCGACGGCAACGGGCAACTGCGCACTGCCGGCACCAACGCAAGCAAAGGCGAATCGTTGTGGACCAAAATCTACGGCGACCAGTCGTTCATCGACAGCGCATTCCACTTTGCACGGAAATATGCGCCTGCAACCTGCAGCCTCTACTACAACGACTTCAACGAGTATATCGATGCAAAACGCGATGCCATATATGCCCTTGTCAAAAGGCTCTACGAAAACGGCACTTGCGACGGAATTGGAATGCAATCGCATTTGGCGACAAGCTACCCTTCCGTAAGCCAGTATGAAACCGCCCTGAAGAAATTTTGCGAAATTGGCTGCGACATTCAGGTGACCGAACTCGACATCACCATTGAAAACGGGGCCACGGAAAAAACACAAGCAAAAATGTACAGCGACCTGTTCGACCTCTACATTAAGCATGCCGACAACATCAGCGCCGTCGTCTTTTGGGGCACACAAGACGGGACAAGCTGGCGAAGCAGCAAGAACCCTCTGATTTTCAATGCCGATTTCGAACCAAAGGAATCGTTCTTCTCAATCATTGATGGCCTTGAACTGCCTGGCACCGGAATAAACCAACGGCCGTCGCCAACAGGCAACAGCTCGCTAAAAGTATATGGACAAAACGGATACGTGGTAATTGAACCGGAGACGGAACAGCCCATCCAAGCCACGATATACCGCATCGACGGACTGCCAATGGGTTCGTATGCAATCAATGGACGCACGGAAATATGCCTGCCAAATGGCATATACATCATTGAACGCCAGACAGTCGTGGTGATGTAGCCCACGTCTCCGAGAAACAAAAAAGGCCACCGGAAATCTGGTAGCCTTCAGTATTGCGAATTGATTTGTTACATGAATTTTTCGTAGAATTCATTATACGAATCCATATATACGTCAGGCGACTGATATTCAAGCACAGGCTTGCCACTTGACATTACGTAATCGGCAACGTTCTTGTTGACTTGCCTGCTTCCGAAAATCACGCCGTCGGAAAAATCGACTGCCAATTTCGACAAGTTCTCGTATGTCGGCTCTGTCAAAACCTTGACATCGCTTTCTGAAATGGAATCGTAAATCAGCTTGTCCTTCAAGTGCGGATTAAGCGGGGTGCTGAACTCGTCATCGTAAATTGATGTCACAATTTTCGAATTGCTGAACAGAGGATTGTCCTTGAATGTACGTTTCACATACAATGGTACAAACGACGTGAACCAGCCGTGGCAGTGAATCACATCTGGCGACCAGCGCAATTTCTGCACTGTTTCCAATGCACCACGGGCAAAAAACATTGCACGCTCATCATTGTCCTCAAAATATTGTCCGTCAGCATTTCTAACAATTGCCTTGCGCTGGAAATAATCTTCATTGTCAATAAAATACACCTGCATGCGTGCTGCCTGTATGGATGCAACCTTGATAATTAAAGGATGGTCGGTGTCGTCGATTATCAGATTCATGCCCGTAAGCCTGATTACTTCGTGCAACTGGTTGCGACGCTCGTTGACACAGCCATAACGTGGCATAAATGTCCTGATTTCCCTTCCCCTCTCTTGTATTCCTTGTGGCAATTCACGACTGATTTTAGAAATTTCAGTCTCAGGTAAATATGGAGTTATTTCTTGCGAAATAAACAATACCTTTTTCTTTTCCATCCTAAAAAATTATAAGCGCAATTTTAGGCCACAAAGATAGTAAAAATATTGTGTTGTTGGAACTTAAAAATCATCCTAATAAAAATGTTAAACAAGTCTGGCCCGTCTTACCCTGAATATATTGACAGATGCCATGAACTTGCTCACACATAACAAAGAAACGAACGGCTTCCAATGCAAATTAATATTACTTTTGGGGGCTGAAACAAGTATTTATGGAAAACAGAAATTTTACTGTTGGCGTAGTCATATCGACATACAACTCTCCCAAATGGCTCGAAAAGGTCTTATGGGGCTATGAAAACCAGACTGTTAAGCCGGACGAGATTGTCATAGCCGACGACGGATCAAAAGACGATACTCGCCAACTGATTGAAAGTTTCGCATCACGCTTGCCGATAAAACACGTATGGCACGAAGACCGCGGATTCCAGAAATCGCAGA
Organism: Bacteroidales bacterium; assembly: GCA_045640185.1. GTDB lineage: Bacteria > Bacteroidota > Bacteroidia > Bacteroidales > SZUA-534 > RUG13583. The sequence continues at coordinate 28,306 of JAZUEN010000053.1, forward strand.
TACTGAACAAGGCCTTGGTTGCCTCAACAGCCGACTACCTGATTTTTACCGACCAGGACTGTATTCCCCGCGCTGATTTTGTCGAGACACACTGCAAATATGCAGAGCATGGCTACTTCCTCTCTGGCGGATACTTCAAGTTGCCAATGGACATAAGCCTGCAAATCGGCAAGGACGATGTTGTAAGCCAAAGGGCATTCTCACTTAAATGGCTTTTTGCACAAGGACTGAAAAAAAGCTTCAAATGCGCCAAACTGCTCGGCAATGCAGGCTTTGCAAAATTCATGAACGCAATAACGCCAACAAAAGCCACATGGAACGGCTGTAACGCATCTGGATGGCGCGAGGACGCTTTTCGTGTTAACGGATACAACGAGGAGATGCACTATGGAGGCCAGGACCGCGAGTTTGGCGAACGCCTCTTCAACCTGGGCATCAAGTCAAAACAGATTCGCTATTCGGCAATCTGCCTGCACCTTGACCACAAACGCCCATACAAGACAAAGGAAACGCTGGAGAAAAACCTTGCCATCCGCAAAAACACACGCAAAAGCGGAATGACGGAAACCCCCAACGGAATTAAAAAAATACAGTAACACACTGCCCTTATGGACAAATCGCAAGAAATAGCCCGATTATATTCAAGATACGAATGCTTGTCAAAAGAAATCCGTGAAATAAAGAGCAAAGGCCCATTCCATAAAAATTTCATGTACCTGCCGGCCTATATCCGACGCGATTCCGTAAAAAAGGACTTTTTCAGACTGCTAGAGCAACACCCTATAGATGTGACGTGTGAAGCGCCAAAAAACAATATCCTGGTGTCGCTAACCAGCTTCCCTTCCAGAATAGGCATCGTGCACCTGGTCATCAAATCAATGATGCTGCAAAATACGGCGCCTGAAAAAATCATCCTTTGGCTTTCGAAAGATGAATTTCCAAACCAGATGGAAGACCTGCCAGAAAGCCTGAAATCGCTGCAAGGCAACATGTTCAGCATAGCGTTTGTCGATGGCAACATGAAATCGCACAAGAAGTACTACTACGCATTTCAGCAATATCCCGGCTATTCAATAGTCACCGTCGACGATGACCTGTGCATGCCGTTTGATACCATAACGCGCCTGCAAAAGCTGTCGATAAGGTTTCCCAACTCAGTATGCTCCAATGTAATAAGGGTTATTGAAACCCAAAACGGAGAATTCCGGAAATACAAAGAATGGAAAAAGATTGACATGCCAGAGCCTTCAGAATCCATGAATTATGTATCAATAGGCTACGGAGGAGTGATGTATCCACCTGTGTGCTTCAAAAATTTTGAATTCGACACAAACCTGATATTCAGCCTTTGCCCAAATGCCGACGACCTATGGCTAAAGGCAAACGAAATAAAGGAGAATATTGCCGTCGCCTCAGGAGGCGTAGAGTTCATCCATCCCATAACCATACCCAACACGCAAAAACACAGCCTGCAACGGACCAACAACAGCAGTTCACAGCAGAACGACATTCAATGGAACCAAACATGCGCCCATTTCGGAATAAAGCCGTTCCCAGTCACCGCATAGAACCCACAACATCACCATTCGCACAACGCGTCTATGAAGCCGTCAGCCAAATACCGCAAGGCGAAGTGCGCACTTATGGCGACATAGCAAAGATGATTGGCTGCCGAAGCGCCCAAGCCGTTGGACAGGCATTGAGACACAACCCTTACGCGCCTGAAGTTCCTTGCCACCGCGTAGTCGCCGCTGATGGTAGCCTATGTGGCTTTTTCGGCAAAAACGACGCCCACGCCCTTAGACAAAAACGACAACTGCTCGAATCGGAGGGCATAATTTTTGACGCAAATGGAAAAGTTGCATGCCTAATGAAAAAAGGCACAGACCGGCAAGCATGACTATGCCTTAAGAAATTTTCTATAAATTGCATTATGGTGATTTTGAATAATTTGTCAGGCGGGTTGATTGTTTAAGCGAAGGAGCAACGCCTTAAAAAAACAACAATATATAATTATCCAACAGACAATTATCACATTCAACGTCTAAGTATTTTTCGTAAAAACGCACAAAGCGTATATAATAGGTGTTATTTTTATAAAAATTTCTACATTTGCCATCGAAAGCAAAAAAGATGAAAAACGTAATGAACATAGTCGTTCCTGTATTTCGCGTGGTCGTGGTGGTCTGCGAATAAGGAAGGGCTATATTTAATTATAACATAAGTTACTACGAGCCCTTCCATTTTGGTTGGGCTTTTTTTATTTTGAATAAATTCTAAGGATATGAAACATACACTACGAAGCGCACAAACAACCGAAGGCCGCAGAATGGCCGGTGCGCGCGCCCTATGGGTGGCAAACGGTATGAAGCGTGAGCAAATGGGCAAGCCTATCATTGCCATTGCAAATTCATTCACCCAATTTGTTCCAGGTCACACACACCTGCACGAAATTGGCCAGATAGTGAAAGCCGAAATCGAAAAACTTGGATGCTACGCCGCCGAATTCAACACCATAGCCATCGACGACGGAATAGCAATGGGTCACGATGGAATGCTCTACTCTTTGCCTTCACGCGACATCATTGCCGACTCTGTTGAATATATGTGCAATGCCCATAAGGCCGATGCGCTCGTATGCATAAGCAACTGCGACAAGATAACCCCGGGAATGCTGATGGCATCAATGAGGCTGAACATACCTACAGTCTTTGTTTCAGGCGGACCAATGGAAGCCGGAAAATGGAACGGCGAAAATGCCGACCTCATCACGGCAATGGTCAAGTCTGCCGATTCTTCAATAAGCGATGAGCAGGTTAAGGATATCGAAAACTGCGCTTGCCCAGGTTGTGGTTCTTGTTCAGGAATGTTCACTGCAAACTCAATGAACTCGCTTACCGAAGCCATTGGATTGAGCCTTCCGGGCAACGGCACCATACTTGCAACACACGCAAACCGTATCCAACTGTTCAAGGACGCAGCTGCACTCATCGTAAAAAATGCTTACAAATATTATGAGGAAGGCGACGAAAGCGTTCTTCCGAAAAGCATTGCAACACGTCAGGCGTTCCTGAACGCAATGACACTCGACATTGCAATGGGTGGCTCAAGCAACACAGTTCTTCACCTTTTGGCTGTTGCCTACGAGGCAGGAGTCAATTTCAAGATGCAGGATATCGACATGCTAAGCCGCAAGGTTCCGTTCCTATGCAAGTTGGCACCAAACACACAAAAATACTCTATTCAGGAATGCAACCGCGCCGGTGGCATCTTGGGAATTCTCAACGAACTAAACAAGGTTGGTCTGCTTGACACATCAGTAAAACGCGTCAATGGAGCGACGCTTGCCGAGGACTTGAAGAAGTACTACATCTGCGGAAGCACAATAGACCCAGAGGCACAACGCATATACGAAAGTGCGCCAGGCGGCAAGTTCAGCACAAAGATGGGTTCACAGTCAACAAAATGGGAATCGTTTGATACCGACCGCGCCAACGGATGCATCCGTGACGTTGAGCACGCATACTCGAAAGACGGCGGATTGGCAGTATTGTTCGGCAACATCGCCAAGGACGGCTGCATAATCAAGACTGCAGGCGTTGACGAAAGTCTGTGGCACTTCAGCGGACCGGCAAAAGTATTTGACTCGCAAGAAGATGCCTGCGATGGAATTTTGGGAGGCAAAATAAAGGCCGGCGATGTTGTGGTGATCACAAATGAAGGACCAAAAGGCGGACCAGGCATGCAGGAAATGCTTTATCCGACATCCTACATCAAGAGCATGCACCTTGGCAAGGAATGCGCCCTCATCACCGACGGACGTTTCTCGGGTGGAACATCAGGCCTGTCAATCGGCCATATTTCGCCGGAAGCCGCAGCAGGTGGCGCAATCGGCAAGATTGTTGACGGCGACATCATAGAGATAGATATTCCTACACGTTCAATAAACGTCAAACTGAGCGATGCCGAACTTGAGGCACGTCCAATGCGTCCATTGACACGCAAGCGCGTTGTCGCAAAATCACTTAAGGCATACGCAAGCATGGTAAGTTCAGCCGACAAGGGCGCAATCAGAATAATACCTGAATAATTGTTTTAAGCACAAACCACATATTAAACTGAGACTCTAATGGCAGATAAGATTACAGGCGCAGAGGCACTTATGCGTTCGCTCGAAAACGAAGGCGTCGAGGTAATGTTCGGTTACCCTGGCGGTGCCATAATGCCTACATTTGATGCGCTATACGACCACACAAAGAAACTTAACCACATATTGGTACGCCACGAGCAGGCTGCGGCCCACGCCGCACAAGGCTATGCACGTGTCAGCGGCAAGGTGGGTGTCTGTCTGGTAACAAGCGGACCTGGCGTCACCAACACCATAACAGGCATTGCCGATGCAATGATGGACAGCACCCCTATTGTGGTGATTGCCGGACAGGTAGGAGCATCTTTTTTGGGTAGCGACGCCTTTCAGGAAGTCGACCTTGTAGGCGTGACACAGCCTATCAGCAAATGGGCATACCAGATTCGCCGTCCAGAAGATGTGGCCTGGGCTGTAAGCCGCGCATTCTACATTGCGCGCAGCGGTAGGCCAGGACCTGTTGTGCTCGACTTTGCAAAAAACGCACAAGTAGGGACCGTTGAATACGAACCGCAACACATCGACTTTATCCGTGGCTATGTTCCAGAGCCGGAAATTGACGACGAAGCCATACAGGAAGCGGCAAGGCTGATAAACGCAGCCGAACGTCCATTGGTGCTTGTCGGGCAAGGCGTGGAACTTGGAAACGCACAGCAGGAACTCCGCAACATGATTGAAAAAGCCGACATGCCCGCAGGATGCACATTGCTCGGACTTTCGACCTTGCCATCGGACCACAGGCTGAATGTAGGAATGCTTGGCATGCACGGAAGCCTTGCATCAAACATCAAGACACAAAAATGCGATTTGCTGATAGCCGTAGGAATGCGTTTCGACGACAGAATAACAGGCAAGTTAAGCACCTACGCCACTCAGGCAAAGAAGATTCACTTCGATATCGACCCGTCGGAAATAAACAAGAACGTCAAAGTTGACGTGCCTGTGCTTGGCAATTGCAAGCAGACTCTTGCGGCTGTGACCAAACTGATAAACAACGCCAAGCATACCGAGTGGATACAAAGTTTCGAGCCTTACTACGAGCAGGAAAAGGAGATGGTAATAGAAAAGGAAATACATCCAACCTCTGGCCCGATAAAAATGGGCGAAGTGGTGAATGTAGTGACCGAGCAGACTAACAACCAAGCTGTTTTGGTCACCGATGTCGGCCAAAACCAAATGATGGCGGCCCGATACTTCAAGTTCACCAAAAACCGAAGCATAGTGACATCAGGCGGAATGGGCACAATGGGATTTGGCATACCTGCCGGCATAGGCGCCGCATTTGGCGCTCCCGACCGCGACATCTGCGTGTTCCTGGGCGACGGAGGCCTGCAAATGACAATTCAGGAATTCGGCACCATCATGGAGCACCAAATACCTGTAAAGCTGATTCTCATGAACAACAGCTTCTTGGGCAACGTGCGTCAGTGGCAAGCCATGTTCTTCAATCACAGGTACTCGTTCACACCAATGAAAAATCCTGATTTCATGAAGATAGCATCGGCTTACAACATTCCATGCAACACTGTAGTGAAGAGAGAGAATCTGGCAAGCGCCGTAAAGAAGATGATGGACACAAAAGGCCCGTACCTGCTGCAGGTGGCTGTGGAGGAAGAAGGCAATGTGCTGCCAATGTGCGCACCTGGCCACGATGTCGATGATATGATGTTGGAATACAAATAAAAAACTCAAATGGAACAAGAAGAAAAGACACTATACACCATATTGGTTTTCTCTGAAAACCTGGCTGGCTTGCTGAACCAGATTACAGCCGTATTTACTCGCCGTCAGGTAAACATTGAAAGTCTAAATGTCTCTGCATCAAGCATCAAAGGCATACACAAATACACTATCACCTGCTATAGCGATGCGGAAACAATAGAAAAGATAACTCGCCAGATTGAACGGAAGATAGATGTCATTCAGGCGAACTATTACACTGACAACGAGATATTTATCCAAGAATGTGGATTGATGAAGATATCTACGCCTGTCTTGCTTGAGAACAAGCAGGTATCGCGCAGCATCCGAATCCACGATGCAAACATAGTGGAGGTGAACCCCACTTATGCCATTGTCACAAAATGCGGATTGACTGAAGATATCGAGTCTCTGTATCAGGCATTGAAAAGCTGCAAATGCGTCCTGCAATATGTCCGTTCTGGCCGAATAGCAATAACCAAGAGCCATACAGAGCACATCAGCGACTACATAAATGCACGCGAACAGAAATACAGGGAATCGAAAGCGTAAACGAAAGACAATTAATATTACATTGCGTCGTTTTTTTCTTAATGATATTGTGAAAGTCCTTACTTTCGCACTTTGAAAAAGACAACAATTTGAACATATAGTTTATTTAATAACAAAAAAATAAGAAAATGGCACAGATGAATTTTGGCGGTGTTATTGAAAACGTAATGACCCGCGAAGAATTTCCATTGGAAAAAGCACGTGAAATCCTGAAAAACGAGACCATCGCAGTTATCGGCTATGGCGTACAAGGCCCAGGCCAATCATTGAACCTGCGCGACAATGGTTTCAACGTAATCGTAGGCCAACGTCAAGGCAAGACTTACGACAAGGCCGTTGCCGACGGTTGGGTTCCTGGCAAGACATTGTTCAGCATTGAAGAAGCAGCAGAAAAAGCAACTATCGTAATGTGCTTGCTTTCTGACGCCGCAGTTATGAGCGTATGGCCAAGCCTTCAAAAGTATCTCACTCCAGGCAAGGCACTTTACTTCTCTCACGGTTTTGCCATCACCTGGAACGACCGCACAGGTTGCGTTCCTGCAAAAGACATCGACGTCATCATGGTTGCTCCTAAAGGCTCAGGCACATCACTCCGTACCATGTTCCTTGAAGGACGCGGCTTGAACTCTTCATACGCTGTTTACCAAGATGCAACAGGCAAGGCAATGGACCGCACCTTGGCTCTTGGCATCGGCATCGGCTCTGGCTACCTGTTCGAGACTACATTCCAACGCGAGGCTACATCAGACCTTACTGGCGAGCGTGGCTCACTGATGGGTGCAATCCAAGGCTTGCTGCTTGCTCAATACGAAGTATTGCGTGAGAACGGCCACACTCCTTCTGAGGCATTCAACGAGACTGTTGAGGAGCTTACACAATCGCTTATGCCATTGTTCGCAAAGAACGGCATGGACTGGATGTACGCAAACTGCTCAACAACCGCTCAACGTGGCGCTCTTGACTGGATGGGCCCATTCCACGATGCCATCAAGCCAGTTGTAGAGAAACTCTACGCTTCAGTTAAATGCGGCAACGAGGCTCAAATCTCAATTGACGCCAACTCTAAACCAGACTACCGTGCCGGCCTTGAAAAAGAACTTAAGGCTTTGCGCGAGAGCGAAATGTGGCAGACTGCAGTCACTGTACGCAAATTGCGTCCTGAAAACAACTAATCGGAATCTTCCTATTTTATGATAAGGCTATCCAAAAAAGGATAGCCTTTTTTTGTTCTTATACACAAAACACATTGATTGATTGGTTTTTACGACAAGCGTCATGGGGGCCGTCATATACTTTCACAAATTGTCATACAGACGCATCACTTATCTATCATTTACAAACTATTTTGCTACATTTGAGCCGTTTTTAGAAAAATGACAATGAGAACCTTTACAAGAATTTTCACCTGTACATTAATGGCCACTGCCGCCATGTTCACATCATGCGACAATGCAAACAAAGGCAACACTTTCACAGCAAACGTGGAATCGAAAGCTTGCGTAGCCGACACTTCAATACACTATTCAGTATACGTTCCAAAATCAGATAGTGAAAAACTTCCAGTAATTCTTTTCTTCGACCCTCACAACCAAGGAGACATACCTGTCAGCACTTATGCGGAATTGGCATCGAAATACCAATATATACTTATTGGCAGCAACGACTTGCATAACGGGCAATCAGCTTTTCAAACCGAGAAAATAATTCTCGGCCTGCTTAACGAAGCCGAGACCCAATACAAGATTGACGAAAACAGAATATACCTGTGCGGTTTTTCCGGTGGAGCAAAAGTTGCAATGATGTATGGCCTCAACATGCCAGAAATAAGCGGTGTGGCCGCATGTGGCGGCAGCATCGCCCCGTCACACAAACCCGATTCGTCGTTCTGCTTTGTGGGCATGGTCGGGAACAAGGACTTCAACTATCTTGACATGCAACAGACACTGTCGCAATTCAACAAGATGAACGTTCCTTTCACTTCCGTCGTATTCGACGGCAAACATGAATGGCCATCAGCCAACGACTTCGAAACCGCATTCATATCATTTGAAATAAACGCCATGCATACAGGTGCCACACCTGCAAACGTTGACTGGCTGAAATCTGTATACAACAAGCTAAGCAACGAAGTCAACCATCACATGGAAATGGGCGAATACGTAAAGAGTTCGGAACTCATAGGCCGGATACAAGGATGGTTCGGCTCTGTAGCAAACGACATAAGGCTCTCTACATTCTTGACAAACCTGAATTCGAACCAGATATACAAGAACCAACTGTCAAAAATCCAAAATCTGGCACAAAAGGAAGTTACACTTCGTGGCCAATTCATAGGTTCTGTCGAAAGCCGCGATTTGGAATGGTGGAAAACCGAAGTTGAGAACTTCAAGACAAGCATTGCAAGCAAAGACGAACTGGTAAGCCTTACCAGCCAACGCCTCATGGCATATTTGAGCATGATGTCGTACTCACTTGCCGACAACGAAATATTAAGCAACAATGCCGATGCGGCCCTGAAAAGACTGCAGATTTACGAAATGGTTGACCCCGACAATACCGATGTCTATCTGATGTTCGCCCGCTATTACCTTATGACCGGCAACAAAGAACAAATGGTGGAAAGCTACAAAAAGGCTGTTGAAAAAGGATTCACCGACAATGCCCAATACGCTTCCGACCCAACATGGAAGATGCTTTTTGCCCAACCAGAAATCAAGGCTTTGCAATAGTCTGACAAACACATAACAACAAGCAAAAAGCCCTATCAGTTGATAGGGCTTTTGTTTTGCGCAAGGCACAAAAAAAACAGCCATTCTTTTTTGGGGGTGAAGGTGGCTGTTTTTGTTGCCGGTGGGGAGGCAACTTCAGGGCTATTTTTTCGTGGGCCCGTTTGATTGAATGACCAAATGTACATACGATTGCCCTACTGCTAATGACAAATGAAAATTCGGTAGGAACAACTTCATATTCGGCTGGGTTCAATTCATATTCGGCAAACAGAATGGCCCAGGCTATATCACCAAAGCATTATCGCCCTTTATCAGCTTATACAAATCCATAGCATACAAGTCGGTCGTTCCGGATATGAAGTCGAGCGTTGAACGGCACTTTCCGTAAACTGAATCGGTTTCGGTCTTGTACTGCTCTGGAATGAGCTGCAGAAGCTTGCGCGAATAATTCGACTTCGGGTCCATGGTTGCCTGCAGAAATTCCTCAACCAAGGTCTTCAGCACGTTGTAGCCCGTGATTTCGACCTTTACAACTGAACGGTTGTTGTATATCTTCTTTACCGACAAGTTGCTACTTTCAGCATACTCTGTCTCGATTTTTTCGGGCAGATTCTTGACAAGCGAGCCTGTGAAGGTGCCATTCATGATGGCCTCCTGATTGTTCAGGAACACTTCGGAAGTGCGCGTCACCAGATGGTTTATGGACATGGCGCGCAAAAATGCGACAAGTTCGTTATTGTCAGTTACAACGCCCTTTACGTCGTCGAGCTTCTTCCTGAAAATCTTTAGGTTCTCGCCATCGAAGAAGCTCGAAAGGCGCTCACGCGTCTCGTCAAACGACAGGATTCCGAGCCTGTGGGCATCCTCAATGTCCATAATCATATAAGCAATGTCGTCAGCGGCCTCCATCAGATAGGCGAGCGGGCTGCGGGCATAGATGCATTTTTCCTTGTCGATGCACTCAAGCCCTGCCTCGGCCACTATTTTCTCGAACGCGTCCTTTTCGCTCTGGAAGAATCCGTATTTGCCCTTCTTGGTGCGCTCGGTTGACGGGAACGGATATTTTATCATAGCCGCCAGGCATGCGTAAGTAAGCATCATGCCACCGGGCCTGCGCCCCTTGAACTGGTGTGTCAGCAGACGAATCAGGTTGGCATTGCCCTCGAAATTTGTCAAGTCGAGCCATTCGGCCTCGGTCATCTCCGATTTCAGGCTACGCCCGTTGCCATTCTCGAAATAGTTGGATATGGCACTCTCGCCAGAGTGTCCGAAAGGCGGGTTTCCGAGGTCGTGGGCGAGCCCCGCCACCGACACAATGGTGCCCAGTTCGCCCATGAGCGGGCGCACCCTTTCATCGACATTGGGCGAAATCCTGCTGGCCACAATGTTGCCAAGCGAACGGCTGATGCTTGCCACCTCAAGGCTGTGAGTAAGCCGGTTGTGCACAAAAACGCTTCCTGGCAGAGGAAACACCTGCGTCTTGTTTTGCAGGCGACGGAAAGGCGAGCTGAAAATCAGGCGGTCGTAGTCGCGCTGAAAGTTGGTACGTATGATTTCAATGTCGATGTCCTTGACATTTGGTTCCCTTCCGAACCGATTAGTTGACAATAACCTGCTCCAATCCATCATTTCTCGAGTTCTTTTTGAAGTGTCTTGCGTTCGAACAGCAACATCCATATCACGCCACAGGTTATGGCAGAATCGGCGATGTTGAATATTGGACGGAAGAATATGAATTCCTCGCCCGGATGAAATGGCGACCACGCTGGCCAATGCGCCTCAATAAGAGGAAAATAGAGCATATCGACCACCCGGCCTTGCAGAAATCCTGAATATCCTGTGCCGAATGGGACAAATGACGCCAAATTATTCCAGCTGTCGTTGAATATCAGCCCATAAAAGGCGCAATCGAATATGTTGCCGGCGGCTCCCGCCATAATCATTGTCACACAGATGAAATAGCCCATCGGGACAGCATTTGCAGCACGTCGTGAAAGACGATGCAAGTAGTAGATGATAAGGCCGACCATTGCCAGCCTGAAAATGCTCAGCAGATATTTGCCAACCTGTCCGAACAGCTCTATTCCAAAAGCCATTCCGTTGTTTTCGGTGAAATGGATTATGAACCAATTGCCGAAGATGTGTATCTCCTCGCCAATCATCATGTGGGTCTTGATCCATATTTTCAGTGCCTGGTCGGCGGCAAGAATCAAGACGGCCAATAGGATTGCCAGTTTACCTTTGCTCATTTATATTGACTTGTGGGGCCAAAATCCCCGATTAAAAATCAAATGAAACTTAAGAATGTCTTGCTGGTCCAGAAATCGCGCAAAGCAATTTATGGAATTTGCAAGTGTATTCAAAAAACAGCCACAAGAGCCATTGCTATGCGCAAGAGCCATTGTGGCTGTAAAAATATGCTTTTTATCCAACTATTTCTTGCTTGCGTTTTTTGCCTCGACGCTCAATGTTGCATGAGGCACAGCGCGAAGGCGCTCTTTGGGAATGAGCTGACCTGTCTCACGGCAAATGCCATAGGTCTTATTCTCAATGCGTACCAAAGCCGCTTTAAGGTGTTGAATAAACTTCTCCTGATGCTGCGCAAGACGACCTGTCTCTTCACGTGAAAGAACGCTTGCTCCTTCTTCCAAAACCTTGAAGGTTGGTGATGTATCAAGAGTGTCGTTGCCATCAGTGTGTGCGAGAGTTTTGCATAGCACTTCGTATTCTTCTTGGGCTTGTGCCAACTTTTCAAGAATAATCTGCTTAAACTCTGCTAATTCTTCGTCAGAATATCTGACTTTTGGTTGTTCATCGCTCATAGTGGTATGAATTAGGTGGGCTAAAAGTAGAATTTTTGGTATGGTGTGGCTATAGCGCAACGCGTTTTTTACAACATAATTATTAACAACGGTTCAACAAATGCCTTGTGGCATTTGGCTATTTGCCTTTGGCAGTTAGCCACTTTTGCCTTGTGCCTTATGCCTTTTCATCTAATTTCAATTTCCCGTAGGGAAACCCCATTGGTAGAAAATGCCCATTATGCGTTTAACGGCATTCCGTAGGAATGCGCCAATGTCGCAATGGCTCCATTCCGATGGAATGGAAATGGCTGTGATAATGCGTGTTTTCTACCGAGCGTTAATGCCTAACGGCATTCTGTTGGAAATTGGCCTTTTGCCGTTGGCTTATGCCTTATCCCTTTTACTTTTGCCTTTCCCCTTATGCCTTTAATTTGATTGAATATGACCAATTGAAAAAAACGCAAGGGCGACGCTATGGAACGCCACCCCTGCAAGTAACTACGTAATAACCAAACGTGTTTTCTCTTATTCACCCTGTGCCATATCAAAATATATTAATGCTTTTTGCTGAATGTGGCTTGCTGAAAAATATATCGTTGTCCATCGTAATAACCTCATTCGTGCTGTCGTTTCTGACTGTCAAGACATAATGCGCATTTCTTTTATAGTCAACCTCGAACGTATGCGATCCTTTATCGCCGATTACAGAATCGATTGGTGTTTGCAGATTGTTTTTGTTGTACAAGAACGCTGTGCTTCTGCTAGTTTCCTTTATAGTACAGGATATTCGGCACTGTCTTTTGCCAAGCATTCCTGAAGTATCGGTACTTGGACGGTATAAATCAATATAATCTATATAGCTATATGTGTCGTTATCGCCGTTGTACTCTTCCTTCGAAACCTTTTTATTGATAGTGCAAAAAGCCATTTCCATTTCTCTTAATTTTAACTCTGCCGAGAAATGATATTTGCCCGACGATGGTGCAACATCTGCCGAATCAAGTAACTGATTGCTGTCGATATTGAACAAATATACCTTGCTGATTTTTTCCCGTTTATTGTTGCCAATTGTTCCTGTGTAGTCAAACACAGCAGTGCTGTCGGTTAAAGGCGTGCAAGTAGGAGAAAATACGCCTGTGTTATTGTCTGTTTCGCAAGCCGAGAGCAAGCCGACAACTGCAAATGCCAATATTAAGTGTTTCATTGTTTTGTCGTTTTTGGTTAAGGAGAATTTCTGTTAATTCTCCGATTTAAATATTTTATGAATATGGGTTAATCTCCATAGTAAATACGGACTTTGGTAGTGCTGTCCTTTATGTAGATGTCGTCGGACAACTTTACAAGTTCTCCCTTTCTGCTGTCTGTTTCGTAATAGACTGAGTAGTGTTTCTGCGGTTTCACTTTTTCGTAGAAAAAGGCGCGATTAATATTATTTCTTTTTACAGTGTCAATGCAGACAGTTCTATCTTCATTATCAAAAAGATAGTACCAGCCATTAAACTTATCCCCGTTGAGTGTAATACTTACCACTATAATTGGCAATGTTAGGTTGTCTTCCATAAAATCACCGTACTTTGTTAAATTACAAAAAGTACTCCAGGCCAAGTTGTCGGTTAGCAATCCATATTGCCAAATGTCGTCTGCGGTCAATGACTTTCTTTTAAACACTTTCTCAAAATATGGCTTTAAAGGCTTGCACTCGTTGTTCCATTGTTCCAAAACCGACTTGTACTCCGCGTTGGCAATGTTGGCGTGTACAAATTCGTAATATTGCTTGAACTCGTTCAGCGAACCAGCCGTCGTATTGTTGTATGGATTTGAATAATTCTTAAATTTCATCAGTCGTATATATTCACAACTAGTGTAGTGCATACTGTTTTTTGTACTGTCGGTGTAGAATAGGCAACGGCCTTGATTCGGGTTTAACGATACAACAGACGACGTTAATGCCATATCTGCAAAATTCCTGCTCAATCCCAGTTCTTTGGCCAATTCGTAATGGTTTTCATAAATCTCAGTGCGGGAAATAAATTTTTCATAACTGATACTATTATTATTCCAAACACGTATTCCCAATAAATTGCACAACGAGTCAAAACTGTAGTCTGCCCTACGGCGAAGCATAACATTCTTTGCATAATCGAATGCCATTTTCGACTGCATAATGTCGTTGTCGGCCAGCGATGTGTTCTTGATAACCGAGTCGGCATACTCGCAAAGGCAAATAAATGTGTTTGCACGCGAGTATTCAAAAACGTTTTGGACATAGCGCCTATACTTCTCCGATACGGGCACATTCAGGCTGTCGAAGGCGTTTTTAATGTTTTTGGCCACGGCTTCATACGCCTCTTTTTCGCGCTTGACAAATGTGTTGTAATTCAATTTATTATTGGCATAATCGTCGCTGTATTCAATATTGATTGGGCTCCTCTTAATGTAATCCAGATTGAACGGGGTGTCACAGATATGGTCTTTTGGGTGTTCTTTCAGAATCAGCGCCATATAGTTTGCGCACAGGTTGTTGTCGGTGCCCATTGCAACATCACAGAGCCAGCCATTTTTCATTACCAATATCGTATCGCCTTGTCCTACAGTTAAATGCAGATTATTCTCGAAGTCTGAAGCAAACGGGCTGATGTAAAATTCGGCCATATTGACCACAGGAATTTTAGCCTCATACAGGCGTCCGTAATGGTCGTCGCTTTCCACGTAGGTCATTTTTGTGCTCCAGTCGCCGAGTCGGTTGTTGTAGCAGACAAAAAGGTTTCCGTAATAGCCATTGCTACTGCCGTCGATACGGCTTGTCAGATAGCGGGACTTGCTCATATCGTTGCGCACGTATGTCCGTATAACGGCATATCCTACTGTTGTTTGCTCCATGTTGTAGGTTGATGTGTCGCGGTCGGCAACGTTTTTAGCCTTGTTGCGCATCAGCACATCCATCTTCCAACACAGTTTCTTGGTTTTCCCGTTCTCGGTCACCGCCAGTGTGGAGTCGTTGTCGAAAGCGACATTCAGGCTAACCTGTTCGGTGTCGCAGGTCAAAGTCAGATTCAGGCCGTCGGCGGTGGGCTCAACCGATTGGTAATCCCATCGGTTGTTTTTGTAGATGGCCGACTCCTCGAACAGGCCGTAGGTCCAATGTCCGTTATCCTGATTGAACCAACAGCCAATGTATTGCTCAGGTATATGGCTCTTGTAGGGGTTGCACGATGCAAGCAATCCCATTAAGGCTGAAATGTATAGTATTCTTTTCATATCTTATTGACTTTTTGTTGTTTGTGTTTATTGCGATAGATATTGGCAATCTCGTCAATGCTGATTTCAAGTTTGTCAATCTCGCCAAAGAATCGGGCAAGCAAATCGCACTTGAGTGTCTGTCTGTCCTTTGGACGACTTGTGGTGGCGACTTTCGCCCCGTCAACTATGCCTTTCATTGCTTTTTCCTTTCCTTATAGATTTTCACCACCTCGTCAATAGAAATTTCAAGCATATCGAGTTCGTTGAAGAATTCGGGCAACGACTCGTTCATAAAGGCCTCGCGCCGTACGGCCTTGATCTGCTCCTTTGCGCCTTCTGCCACAAAGTAGCCAATGCCTCGGCGGTTGAAAATGATGTTGTTGCTTTGCAGGAAGTCGAATGAGCGCACCACAGTGTTGGCATTCACCTCCACGTTTGATGCATACTCGCGCACCGACGGCACACGCTCGCCCTCGGGGTATATTCCTGTCAGAATCTCGTTGCAGATGCGGTCAACTATCTGCATATATATCGGTCTGCTTTCCTTAAAATCCATAACTACTGTTATTTACACTGTTTTACATTGCTTTTGCAGAAACTTCTGTAGGCAAGAGCCATCAATAAAGCGCTGACAATGATGCCCGCCAGAAGTTCAACCACAGAAAGGGCAAAATCGGTCTTAATAATGATATAATGATGACAGTTTTCATATAGAAGCACCAGACCAAAAGTGATTATGGCTGTCCAAATAATTGAAAATGACTTGATAAGCACACTGTTGAGCGCTCCAATGGCCAGGCATATCGCAATCAGGGCGTATGCGTGGAAATATGTGCAACAGTAGTCGGCAAAATCGAACCTGCCTCCCAAGGAACATACTTCAACAACCGCAAGCCCCACAACCGCTATCAGGAACGGGAAAACCACATAGGTAAGCAACCGTGCGGTGAATTTTTCGCAAGCGGTGGCGGGCATTGTCATAAACGATATGCAGGAGCGCTTTCGGCTTGTGTTGACTAAAGTCCGTGTCGATAGAAACCAGGTCAGGCATACGGAACCCATCTCGCATATTGTTTCATATGAGAAATAGTCGCGGGCAAACGCGCTTACGGTCCCCTCGTAAAACGCGTAGTAGGCAAAAGTAATCAGTGCCCATACTGCGTACAGACAGCCTAATACCATTATCCAATATTTGGCAGGCTCCCACTCGTGGCGGAAAACTTGCGCAAATCGGGTTTTATTAATTGTTTCGTTTTTCATAATAATTCTCCTTTCATTTTTTCCTCGACGATATGCCGTAAATGCTCTTGCGTTTGAACAGCACCCACGAAACAGGAACAAACACGATGAAAAATGCCATCACAATTGCCAGCGACAAGACAAGCGCGTGGCTGTGGACAGGATTCGCAACATTGTAATACTCAATGAACGGCACCGTGAACATCAGGTTGATGTGCTCTATTATGTGAGCGAATAGTATAACCAGCACGCCTGTCATCAATACCGCAAACAGAATTTTCAGGCGGTTGAACAGCGCGCCCGCAAACAGCGCCACAAGCGATATGCCTATCACAAGCGCAGTTGTCAGCATATTTCCGCACAACAGCATCTCCTTTTGCAAAAGCGCAGTCTCCTCGTTTAACTGTATGAAGTGTCGCATCGGTTCGAACACAATGAACACCAATGCGGGTAAAACCCAAAACAGCAACATTCTGCAACAGAACTTCTCGATATTTGACGCGGGCACTACCGTAAAGGGCAGAAACGCCCGTTTGTCGGTAGTATGAGCCGATACAAAAAGTGGCATTATGAAAAGCATCACGGCAGGCCAGAATATTATTGTCGTTGTTCCCAGGTCATCGGTTTTCACAAACAGCGCCACAAGCCAGGCCATTATCATCATTGCAGTGTAGGCGGTGAGCCACACCCACGAATTTGCCCATTCGTGGCGCAAGAGCAACCCGAATCGGCGTAAGTTGAATTGGTTGTTCATAGCCAAGTCCTCCATCATTTACTGAAAACCGACTGAATTTTCTCCGTCTCGGCCAAGACGGCGTTAAACAGCATTTCAATGTTGAGCGGAGTCTCGCTGTCGTCGGCCATTTTTGGGCGGACAATGCAGTCGCCAACGCCAAATGGTAGGCTGAAAATGGTGTTTTCGGGGTGGTTGCCTACGGCGCACTCGCCAAAAACCAGATGTTGCACTATTTCCGACACCGAATGGTTGAACAGCAACTTGCCGTCGCCAATGATGGTGATCTCGTCGATAAGGTTCTCGACGTCGCGCACCTGATGAGTTGAGATGATGACCGTCCGTTCATCGTTCATACAGCCCGACACCACCTTGCGGAATTGGCTCTTTGACGGAATATCTAGGCCGTTGGTTGGCTCGTCCATAATCAGCAACTGTGTGTTGGTTGCCAAAGCAAAGCATACAAAAGCCTTTTTCTTCTGTCCCATTGATAGCGCCTTCAGATTCATATTGCGGTTCATATTGAAGCCTGCCAGGCAATGGTCAAGCGTCTCGTTGCTGAATTTCGGGTAGAACGGAGCATTCAACTTTATGTACTTGTCGAAAGGCATATTAGGCAAATCGAACTCTTCTGGCACAATGAAAAGGTCGGCCAGCGCATTCGGGTTGCGCTTTTGCATATCGTAGCCATTGAACATCACTTCGCCTTTTTGCGCGAACAGAAGTCCGCTCATAAGATATAGCAATGTCGATTTGCCAGCCCCGTTGAGTCCGAGCAAACCGTAAATTTTTCCTTCGCTGAACGACAGATTCAGGTCGCTGAACACCTTGTGTCCTTTATAACCAAATTCTAAGTTGCCAATTGTAATCATTTTATATTTTCGTTTATTAGTGTGTTAGATGATTAGTACACTGCAAATGTAGCAATCATTTTCAATCTGCAATCATTTTCTTGAAAAATTTTGTTTGAAAATAAGGCAGTTGGCACGTGATAGTATTTTTAGTCATTGAAAATCAATGTGTTGTGCAACTGTTTTTTTGGTACGATTTAATTGCCTGAGTTGTAACATTCTATTTAATTCACAGTCATATCT
The DNA here is from genome assembly GCA_045640185.1 of Bacteroidales bacterium. GTDB lineage: Bacteria > Bacteroidota > Bacteroidia > Bacteroidales > SZUA-534 > RUG13583. Next base: position 46,542 of record JAZUEN010000053.1, read on the forward strand.
TTGTATCTTTGTATAAAGGTGTGTTCTATAAATACACCGTTTAAAAAATGCGATAAATGAACAAACGGCTTTACTATTTAGACAATCTGAAGGTCTTTCTTACGGCATTAGTAGTGTTCCACCACGCAAACATTCCATTTTCGCACGCGGGCGATTGGGGATACTCACCGAGCAATCCTGCAGAGTTTATTCCGAACCTTTGGCATTTCAATTCAATAAACGCCACATTCTTTATGGGATTGTTTTTCTTTATCTCGGGCTTTTTTGTTCCAGGAAGTTACGACCGTCAAGGCGGAAAAACATTCTGCTTGAAAAAACTCTTGCGGTTGGGCATTCCGTTGCTGTTGGTAACAATGATTGTCAGTTCGGCTGACCATTGCTTGTCGTTCGCTCACGTTTGGTTTGTTGAGAGTTTGCTCATTTTCAGTCTTTTATATGCATTAGTAAGACAATTTGCAAAGCCAATTGACAGCAAAAACGCCAAATCGCGACTTACAATATTGGCGATTGTAGCGTTTGCCACCGTTTTGGGATTGTTGCAATTGCTCATACGCGGTGTCAGCAATCAGGACAACTGGATAATGTTTTTGGGCTTCATAAGAATGGAACCCGCCCACTATTTGCAATATGCATCGCTGTTTGTGCTGGGGATTTTAGCATACCGACTTGGCTGGCTGGAAAAACTGAAAAACAGCATCGGAATAGGTGCCGTTATTGTCTCAATACTGTTTTGCATTGGCGACTTGCTTCGTGGCGAAAATGCTTGGGGCGGTTTTGTATGGCATTGGTTCGGGATGTACGAGGCGTTTATGTGCGTGTCTATCTGCATTGCGCTGATTTGGATTTTCCGCGAATTTGGAAATTGGTCGGGCAGTTTTTGGAAATGGTGTTCCGCTCAAACGTACGGCGCATATATATTTCACCTATTTGTTTTGTTGTCAATAGAATACGCTATGGACAGCGTTGCAATGCCTGTCTTTTTGAAATTCATTCTCGAAGGCTCTTTGGCTACAGTTTTTTCATTTGCAATAACGTGGCTATTCCGACTTATACCAGGCGTGAAGAAAGTGCTGTAACGTGGAGCGATGAAAAATTAATGAATGACGAAATGACGATTCGGTCACCGCGTCCCTACAACGTAAAACAAATCCGTGCCATTTGTGTCATCTGCACGAAATCCCTATACAACTAATAAATAGATATGCATAAATTGTAACCACCTTATGGGTTTCATCTTTCGGCATTGTTTTTGCACTGCAATTCAAAAAATAATTTTTGAGCTTCGATTTCTTTTTTCAATTCTTCTTCGGTAGGCAAATAAAGCTTGTATTTCGAGGCAAATAACTGTTCGTTTTCGTGTAGAACCGAATATTTGGCAATTGCCTCGTCAGTATCGGAACACAAGAGAATGCCTAATGTAGGATTATCGTCTTTTGCGCGTTTAAGCTCGTCATACATACGTATATACATATCCATTTGTCCGACATCCTGATGTGTGATTTTCTTTGTCTTCAGGTCCACAAGTACAAAACACTTTAAAATGTAATTGTAGAATACAAGGTCAATGTAATAGTCTTCTTTTTCAGTGTGTATGTGTTGCTGACGTGCCACAAAAGCATATCCTTTCCCAAGTTCCATCAAAAATTTCTGAATGTTCGATATGATGCTTGATTCTATATCAGTTTCAGAGAATGAAGATTCTTGTGAAAAGCCAAGAAATTCAGCAACAACAGGATTTTTTATGAATTCCAGTTTGTTGTTTTGAAAATTAGCGGTCAGAGTTTTCATTTCAGCTTCCACGGGCTCTTTATTTTGGCTTGAAAGAAGTCTGTAATAATATTGTGAACTGACGTTTCTTTGCAATGTGCGTACCGACCAAGTTTGGTCAAAAGCTTCTTTTTCGTACCAAGCACGCGCCTTTTCGTCATATACTTGAAGCAAAACAAGATAATGCGTCCACGTTAGAAGTGTTTCAGATTTTCCAATCACTGATTGGAAAATGTTCGGATATGTCTTATAGAATTGATAAAAATTATAAATGTTTGATTTGGTGAATCCTCTGCCATAAATCTCGGTTAGTGTTTTAGAAACATTGCCCATAATTGAAGCACCATAGTCTGCGCGTTCCTTGCCTTTTAGCTCTTCTTCTGCAATGCGTTTGCCAATGAGCCAGTTACGTTGTATCAAAACAACATTGACAGTAGAATGAACAATTTTTTGGGCTTGGTCAATAATGGAACGCAAATCTGAAATCATATCCAGACTTTCTTTATACTCAACAACTTCCGTTTCCATATTTCAGCATCAAATTAAGTATTAATAAATATAAAAATAGTGCAATCCATCGTACATAACAAGTACGATAGATTCAAAAGAACACTGATGACGCGGGTTTGAAGAATTATCGGGATTTATCCACAATACAAAAACAGGCTAGCAAAACCTTTTTTAAATGACGGATGCGGATACAGCGTCCCTTCAACAAAAACACAAGGCAAGACGAATAAAGGCTCCATTCCATACGGAATGCGCCAATGTCCATACAATCAATAAGGATTAAAAAAAGGCGAATACGTCTTGCGTATTCGCCTTTTGAATGATATCGGTTGTGTTGCTTTTACTTTACAAGTTCAACCTTTATATAAAGATTAACGTCGTCGTCAATGTCAACAGTAATGGCATTGTCGGCGTTAAGGTTGCCCACAATATCGATGCTGTTGGCAAGTGTTTGTCCAGCAATGTATTGCTTGAATGCCACAATGGCATTGTCGGAATAGTCGTTTGCCGAAATCTGAATGTTAATCTTGTCGGTAACTTCAAATCCGCTATCCTTGCGGATGTTCTGTATGCGGTTCACAAGTTCGCGGGCCACGCCCTCGTTCTTCAGTTCGTCGGTGATGGTTATGTCGAGAGCCACTGTCAGAGTGCCCTCGTTGGTAACCAGCCAGCCAGGAATGTCTTCCGAAACAATCTCGACATCGGAACGAACCAGTGTCAAGGGCTGACCGTCGGCAACAATGTCGAACTTCTCGTCTGATTCAAGTTGGGCGATGTCCTCTTGGCTCATTTGTGCTATGGCAGACGAAATCTGCTTCATTATCTTGCCGTATTTCGGACCAAGCACCTTGAAGTCGGGCTTGATGCGCTTAACCAATATGCCTGTCGTGTTTTCCAAAAGTTCGACTTCCTTCACGTTCACTTCGGTCATTATTATTGACTTGACGGCCTCAATTTGGCGACGCATCTTGTCGCTGTGGATAGGAACCATAATCTTGCTCAGTGGCTGACGGACCTTCAGGCTCACCTTTCGGCGCAAGCCAAGAACCATTGACGACACGCGCTGTGCCATAGCCATACGTTCCTCAAGGTCGGTGTCGATTGCCGACTCGTCAAAAGCAGGGAAGTTTGTCAGGTGCACTGATGTGGCGCAACGTCCTGTAGCGGTGTTGAGGTCCTTGAACAGCATATCCATATAGAATGGCGCAATAGGACTGCCTAGGATGGACACTGTTTCAAGGCAGGTGTAAAGTGTTTGGTAAGCGGAAATCTTGTCGTTGTCGTATTGTCCGCCCCAGAAGCGCTTGCGGTTGAGGCGCACGTACCAGTTGCTCAGGTTGTCGATTACGAAATCCTGAATGGCGCGTCCTGCGCGTGTAGGCTCATAGTTGTCGAGTGCGTCCTGAACTTCCTTGATGAGCGAGTTCAGCAACGACAGTATCCAGCGGTCGATTTCAGGACGCTCGGCCAGCGGAATATCCTTCTCCTTATATGTAAAGCCGTCGACATTGGCATACAATGCAAAGAAACTGTATGTATTATAGAGTGTTCCGAAGAATTTGCGCTTTACTTCGTCAACACCTTCAATGTCGAATTTCAGGTTGTCCCAAGGCTGTGCGTTGGTTATCATATACCAGCGCAACGGGTCGGAACCGTATTTTTCGATTGTCTCGAACGGGTCAACGGCATTGCCCAGACGTTTTGACATCTTGCTTCCGTTCTTGTCAAGAACGAGTCCGTTGCTGATGATGTTCTTGAAGGCCACCTTGCCGTTTATCATTGTGCTGATGGCGTGCAGAGTGTAGAACCAGCCACGTGTTTGGTCGACGCCTTCGGCGATGAAGTCGGCAGGATATAGCGTGTTGAAGTCGTCCTTGTGCTCAAATGGCCAGTGGCGTTGTGCGAAAGGCATTGCGCCAGAGTCGAACCACACGTCGATAAGGTCCTTCTCGCGGTACATAGGCTGTCCGTTTGACGAGACAAGCACCACGCCGTCGATGTATGGGCGGTGAAGGTCAATCTTCTCGTAGTTGTCCTTTGAGTAGTCGCCCACCTTGAAGCCTTTGGCTGTGTAAGGATTTTCCTTCATTATTCCAGCCTTGATAGCCTTCTCTATCTCACTGCAAAGTTCCTCAACCGAGCCGATGCATAACTCTTCGGAGCCGTCTTCGGTGCGCCAGATAGGAAGCGGTGTGCCCCAATAGCGTGAACGGCTGAGGTTCCAGTCGTTGAGGTTCTCGAGCCACTTGCCGAATCGGCCTTCGCCAGTGCTTTGAGGCTTCCAGTTGATGGTCTTGTTAAGTTCGAACATTTGGTCCTTGACAGCCGATGCCTTGATGAACCAACTGTCGAGCGGGTAGTAGAGCACGGGCTTGTCGGTGCGCCAGCAATGCGGATAGTTGTGAACGTGCTTTTCAATCTTGAACACAGTGCCGTCGGCCTTCATCTTCATACAGATGAAGATGTCGAGGTTTTCGGCCTTCTGCGCCGACTGCTCGTCGTATTTTCCGTCGACGGTGAACTGCGGGTCGTAGGCGTTCTTAACCCAACGGCCTTCATATTCCTTATAGATGTCGGTCTTTACAAAATCTTTAGCGAAACTGCTGTCGAGGTCCGATATGAAGTAGTATTTGCCTGTCATATCGACCATTGGACGGGTTTCGCCAGCCTTGTTGATCATAAACAGCGACGGTATGCCAGCCAACTTGGCCACTTTGGCGTCGTCGGCGCCGAAGGTAGGCGCAATGTGGACAATGCCCGTGCCGTCTTCGGTAGTTACATAGTCGCCAGGGATTACGCGGAAAGCATCAGCCTTCTTGTTGACAATCTTCTTATCGACCAATTCGCAAGGGTCAACCCAAGGGAAGAGTTGCTCGTAGTGGATGCCAACAAGGTCGGAGCCCTTCATTTCGGCGATGATGTTGCCAGGGTTCTTGTCGTTGAAGTAGGCGCTGAAACGTGCCTTTGCCACAATGACGGTGCATTTCTGCTCGGTATACGGGTTCTGTGTCTCAACAGCGACATAGTCGATTTTCGGCCCTACGCACAATGCCGTGTTTGAAGGCAATGTCCAAGGAGTTGTTGTCCAGGCGATAATGTAGAGTTGCTTGTATTCATCGCCAGCCTTGCCAATGATGTCTTTTACAAGAGCGTTGTCGTTGTCGGTAACCTTGAACTGCGCGGTGCAGGTGGTATCCTTGACATCGCGGTAGCAACCAGGTTGGTTTAGTTCGTGCGACGAAAGTCCAGTGCCTGCGGCAGGCGAATAAGGCTGAATGGTGTAGCCCTTGTACAGCAATCCTTTCTTGTAGATTTCCTTCAGCAAGTACCACAACGACTCGATGTATCGGTTGTCGTAAGTGATGTAAGGGTCGTCCATATTGACCCAATATCCCATTTTGGCGGTAAGGTCGCGCCAAAGGTCGGTGTATTTCATCACCTCTGAACGGCAGGCGCGGTTGTAGTCGTCAACGCTGATTTTCTTGCCGATGTCTTCCTTGGTGATTCCGAGTTGCTTTTCCACGCCAAGTTCGACAGGCAGTCCGTGAGTGTCCCAGCCAGCCTTGCGGTCCACCAGGAATCCTTGCAGAGTCTTGTAACGGCAAATAATATCCTTTATGCTACGTGCCATAACGTGGTGAATGCCAGGCTTGCCGTTGGCCGATGGTGGTCCTTCGAAGAAAATGAATTTTGGATGGCCTTCACGGGCATCGATGCTCTTTTGGAATGTGTTTTCCTTGTTCCATTCAGCAAGTACGTCCTTGTTGATTTGTGACAAGTCTAACTGCTTGTGTTCGGGGAATTTACCGCTCATAATATCATCAATTAAAACATATCGGTTTCTAAGGGAGAAATGTTAGTGTTCACCCTAAAAGTCTGCAAATATAATTATCAATTACAAATAATGAATTGCGAAACAGGTTTGTCAACGAATATAGCGAATTTGACCAATGCTTTTTTGGTTTTAATCACTTGCTAATGCCCGCAGGCGAGCCGACGAATTGGACGGATTTTTACTGTTTTTGGGTGATAGAAATAATATTAGTATCTTTGCGCAAGATCAAATTTCGTTATGACAACGGTCCAATTGACATATAATGAGAATGATAAGGTGGCGACAAAAGCATTTGAGTCGCTAAAGGCGCTTGGCTTGTTTGAAATTAAAGAGACAATGTCGACGTCGAAGAAAAAAACCCTTAAGGCAATTGATGATGCCCGCAAAGGCAAAAACATCACCAAGTGCGAAACATTCGAAGACTATCTCAAAGCCGTATCGGAATGAGAAGAATCGACATCACCAACCAATACAAAAAAGACCTAAAACTAGAAAGAAAACGGAATCTGCAAGAAGATAAACTCAATGAGATAATTTTGAAACTTGCAAAAAATGAGGAATTGCCCCAGCAAAATAGGGATCACGCATTACACGGCGATTTTGAAGGTACTCGCGAATGCCACATTGTGCCAGATTGGCTACTCATTTACAGCAAAGAAGACAGCGATTCCATAAAAATTCTGACATTAATCAGAACAGAAACACATTCAGAGTTGTTCTAATACTTCAATTACGAATGCATCTCAATGCGTTCGTAACTCCATTTGACCAAGGCACTTTCTAAATTAAGGGAAGTTCTATAAAAAAATCATTCAACAAGTGCAGGAACCCATTTTTTCAGAATCCTGTAAATGACGTATGCCAATGCAAATGACGCGATGCAACTTAAAGAGCCAGTTGTTTTTTGCCAGACATTTGTGCAAATGCTATTTTTGCGGAAAAGAGTAAGAAATGGAATTCATTGACACACACTCGCACCTTTATGCCGAGGAGTTTGACGCCGACCGTGAAGAAGCGGTCAAGCGCTGTTTTGAGTCGGGAGTGAACCGCCTCATCCTGCCCGACATTGACGCCACATCGCGCCAGGCAATGCTCGATATGGCAATGTCGGACCCAGAGCATTTCTTTCCTTGCGCAGGTCTGCACCCCACATCGGTTGGGGCTGACTACAAGACCGCCCTCAAGGCTGTTGAGAAGATGCTTTCCTGTGGCACGAAATTCTACGCCGTGGGCGAGATAGGCATCGACCTTTATTGGGACCAGACCTACGAACGTGAGCAGTTCGACGCCTTTGCCACGCAGGTGAAATGGGCCAAGGAACTGCAACTTCCAATAATTGTGCATATCCGCAATGCCATCGACAAGACCATAGAAGCCCTTGAACCGCTTGCCGATGAAAGGTTGCGCGGAGTTTTCCACTGTTTTTCGGGCAATGCCGAACAGGCCAAAAGGGCCATTGAGATGGGCTTCCTGTTGGGTGTCGGCGGTATTCTGACCTTCAAGAAATCGGAATTGCCGGCTGTTGTGGAGAACATCGATATTGAAAGACTGATTTTGGAAACCGACTGCCCTTACCTTGCACCCGTCCCGCACCGTGGCCAGCGTAACGAGAGCAGTTTCATTCCGTGCATAGCCCAGAAACTTGCCGAAATAAAGGGCACAACCATTGACGATGTGGCCTTGCAAACCACCCGAAACGCCGAACGGCTGTTTGGGCTGTGACTTTGCCGAGGCTCAGCCACTCGGTCAAATCTTCAGCTCCCTCCCGTAGTAGAAGTCAAGAATCTTGACACGGAACAGGTACTCGTACTTGGCCTGGATGAAGGTTGACTGGGCCTGTGCCAGACGGTTCTTGCTCTCGTTGTACTCGTATGGAGTGACTATGCCGAGGTTGAACTTCTCCTGCACATATCGGAACGATTCGGTGGCGCTGTTTACCGACTTCTCGCTCGACTCGTAACGCTTCATTGCGGCCACGGCGTTCACGTAAACCTGCTGAATCTCTTTCAGAAGAGTATTCTTTGTCTGCTGAAGCTCCATCTGCGAGTTCCGATAGTTCAGCTTGCTGTTTTTCACGTTTGTCCGTGACGACATTCCGTTGAATATGGGAATGCTAAGCGACAAGCCTATGCTCTTGCTGCCGTGCACTTCGAGCTGATCGCTTAATGACGGATTGGGCATGTTCGACATTTTGTAGTAGCTGTTGTTATAACCCGCACTTGCGCTCAGCGACGGATATTGCTGGGCCTTGGCAATGGCAACCTGACGGTCGGCGCTCTCGACGGCAAGCTCACGGCTCTTGACCTCGGGACGCTGTTCGACGGCCTTTTGGTAAACAGTGTCGACCGACAGCAGGCCTGCCGTTATTTCAGTCATGTCGATATTGGGCGCAACCACGTCGAAGTTGTCGTCAATAGACAGCTCCAGCAACTGCTGAAGAGTGATTTTCGATATCCAGAGCGAGTTTTCGCGGTTTATCACGTCGAGCTCCTCCGACGAAGCCTGCGACTCTGTCTCGAGCAGCTTGCCCTCAGCCATGGTGCCTGCCTCAACCTGCTTGCGGTTTATTTCAACCTGTTCCTGAGTGAGAGCCAGCTGCTCCTTCGATGTTTCGAGCAGTTCCTTGTTCAGAAGCACCTCAAGGTAAGCCGAGGTGATGTTCAGCGCAATGTTGTTTTTGGCTTGCTCAAGGTTTTGCAGTGCCGCCTCGTAGTTCAGCTTGTTCATTTTGGTCTGGTTGTATTTTGCCAGCCCGTTGAACAGCGTCATGTTGGCCGATATGTATGCCGATGTCGATGCCGAGTTGTTGTTCACGTTCACATTGTCGCTGCCTGTCGATTGACCGAACGAGAACGATTGGCTCAACCCTGCGTTGACGCTTGGCAGCACGCTGAAGCGCGATTGCTGATAACTGTTCTTCTGCTGTTCAACGCTCAACTCCTGCTGCTTTATGCTGATGTTGTTGTCAACGGCATAGCCGATGCAGCGTTCGAGCGACCATTGCTCTTGCGCCTGCGCTGTCTGGGCCGCAAATGCCACGGCCATTGCCGATATGATAATTTTGGTTCGCATGGAAATCTAATTATAAATCGCTTATATTGAATTATTTAATCACCGGATTGCCTTTAACCTGGTCGTTCCAGTCAAGGCCGTTCCTTATTTCGATGTTGATACCGTCGGTAGAGCCGATTTCAACGTGGCGGCGCTCAAATCGCTGTACGGCTTCAGTGGAGTCGCTTACAAGCACATTGACAAACGAGCTGTCGTTCTCAAAGAACAGCAGACCCTCCGAGATGGCCATCACGCTGTCGTGGCGCTCCAGGATGATGTCGGCATTGGCACTATATCCGGCGCGGATGAACTTGTCGTCCTGCAACGAAATCTTCGCCTTTATGTCGAACTGCACGGCGCCGTTTGAATCGACACCCTTAGGCGAGATGTACTCGAGCACGGCATCGAACTGTGTATCCACAATGGCTCCGATGGTGACGTTGAGGTGCATCCCCTCGTGTATGCGTCCAACCTCCGTCTCGTCGATGGTTCCTTGGAATATCATGTCGTTCATGTCGGCCACTACGGCAATGGTTGTACCGTCGTTGAAGGTGTTGGACTGCGTCACGCTGTTGCCCTCCTTGATGGGCACGTCGATAATCATGCCGTTGATGGTTGAGCGGATGAGCGTGTTGGTGGTGTTCTGCGCCTTTTTGCTCACGCCGTCCTTAATTATCTCAAGATTGCTCTGCGCATTGTTGAAATTCTCGACAGCCTGGTTATATGCCAGTTCGGCCGACTGAAATTCCGATTCTGAAATCACCTTTTTCTCGAACAGTTGCTTCTGGCGGTTATAGTTGATGGTCTCGTTGTCGAGGTTCATCTTCTGCATCTTCACTTGCGACTCGGCCGAGTTGAGCGACTGCACGTCGGGAATAATCTTTACCTTGGCAATAACCTGGCCTTCCTTTACCATTGAGCCAGCCTCAAGGTAGATTTCCTGCACAATGCCCGACACCTGTGGCTTGATGGGTATCTCCTTGCGCGGAACTATCGACCCTGTCGCCATTGTCTTGTTTACAATGTTGGTCTTTTGCGGTTTCTCAACGTTGTACACAACGGGTTCCGTCTTTGTCTTGTTAGCCAAAAAGACAATTGTTCCAATGAACAACGCTACAACGATAATAAGTAGCAGAATTTTGAAAAACTTTTTCATCTATTTAATATTTAATGGTTTATATTTTTAGTTATTGGTTGTTGGTTCGTTGATTTGTTGATCCCGATAGCTATCGGGAGTTGATTTGTTGATTTGTTGAATGTTTGCTGTTGACTTTTGCCTTTGTCATTAGTCGTTTGTCGTTTGTCTTCAATTCCACATCCTAAATTCCGATCCCGATCCCGATAGCCATCGGGACCATCGGGACTAAATCCTAAATCCTACATCCTAAATCCTACATCCTAAATATATCTACTCCTCCCTAATAGCGTCAATCGGTTTTATCTTGACGGCACGCATTGCAGGCAGCAGGCCGGCGCACGCGCCCGATATTATCAATATTGTCAGGCAGATGAGTCCGACATTCAGGTCGATTCCCGGGTTCAGGAATATCGAATCCTCCGACGACAGAGCCAAACCCAGACCCTCGTTTATCAGCACGCCTATGACAAGCCCCAAATAGCCGGCCACAATCGTCAGCAGCACCGACTCCATCATTATCTGTTTGATTATGTTGGCAGGCGAGGCCCCGATGGCACGCTTGATGCCTATTTCCTGCGTGCGTTCCTTCACAATCACAAGCATGATGTTGCTGATGCCTATGATGCCCGCAAGCAACGTACCCAGACCGACAAGCCAAATCAGTATGTCGACTCCCAGAAAAAGATTGCTTATCTGCCCGAACTGCTTGGCCAGGTTGACGTGCTGGAGCGCCTCAGTGTCGTCGGGCGACACGTCCTTATGACGGCTGCGGATGAAGCGCATCACATCGTCTTCAACATCGCCAATATCTTGCGTCGGCTTTGCCGCAATAAGTAGCATATCCACCTCGTCGCCACGGTTATACGTCTGCTGCATGGTGGTAAATGGCAGGCGGACGGCTGTCTCCGAATCGAAACCGAGCGTTATGTTGTCGCGCACGTTGTATGAGCCCACCACAGTGTAGTACACACCACCCACATTCACGTTTTTGCCTATAGGGTCCTCGCCGTTAGGGAAAAGGTTCTCGCGTACGCGCGGGCCTATGACGCACACCTTTCGGCGGTTCTTTATGTCGATGTCGTTGATGTATCGGCCATAGACCATGTTCAGGTACTCGACGCGCGTGGTGACAGGGTACTCGCCCACAATGTTGCAGTCAGACGAGCGCAGGTTGTAGGTCACGCCTGTCGAGCTCCAGTTCATGATGCGCGGCACAACGGCATCGAGTTCAGGAAACTGCCTGTTTACGGCCACTACATCGCTGTTGTTGAACTCCCACCAGTGATTGCGCCTGAAGCCACCATAAGGAATGGTTGTACGGCTTGTGTACATCACCGACGAATTTTTGGCTATGTTCTTGAATTGGTTCTCAACGCCGTTCTGCAGGCCGTTGCCCATGCCGTAAAGCGTGATGAGCATGAACAATCCCCAGAAAACGCCAAAGGCGGTGAGTATGGAGCGCATCTTGTTCTTGCTTACGGCTTGCCAAATTTCCTTATATAAATCAGTGTCAAACATCTCTATTGCTAAATCAAAGTAAAAAATCACTCGTACCGCAGCGCCTCTATCGGCTTTATTCTGGCGGCCCTGATGGCAGGAACCAGGCCTGCAACGGTTCCGCAGACAATGAGCAGCACCGTGGCGCCAATGGCGATGCCGATATCGGCATTAGGGTTGATGAACATAAGCATGTTGCCGGCCGCGTCGGTCGTTTCGGGCTTGCTTGCCAGCATCTGGTCGTTGATGTGGTCCACAACCTCCATCACTGCCACACCCAGAACCATACCCATATATCCGGCCACTGTGGTTATGAACACCGCCTCCGAGATAATCAGGCTCACAACCGAGCCAGGCTTTGCCCCGAGGGCCTTGCGCACGCCAATCTCGCGGGTGCGCTCCTTCACCACTATCATCATTATGTTGCTGACGCCCACAATGCCCGAGATGAGTGTGCCGATGCCTATCAGCCAGATGAACAGGCTGATGCCGCCAAACAGCTTCTGCATCTCCCCGATACGCTCGTTCATGTTCGATATGTACAATGCCGAATTGTCGGCAGGGTCGAACTGGTGCAGAGCGGCCATCTTCCTGCGTATTTCGGCCTCAACCTGCTGGCTCTGCTCAATGCTGATGCCAGGCGCGGTGGTGAGTTCGAAGTTTGTAACCCTATTGTTGCCCCGCAGCAGCTGGGCAGTGGTGAACGGCGTGTAGATGAAGCGGTTGTCCCATTCGCTGTCGCGATAGACGCCCACCACGCGGAACATGATGTTGTTAATCTTGATGTATTCGCCTAAGGCGTTCTCACCGTTAGGGAAGACAGCCTTTTCAACGTCCTCGCCAATGACAGCCACCTTGCGCCTCAGTTTCAGGTCGGTGTCGTTGATGAAGCGCCCTGACTTCACTGTCAGGTTTTCGCTGGCCATTATTGCAGGATAGACGCCGCGAGTGCTGAAGCTTGCGTAGTTGGTGCCGTGTACAACGTTTGAACTCCACATCTGCAGTATGGGCGATATGGCGTCAAGGCCACCAATCTCGTTTTCAATCAAGTCGATATCCTGATTGGTGAACTGTATCCAGCGGTTTTTCTTCAGGCCCTTGTAGTCCATGCTGGTGTTTTGAGGCCACACAATCATTAGATTGTTGGCATCGCCTTCAAAATTCAGCATGATGGCGTTCTTGAGGCCGTTGCCCGAACTCAGCAACACAATAAGTATGAATATGCCCCAAGCCACGCTGAAAGCGGTGAGCACAGTGCGCAGCTTGTTCTTGCGCATTGTCGAGAAAATCTCCTGCCACTTGTCTATATCAAACATTCCTTGGCGATTTTTATCTGGTTTCGGGTATCCGACTCAATCACGCCGTCCTTGAGGAATACGGTGCGGCTGGTCATGTCGGCAATGTCGCGCTCGTGGGTGACAATTATGATTGTCTTGCCCTCCTTGTTCACTTCCTGCAGAAGATCCATCACCTCGTACGATGTCTTGGTGTCGAGAGCGCCCGTAGGCTCATCGGCAAGAATCACCTTCGGGTTGGCAATGAGCGCGCGCGCAATGGCTATGCGCTGCTTCTGTCCGCCCGACATTTCGTTAGGCATGTGCTCGGCGTGAGTAGCCAATCCCACGCGCTCCAGATACTCGTAGGCCATCTGGTTGCGCTTTTTGCGACTGACGCCCTGGTAATAGAGCGGGAGCGCCACGTTCTCGAGTGCGTTCTTGAACGTTATCAGGTTGAATTGCTGAAATACAAATCCGAGCATCTTGTTACGGTAGGCGGCGGCTTTTTTCTCGCTCATGTTCATCACAAGCTCGCCGTTGAGGTAGTAGGCGCCCTCGTCGTAATTGTCGAGGATGCCCAGGATGTTGAGCAAGGTTGACTTGCCCGAGCCCGAACTGCCCATAATGGAAACCAGCTCGCCCTCCTCAATGTTTAGGTTGATGCCTTTGAGCACGTGCAGAGGCGAGCCTCCTGTGAAATACGATTTATGCAGATTTTCAATCCGTATCATCTTTTTGTTTTATTGCAAATACGTTTAATTGACTACAAATATTTTGCAATGTTACAGCGGAACGACAAAAAAATCTTGTCAGGCCATCAAACGTACCGCAAAACCGTGCCATTCCGCATCTCAACAAATACAAAAAGACGCTTGTGCCGTGCAAACAAAAAAAGCAGATTCCCTGCTTTCAGGAAATCTGCCTTTTATTGTATTTGTCAGATTATCAATAATTGTAATCTCTTACCAAACCGGTTCTGCCCATGTAGACAATACGCTAGTTTATAGGCGTTACGAATGTGATTGTTATTGTATTGTCTTCCATTGGGAATGGACCTATTATTTGATTTTCTATTGCAATACCTTTACTATATCTGTCACCATAAGCCGTTACTTTTTTGACTTTTGTGGATATAATATTACTTTTTAATTCTTTCACAGGTATTTTTACAAACAACGGGGTGTAATCGTTTTCGTTTTCTCTGTCCCTATGAAATTCTAGCCCATCTGCCCACACGTCACCATTGTCTCCAATCCAGAACTGAGCTTTCATTGTTATGGGGTACTCATAATCAAAAGCATCTTTGTTAGGTTCCTTAAAGTGTTTTTTCATTAGCATATTGCTGGCTAAATATCCGGATGAAGTCACTTTATTGGCGAAACCGGTGCCGCGACCCTCATTCCCCAAATTAGGATCCTGATTGCACATAAGTTGATAATAATCGTAATAATGATTATCACCATTGTATGGGTATAAATTCGTCTTATATTCCAGGCTATACGAATTAGTATTAGCATAGCCAGCAATGTTATTAAACTCTTCCCCATTGATATCGATCATAGATACATATTGTCTGGATGAAGGAAATGCGGAAATGTAAACAGGGCTATATGCTGGGATGACGAATGTATTTTCTCCTTCTTTAATTTCTTTTCCTAAAAATTTCACCATACTATTATCTTCACTACCATTAACAATTACTGTAACCCTTACCAAAGGCATATCGCCAATGTACTGAGTTGCCTTTGTGGCAGTTTCTGACTTTTCAGCTCTTTTGGCCTTATAGGTAGCAACGGATGAATCGGCAATGGCCGCATTATCAATCTTATCGGATTTAGTCAAATATTTGGCATCGTTGTTCAGCTTGCTAATGTTTTCACCTTCTTTTACGTATTTGGCATCGTTGTTCAACTTGCTGATGTTGCTGCCGTTGTGCAGATAGGTGCTAAGGTCAACACCGTCGGGCAGTTCGCTTTTCAAGGCATAGGCACTTAGCGTGTCTTCCGAGATGTATTTTGCATCGTTGGTGAACGAACTTATGTTCTGGTCGGTTTTGGCGTAAGAGTTCAATGTTTTGGTAGAAACATAGTTTGCCAGAGTGTCGGCATTCACATAGTTTGCCAACATGATGGTGTTCTTCAGAATGTTGATGTTTGCTGCGTATGCCTTAAGTGTGTCGGTGGAAACGAATTTAGCGTCGTTCTCAAGTTCGCTCACTTTGGTTGGAACATTGCCGGCATACATTGCGAAAGGCACGCTCAGCAGTTGCTGTACAGATGATATGGAGTAGTTCTCGCCACCTTCAATGTCAATCTCTGTCTTTACAAAGAAAGTGCCTTGTGCCCAGTCAATCTTGTCGAAGGAGCCGCTTATGGCGGTGCCATTGCCAATCTGCAGGCTCATAAGTCCGTTGGCGTTGGTTTCGGCGGTGGCGGTTTCGGCATAGACAACGCTGTTGTCGTCGGCAGCATCTTTAAGGATTGACACTTTAACGCTCACATTGGAGCTGTTTTGCACCAATTCGCCTTGTGCGTTGCGCACAACGGCCTGGAATGAAAAACCTTGCGGCACACCTGCCCAAAGGTTTGCCGCAAGGATCAGTGCGGCTACGGTTGAGAATAATTTTTTCATGAGTGAATTTTGAAATTGTTATTGAATAAAATACCTATGTTACTGTTTGACAATGCGGAACACTTTCATCTGTCCCTTCTTGTTGCTGATGCGCAGCATGTATGTGCTCGGCACCAAAGCCGACATTTCCACTTGGCACGACTCGTCAAAGTCGTCCTTGCCTACAACGGCTCCTGTCTCGGACAGAAGTTCGTAGCTGTAGCTGTCGCTCTCGGTTGTGGTAACTGTCACGGCGTCGGTTGTGGGGTTAGGGTAAACCGCAAATTCGGCCTGCAGTTCGGCAATGCCGTCGGGTGGAGGCACCACTCCGATGATGTAGGGCTGCTGCACGCCCATGTTAATGCTGCCGCTTGCGTTGCCTGCGAATCCGGCAAACGGCTGACCTATGGTGTAGGTTACTGTTCCGGCCTGCCCAATGGCATCGCCGCCAGCCGGCACTACAGCCGTCTGCGCCTCTGCCATTGTAGCCGTCAGCATCAGGGCCAATGCTGAAATAATGGGTTTTGATTGGTTCATCTCTTTTGGTTTTTAAAGGTTATCTGCATTGTTCGTTTATCAGCTGCACCAGCTGAAGGCAGCTTGAAATGCCCAGCTTATGGTAGATGTTGGCTTTGTGCGCGTCAACTGTGCGTTTGCTTATGCCCAAATCGGCGGCAATGTCCTTTGCGCGCAAGCCTTTGCAACATGCTGCAACAATTTCACGTTCGCGATCTGTCAGTGTTTTTAATTGTGACATGGCTTTATATTTTTTAAAAATTCGAAAAATCGTTTTTCGGAGGTTGTGTTCCTAAATCCGATGCAAGTATATGCGCTTATTTTTAACACCGCACATAGGTATTTATACCTAAAATACCTAAGTATTTGCATTTCAGTATGTTTTAAGGACCGATGCAAGGGAGGCTTTTGCCCATGTTACATGAACCATGTTACATGAGCGAAAAAAAGGCCGGAAATCGGGCTGCCGAAGTTGGTTTAGGCCATGTCTGAAATGGCTGGCGGAATGCAGAAAACCGACAAACCGGCATGCTACTTAAAAAACAACGGTACTATGATTGCAGAGAATTCTAAAAATTGCCTTGTAGAGATTTTGAAGGAGCTGTAAGGCAGATTGAATGTCTGGACGAATGAGCAGTACGGGCAAACGGGGATTTTATAGAAGCCTCCTATAGATGAACCAAGCCGTTTTTTACGGCATATAGAATGAGCTCCGTATTGTTGCTGACGCCAAGCTTCTGGTAAATTGTCGTTTTGTGGGCGTCGACGGTGCGCTTGCTTATGCATAGTTCGTCGGCAATCTCCTTGCTCAGCTTGCCTTGGCAGCAGGCGCGCACAATTTCAATCTCGCGGGCCGACAATATGCTTGGCTTGGCATTTATTACCAGTTCCTCGTCAGCAGTGACTGAGTCGGGCGAGGTGGTGTTCTCGTTTTGCTTCCTTGTCTTGGGGAAAAACAGTTTCCGTGCAATCGATTCAGTGCGCTGAATGTCACGGTGCAGACGGTACAAGACTAACGTAAGTGCGACGCCACCCATAATGGCGATAAGCACTATTATAAGTATCCACATCAGATGGTGCTGCCTTTCAATTACAATCTGCAGCTGCGCGTTTTGCCTTTCCTTTTCGGCAGTTTCGTATTTTACCTCAAATTCGGCCACTTGCGATTGAATTTGCTCGTTGTGCAATGAGTCTTTCAGGTCCATGGCCTTTTGGTACAGGTCCACATCCCTGAGCAATTTAGCAAGCATGTATGTCGCCTTATACTCGTAAGGCCGCTGGCTTGTCTTCCTACTTATTTCCAGACATTCGTTCAAGATAGTGCGGGCCTTCTGGGGGTCATTGATTTTCGTATACAATTTGGACTGTTGCAGCAGATTGATGCAAAGGCTGTGCCAGTTGCATGTTTCGCGGAATACGGCCGTTGACGTGGCAAGCGCCTTTTCGGCTTTAGCGTACTCTCCCACGTAGATGTAGGTGTTGCCCAGCTGCGAGAGCCGCATGGCCGCCCTTTCAATGCGGTTGTCCGCAGTGTCGAGCGAGTAGGCGTATTCAATATGATAAATGGCCTCTTCGTATTTTTCTTCAAGGGTCAGAATCTCGCCTAACGTTCCGTGCCGCGAGGCCAGCATTGCAATGTCGTCTTTCGGGACCATGCCAAGAGCGTCGTTCATGTATGTCTCGGCCTCGGCGTACATGTTTTGATGCGTAAATATTGCCGATATCAGTGCCAGCGATGACGATATGTAGGCGGAGTCGCCCAGCTGCCGGTCGATGTCGAGCGCCTTGGAGCCATAGTCGAGCGCTTTCTCGTATTTTCCAAGGCACCAATATGAATAAGTAAGCCCGTTGTAGGTATCGGAGAACATCTCTAGCGAGTCGCTATGGATGAGTGTGAGCGCTTCTTCGAGTACACGCGCCGAGTTGGCATAGTCTTTTATCTCAAAATATTCATCGTACTGCCTATGCAACTCATGATATTTCTGGTTGTTTGACGCCGATGCAACAAAAGAGCATAGCAATATGGCTATTCCCAAAAGATACCTTTTATTATACATATGATTTGTTTGTGGCAAAAGTATAAAAGCAAATAACATTTTAGGCAAAAATGCAAAAAAATACTTAGGTAAGTGATATGTAAGTCTATGTTCCATAAACAAAAAAGCCGGTTTTTGTGGACTACTAAATCCGATGCAACCCAAAGAAACAGGTATAAAAAAGTTCCTCCGCCCGCCCCGATGAAAATCCCGCATACATCACGGCAGATGGTGGCGTGGAACTTGAGTTAGGCGGTCATGACAGCATTGAACAGAATATCGTAGACTATTTCACTCGTTTGGGAAACGACAGCATTTCATTTAGCGGAATAAAGGATTCCGAACCCAAGACAATAAACGGAATACACGTCCGTGAAATGAGGGGCGAGGTTATGAAGGATAAGAATGGACATAGGTATTATGGAAGATGAATCCTAAAATATTTGTCACTGAAAAGCAAAAAACTCTATCGGAACCCGCCCGCGTCACCCGCTATCGAAAGCGCCAAACAAGTCATTGAAAATATGCATAATCGCACCTTCAGTGCCTGGCATATTGTTTGTTACATAAGAAATATAGGTATTTTAGTGAATCAGCGAACGTTAATTGCTTTAAATTGACTACTTTTGCGCGAATTTTTTTGAAGGTATAAAATGAAACGAAAAATTTCCATTGGTGACATTACAATGAAGCAGGCCGCCGATAAGGCAGGCTACGCCTTTTCATTCCGTGAGAAGATTGAATTGGCAAAGCTTCTTGACAAACTTGGACTTTCTGTTATCGAGGTTAGTCCCATAGTTGACGGCAAGACAGACAGCTTACTCATAAAGTCGCTTGCATCAACAGTTAAAACCAGTGCTGTTGCCGTTCCCCTCAACATTTTTGAGGCCGACACAGTTGACACAACCTGGAACGCCTTGAAGGGCGCCGCACATCCTCGATTGCAAATCTCGGTTCCTGTCAGCACCGTACAGATGGAATATTTCTGCCACAAGAAACCAGCCGCAGTGCTCGACCTCATATCAGACCTTACGGCACGCAGCCGCGCACTTTGTCCCGATGTTGAATTCGTTGCCGAAGATTTCGGCCGCAGCGACAAGGACTTTTTGTGGCAAGCCGTTGAAGCAGCCGTCAAGAACGGCGCAACCATAGTAACCGTATGCGACGCGGCAGGCAACCTGCTGCCCGACGAGTTCTACAGCCTTGTGAAGCAGGTTAAGGAATCGTTGCCCGAAAACGTAAGGCTTGGCGTACGCTGCTCAAACGAATTCTACCTTGCCGACTCGTGCGCCATATCGGCCGTACGTGCTGGCGCCGACGAGATAAAGACCGCCCCTTTCGGCAACTTCACCGTCTCGCTCGAACGCTTTGTCAAGATACTGAACGCAAAAGTCGATGTATGCGAGGCCACTTGCGATGTACACGCAACCGAACTTCAGCGCGTTGTGAGCCAAATCAAGCGCCTGTGCCAGACCAACCGCTCAAAACCGACATCGTTCAGCAACATCACGCCTGAAGACAGGTCCGATATCCAACTGACCATTCACGACGACAAGGAAACCGTGATTGGCGCCGTGCGCAAGCTCAACTACGACCTTACCGAAGACGATGCCCAAAACGTGTTCGACGCATTCGTACGCGTGGCTTCAAAGAACGACACCGTCGGCCCGAAGGAACTCGACGCAATAGTCGCCTCGGTGGCATTTCAGGTGCCTCCAACCTACAAGCTCGAGAGTTACGTCATCAATTCGGGCAATGTGATAACAGCCACCTGCCACATAATGCTCAAAAAGGGCGATGCGGTAATGGAGAGCGTATGCGTGGGCGACGGCCCAATCGACGCCGCATTCCTTGCAATAGAAAAGGTGATTGGGCGCCACTACGAGCTCGACGATTTTCAGATACAATCAGTGACTGAAGGCCGCGAAGCAATGGGCGAGACTGTTGTCCGCCTGCGCTTTGAAGGCAAGATATATTCAGGAAGAGGCATTTCAACCGATATCGTCGGCTCAAGCATCGACGCATATCTTAATGCCGTAAACAAAATAGCATTTGAGGAGGGCGAATAATGAAACTGTCATTCTCTACACGTGGCTGGACTGACATGTCATGGAGCGAAATCCTTGACAATGCAAGCGAGATGCACTTCGCTGGAGTGGAAATATACAATCTTTTCAAGACACCCGAATTTGTGGCAAAAGGCGGACCTTTCCACAAATACTCGCTTATGGCCACATTGCGCGAACTGCGTGAAAAGAACCTGTCGATACCCTGTTTCGACACATCGGCCGACCTGTCTATTGAAAAGCCTGAAATGCTCTCCGAACTCGAAAGCCTTATCGGAATCGCTTCGGACATGCATTGCCCATACGTGTGCGCATTCGCTAAAGACGGCGACGTTGAAACCGTTAAGAAGAACCTTTCGACACTGATTCCCGTCGCCGAAGAAAAGAACGTCACCATCCTCATCAAGACAAGCGGAATATATGCCGATACAGCCTTGTTGCGCGACTTGCTGAACTTCTTCGCCTGCGACCAGGTGGCCGTCATATGGGATGTTCACCACCCGTACCGCGACAAAGGCGAAACGCCATCGCAGACCATAACAAACCTTGGAGCCTACATAAAGCATGTACACCTGCGCGACAGCGACGACGCCAACACATATAATATTATAGGCGAGGGCAACTTCCCTATCGCCAATGTGATGAAAGCCTTGTCGTCAGTTGACTACGACGGATTCATATCGCTGGAATGGAAACCCGAGTGGATGCTCGACTTCACCGACCGCGATGTCATTTTCCCGCATTTTGTCAACTATATGGGCCAATTCGAGAATACACGTGGCAAGAAAACCGCACTTTATCCTAACCACGACGGCTCGGGATACTACATCTGGAAAAAAGACGAACTGCTGAACCTTACCTTCTCAAAGGTCCTCGACCGCGTGGTTGAGGAGTTCCCTGACCAGTACTGCTTCAAATACACCACGCTCGACTATACCCGCACCTACTCGGAGTTCCGCGACGATGTCGACGACTTTGCACGGGCACTTGTGTCGTTAGGCGTAAGGCCAGGCTCAAAAGTGGCAGTATGGTGTACAAACATTCCTGCTTGGTACATAACGTTTTGGGCGACAGTAAAAATAGGTGCTGTGCTTGTTACAGTCAACACCGCATACAAGATTCACGAGGCCGAATATCTGCTCCGCCAGTCAGACACCCACACTCTTGTAATGATTGAGAGTGCGCTCGACTCCAACTACAAGGCCATAATGAACGAACTTTGTCCTGAAATAGCGACAAACGAGCCAGGCAAGCCGCTTCACTGCAAGCGTCTGCCGTTCCTGCGCAATGTCATAACAGTGGGCTACCGCCAGAAAGGTTGCCTGACATTCCAGCAGGCAATGGCCCGCCGCGATCTAGTTCCGCTCGAAGAGATTCAGCGCATGGCCGCAGCCGTACATCCCGACGACGTCTGCAATATGCAATACACTTCAGGCACAACAGGGTTCCCTAAAGGTGTGATGCTTACACACTACAACGTGGTCAACAACGGAAAGTGCATTGGCGACCGCATGGGCCTGTCAACAGCCGACCGCATGATGATTCAGGTGCCAATGTTCCACTGCTTTGGAATGGTGCTGTCAATGACTTCGTCAATAACACACGCCACAACAATGTGCCCTATGCCGTACTTCTCGGCAAAATCATCGCTGGCCTGCATCAACCAGGAGCATATAACCTGCTTCAACGGCGTGCCGACAATGTTCATAGCAATGTTCAATCATCCCGACTACCGCAAGACCGACTTCTCGTACATGCGTACAGGCATTATGGCTGGTTCCGGCTGTCCTGCCGACCTCATGCGCCGCGCCGCCGAACCCGACGAGATGAATATGCGGGGCATCATAAGCGTTTACGGACAGACCGAAACGGCACCAGGCAACACCATGTCGTCCTGGACTGACGACATCGACGTCAGATGCGATACCGTGGGCTACGCATTCCCGCACGTGCGATGCAAGATTATCGATCCTGAGACTGGCCTTGAAGTGCCTGCTGGCACAAACGGCGAGTTCTGCTCAAAGGGATACAATATGATGAAGGGCTACTACAAGATGCCCGACGCCACAGCACAGACAATAGACGCCGAGGGATGGTTGCACAGCGGCGACCTTGCCTGCGTTGATGAACACGGCAACTATCGCATCACAGGACGTCTGAAAGATATGATAATCCGTGGTGGTGAGAATATCTATCCTAAAGAAATAGAGGAATTTATATACACACATCCAAAAGTGAAGGATGTTCAGGTGATTGGCGTTCCCGACGAGAAATACGGCGAAGAGGCAATGGCCTGCATCATACTTAAGGAAGGTGAAAGCATTTCGGAAGAAGATATGCGGGCATTCATCGTAGGCCGTCTTGCACGCCACAAGGTGCCACGCTACATCGACTTTGTTAAATCATTCCCGATGAACGCCGCAGGCAAGATTCTCAAGTACAAGATGAGGGAAGAGGCTGTGGAGAAGTTGGGGCTGAAGAAGAATTAGAAATATTATTTGGTGAATTATATATGGCGTAAGGTTGGTTTTTATCAGCCTTACGTTTTGCATTAAAAGAAAAACAAAATGTCAAAGAATTTAGTAACCATTGACGGCAACGAGGCTGCATCTCATATCGCGTATGAGTTCACAGAAATAGCCGCCATTTATCCTATCACGCCGTCGTCGCCTATGGCCGAACACACTGACGCATGGTCGGCAAAAGGCAGAAAAAATATTTTTGGCCAGCAAGTCACCTTGATTGAGATGCAATCGGAGGCAGGTGCCATTGGCGCAGTTCACGGCGCAGCACAGACAGGCTCGCTCGCTACAAGTTTCACATCGAGCCAGGGCCTGATGCTTATGATTCCGGTCCTTCACCGTATTGCAGGCGAACGTCTACCTGTAGTTCTGCACGTTGCAGCACGTACAGTGGGCACCCACGCAATGAGCATCTTCGGCGACCATTCCGATGTTATGGGCTGCCGCAACACAGGTTTTGCAATGCTTTGCTCAGGTAGCGTGCAGGAAGTTGTCGATATGGCAGGAGTCGCTCATTTGGCTGCAATCAAGGGGCAGACACCATTTATGCACTTCTTCGACGGGTTCCGCACATCGCACGAGATAAACACCGTTGAAATGATTGACACGCAGAGACTTGCCGCAATGCTCGACAAGGATGCGCTAGCCGCCTTCCGTGCTCACGCACTCAATCCGGAGCATCCGCTTATGCGTGGCACTGTCCAGAACCCTGACGTCTTCTTCCAGGTCCGTGAGGCCTGCAACACATACTACGACGCTCTTCCAGAGATTGTTGAGAACTATCTTGGACAGATAAGCGCACTTACAGGCCGCGAATATCACCTATTCAACTACTACGGTGCCAAAGACGCCACCGATATTGTAATAGCAATGGGCAGCGTATCGGGCGCAATAAAGGAAGCCGTTGACGAACTGAACGCAAAAGGCGGAAAGACAGGCCTTGTACAAGTGCACCTGTATCGTCCGTTCAGCGCAGAGCATCTGCTTAAGGCACTGCCAGCCACGACAAAGCGCATCGCCGTACTCGACCGTTGCAAGGAACCAGGCAGCGCAGGCGAGCCATTGTTTGAAGATGTTTGCTCTGTAATCCTAAATTCAGGAAAAGACATAAAGGTGATAGGCGGACGTTACGGACTTTCTTCGAAGGACACCGACCCTGGTCAGATACTTTCAGTATTTGCCAACCTGTCGCTGAAAGAGCCTAAGAACGGTTTCACTATCGGTATCAACGATGATATAACTCATTTGTCGTTGCCGACCATTCCGTTTGACAACGCAGGTGGCGACACGTTCAGCTGCAAGTTCTGGGGACTTGGCGGCGACGGAACAGTCGGCGCCAACAAAAATACCGTACAGATTGTGAGCCAATGCGCCGGAAAGTACGGACAGGCTTACTTTGAGTACGATGCAAAGAAATCGTTCGGTGTGACGAAATCGCATTTGCGCTTCGGCAAAAATCCTATCGAGAGTTCATACTACGTCAAGAGTGCCGACTTTGTCGCTTGCCACAACCAAAGTTATATCGACAAGTACGACATTGTGTCGGAAGTTAAGCAAGGCGGAACATTCCTTCTAAACTGCAACAAGAGCGATGCCGAACTTGAACAATGGCTTCCAGCCAACGTAAAACGCACATTGGCACTTAAGAAGATACGTTTCTGCGTCATCGATGCTACCGACATAGCGCTCAACCTTGGATTGGGCAACCATACAAATACCGTGCTTCAGGCCGCATTCTTTGCCTGCACGGGCATCATCAAGCCTGAAGATGCGCTTAACGCAATGAAGGCTGCCGTACGCAAGACTTATTTTGCCAAAGGCGAGGATGTGATAAACAAGAATGTCGCCGCCATCGACAAGGGTGCAAGCGGTGTTCGCGAAATAGCCGTTCCCGAATCGTGGGCAAAGGCAACCGACGCTGTCAGCACTGAAGCCGATAACCGTCCCGCAGTGGTCAAAAACCTGCTTGAGCCAATCAATGCACAAAAGGGCGACGACCTGCCTGTCAGCGCTTTCACCGACTGTGTTGACGGTACGCTCGAAATGGGACTTACAGCATACGAGAAACGCGGCATTGCCGTCGCCGTACCCGAATGGAACACCGACAAGTGCATTCAATGTAACCGTTGCTCGCTTGTCTGCCCGCACGCTGTCATCCGTCCTTATCTGCTTGACGAGGCCGAAAAAGCCGCAGCGCCTGAAGGATTCAAGACCATTCCTGCCAACGGCAAGGCAAAAGACCTGCATTTCGCATTGAGCATATCGGCATACGACTGTACAGGCTGTGGCAGCTGCGCACAAAGCTGCCCTTCTGCCGCTCTTGAGATGAAGCCTGCCGTTCTCGACGAAAAGGATAAGGAACTATTCGCCTATGGCCTGAAGATATCTTCAAAAGGCGACATCTTTGAGCCATACTCAATTAAGGGAAGCCAATTCCGTCAGCCGTTGCTCGAATTCTCGGCAGCCTGTGCAGGCTGTGGCGAGACACCATACGCAAAACTTCTTACCCAACTGTTTGGCGACAAGGTATTTTGGGCTAACGCCACAGGTTGCTCGCAAGCGTGGGGCTCGGCAATGCCTGGCATTCCATATACTGTGAACAATCGCGGTTTCGGACCTGCTTGGACAAACAGCCTGTTCGAGAACAACGCCGAACTTTGTCTCGGAATGTATCTGTCAGTAAAACAGCGCCGTGCGTTGCTAAAAGAGAAGGTTGAAGCATTGGCTGAATCTTGTCCTGAATTGAAAAACGCTTGTCAGCAATATCTCGACACTTTCGACGATATTGACAAGTCGCGTCAGTCAACCGATGCACTTATCAGCGAACTGCAGAAAAGCAACTGTGCCGAATCGGCCGACATTCTGGCATCAAAGGACATCCTGTCGAAGAAGACATTCTGGATGTTCGGCGGTGACGGATGGGCCTACGACATAGGTTTCGGTGGCCTCGACCACGTTATAGCAGGCGGTGAGAATATTAATGTATTTATCATAGATACAGAGATTTACTCAAACACAGGCGGACAAAGCAGCAAGGCGACACCAATGGGAGCGGTTGCAAAATTTGCCGCATCTGGAAAGAAGAGCCGCAAGAAGGACCTTGGCGCCATTATGATGACATACGGCAACGTATATGTGGCTCAAGTGGCTATGGGTGCCGACCCTGCACAACTTATAAAGGCCATCAAGGAGGCCGAATCGTACGATGGTCCTTCAATAGTGATTGCCTACACTCCTTGTGCATCTCACGGCATCCGCATTGGTATGCACCGTGTTCAGGAGGAGATGAAGCGCGCCGTTGAGAGTGGCTACTGGTTGCTCTACCGCTACGACCCACGCAAGGAGCATCCGTTCCAACTCGACTCAAAGGCACCTTCAATGCCGTACAAGGAATTCCTTGAAGGCGAAGTGCGCTACAACTCGCTTACACGCAGCTTCCCCGAAAATGCCGAGAAACTGTTTGAGCAAGGCAGTCAGGATGCCGAAAAGCGCTACAAGAAATATTCTGATATGTAAAAATCAACTGATAGTTGACATTCAACAACAAAAGCCACTCACATGCGAGTGGCTTTTGTTGTTTACGGATATGCCAAAACAGCAACCGGGAAGACCTCAGATTGTCGCAACAGAAACATGCTGCTTGGCGCTCAAATAGTCTTTATAGTCGACTGGCTTTACACCATACTGCTTAAGGAACGCACGGTAAAACGTTGCGTATGAGCTGAATCCCACCATTTCCGATATTTCGACGAAACTTGATTCCATTTGATTCATAATCAGGGTTACTGATTCCTTTAGGCGCTTTGAATATATATATTCGCTGAATGACTGTCCTGTTGCTTCTTTTATGCAATCGACAAGGTATTGCCTATTTGTACCAAGTTCCCTGGCCATTTCATCGCGATTTATGTCTTGCCTGCAGTAAGACTTGCTCTTGTCGAGCATCCGCTCTATCATGTCGAATGTTAGGCCCTTTTCTCCCTTTTCCAAATCACATTTGGCATTGCTGTCTCTTTGTGTTTTGGCGCTTAGACGGTTTTGGCATATTGCACATTCCTCAAGCTGCTGGCACAATATCCTTACTTGCCTGCGCTTACGATGGTATGCCACAAAGACTATGACGGCAATTATGAAAAGCAATGCGCAGCTTATGGCAAATATCATATTTATGTACTTGCTACGCAATGCGCGCTCGTTTTCCGCCTGTTCCCGCTGACGTATTTGATTGTCAAATTCTGACTGCATCTTACTTTGGGTGGATTGGACAAGGAATTTGTCCTTCACGTCGCGATTTTGCCATTCTCCCAATTTACATTTATAGTCGTACGCCAACTTCCAATCGCCACACAATACCGCATATGCGATATGGAGATTGTAAATGGTCTCGTAATATTGGTCTTTCCCCACATCGTCTGAAGCGTCAATCTTTTTCAGTAGGCGAAGCGCCTCCGATGTGTTGCCTTTGCACAAATTGTAGTTGGCAAAATCAATATCGCATTGAATCTGGCCCCAGATGTAGTTTGACTCATCAATGACCTGCTGCATTTTGCCGATGTAATGCAGACAGCTGTCGAGGCACGCACTTTTTTCCATACTGTCGCAAAATGAAGCCTTGTAAGCATAGATTTGGTTTAGATAGCTGTATGACACTATCAAAACCGGCTCTTTCTTCAATGGCACGTTGTTGTCATTATATGAATAGATGTCCATAAGGGCGAAGATGTCTTGTGCGATGCTTATTGCCTGATTGAATACCGGGTCAGTGTAATTTCCGATTTCGCACATCTTCGCATACATTGACAGCATGCCGGCTTCTAGGATAATCTGTTGGCCTAAATAATTGTTTGCCTTCGAGATATCTATGCCTGTGCTAAAACATTCGGTGGCGCGCTCCAATAGTGAAAAATCGACATACATGGCTCCCAGTGAGTAGTATGTCCTGGCAATATCCATCGAATCACCAACCTGATAAAAATAGTCAAGTGCACGGTGTAGGCACAAGTCTGCGTTGACAATGTCGCCAAGCTGAATTAGCACTTGGCCTAGGCTGTTATAAGCGTCGCCTGCAAGTTTTTTGTCGCCTGCCGAATCGCACATTGCTAAATTTTGCCGCGATATATTTAATGCCTCTTCATAATTTCCAATACTATAATAGTAATCAACGTGACGTAAGTTAGCCGCACGTTTGTATCGCAATGACATGTTGCGGCTTAGCTCGGTTTCCATGTCGGCATAGTGAAGTGCGGAATCAGCATCTCCACAGGCAAAGATCATTTCATCGACAGCCACAAACCGTACAGTGTCTGATACCGCTGTGCGAATGACATTGCGCAAGCTGTCAAGATATTCCTCGTTTTCAGTCTGCGCCTGCAAGCCTGCACTTTGAAGCAAAAGCAAAACCGGCAATATGGATTTGTAAAAAGACTTCATCTTACAATATATGGAAAATTTGACAAATAATGACAATTATATAAAAATCAGTAGGTTATAAGTCATTATGATGATGTTTTCCCAAAAACTGATTTTAGGCAATATTACAACTTGATATGCAAATTCCGATATGATGCATACAATATTTTTACAACAGACAATCTAAAACCGCCTATTTGGCTATCATCATAAATGCATTGGCAAGACAATTGCCTTCGTACCCGTATTCTATTACTGCACAGTACCTTCCACGACTTTCCTGTAGAACTGACGGCACTGCTTCTTGCTTATCGGGTACTCATCGACATGCTGGGTGTCGAGGTTGCAAACATACAGGCAATTGGTTTGCGCGATAAACAGTTTCGAGTATCTGATGTCATTCTCCCGCTGAAGTTCAGTGGTATATTCCACAGTCAGTTGCACCTCAAGTTTCGTAAGGTCGTCTTTTGTGAAGACAAAAAGCCCGAATTCACGGAAATCGCCATAGAATCCATCGCCCACTTTATGCACCTTGCTCTTGATAATGCGTTTCAGTGGCAAGGCCAACGACCAATAGCGCTTTTCCAACTCGCCCATATAGTTCCCGTAGTTTAGACCATAGGCGTATCCATACAACTGGATGTCGCGCATATCGGCATCGTCGATGTAGAAAATCTCCTTGCCCGCCAGTTCGTTTACGAGCATCTCGGCTTCGACCTTCTCCTCCTTTATGGAACGTGTAACCTCTATGCCCAGTCCCCCATCGATGTCCTGCAAATCAGGCCTGTCCGAATTGACCAAATTGGCATAGCGGTCGCCAAGAATGCTTTGAAGCGTAACCATCGCATAGCGCTCAAAAAAGGTAGTATCAAATTTCGGCTCATTCATAGTGGCAAGATATCTATAACAAATGAGAAATGAAACAACATTACTTGAAGACGATGTCGTCGATGACATTGCCACCTGCACCCTCGTTAAGCCTTTTGATGAGCATCGCCTTTGCCATGGCCAGCTCGCTCCGCACCACCGATGAATCGATATAGACAAACAGCTTGCGGTCGTTTATGAAAATGTCGCGTGTCTTTGATGCCATGTAAGGCCCTACCATCGGATTCCACAGTGAGACAAGACGCGCCTCGTCAACCTTTTGGCGCAGCTTCAGCGCATCAATCCAAAGAGAGATGGCCTCTCCCAATGTCAAGCTGTTTTGCCGTTTCATTGCATCTGCGTTAAGATATTGCCATTAAGGTTGAAATGCCGATTGTCGCCTCCAACTTCACGCATTATGTCGCCTATGCGCTGAGTGCTCGTGTCGGTTATGAATATCTGCCCGAAATTGTTCTGAGATACAAGGCTGACAATCTGCTTCACACGGGTCTGGTCGAGCTTGTCGAATATGTCGTCGAGCAAAAGAATGGGTTTTTTCCCACATAGGCTGTAGATGTACTCAAACTGCGCCAGTTTCATCGCAATCAAATATGTCTTCTGCTGGCCTTGCGAACCCAGCTTCTTTATCTGCATTCCCGCCATGCCCAGCTCAATGTCGTCCTTATGGATTCCGAAATTGGTGTAGCGGGTAGCCAGGTCGATGGCTCGGCAATCGCTAAGTTGCTGATCCATCGGCTTTTCGTCGAGCGTAGTCTGATAGGTTAGCGACACCTTCTCCTTGCCTCGCGAAATGAATTCGAAATATTTCTGGAAGATGGGCTCAATGCCACGTATAAATTCCTTGCGCTTTTGGTAGATGAATTGCCCCGACTCAGCCAGCTGGTCATCATATATCTGGAGCATTTCTTCATCAATCTGCCACGTCTGCGGGGTTTCCTTGAGCAAATGGTTGCGTTGAGCCAATATCTTTATATACTTCTGATATTCATATAGATATTGGCTGTCGAATTGTGAAATTATGCCGTCAATGAACTTTCGGCGCTCATCGCTTCCGCCAATGATAAGATTATTGTCGTATGGCGATACCATAACCAGCGGTATCAGGCCTATGTGGTCGGCAAAGCGTTCGTACTCCTTCTTGTTTCGCTTGAAACGCTTGCGCTTGCCCGGCTCAAACCCGCAATAGATGTCTTCGACCTGCCCGTCGAAATCGTAGGTGCCCTCGATAATGAAGAACTGCTCGCCATGCCTGATGTTGAGCGAGTCGGTGCTCGTAAAGCAACTCTTGCAAAACGAAAGATAGTAAATGGCGTCGAGAATGTTGGTCTTGCCCTCGCCGTTGTCGCCCGTGATGCAGTTGATGCGTGTCGAGAAATCGACATCGAGCGACTGGTAGTTCTTGAAATTGGTAAGTGTAAGATGTTGCAAACTCATAGGCGCAAATGTAGTTTTTTTTGGCAAAGAGTATTGCCATTCCATTAAAAGCACGCTAAAACAAAATCAACAGAAAAGCAACCTTTTGTTTTCTCATATCATCTATATTAGTACAA
The DNA here is from genome assembly GCA_045640185.1 of Bacteroidales bacterium. Taxonomy (GTDB): domain Bacteria; phylum Bacteroidota; class Bacteroidia; order Bacteroidales; family SZUA-534; genus RUG13583. The sequence continues at coordinate 77,214 of JAZUEN010000053.1, forward strand.
TAAATATATAGGAATATGGACCATATTAAGCTTTTTCTTGTTGCTGCCGGCCTGTTGCTGACCGTATGCTCAAATGCCGAAAACAAAACATTTATAAGAGAATACAACTATCAGGCATCTGAAACAGACAGCAAAGTCAGTGCCCGGCAAAAAGCTTTGTCTGAAGTCAAGCATCTGCTAATAGAGGAATTAGGGGTTTATATTGAAAGCTATGTCAACTACACCACCGAAGAGAAGAATTCGACAGTGGCAAAAGACTTCTTTACAATGGAAATCCGTCAAATAAGTGTGGGCATTGCCGAAACCAAAATATTGGAAGAACGCTGGACTGGCGACACCTACTATGTCAAGGCCGAAATGATAGCAGACCCAAATGAGGTTATAAGATTGCTTAACAAGACAATAGAGCAACGTCAATCGAACGTGGTTATCGACAGCCTTCAATTGCTATTGTCAAACTCACAACAAACTCTTGAAACGAAAAACAAACAAATTGACGAACTAAACAATACATTGCAAACTCGCGAAAAGGAAGTAAAAACGCAAGAGCAAAAAGTGCAAGATTTAAATGCCCAATTGAATGATCTTAACAGTCAACTATCAAAATACAAACAAGATGAAGAAAAAATACTATCAGAAATAGATAAAATAAGGGCGACATTGAACAACCTTGCAAACTCCGCCATTACCAATGGCAAGATTGGCATGACAGGCAAGGAAATAAAACTTTTGTGTGGAGAACCCCGTGCAGCCGACGGAATTCCTATTGATGGCGATTTTGCCTACAACTATGGCTATGTATGGTTGATATTTAATAATAAGATATTACGGTATGCTGTTAATGCAGAGGATTATAAAGGTTATATGCTTTATTATTACGAAGTGAACAATATTCCAAACCTGATTGGCAGATAGCAAACAGTCACACAATAGCATTTTAAATTCGTCCGTCTTGAAAACAAAAAAGGGATTGTGGCAAGCCACAATCCCCTATATGTCAATTAGATTGCTACTCTAATACAACGAACCTAATGCGAAATTGTTATTCTTGCGAGGGTTGACGCACATGACAGGAATTCGGGCAGTATTGGCAATTATGTATTGCTCGCTTGCGCCCAGCACATAATCCAAAGTGCCGATATTCTTGGTGGTCATAATCAGCATCAAGTCAGCCTCAATGCGTTTTGCATATTCAATTGTCTTCTCTTCGAACTTGCCACCCGAAGCTGTCTCAATCTCATATTCAACCTCATATTTTGTAAGGTACTTCTTTGCGAAAGTAAGGTTTGTATTGACTTTCTTTACCAGGTTGCTATCGCTCACCTCTTGCTTGATAAAGCAAATCTTGGCATTGAATATCTTTCCGAAATAGATGGCCCACACAAGCTTTTCGCGGTTCTCGTTCTTGAAATCGACAGGGAACACTATTTTGCTGTATGATGAATTTTCCAACGGCGGGTCTTGCACTACGATAAATGGGACATGGGAGCTCACTATCACCTTCAGGGCCCAGCTGCCTGTAAGCTTCTGCATTCCCTTCATTCCGTGAGTGCCCATTATCACAAGATTGATGTCGTCATTGTCTTTAGTGAATTCGCCGATAGTGGTAAAAATTGTTCCGACCATGACAACAGCCTCCACTGCCAAACCATTTGCCTTTGCAGCCTCTTCCGCTATTTGCTGAAGCTTTGGTGTGGCTTCATCCTTGTCTTTGTCGGCTTTTGCAATGTGAAGTAGAGTTATGCTGTTGTCCAGCACTTTGGCTATTTTTACGGCATGGGCCAATGCATTTTGTGCTACATCGGTAAAGTCCCATGGCACAACAATTTTTTTACCAGCTTCCATTATTACAGTAGTTTTTACAATAGTTTATGCCCAAAGATAATTTATTTTTTGTAATTTATGCTCTTGCTCAAAATAAACCGACCTGTTTACGTCAATTATTTTCTGCTGATGCAGCTTGGAATAATGCCACGCGTACATCCCTTGATGAATTCCACAATATAGTTTCGTTCGGTGCTTTCTGGCAACGATGCCATCACCTCGTCAAGAGCCTGCGATATGTTCTTGCCACCTTGATATATGATGCGGTACACGTCGTGTATTGCGTTTATGGTCTCGTTGCTGAAGTTGCGACGACGCAGACCTACCAGATTCAGTCCGTAATAGGCAAATGGCTCGCCTCCTGCTATCACGTATGGAGGGATGTCCTTGGCTATTTTCGACCCGCCCTGTATCATGGCATGCGCGCCAATATGGGTGAACTGGTGGGCAAGGCTGCCACCGCTGACAATGGCAAAATCGTCTACATCGACCTCGCCTGCCAACTGTGTAAGGTTACCTATGATGATGTTGTCCTTCAGCCGGCAATCGTGGGCAATGTGGCTGTATGCCATGAGCAGGCAATTTGAACCGACGGTGGTTCCGCCTTTTGCGGCCGTGCCCCTGTTGACTGTGGCAAACTCCCTGATGGTTGTATTGTCTCCAATATGGACAAATGTCACTTCTCCCTTAAACTTAAGGTCTTGCGGAATAGCGCCGATGACGGCTCCATGAAACACACGGCAATTGTTGCCAATCTTTGTGTAATTCTTGATTACGGCATTTGAGCCTATCCAGCAATTGTCGCCTATCTCTACATCTTTCTCTATGGTTACGAATGGCTCAATAACCACATTCTTTCCGATTTTCGCCTCTGGATGGACGTTTGACAGTTGGTAATCCATTATTCTTCGTTGTTCTGTTGTTCCTGATTGTCTTCTTCTGCCTTGTTATGCACTAATTGTGCCATCATTTCGGCCTCCATTGCCAATGTGGAGCCTATGAACATCTGGCCTCTCATGTGGCAAATGCCACGGCGTATTGGCGACAGATACTCAAGCCTGAACACAAGCGTGTCGCCTGGCACCACCTTGTGCTTGAACTTCACATTGTCTATCTTGAGGAAATATGTTGACCACTCCTTTGGGTTTTCAATGCTGTTCAGCGCCAATATGCCGCCTACCTGTGCCATGGCCTCTATCTGCAAAACGCCAGGCATGACCGGCTCTTGCGGAAAATGGCCGACAAAGAACGGTTCGTTCATTGTCACACATTTCACGCCTACTATTGAATTCTCTGTCATGTCGATTATCTTGTCGACAAGAAGGAATGGTGGGCGGTGTGGCAAAAGCTTCATTATGTCGTTAATGTCGTAAAGCGGTTTTTGGTCTGGATGGTAAATTGGTGCCACTCCGTTTTTCTGCTCAAATTTGATACATTGGCGTATCTGCTTTGCAAATTCGGTATTGGCAAAATGTCCGGGGCGCTTGGCTATGAATTTTCCCTTTATCTTCTTGCCTGTCAACGCAAGGTCGCCGATTATGTCAAGCAATTTGTGGCGTGCCGGCTCATTGTCGAACTTCAGATCGTCGTTGAGTATGCCTTCGCGTGCTTTCACTCTTGGCTTGTTGCAGACGTCGGCAATGCGGTCGAATTCATCTTGCGATATCTTGTTTTCGACAATAACTATGGCGTTGTCGAGCTGTCCGCCCTTTATCAGGTTCATCTTGAACAAAGGAACAAGCTCGTGGGCAAATACGAATGTGCGGCACATCGATATGTTGTCGTTGAACTCAGATATGTCGTTGATGCTGGCAAACTGCTGGCCCAGCACTTTCGAGTTGAAATCGATAAGCACATCAATGCTGAACTTGTTGTCAGGATATGCCATAATCTCAATGCCGCGCTCCTTGTTTATGTATCTGATGTTCTCCCTTACTTCGAAATACTGGCGGTCGGCGTCCTGCTCCTCGATTCCGGCCTCCCTGATCACTTTCAGGAATTCGGCGGCGCTTCCGTCCATGATTGGTGTCTCGGGCCCGTCAATCTGGATTAGTATGTTGTCGATGCCTTGGCTGTAAATGGCGGCCATGACGTGCTCAATGGTTGACACTCTGGCTTCGCCACGGCCTATTGTCGTGCCACGCGACGTGTCAATGACATATTCTGCCAGGGCTGGAATCAACGGCTGGCCTTCGAGGTCAATGCGCTGGAATTTGTAGCCATAGTCGATTGGTGCCGGCTTGAATGTCATCTTGACTTGTGCACCTGTATGGAGTCCGGTGCCTTCAATGGTGACTTCCTTTTTGATGGTTTGTTGCTTGTCTGTCATCTTAAGTGGCATTCTATAAATTTTCCACAATTAAAAAGTTTCGCAAAGCAGGTTGTTCGATAATCTTTTGTGCGGTTTTGGATTTCCAGCGTCATCTTGCTGGTTTTCATTTGGCTACAATAATCGCGCCCGTCTCGCCAATCTGGCTGGCAAGATTCCCAAAAACACTACAAGCAACTTACAGAACGCCCCCTTAAGCAAATAAATGCTTTAAACGTGCAAAAATAAATCTTTTGAAAGATAATGCAAAAGGGATTTTTGCCATTTGTGGCAATGGCCGACGATGGCTTGTAGGATGCCTGGCGCTTCCCGTGAATGGCACGTGAAGGCAAAAAAAATCCCGATAGGAAAATCCTTCGGGTCTATAAGAAATTGCGCCCTCGGCACTATTCCTTCGCAAGTGCTCCGTTTGGCGATTGTTCGTCCTTGATGCTCAGATACCCATCGACTACAACAAAAATCACGTCGCTGAAGTTTGGGTTGACATTGCAGAAATCGGCACTGCTGATACCCATTGTGTAGGTTCCGGCCACGTCTGCGCTGACTGAATCAATCGCATAGCAGACAAAATCCTCAGTAGTGTAGTTTGGATTGCTGATCTCGACAGAATGTCCGACTACTGATTGCATTTGTCCGTTGTAAGACACTTCCTTTACATTTCCTTTGATTGTGACAACTACCTTGTCTTCGTTGACATTATTGGCAAATGCTATTGGCTTGATTGTTGCTACTGCTATCATTGCCATTGCCATCACTGTGATTTTTTTACTAGTTTTCATGTTGTTTTTTTTCTTCTTTTTTGCTTCTTTTTTTCCTCCTGTTTCCGGAACAAAAATACGAACATCAGTTTTTTAGGTTTCATTTTTGTTTTCAACATGGCAATAAATGTCTGCTTTAACGGCTGAATTCTGTGCGTGCGATTAATGCCGGCCTCAACGTGTAAACTGCGGGAAAATAAGGCTTTGAGGTTGATTCATACGCTTTTGCGGAAACGTATGCATATATATTTGCATTTTTTTTAAATATTGCTGGCTTGCCGAGTTATCAACAACTAGTTAGGCTGGCTGTGACGGGAAAATCGGCACACCCGACATGGATTTTTGCAATGTCCGGACCTATTGCGGCAAATTGACTGTCAGCGAAAGATGGTTTGATGCTCCTGCCTGTGCATAGCGGGCATGTGCGTATTCGATGCTGAATTTTTTCAAACGCAGTCCGAAGCCCAGCGACACTCCTGCCAACCCTGACGATTCCTTGAGCTTCAGCTCCTGACGACGCTGGTAGTTGAATCCAGCCCTCAGGTTGAATGTCTTTTGCGGGAATAATTCAAGTCCTATCACACAATGTCTCAGTAATTTATCGGCAAAATCGGGAATTGTGCCGCCACTGTCTTCGATTTCGGATCCAGGCTCTGGTGAGTTTTTATGTCCTACGGTCAAGTCGAATTTCTGCAATTTCTGCAATACCAACGATACGCGGAATGGCGCATGCTCCAACTGATGGCTCAATGCGGCATCTATTTCGAACGGAACATCGCCATAATCGTCATAATAAGCCGTAAGCTGGGCACCTGCATTGCGTAATATAAGCGACGCCGAAGTATGGCCGCCTGCAAAGGTGTAGCTTGCCGCAACATCGACAAGAATGCCTACCGATGAATATCCGCCTACATATGACAGGACTGGCTTTATGGTTGCGCCGATGGCAAGGCACGAATCAAACTTGCGGGCATAGGACAAATTGAGAGCAAACTCGTTTGACGAGAATTCGCCACTCGCATTCCCTTCCGAATCATAGCGCTTGTTGGAGCCTCCATTCAGGTATTGCAAGCCGACAGCCATGGCTCCTGGAACATACTGGCTTGTAAAGTTATAGGTGACGTGGCCCAACGAAATGTCGGATATGTAGTTTGTGTAGTCTGCAACTAATCCTGAAGATTCAACCTGTGGCAAATAGGCTGGATTGATGGCGGCCAGACCTAGATCGGGCTCGGCAATGGCCAACGGCACACCGCCCAAGGCCGCAGCCCTTGCCGATGATGGTATCTCGACAAACTGGTAAACCTTTTGCGCATGGCATTCCGGTTTCGGCAAAAGCAGCAATGTTGCAGACACGGCAAATGGCAATACGCCACCGGATGCGCATTTCAGAAAATTCCGTATCAAAAGGTTCCTGCCCATCGTTGCCTAAAGTTTTGATAGGGAGAACTTCAGTTCAAATCCGAATTCGGTAGTGGAGTTCTTATATGAATTTGACGTTTTCGGACTTGTCAAATCGTAATCGTAGTAAAGCCTGAGCGTAACCTTGTCGTTAAGCTCGTATTCGCCGGAAAGGCTCATGGCCAGACCCAGCTGGCCCGATGTTATCTCGTCAGACTGGTAGACAAGGTCGTGCATGACTGTTATGTTGTTGCTGATGGTAAAGTCGCCACGCAAGTTGAAGTCGCTTACGAATGGCTCGCCCTTACGATTTTTGAACGGCAGCACCAGCTCATCTATTCTGTAGCCTGCGCCTATCACATACTCGCGCTTGTGCATCTCCAGCAGCTGGCTGTTGGTCAGGTTCATTGTCATTGTACGGTTTCTCTTGAATTCCAGCTTTGTGCTCAGGCTGTTCAGCCATGTCATGTCGATGCCAAATAGCGGAGAGAATGCCTCGGTTATGGTGAATGACGTGATGTCGTAATAAGGCACAAACATGTCACCGTTTACTGAACTGACAGTCCACGACAGATTGCCGTATTCGGGCTTGCTGGCCTGCAAGTAGCTGTAGTCGCGGTTGCTGTTGTATGAACCTATGCTGAATGTGCTCGTGTAGGCATGTGACAACGACACGCTCTTGAATCTCTTTTTTATGGCCTTGTATGATGTCAGGCCGTCGTATTTCACTTTCCAACCTGGGCGGAAATTCTTCCAGCTTGTGAAATCCAACCCTGTCTCGTTGCCTGTGTAAGCCATCAGGAATGCAGGAACGGCAATGTCAGGATTCGATATTGAATAGCCGGCAGGCATTGAGTCTGCATTGTACTTCGGGTTGTATATTCCGAATTCTTCGGGGGCGTGGCCACGGCGCTGCTCTGCCTGGATCCATGCAAATTTGCGCAAGTTGGCACGATACTCGTCGAATGCTTCCGATGAAGTGTTTTTGGATGAAGGCATCTTGTCAAATGCAGTCTTGAGTGTCCACACATTGATACTGTATGCGCCCGACTCCATGCGTGTCGACTTGGATACTTCGTATTGGTCGTGCTTTGCGTCGTAGTTGCCTACATAATAGTATTCGCTCGATTTTTTGGTTATGGTTCGCTGTCCCGTGAAGTCAATCTTTATGGACCGTACTGGCTGGTATGTGGCCTTGATGTCGACACGGCGCTGGTTCGATGTCAGGAATGGCTCCACCAGATCGCGATTGCTGATGAGGTTTCCTTTGCGGGCCTCCCTCTCGGCAAACGATTCGTCCTGGCTACCGAAAATGAATGCCCAGCCTGGGTCGGTCTTCAGCCTTGAGAAGCTGTAGTTTGGCGTGTATCCGTCGAGCGTCATTGCATTGTTTTCGGTGTAGGCAAACGACACGTTCTTGAAGCCGATGATGCCAAGCGTGATGCCTTCCATGATGCGTTTGGCGTAAGAATCGCTTACCATCCTCTTGCCTGTAACGGTTACGATGGCATCGTCGACATCTTCGTCTGTCTTTACGCTGACGCGATTGTCGTTTATGACTTCAAATGTCGATTTTACAGTCTTTCCGTCTTTTGTGGTGACACTGACGTCAATGTCTTCCGTGGTGTGCAGGTTGTGTGCTATGTTCTTCGATATGCCTTTCTTTGCCTTGAAGCCTTCACGTTTTGCCGTGACAGTCTCGGACTTTGCGGCAAGGCGTTTCTCGCGTGTCTGCCTGTATTTCTTTGTCAAATCATCGAAATACTTTACGTTCTTGTATAGATTGTCGAGATTGCCTTGGGCATTGATGTTTATCTGGTTTGTGTTGCCAATCATGTTGCCGGGGTACAATGTCGTGTCCATGACTTCAGGACCGCGTTCCCACTCGTATGTCGAAGAATAGCGCGCCGTCAACGAAGTCCAGCTGAGTATTGGTATCTTATTGATTGGCACGGTATATGACGCAGTGAATTTCTGATTATGGTCTTTGGCCAAACCGCCTTCCATGATTGATTCCCATACTGTCTTCTTAAACTCCTCGTACTCTGTACGGTTTGTCTTGTCGATCAAGCCTTCCGGTTCTTCAATTATGGTCATTGTATTTATCATCCAGGTGAACTTGATGCCTTTTGACAAGTTGTACTTTATGCTGAATTCCCTTTCCCAGTCGAAACTCTTGTCGCATGTTGGCGTGTACTCCTCGCCATTTGAAGTCATGCCAAAGCTGATGTTGCGCAAAAGCGTCTCGTTGTATTCCCTCTCTACGCCGGTACGCCAAGCAATCTGCGCAGGAGTCAAGTAGAAATTGATGTCGCCGATAAGCCTTAAATATGGCTTTTTCAGCACTTTGACCTTCTTGAAAGGTTCTATGGCCTTTGGCTGGTTGTTGAATGTATAGTTTAGCGAGCCGGTGTGCGTCTTGGTGTTGTCGTAGTCGATGCTGTAGTCGCTATGCGTTTCCTCAACGTAGGCATAGCTTGCGCTCAAGTTTGACGGTGAATAGAAATGCACCTTGTTTGCTGATTGTTTTTGCTTCTTTTTCTTTTGTTTCTCGTCGTCGTTGGTTCCGGATGGAGCCTGCTTCTTTTTAGTCCTTGCACCCACTCCTACATTGGTGAAGCTTATGCTTCGGCGCTCTGTAAGGTCTTGCACTCCATCCATATAATCCTTCTTCTCGCTCCTGGACATTTTCTTAGTAGCTTCCTTAACCTTGACATCTGGGTCGAATGGGTTGTATTCTGGATTTATGCCCATGCGCGAATAGCTTACAAACATAGGTATACGCACGTTGGCGTCTTTTGGAAACAGCTTGCCCAGCTCGACACTGGCGGCCACGTCAATAGTGTTTGTCTGCTCCATCGACCTTTGCGATGTCGATTGCTCAATGCTTCCGAATCCTGCCTGCGTTGTGCTGCCTGCCACATTCACACTGCCCAGGTCGGCCAATTTCAGGTTCATTGCGCCCATTGCGGCCCAGCCACCTTTTTCGTTGAAGTCGGTAAGGCGCAGCTCGTTTACCCAAACCTCGACGGATTTCTTCTGGCCGTCGTCGTCTGATGTAAAGACGTTGTCCTTCTTCAGCGGGTTGCGGACACCTATCATTATGGACTTCACAATGGCAATGTTCGGGTTTCCGACAACTGTTATCTTGCGCTTGTTCTGGCCATCGTTGGTGACGGTTACGTAAGGCATCGACATGGAAACAGATGGATTGCCTGCGTCTATTTCCGCATTGCGTTCGAGCTTTGCGTCGACAAGTTCGTCAAACACAATCTCCATGTTGTTCTCCACAGGCCATACAAGCCGGCGGTTGTCGTTGTTGTCGGGGAACGGCTTGGTGGTCCACCAAGGCGTCACCTTCAGCGGAACCTCATACTCGTAATAGTTTTCGGTGTAGTCTTGGCCGATGCGGATAAAGCAAGTCACTTCGTCGTCGCTAAGCGAAGACTCGTCGCCAATGGCCTCGGCATGGATAAACATCTTCAGCTTCTCGTAATTGCGCATGTCGACGCTGGTGGTCTTGTAAACGGCCTTTGAATAGCCGTCGCCCAGATCGACAACCTTCAGCGACATGCTTTGCTCATTCAGCTCGACAAGTTGAGTCTGCGACGGGTCCGACTCACGCGTCACGCCAACAGGCAACAGGTAGTTGACCGGCTCGCGGCTGCCGTTTTCCTCAATGTTGACCGTAGATATGCTGAATGCAGATGCCGAAGCGTCGTCGTTCTCGTTGTTCGAGAGAAGTCCCTCGTCGCCTGCCTTCAGGTTATAGTCGTATGTAAACCAATCGCCCTTTACCAAGTCAAGCGTTGCGAATCGCAAAACAACCTTTTCGCTCCATCCGTGAAGGAACATGCGCATAAACCTGATTGAGGTGAAATCCTCTATGTCGCCAATCTGCTTACGGTCCTTCGACTTCAGCGGTATTCGGAACAGATACCATTTCACTGATTTGTGCTCGTAGTTTGGCATTGTGTTGGTAACTACACGCTCATCGACAATGTAGCCCGAACCTACCGCCATGTTTTCGCGGCTCAGGTCGACCTTGTATTGGAAGTACGATTCGCCTTCGCTCAAGGTATAGTCGCCATTGATGTCCTCGACGTCTGGAGTTGACTTTGCATAGGTCGATGTGGACCCGGTGCTTACTGGCGAGTTGCCTTCCATGTTGTTGTAGTTCATGTAGCGGTCAACTATGCCAAGCCCCTTCTCGTTGTAGTCGCTTCCCTTGAAATAGTGGTAGTCGTCACCTGACGGGTCATTGTAGAATTCTTGGTATGCATCAGGATTGAGCACTTCCTTCAGCCGTGTCAGGTACGATGCAAAGAATGTCTGTTCGTCAGACGGCCCACCTCCGAACGGAGTGCTGCTCAATCCGTCCAAACCGACATCCTGATACTTGCGCTGGCTCTCATCGTTGACAAAGCTTACCGTACTTGTCTGATATGCCGGAACGCGACCCCATACGGTCGTGTCGTACGACATTGGGTCGGCAGGCCAGGTATATGGCAGGCCATTCTCATAGCTCTTGCGGCTGTCTTTCAGCACATCTTCAGAAATGTTGCCGAAATTGAAATACAATTGGCCACCCTCGTTAAGTGAATCTTCCTCGACAAATGGGTCCATCATCCAGAATTCGAGATACTCAATGTTCGATGTCTCGAAGTTCTTGGTTGTCGTTTCTCTCATTATGCCACCCCATTTTTCTTTCGGATTCATGAAATGTCCCGTTTCATCGTAATCGTCAACGCTGTAGTTGTATGGGCCGCGAATGGTCGGGTCAAATGCCAAGTCGAACGTTGTAAGGTATATGGCGTCGCCGGACGACTGGTCCCTGTTAGGGTAGATGTTCAGTTCGGGGACACGATAGGCGTTTAGGCGCGACTGCTCATCCTTGGAGACTGGCGAGCTGGATTGGAACATCAGAGGGTCAATCTTGTACCACGCAAGTTTGGCGCGGTTGTATCCCGACCTCAAGTCGTTGAAATAGGCCGACTCGCTGAATTCCTGCGGAACGCTTGACAGTGTCCATGCTTCGCGGCTTGTCATGTCGTAACTCGACTCGCTGCTCTCAAAGTCGTCGATATACACTTCGCCAGACTTGCCTACGGCACGCGTATTGTGGCCTGGACGCAATTGCGCAAACTCACCCTGCAACGATATTGATGATTTTTCCTTCGTCTCAATCAGAGGCAGCCAGTCGAGGAACTTTGTAAGCAGCGGCAGCTCTACTTCATAAGAGCCGTTGAGGCCCCAAATGGTGTTCGATATTGGGTCTTCTCCCACATTAACCTTTGTCGTTGTCGGCTTCTCATTAAGATGCATTATGGTTGCTCCCAAATTGAATCGGTCGCTGAACCGGTAGTCAAGATGCGTTCCAAGCAGCGTCTTTTCCATCATGCTGAATGTGGAATTACTTTCGAGCGACACCTTTATCGGGGTTCCGGAAACAAGGTAGCTTTCATTGATGATTTTGACACGGCCCATGCTGTAGTCGACGGTATAGTCGACATTCTCTGTCAGTGTTATGCCACCTGCCGTTACGGTTACCGAGCCTCGCGGTATGTTGAACGAATTGAGCGATATTTCAGAGCCTCCCGACGACTTGTACGAGCCTTTCAGGTAGAATTTGCTTTTAGACGTCAGCTGCTGCGCCTTGTATTGGGTAGAATCGTATAGCTCCTGGAATACATAATCCTTCGACTGCAAATCTCCGCCCAGCGTGTCATGCAAGTGGCCACCAAACGGTTCCACTACAGGGAAATATATGCGGCCGTTTGCCGAATTGACCGTTACGCCCTCGACAAAGTCGAATTGGCCGTTGCCACCCTTCACATAGTCGTTCTTGCTGTTAAGGTTATCCAATCCCATCAGGTTCAGCAACTTGGCGTTTCTTTGCTCTTCGGTCAGGAACGCGTTTGACAGCTTGCGGACACGCGACATGTTGTTGTAGTACTCGACCTCCAGGACGAAATCTTCCTTGTTAAGCTGATAGGCGTCAAGCGAATAGACGTTCTTCATCATCAAATGCCAATTGGGGTATTTTGGCGAGAAGTTACTGCCTTTCAGCAATTTGACAACAAGGTTGTTCGGGTTGTCGACACCGTCGCTTGTGAATTCACCGACCTTGTAGGTTTGCCCGTTGTAGGTGTATTCGTATGCCACGGCAAGCACCTCATCGCCGTTAAGTGCAGTGTTAAGCGTTATATAGCCCAAAATGGCGTTTACCGTATATTCATTGCTATTCAGCTTTCTGGCGTACTCCACTTTCTCATAGTCGCGGGCTCCGGCAAAACCGGCATCGGAAAGAACCTTGGTCACCCTATCGATGTCGCGCGCGCCCTGAATGGACAAGACCTGCTGGTACAGGCTGTTGGCATTGTTGTCTGGCGCGTCGTAGCCGGTGGTATAGACATTGGCATTCAGAATGGCCTTGTCCTTGCGGTTGTACATCTTGTATTCTGAACGCTCCTCGCCCAAATCGGCAAAGGCGACAATGTTATGTGCGTTTTCTGTCGTCTTTTTGGTGTTGGTCACCCACACTTCGACTTTGGTGATCTGAACGCTCGACACTATAAGTGGCAACTGCTTAAGAGCCTGATCGTACTGTGAACGGAAATAGTGCGAAAGGAAGAAGTGCCGGTTCTTGTCGTAATCGACCGCCGACACGTCAAATGTGCTGGTCTGCGCACCGCCTTTGGTGGTAATGGTCTTTGATTCGCCCTTTTGCTGCGATATCACCGACGATATGTACAACTTGCCAAACTTGAGCTCGGTAAGCACGCCAAACAGGCTCTGACTGCCATTTATGAGCGATGTCGACAACGGAAGCGAAACGTTTCCTGCCTCAATCTTCTGGATGATGTCGTCTTCCTTGCCCTGGAACTTCAGGTTTATGGTATTGTCGAAATCGAACTGTGATTCAGTGTCGTAACTGATTTTCATTTCCAAATTGTCGCCAACCTTGCCCGAGACATTCATCTGGATATTCTCCTTGAAATCGAAAATTGTCTGCCGGCGCAATGACTGCGCAATGTTGGGATTCTCGGTATTGGTTATCTTAAAGCCAAACTTGAGCGATGCCGTGCCTTGTGGCTTTATGTCGATGACGTTACTGCCGAATATCGTCTCGAACAACTCGTTGTCAACATTGAATTTTGTCAGCGACGAGCCTTGATGCTCAAAGCTCTCACTCTGATATCGTTGGCGCCAATAGCCTTTAAGTGAGTTGTTTACGTCGTAATCGCCATATTCTTCGCGCGACATTGTAAACGGAGGACGGACGTCAACCCCGCCAACTTTTTGGTGAATGATATACTGGTCGTTTACATCATCGTACTCAACTTCGTTCTTGAAATTGGACGGGTCCTTCAGGTTCAGGTTTGAGGCCGGCCTCAGCTGTTCATACGGGTTTGACTTGGCCTTTGGTATGCGGTATGGCAATGACGTAGTGTCGCCTTCCGTTTGAGCATAGTCATCCACGGCGACAATCATCAACAATACTGCCAAAATAGCACGCAGTTTCGTTCCCAATTTCGACCTCATCAACAAAATTTATATTGACTTCAAGGCTTTTTTCACCATTTCCTCAACTTGCATTGTCGGATTTTCCTTAAGCAGCTTGTCGAGCAGTTTTTCCACGACATTCTTCTGGAATCCCAACGCCACTAATGCAGATAACGCTTCTTCTCGATTTGTATTGCTTTGGGCAAACAAAAAATCTGTATTTGCCTCTGTTTTTCCGATTTTGTCCTTCAAATCAACTATCACGCGTTCAGCTGTCTTTTGCCCGACACCCTTGATTCCTTTTATGACATTGACATTGCCCGAAAGCACCGCGTCACGCAATTCGGATGGGCTCAGCGACGACATTATCATGCGCGCCGTATTGGCACCAACGCCTGAAACTGTAAGCAAAAGGCGGAAAACCTCGCGTTCGCTCTTGGAATAGAACCCGTAAAAAAGCTGGGCATCCTCGCGCACTACATAATGCAAAAAGATGACTGCCTGGTCCTTGCCCGAGAGTGATGTGTATGTGTTAAGCGAAATCATTATCATATAGCCAATTCCGTTGTTGTCGATTACAACGTATGTCGGCGTCAGCTCTACGATTTTACCCTGAATGTATTCGTACATTGCTATTATTGTAAATAGTTGACCTTTGGGCGCAAAGGTAGAAAAATAGTGCAAAGAGGACATATTTTAATTCCCCTATTAAAAAAACTTTCGCCAAAGAGCCTGTAGCGTAATTCATTGTACAATAACGACACATGAACTAAAAGCACATGGCTCTCCAAATGCGCCTGCGACAATGCCTTGCTGAAAAACAAAAGGGCGCATTGATTTGCGCCCTTTCATTTATTTGAAAAAGTCAATCCATTCTAATAGTAATAGCCTGTAAAGCCCTTAAAGACATCGGTTCCCAGCTGTACCGATTCCGGCAATACTACTGAAGTCATTTTCGAACAGTTTTCAAATGCTGAATTATCGATTCTCCTGACCGAAAATGGTATTTCCACTGAAGGGAGGCTCCTGCATGCGTAAAAAGCGTAGCTTCCAATAACCGTAACCGAATTGGGAATGGAAATTGAATTCAAGCTTGAGCAGTTGTAGAACAAATGGTCGTTGATGACTGGAATGCCGTTAGGCAAATCCACAGAGGTCAGCCCTGTGCATCCTGAAAATGCCGAACTTCCGATTTCTGTAATCGTGTTTGGCAATTTAATTTCCGTAAGGCCTGTGCATCCGCAAAACGCAAAACTTCCAATGAACCTTAAAGCCGAGTTGCTCATGTCTACGGTCAGTAGGCTGGCGCAACCACGAAAGGCGTCTTTGCCAATTTTGGTTACACTATATTCCACTCCTTCGTAGCTGACCGCCGCCGGCACTACAACCGATGTTAGGCCGACATAATTGTTATTTGACTTTGATGAGTACTTGTTCTGGAAGGTTATTTCCACGGCAAACGGCTCCTTTTTGCTTATGATGTTATAGTAAAGGTCGCCTGACTGAAAGTCGTAAGCCTGGACCCCAAATACGGACATTAGCGCAATGGCTAAAGTGATGATTTTTTGTTTCATGACTTTAAAATTAGTGATACGCGTTTTGTTGTAATACTAAAGTAAATGTACGAAAAAAACAATGCAAAGTACCGGCCATCATGAATTTTTGGTATTTGGCATGCCTTCAGACACTTGCCCGCTACTGCTTCCATTTATTATAAACCGGGGCCTGACTACATTATGATACAAAAAACGGGAACTGACCATTGCCGACCCGTTCCCATTTCCTAATTATGAAAGATAGAAACCTGATTACAGATCCCACTCAAACTCGTCTTTTGTGCACTTGATGTTGAAGCCGAGAGCGGTCAGTTCGTTGCGGATCTTGTCGCTAGTGGCCCAGGTATTTGTGTCAAAGCTCAAAATATAAACAATAATTTTGACAAGAAACCAAATTGTATTTTGGTAAAATGCGCAACATAGTGTCAGACAGAAGATTTGCGACCGCGAGTTACTGATTTTTTTCGGTAAAATGAAAGGCACAGCGATTTTTTAGGGAAGTGCCATAATTGGAGTCAATACAATATAAAAAACCTTAAAATTCTTCAACGCATTGAAGATTTTTAGCCAAATTTCTTCAATTGAATGAAGATTTTTAGATATCAAGTGAGCAGAAATCCATAAAATTTTGTCTGTTGACAACAGTAAACGGCACATCTGCATTGTTCATTTTGAAGTCATTAGGCTCTTTTGCCGTATTGCTTGCCCACTTGAATTCAAATGCCGACAGTTTGCCATCAACATTCTCAACAAGGTCAATCTCTTGTTGCGAGTAGTTGCGCCAGAAATACAAATCGCAATTTTTGCCAATATTATTGTAAGCCTTTATGCGCTCGCTCATAAGGAAATTCTCCCATAAATGTCCCGTATCCTTTCTGATACTCAACGGATTAAAATCGCCAATCAGCGCATTCCTGATTCCATTGTCAAAAAAGTACCATTTGCAGGCTTTTGATATTTCCTTTCGCGGATTGATTGTGTACGCGGGCATCTTGTACAATATGAATACTTTGGTAAGCAAGTCGAGATATTTTTCAACCGTGTTTCGGCTCAGGCCGAGTTGGCGGGCCAGTTCGTCATACGACACAATGCTTCCAACCTGATAAGCCACAAGGCGCAACAGGTTTGCCATTTTCCCTGAATTCTTTATCCCGTCGAGCGAAAGTATGTCTTTGAGCAGGTAGGCTTGCGCCAAATCGGTCAGGTAACGTTGCTTTTTCTCGTTGCTGTCCAATGAAAATATTTCAGGATACGAACCATACACAAGCAAATCGTCGAGATGCTGAATTATCTCAAGGTTCGACCATTTCTGCTTCAGTTCGCCAACCGAAAGCGGGTAGAGCCTGAAAATGGTTGATCGCCCCACAAGTGGCTCGCCTGCCTTGTTTTGCAAATCAAACGACGATGAGCCCGAAGCCAGTATCTTTATTCCGTCAACTTCATCTACAATGAGTTTCAGGCATTTGCCGATTTCGGGTATGTTTTGCGCTTCGTCAATCACCAGAGTGTCGGTTCCTGAAAATGTCTGTCGGTAGTTGCTTATGGTGCGGTTGGCAAGTATCAGTTCCGTGTCTATGCTCTCGCCGTTCATAAAACTGCTTTTGGCGGAATTGTCCGCTGTCAATTGGTGCAGGAGCACAGTCTTGCCAACGCGCCGTGACCCGTATATGAGCACCACTTTGCCTGTCTGAACGTATGATGAGATAGTTTTGATTATATCTCTGTTAATCATCGCAATACATTTTAATTCAAAGCAAATGTATTAAATTTCTTCAACACATTGAAGAATTTTAGCCAAAAATCTTCAATAGAATGAAGATTTTTAGATTTTTTGGTATAAAAAAACGGGAACTGACCATTGCCGACGGTTATGTTGTTAAAGATGATATAGAATATGGTTCGGGAAACATTATTCCAATATGGATGTTTGGCCTGAATTATTGATATGGTTGTCGTCCCGTCAGGGGCAAAAGAAAGGTGGAAAGCGAGTTTACACCGATAAAATAGAGTTACGTAGGTATGTAACATCTATTTGTATATAAGGCAAATAAGCGGAACCCTATGTACAATTCCTGTGCAATAATTCATTTTGCACCTCAAAAGTGCAATTTTATGGCAGTTTCTGCACTTTTGTGATGCAATTTCATATCCGTCTTGCCTTCGTTTTGATTAATTGCTGAATCTATCTCAATTAATCAATCTATTGTAACAATCACATTTTCAATATATTTTAATTTTTCTACTATAAAAATAGTAAATATTTCACCCTTTTTGGTACAACGAATCAAAATACCTACTATGTTTGTAGTACGAGATTTATAGTAATTAACGCATCAATATAATTATGGAAAAGGGAACAAAAACGCAATCGCTTACCAAAGCCGAACTGCATCTTATGAACATATTGTGGGACAAGGGCGAAGCCACTGTCCAGCAGATACACGACGAGTTGGACGAGCCAAAGCCAGCCTACACAACCACGCTTACCGTGATGCAAGTGTTGGCGCGCAAAGGCATAGTGACTTTTGAAAAATCGGGCAAGGCCAACATATACAAGCCACTGCTCAACCGCGACGAATATATAGGTTCGTTTATGAACGAGGCCTGCGACAATGTTTTCGGCGGTTCAATGCGCTCGTTCTTTTCGTTTTTTGCTAAAAGCGAGAAAATCAGCAAGGACGAACTGAAGGAGATTCTCAATGAAATGATTAAGGAGTAAGAGTTTGAAAATCAACAATTCAGAATTACGATTCAACGATTCAACGATTCAACGATTCAACGAATCAACGATTCAACAACATTAATACCTACTACTATGGAAATAATAGTCTTGAAATTTTTAGCGACATCGGCATTGCTTATGACGTTCTACCATTTTGCATTGCGAAAAAAGGCAAGTTACAAGGCAACAAGGATTTATCTTTTGTCGCTTCCTGTGGCAAGCCTTCTGATGAGCGTCCTTACGTTCGAAGTCTATACACCTTCGCAGTCGCCCGTGGCGGTTTTGTCACAATCGCCGGCACCAGCAACTGCACCTATGACAATGTTTCAAGCACAGGAGATGCCAGTAGAAATGGGTCCCGCATCAGTTTCGGAAAGCCAGACACCAGCCTTGTCGCCTGTCGAATTCACACCTTCGGCAATAGTTGAGGACATTCCATTTTGGCAGAATGTCGATTGGCTTAAATTGATAGGATTGTCCATTCCTGCCGTTTCGGTAATTCTCTTGCTGATAGCATTTTACTACATTATGAAATTAATGGTGGTAAAGTCGCGGATGAAAGCGGAGACCACGGCGGAAGGCTATGCCATTATCCGTTCGGCATCGGTGCAGACGCCGTTCTCGTTTGCAAAGACCATATTCTTCCCTGCCGACCTTGACAAGGAGAAGGAAAATCTGATAATACGTCACGAGAAGGCCCACATTGCGCACCGTCACTATGTTGACGTGTGGGTGAGCGAGTTTTTCACCCGCATCTTCTGGTTCAATCCGTCTGTGTGGCTCTGCCGTTCGGCTCTGCGCAACGTTCACGAGTTTGAGGCCGACCACGACGTGCTGTCCAGCGGAGCCAATGTCATCACATATCAGGCAACGCTTCTTGAAATGGTTCTTAACGAGAGTTGTCCGGTGGTGAGCGGGTTCAACCATTCGTTTATCCGTAGCCGATTTATAGAGATGCGCGCTTCTACGGCAGGCACATTGGGCAGGTTTGGCAAGATTGGCACATTGGTATGCCTGTTGGCAATGTTCTGCGTGTTCACATTTGTGGAATGTTCGCCCAAGGACACCAAAAACAACACGCTTGAGTCCATTCAACTAAAAGAGCCACAGAAGTTTGTGATTGAGGGAACAATTGACCCAGGATGCACCGATTCGTGCTATATGATAACCCTTTCCGACGAGTATCTTCACCTTGCCGACACACCTTCGGTCTGCATACCAGTGGTTGACAACAAGTTCCATTACGAAATTGACCTAAAGCATATCATTTGTGGCAAGATTCAAAGAGTATTGCCAGGTGGGGAATTTGGCAGTGAAACGGAATTGTTATTTGTACCTGGCGAGACATTGTATTTGGGAATGGAGCAACAATACCATCAATTTCTTTACAGAACAACTGAAGGATACATAGACAAACAGTTTCGTAGTTTTTTTATTTTGCGGGAAATTACTAATTGGGACTCACCTCATTTACCTAAGATTGAAGGAGACGTTTGGCACAATCCTAAACAAGAAAACACAGATGATATTTATATAAAAGATGTGTATTTTACTGAAGATGAAACGGTTGTACGATTCGCAATGGATGAATTTTTATTATCCACGTTTTTGTCAAGCAAGTGCTTTTTGAGAGATAATAAAGGGAACATATATAAGTACAAACGAGCATTAATGGCCAATATTGATACACTTTATAATGACAGATATTCCTATAATGAGATGACTGTATTTGGTGAATTTGTGGCATTTGAGCCATTGCCGAAAGATGTTGAGTCGTTCGATTACAGTCATCACCCTTCCTATTGTTTAAATGACACTGCCAGCGAGAAAGATGAGGTAATCATTACTAATATTTGTAAGAATAAAGAAGAGTATCACAAGCCTAATTTTGAAATAACCATAACAGGAACAGATGATTTAAAGGCTTCAGGGGTCATGTTGGAAAGATACGATTGTGTAGAAAATTATTCCAAACAAGTTGCCGACCTTACTTTTGACAATAAGAATAAGATACAATATTCTACATATTTGAAAGAAGCAGAAATGTATCGATTGATACCTACGTATTCAGATGGCACCATTAAGTTTTTGCCAACTTCAAATTCTATGTTGATGGTTGTTCCAGGCGAGAGAGCAAAAATAATCGTCAACGACGAAAGGATAGTTAAGATTGAAGGCTCATCTTTTTATAAGGAATGGCAAGATGCTAGTGATTTCCTTAATAAAGGCAGATATAAAACTATAACAAGAGCGAATTATTGTAAAGAACATATGAACAAATAGGGATTTGTAATGTATAGTCTTTGGTCTTGTTATAAAGGAATGGACGAAATCTTGAATTCTGTTCTCCAAAATTCCAAGTATGCTAATTTCCTGACGGATATTTCAACTCGCAACAAAAAGGAGAAAGAAAATGAGGGGAAAAGAGTGAATAATACGCAGATGGAAATGCAAAAAAACACAATGCCAGGAATGATGTTCACTGACTTATGCGGGAAAAACAGTGACGGTACTACGGTGAAACTGTCGGAATATGTTGGAAAAGGCAAGTATGTGCTTCTTTATTTGTGGCACATAGGAGAATACGACATTTCCCCAATAACAAATGAACTTATTGACCAATATGGAGCCGTAGTTGATGTAGTTGGAGCACCTATTTATGGCATAAAGAACGATGCAATAAAGTTGGTGGAAAGCAATGTAGTAAAACTTCTTCCTCAATCATTATTTGATGAAGCACCTATTTATGGCACAAAGGATAATGCAACAAAGTATGTAGAAAGCAAAGGAGTGAAATACCCTCAATTATACGATGTACAAGAAGACCCAGAATTTATGAAATATGGTGTCACGAAATTTCCAGAAATAATCCTCTTTGGCCCTGACGGCACAATATTGAAACGAGGATTGACGCCAAATGATGTACGCGACGCAGTTGAAGAATACATAAAGTAGTCGCTAAATAAGATTGACATTGAAAGGCGCTGAAATCCTCATCGTCAGCGTTGGAAAGTCAAGAGCCTGTTTCAACCATTTTCATTAGTTGCAACGTTGAACAGTGATGCAGGCAAAATGAAGGGAGCAAGTCTTGCGGGCTTGTTTCCTTTTTTGTTTTTCACAACAGTCTGTGGAGTAATTGGAATTTCAATTAATTTTGAAAATTGTTTGTCAAGCAATAACTTTGCTAAAAAGGGAATCAATTATGCCAGATGAAATTCTAAACAAATACAGGCTTACCAGTTTGGAGGAACCAACCGATGAAATGTTGGCCCAAATTATGCACGAAGTGGCGCAGGAGGCTAAAGAAAGCACTGAAATGGTGCGAAAAAAGTATTTTGACGACTTAAAAGCATCAATTGAAATGTCAAAATAGAATGGCTGTGGAAGGGAATAAAAAGCCTATATTAATTGTAATTGCAGGCCCTAATGGCGCTGGAAAAACGTCAATCACGTCTAAAATATTGAAGCACGAGTGGTTGGAAGATGCTGTATATATCAATAGTTGCTCAAGAAATATTTGGAGATTGGAATTCATCTGAATCCATACTAAAATCGATTCATTATTGTGAAGATTTAAGGGAAAAATGCTTAAGAGACAGGCAAAGCCTCATTTTTGAAACTGTCTTGTCAAAGAATGATAAGGTTGAATATGTAAAGAAAGCAATTGAAAAAGGCTTTTTTGTGAGATTGTTTTTTGTTTGTACATCTTCCCCAAACATTAACGCATCAAGAATTGCTGACAGGGTGATGAAAGGAGGACACGATGTGCCTATCCCAAAAATCATATCAAGATACTTTGAGTCAATAAAGAATGCACATCTTTTATCCAAGATTGTTGACCGCGCCTATTTTTATGACAATTCTATAGATAATGAAGATGCCAAACTGCTGTTTCGTCTTTCCAATGGCAATTTGGTAAAGCAATATGCAGAATCCGTTCCAAAATGGGCAGACATCATATTAAATGAAGTATAGAAAAAACGTTATCTTCACAAAAGTCGCCTGCTACCCTCGTAAGCATTTACCAACCAACATCATACCAAACAAAAAAAATGCTGAAAACCCAAGGTTCCCAGCATTTCATTATCAATTATCAATTGACTTCTGTCCTACAGATTCCACTCGAATCCGTCTTTTGTGTCTTTGATGTTGAAGCCGAGAGCGGTCAGTTCGTTGCGGATCTTGTCGCTAGTGGCCCAGTCCTTGTTCTGCTTGGCTTGTTGACGGATAGAAAGCAACAGGTCGATGGCCTTTTTGTAGGCATCGTTGCTCTTGTTGCCCGATTCTTCAACCTGCAAGCCGAGGATGTCAACCACAAACGTCTTGAAGACGTCTTTCAGTTCGTTGAGGTCGGTTTCCGATATGGTGCCCTTGCCGTCAGATACCGTGTTGATGGCTTTCGATGCGTCAAACAGGTGCGATATTACGATAGGCGTATTCAGGTCGTCGCACATAGCCTCTTCGCAACGCTCGCGCAGGCCAGCAACATCGACTGTTGTGGTTGCCGACGGCTGAAGTTTCATCAGTCGGTTGTAGGTGTCGATAATTTTAGCCAGACCCTTTTCCGATGCCTGCAGTGCCTCGTTGCCGAAATCGACTGTTGAGCGGTAGTGCGCTTGCAGAATGAAGAAGCGAATTGTCATTGGCGAATATGCCTGTTCAAGCATCTCGTTACCGTCCTTGTCCTTGTGCGAACCGTTGAAGAACTCGTCGAGTGTGATGAAGTTGCCCAACGACTTGCCCATCTTCTGTCCGTTGATGGTAATCATATTGTTGTGCATCCAGTAGTGGACCGAATCGTGGCCGAGTGCGGCCGACGATTGCGCTATCTCGCTTTCGTGATGCGGGAAAATAAGGTCCATACCGCCACCGTGAATGTCGAATTCCTCGCCCAGATACTTGCAACTCATAGCCGAGCATTCCATATGCCAGCCAGGGAATCCGTCGCTCCAAGGCGAAGGCCAGCGCATAATGTGTTCAGGCTGTGCCTTTTTCCACAATGCGAAGTCGCAGGTGTGGCGTTTCTCGTCCTGACCGTCGAGTGCGCGTGTGGTTTCGAGCATATCGGCCACATTTCTGCCCGACAGTTTCCCGTAAGGGAATTTCTTGCTATATGCCTCAATGTCGAAGTATATTGAGCCGTTGCTCTCGTAGGCGTATCCGTTGGCCAGAATCTTCTTGACAAATTCAATTTGTTCGATGATATGGCCCGATGCACGTGGCTCGATGGTAGGAGGCAACACGTTCAACTTGTTCATTGCCTCGTGGTAGCGGAGTGTATAGAATTGCACAACTTCCATTGGCTCAAGTTGTTCCAGGCGTGCCTTCTTTGCAATCTTGTCCTCGCCTTCGTCGGCATCGTGCTCAAGATGGCCAACGTCGGTGATGTTGCGGACGTAGCGCACCTTGTAGCCCAGATGGAGCAGGTATCGGTACAGAATGTCGAAGGTGATGGCAGGACGTGCGTGTCCCAAGTGCGCATCGCCATAAACGGTTGGTCCGCACACATACATTCCCACTCTGCCAGGTGTTATCGGCTTGAATGGCTGTTTGGTGCGTGACAATGTGTTGTATATAAATAATTGTTGCATTGCGTTATCGTTAATAGTTTAATCGATTTGCTGACTTAAGTTTTTAGTTACTAGTTTTTGGTTGTTGGTTTTTTAATCAATCCTATATCCTAAATCTCAAAACACCAAAGTTCTAGCAAATTACCGACCCGTTTTTGAAATCCTTCTCGCAAGGAATCATTGACAAGTCGCCGTCGAAGTTTTCAGCCATTAGAATCATTCCGTGGCTCTCGATTCCCATTAGTTTGCGTGGTGCAAGGTTGGCCAGAATGGTTACGCGCTTGCCGATAAGTTCCTCGGGTGTGAAGTGCTTGGCAACGCCCGAAACCACGGTGCGCTTGTCGACGCCAGTGTCAACCAGCAGTTTCATCAGTTTCTCGGATTTTTTCACGCGTTCGGCCTCAAGAATTGTGGCTGTACGAATGTCCATTTTGCTGAAATCGTCGTAAGTGATATCAGGTTTGAGCGGAGTGGCAGGTGCCTCGGCAAGTTTTGCCCTTTCCGACTCTTCCTTGTTCTTCCGCAGGCGTTCAATCTGTGCATTGATAGGCTCGTCCTCAATCTTCTCGAACAGCAGGAACGGTTCTGCAATTTGGTGCCCGTCGGCAACCAGGTCGGCAGAGCCGAGACGTTCCCAATCCAGTTTTTCAATATTGAGCAACTTGCGCATCTTTTCGGCGCTGAACGGCATAAACGGCTCGCATACGATTGACAGGTTTGCGACAATCTGTATGCAGATGTTCATTATTGTCTTTACGCGTTCGGCATCGGTCTTTACCACCTTCCAAGGCTCGGTTTCGGCCAGATACTTGTTTCCAAGACGGGCCACGTCCATTAGTTGCTTCAGTGCCTCGCGGAATCGGAACTGCTCAATCGACTGCTCAATCAGATTCTTGCATTCGGCAAGTTCGGCGAGCGTGGCCTTGTCGTAGTCGGTGAGTTCGGTTATGGCAGGAGCCTTTCCTCCGTAATATTTTTGCGTAAGCACTGTAGTGCGGTTCACAAAGTTTCCGAGAATGGCCACCAACTCGTTGTTGTTGCGGTTTTGGAAATCTTTCCAGGTGAAGTCGTTGTCCTTGGTCTCAGGCGCATTGGCAGTCAACACGTAGCGCAGTACATCCTGCTTGCCAGGGAAATCGACCAAATATTCATTTAGCCATACTGCCCAATTCTTCGAGGTTGATATTTTGTCGCCCTCAAGATTCAGGAACTCGTTGGCAGGCACGTTTTCAGGCAGAATGTAGCCACCGTGAGCCTTCAGCATTGTAGGGAATATGATGCAGTGGAAAACGATGTTGTCCTTGCCGATGAAGTGGATAAGGCGTGTTTCGTCGTCTTGCCACCATTGTTGCCAGGTTCCCCATTTTTCAGGTTCGCGGTCGCATAGTTCCTTCGTGTTCGATATGTAGCCGATAGGAGCATCAAACCAAACATAAAGCACCTTTCCGTCGGCGCCCTCCACAGGCACGGGAATGCCCCAGTCAAGGTCGCGGGTCATAGCGCGGGGCTGAAGGTCCATATCGAGCCACGACTTGCATTGTCCGTAAACGTTGGTCTTCCATTCCTTGTGGCCTTCAACAATCCATTTCTTCAGCCAATCCTGATAGTTGCCCAGTGGCAGGTACCAGTTCTTCGTAGGGCGTTTTACAAGACCGTGTCCAGGATTGTTCTTGTTTGTCGGGTTGATGAGTTCATCGGGCGAAAGGGTTGCACCGCACTTCTCGCATTGGTCGCCGTAGGCGCCTTGCGCGTGACAGCGCGGACATTCGCCAACAATGTTGCGGTCGGTCAGGAACTCGCCAGTAACCTCGTCGCAGTATTGCTCCTCAATGTGTTCCTCGAGTTGGCCTTTGTCGTAGAGTGTACGGAAGAAGTCCGATGCGAATTTATGGTGTATCGAAGATGTTGTTCGGCTGTAGATGTCGAAAGAGATGCCGAACTCCTCGAACGATTTCTTAATCAGTTCGTGATAGCGGTCCACCACTTCCTGAACGGTGATGCCCTCCTTTTTTGCGCGAATGGTGACAGGCACGCCGTGCTCGTCGCTACCGCCAATGAATACGACGTTTTTTCCCTTGCCACGCAGGTAGCGCGCATATATGTCGGCAGGAACATAGACGCCAGCCAAGTGGCCGATGTGCACAGGGCCGTTGGCATAAGGCAGTGCCGAAGTGATTGTGTATCTTTTATATTCAGTCATAATTATGAAATTTTGCGCAAAACTAATAAAACGTAAACGAAAACAGAAACCTAAAACACACGGCTTTTTCTTTTCAAGCGGAAAACCGTATTTTTGTGTCTGAAAGACTGCTTTCCGTTTCTTGCGTGAGTGTTTGGCCTACATTAGCGTAGCGTCATTCGCTACGCCGAACAATGCAACAAAAACGAGAAACTATGGAAAAAACAAGAAAAAGCATTGTAATAAATTACACTAATCTAGTTTTAGGGGTTTTTCTTTTGTTTCTCCTACTAACGAATGTTGAACTTAATTCAACTGTGGCAAATTTTCTATTTCCGCTGGTTGTTTTGGTTTTTGGAAAGATTTCCTACCGAAAATTTACAGAGCCACAAAAACGGAAAATACTTTTTTATTTGCCATCGTTTGTGGGTTCCATATGTTTTTATGCAGTAACAATCCTAATTTGTGTTTTCTGCTTTGTGGGATCAGTCTTTTGGGTTTCAGAGGAAATGAATAAAACAAGAATTCAACATTGCTATTCCCCAAATAAAATTGAGTATTGTGATGTTTATCATTATCCCGTGGGAGCATATACAGGTGGTTCTGGACGACTTCGTATTTTCCTTGTAAATAAATATTTCCCGATTATACGAAAAGAAGTTTATTATGAAAGCAAGTCTTATCTGGAAATAACAAAGGATACAGAATCAGAATATTATACGAGCGAATATGATATAGTTGAGTGGGAAGACAATAACAATATAAAAGTTGGTTCAGTTATTAATATCAGGGAGATTTCTTTTTATCCTTACGAAATTGTAAAATACTTAATTACTAAAAGGAAAGAGAAGGGCGACGGCATTCAATAATCGGGAAACTTATGAAAGTCCCATTCTGAAAATGTCAACCCCAAAACACAGTTTTCACGCCGACTCGAAATGTTATCCGTTGCCTGAAGTCAAAATGGCGTTCTTCCTATTTGCAAAATAAGCCAATAGAAACGCCTGAAATCTGCAAAACAAGCCAATAGAATCGTGCAAAAACTGCAAAATAAGCCAATAGAAATGCCTAAAAACTGCAAAATAAGCCAATAGAAAATTGCAATACGTTGAAAATTAATTACATTTGCAAAAATGTAATTTTATGGATACAAAAATAATATTACAAGTCCTTCGGGAGCAACAGGAAGAGGTTTCGAACTATCAGCCGTCGCGATGGTGTGAGCGTAGTGAGGAAAAGTTGTTTGAATGGGACAGCAGTATGGCACAAGTGGTGACAGGTGTCCGTCGTAGCGGGAAATCGACGCTGTGCCACAGAGCATTGAAAAACAGAGGCGTAAAGTACGGATACGCCAATTTGGACGACGATAGGCTGTACGGTATACAGACGTCGGATTTGAACAGTTTGCTTGAATGCATCTACCAACTTTACGGACCCGATGTCAGATATGTCTTTTTCGACGAGATTCAGAATGTAGACGGCTGGTATTTATTTGTCAACAGGCTGTTGCGAATAGGAATGCACGTGTTTGTCACAGGAAGCAATGCAAAATTGCTGTCGGGCGAGTTGGCCACACATCTGACGGGCAGATATATGGAAATAAGGCTGTATCCGTTTTCTTTCCTTGAGTATTGCCAACTGATGAAAGTTGATGTCAGCGACATAACCACAAAGGCTGTCGCAATGCGCAAAAGTGCTTTGTTGCAGTATCTTATGGAAGGCGGAATGCCCGAACTGAAAAAAATACAGTCTGCCAGAAACAGGAAAACGTATATGGCAGGTTTGGTGGAGTCAATAGTGTCAAAAGATATTGCCCGACGATTCAAGATAAGGAATGTCGAGGCACTCCGTCGCATAGCCAACCACTTGATTAACAACAATTGCCAATTGGTTGATTACGGGCAGTTGGCCGAAATGGCCTTGCTGAATAGCAACACAACCGTACAGTCGTATGTCAGTTATCTGCAACAGGCCTACCTGATTCGCAGACTGTCAAAATTCAGTTACAAAAGTGTTGAGCGAATCACAAAAGAAAAATCGTATGTCATCGACACAGGTTTCATAGCGAATCGCGAAAACAGCCTTTTGCCAGAAAACATAGGCTGGAGACTGGAGAATGCGGTGTATGTGGAACTGTTGAGACGCAATCAGTTGGAAGCCGACGACATTTATTACTACAAGCCAGGCCCGCGTAGCAAGGAGGTTGATTTTGTGGTTTGTCAGCAAGGACAGGTGCGGGAACTGATACAGGTGGCATATTCGGTTTCTGAAGGCAAAACGTTCAAGCGAGAGACAGAGTCGCTTGTGGCTGTTGGCGAAGCGTTACACTGTGACAATATGAAGGTTATCTGTCTCGACGAGACAAGGAATGTTACAGTTGCCGGACACAATGTCCAGATTTGCTCTGCGCTGGATTGGCTGTTAGAAAAGAAAAGTGTTTAATTTCAAATACCAACTGAAATGCTATTCAAAAGCACCCCAAAGATTGGAGGATGATCCATTTAAATAAAATCGGGGAATTTATAGAAGTCCCCTAATCATTAAACAGTGAAGTGTTCAATCTTCAACTTTATTATTAATTTTTATCTTTACTGCCTAAATACATCTACTTATGGCAATATCTATTTCGAAACGACTTCAACTGAAGATAATTCTTTGGTCCATAGTTATTTTTCCAGTTTTATTGGTAATAATACTGTTCTATAATATTTGGGTTGGCAATCTCGGCTTTATGCCTTCGTTTGAGGAACTTGAGAACCCAAAGAGCAATCTGGCATCGGAAGTGATATCGGAAGACGGCGTGATTCTTGGAACATATTTCAGGGAAAACCGTTCAACAGGCACTTATGACGAATTGTCGCCATACTTGGTCGATGCGTTGGTTTCCACCGAGGACCAACGCTATTACAAGCATTCGGGCGTTGACTTTCCAGGCTTAGTTCGTGTATTCTTCAAGACAATCATATCGGGCAACAAGAGTTCGGGCGGTGGTAGTACCATTTCGCAACAGTTGGCAAAGATGCTGTTCCCACGCGAGAATTTTTCCAATTCTCTGCAGATGGTGAACCGCAAGTTCCGCGAGTGGGTAATCGCCATAAAACTTGAACGCAGTTACACCAAGGAGGAGATAATAGCAATGTACCTTAACCAGTTCGACTTCCTGAACTTGGCTGTAGGCGTAAAGTCGGCATCAAAGATATATTTCAACACCACGCCACAGAATCTGAGGGTTGAGCAGTGCGCAATGCTTGTCGGAATGGCAAAAAATCCTGCGCTGTTCAATCCGTTGCGCCGTCCAGAGCAGACTTTGCAACGTCGCAACGTGGTGCTCTTCCAAATGTACAACAACGACAAGTTGACACGTGCCGAGTACGACTCGCTCAAGCAACTTCCGCTCGGGCTCGATTACCATAAGGTTGACCACAAACTGGGTTCGGCAACATATTTCCGCGAGTTCCTGCGTATGGAGATGAACGCCAAGAAGCCAGAGCGTGCAAACTACTCGTCAAAAGCACAATATCTGGAAGACTCAATCGAGTGGGCAACCAATCCGCTCCGTGGCTGGTGCAACCGCAACCTTAAGCCTGATGGCACACCATACGACATCTACAAAGATGGATTGAAAATCTACACCACCGTAAACTCAAAGATGCAGGATTATGCCGAGGAGGCTGTTCGCAACTATCTGAAAGACAATTTGCAAAATCTTTTTTATAGGGAGATGCGAGGACAGGCAAATGCACCATATGCTGCCGATAGGACACCTGAACAGGTTAAGTCATACATGACAGCCGCTATGAAGCAAAGCGAGCGCTATCGCGTATTGCACAGAGTCAAGGGTTTGTCAATGGCGGAGATTGAAAAGAATTTCAACACGCCAACCGAAATGACTGTGTTCTCTTGGCATGGCGATGTTGATACAGTTATGACACCAATGGATTCAATCCGTTACTATAAGTTTATCCTGCAGTCAGGATTTATGGCTATGGATCCGCATACGGGCAACGTAAAGGCATACGTCGGCGGAAACGATTACCGCTATTTCCAATATGATCACGTCACAAAGGCAAAACGTCAGGTAGGCTCGACATTCAAGCCGTTCCTATACACGCTTGCAATGATGGACGGCTTCACCCCTTGCGACCGCGTGCTCAATGTGCCTGTAACCATTACCGACCCTGAAACAGGTGTCACCTGGTCGCCAAAGACTGGCAGTAGCGACAGGTTGCTTGGTCGCGAACTGTCGTTGCAATACGGTTTGGCACAGTCGCTCAACAACATATCGGCTTGGCTTATGAACCGTTTCAAGCCAAAAGCCGTTGTCCAACTTGCACACAATATGGGCATCAAGAGCGACATTCCGCAAGTGCCTTCAATCTGTCTTGGCGTTGCCGACCTTACGCTTTGCGAGATGGTGAGCGCCTACTGTTGCTTTGCCAACAAGGGCGTATATACGCAACCCATTTTCGTGTCGCGCATCGAGGACAAGAACGGAAACGTGCTTGCCACATTCCAGCCTTCGAAACACGAGGCTATAAGCGAACGTACCGCATATCTGATGCTTACGCTTCTGCAAGGCGTTGTAAAGAAGGGAACTGCCGTTCGTCTTTGGAGCGAAAACTACCCTTGGCGACTGAAAGCGCAGATAGGAGCAAAGACAGGAACGACAAACGAGAATTCAGACGGATGGTTTATGGGTGTCACACCAAACCTGGTGGGCGGTGTATGGACAGGTGGCGACGAGCGAAGCATACATTTCAACTCAACAACATACGGACAAGGTGCAAATATGGCATTGCCAATTTGGGCCAAGTTTATGCGCAAGGTTTATGACGATCCTACACTTCCTTACTACGAGACCGACACATTTGAAAAGCCTGCCGACTGGAACGAGGTGTACGATTGCCCTGATTATGACGAAAGGCCAGGCGAAGGCGAGAGTGAAAGTCAAAGCGAGGACCAGGAAGACGAATTCTATTATTAATAGGGAGCAGACGGTTTGATGAAAAAAGGCATTTTCATAATAGCAATTTTGGCAGTAGTGGCGATACTTGCAGGTTCGTACTACTACTTCAAGGATCAGCAGAACAATGCAGTTTCGGCCATTGACGCAATTCCAGTGAACACCGCGGTGATAATCGAGGTGAAGGATGCCAATTCGCTGATTCGCAAGTTGCAGGGCAACAAGGTGTTTGCCGACATAAAGGAGTTGCCAAATGCACGGCAGTTTGCCGATAGGCTGTTGTCGCTCGATTCGTTGCTCAAGGCCGATGCTGAATTGTCAGGAATGTTCAAGGGCTTGCCAATAGCGATATCGTTCCACAACACCACAATGCTCAACTACGAGCCATTGGCAGTAGTGGCGTTCACGTCGAACGCGCAGGGCAAGCGGGCACTTGATGCCATTATCGGAATTTTGGAGCCACAAGGCGCTATATCGGCATCGAAATACGAGACGGCAAAAATCAGCAAGTTCGAAAGCCGTAACGGCAAGGAACAGGTTTTCTTGACATTCCATCAGGGATATTTGCTGGCTTCAACCAACGAGATGCTGTTGCAGGAGTCAATCAGACAGACAGGCAACGGTTTCGGCATAAGCCAGAACCCTTCGTTTGTGAAAGTCAGGCAGTGGGCAGGAAAAAATGTCGATGCCAATGTATATCTGCAGTTCAAATATTTTAACCCATTCATACAGAAGCAGTTCGTTAACGACCTTTTCAGCAATATGGCCATTCAGACCTTTTCCGATTGGGGCGGTTTCGATTTGAGCATCAAAGGCGACAATTGGCTCGTCAACGGCTTTACACTACAGAGTTCGGTCAAGAATCAATGGTCGCAACTATTTGACGGACAAGAATCTGTTTCGTCCGACCTAACCAAAAACGTACCTCTTGGCGTCAACGGATTCACGTGGTTGGGTATTAGCAATTTCGGAAAATATCAGCGTTCACTTGAGTCGTATATGGAAAGCGTTGGGCAACTCAACAGGCACCAGACTAACCAGAATTCGCTGAAGCAGACATTCGGCGACAAGGCCTTAAGCCAGATTGCAGACAACTTCGGCCAGGGTGTCATGCAAGTGGCAATGCCCGACGGGTCAAGCATTTGCGCAATCGGGACAAAAGGCAGTTACGAGGCGCGCCAACTTCTCGACTATCTTGTAAACGGGAAAACCGTGAGCAACGCCGTACAGGAATTCAAGATTGACAAGGACACTCGCTACAACATTTACGAAATGCCGTTAGGACAGGTGCCTGCAAGAGTCTTCGGTCCTTGGTTCGGACAATGCAAGGCTTTGCACGTATGCGCCTACGACAATATGGTGATATTCGGCGACACTTATGCGGTAGTTTCACGTTTTGTATATGATAACGTACTCCATAAAAAACTGCAGTACGACCCTGATTTTGACCAGTTTGGAAACTACATCACCAACAAGTCGAATTTCTACGTATTTGTTTCGTTGACAGGTTCCGACGGGCTGTTGAGCAGAATATTGTCAAGTAACAACATAGCGAACTATCGCAACGGCCAGGCATCAATCTACAATTTCTATGGTCTTGCCTGGCAATTCTCATCGGAAGATAATTTCTTGTTTCATAATACTTTCCTGCGTCACCAGCCGACACACTCAAAAACCGCATCTACATTGTGGGAGACGCATCTCGACACCTTGGCTGGATTCAAGCCCGTCTTTGTAGAAAACCACAATACTGGCGAAAAGGAAATCTTCGTTCAGGATTTGCGCAACAACATTTACCTGATAAACTCTGCAGGTCGCATTTTGTGGAAAAAGCAACTCGAAGAGCCAATCATCGGCACGGTCCAGCAGATTGACTACTACCGCAACGGAAAGTTGCAGATATTCTTCAACACGGCAACCAAGATGTACCTTCTCGACCGAAACGGCAATCCTGTGGAGCGCTATCCGATAACGTTGCCCAGCCCGACACATTTGCCTGTCGCCATTTTCGACTATGCAAAAAACAAGAACTACCGCCTGTTTGCGGAATGCACAAATTCTGACATCCACGTCTATTCGATTGACGGTAAGACATTGCCAGACTTTTCGCTCCAGCGTGCCAACCAGATGCCGATAGCCCCAGCACAGCATTTCATCGACAAGGACAAGGACTACATCGCCATAACCGACACGTCGCGCATCTATCTTATCGACCGCCGTGGAAACCTGCGTGTCGATTTCAAGGAGCGCATACGCCCTTCGGTCAACAACGAATTGGCATATCTCAAGCCAATAGGCGATTCAAGCGCTTCGCTTGTCCGCACTTCGACAGACGGCACGCTTTGTTTCCTTCATTTCGATGGCTCGGTGACACGTCGGAAGGTCGGCGATTTTTCGCCAAAGCATTTCTTCGACATCGAGGATATATGTGGCGACTCAAAGCCAGAACTCATTTATGTCGATAGCAATATGGTGTCAGTGTTCTCGTTCGACGGCAAGAAGATTTTCGACCGCAAGTTCGGCGAGGTGATAACGCAACGTCCAGCCTACTACAGGTTTTCGAGCACGCAGACGGCCATTGGCATCACCGAATCGGGCTCGGCCAACATCTACCTGATTGACTCAAAAGGCCAGTCGCTTGAAGGGTTCCCGCTACGAGGCAAGACTCGGTTCAGCATTGGCGTGATGCAGTCGGGACAATCGTACTACAACCTGATTGTGGGTGGAAATGACCAATATTTGTTCAATTATAAAATCAACAAGTAGAAGTGGCTGAAAATCTATTCATTGCATTTGCTGTGGCAACAACGCTCGACATTGTTGCTTTGGGCCTTACCGCATCGTTCTTCGACCGTGGATTCAGCATCGGAAAGTTCATTGTGCGTTTTATGGTAACATCGCTGGTGGTGGCACTGCTGGCTTTGGGCGGTGTGCTGTTGGGGCAAATCGGCACGCATTATGTTGACAGCAGTACGTGTATGTGGCTGGCATCGAGCCTTATGTTCCTTTTGTCGGTTAAGGCTGTATATGACGGCCTAAAGACTGCCAAACTGAAGCGTAGCATCAATCCAACGGTGTTCAGCGGGCTGTTGTCGCTGTCGGTTCTTGCAGGCATCAACACGTTCCTCTACTCGTTGGGTTTCGGACTTATGAATGTTGACTGTGGCGTGGTGCTGTGGTTCTTTCCATTGTTCCTCGTGGCCTTGATTCTGTCGAGCCTCATCGGACGCAAGCAGACACGCCTGCACCATATCTACAATGGCTGGATTTTCGCTTTGGTGGCCTTGTTTGGAGCCATTTATACCGTTGTTGTAAAATAGTTTGAAATGGGATTGCTTTTATTCATATTGATAGTGTACCTGTTGGGATGGCTAGCCGTTCAGGTTGTGAAGTTCAAGTTGAGGAAGATACAGCGCAAGGCCGAAGAATATGCCAATCAGGAGCGCACACAATATGCCGACGGGCATATTACATACCAAAAAACAGGACAAAAGAAGAAACATTTTTCCCAGTCCGATGGCGAGTATGTTGATTATGAGGAAGTAAAGTAAAATAAAAAAAGTTTGTCAGGTTACATAAAATATCTATATTTGCAAGCCTTTAGACAAGCCCAGGTGGCGGAATCGGTAGACGCGCTGGTCTCAAACACCAGTAGGTTCACCCCTGTGCCGGTTCGACCCCGGCCCTGGGTACACAAAGCACCTTAAACAAGGTGCTTTTTTTATTTTCATAGCCCATTAAAAATATGGATCACACAAAATTTAGAATTGAGATAGCTGACAAGGATGATGCTCAAGAGTTGCTAGCCTTGCAGAAAAGGGCGTTCAAGCCTGTTGCCGACAAACTTGGTTGGGATGAAATTCCGCAAATGACCGACACATTGGAACATAGTCTTGCCGATTTCGATGATGAGCTGATTATCAAGATGCTCAACGATGAAGGCCGTATTATTGGGTCGGTTCGTGGCAAGGTTACCGATGGGGCTCTCTACATTGGTCGGCTGATGGTTGATCCCGATTATCAAGGCATGGGTCTGGGACGTGCGCTTCAGCGTGCGTTGGAGTCAAGGTTTGAATTCAAAAGCGAGTGGCTTTATTCGTATTCTGGCGACAGTGCAGCTTGCTCGTTCTATAAGCGCGACGGCTTTCATGAAGTCAGGTCAGAGGAAGTTGGCAATGGTGTTTATGCCTTTGTGCTGAACAAGGAAGCCAACAGCAAATAGCCCTGCAATTTGTATTGTAGGGGATTATGATGGTCTGGGCACTTTTCCAATCGCATTTTTTGACTCTTTGTGGCACTTTCTTGCGAGACAAACGGCTCTTTCCGCCCTGCCCTACAAAATAAAACACAGTTGCAGGTTACACAATACCATTGTTTTTATACATTTACCTAGTCATTTCATTGTTTATACTTAACAACTTTTTATCATGGGGAAAAATTTATTATTGATTACTTTGGCTCTTATTGTAAACACCAAGTTGTTTGCTTTTGATTTTGAATCAGAAGGCATTTGCTACCAAATTACAAGCGACACGACTGTTGCTGTCACTTATGAAGGATGGAGCTCCAATTATGCGGATTTGCTAAAAACAATAACAGATCTTGTGATACCGTCTTCTGTAACCAATGAGGGAAAAACATATGCAGTAACCACAATTGGCAATTCTGCTTTTTCATATTGCGAGGATTTGACTTCAATTACAATGCCAAATTCTGTAACTACAATAGGAAGCAACGCATTTCAATATTGCAAAGGATTGACTTCAATTGAAATTCCAAGTTCCGTAATTAACATAAAATCAGATGCTTTTAGCGGTTGTAGTTCAATAGAGGCAATAAGTGTTGACAACGGCAACCAAAAGTATGATTCACGAGACAACTGCAACGCCATTATTGAAAAAGAAACCAATAAACTCATATTGGGTTGCAATAAGACCATAATGCCAAATTCCGTGGCCAGCATCGGAGATTATGCATTTTACATGTGCACGGAGTTAACTTCAATTACACTGCCCAAAACCTTGACTGGCATTGGCAATAATGCATTTTCCGGATGCAATGGACTAACTTCCATTGAAATACCAAATTCTGTAACCAGCATTGGTGAATATGCATTTCAATCTTGCAATGAACTAACCTCAATTGAAATACCAAGCTCTGTGGCCAGCATTGGTACAGGCGTTTTTCAATATTGCAACAATTTGGCTTCTGCAACAATAAACAATGCCAATATTGGAAGGGGAGAATTTGCTGCTTGCTCTAAATTAGCGTCAGTAACCTTCTCAGACACACTAGTCAACATTGGAGGCAATGCTTTTGCTGATTGTTCAAGCCTGTTGTCCATCAATTTGCCAAATTCATTGACTAATATAGGCGAGGCCGCATTTGATGGATGCTACAAGTTGCCATCAATAGTCATACCAAGTTCAGTGACTAATATTGAAAACAGGGCATTTTATGGGTGTACAGCCTTGGATTCAATAGTTGTAGCTGACGGCAACCAGAAGTATGATTCTCGTAATAACTGCAATGCCGTTATCGAGACTGAAACCAATCGACTAATCCTGGGTTGTGGCAAAACTGTAATACCAAGTTCAGTCTCAAGCATTGGGAGCTATGCTTTTGTCGGATCGGCAAAACCAGTAGAATACAATGGCGCAACATATATGGCCTGTGGCGACAATCCATATTACGCTTTAGTAAAAGCAAGTAAAACTAGTGCCGAACAGATTACCATTAATGAAAAAACTAAAATAATATGCGGAAGTGCATTTTCTTCATGCTATAACTTGACTTCGATTGTCATACCTAATTCAGTAACTAGTCTTGGCAATAATGCTTTTGAAAGTTGCAGCAAATTGGCTTCAATAGTATTGCCAAATACATTGACAGCAATTAGCAACTATACATTTTACGGATGTTCAAAGTTGGAATCAATAGAAATACCAAAATCTGTTTTCACTATTGGCAATGGCGCATTCAAGTCTTGCAAAGGCCTGACATCGGTAACCATACCTGATTCTGTAACAAAAATAGGGGATGAAGCGTTTGCGTTCTGCTCCGGACTGAAGTCTGTTTCCATACCAAATTCTGTTACCAGCATCGGCTACGCCGCATTCAACAGCTGCTATGAACTGCCGTCAATTTCTTTGCCAAGTTCATTGTTAAACTTAGGTGAACATGCTTTTAGTGGAACAGACATTAGCAACAAAGAGTATAACAACAACTATTATTTAGGCAACAGTGACAATGCATATCTTGCTTTTATGAAGCCCAAAAAAACATCTGTAAAAGAAGCCACTATTGACAAAGGCACAAAAGTGATTGCTTTTGGCGCCTTCTCTGGATGTTCCAGCCTGGAATCTGTCAATTTGCCTGATTCATTGGCAGGCATCAGCAATTCTGCATTTAATGGCTGTTCCTCTTTGGCATCAATAGAAATCCCTGGGTCAGTGGTCTTTATCGGTGACAGCGCCTTTAAAAATTGTTTGGGAATCAGGTCATTAACCATTGGAGCAAAAGAACCAATAAGTATCAGCGACAATTGCTTCTCAGGAATGAATCTGTCCGAAATAAAGCTATATGTTCCTGCCGGCACAAAGGAGAAATACCTGGCAGCCGATGTTTGGAAAAACTTTGATGTAAAGGAGCAAATCTATACCGTGACATGGATTGTCAACGGGAAAACTGTTGACATTGACACAGTTGTATATGGCACTAAGCCACAGTTCAGCGGCACATTGCCGAAAGAAGGCATATTCAACGGATGGAAAGCCAATGTTAATGGCTGGACCGCTGAAAGCACCGTAACAAGCAATGTGGTGCTTACTGCTGAATTCCTGTATACTGTAACTTGGATTGTTGATGGGAAAACGGTTGCCACAGACACTGTTGTGTCTGGCACTAAACCACAATTCAACGGCACATTGCCAAAATCATGCATACTCGGCGGGTGGACTGCCAATGTTAAGGGCTGGACCGCTGAAAGCACCATAACAAGCAATATGGTGTTTACTGCTGAACTCCTATACACTGTAACTTGGATTGTTGATGAGAATCCAATACAGGTAGATACTCTGAAGCTGGGCGCAAAACCCACGTATGCTGGCCTAAAACCTACCAAGGAAGGCTATACTTTTACAAGTTGGAGGGCTAATATTGATGGTTGGACAGAAGAAAGCACTGTGGCTGGCAATATGACATTCACAGCAGAATTTACGAAGAATGTAGGCATCGCCGATACGGAATCTCCTTTAAACATTTTTGCCAACGGCACTACTATCGTTGTGGAAAATGCGAGAAGCATAATCAGTATTTATGACTTAAATGGCCGTTGCATAAGAACTGAAAGCAACTTTGATGGCATAGCTAAAATGCAAATGCCAAACCAAGGCCTTTATATCGTAAAGGTTGGCAACATATCGAAACGAGTAGTATTGCAATAGAATCCTAATTGCCGAAATAACACTATAAGGGTGCATCTTCTTGCGCCCTTTTTTGTACCTGAAACCAAAATCTGATAAAGGTTCAAGATTGAAGTACAATTTCTGCAATAGGAAAAAGATGATAAAAAACCTTTGCTGAGAGTCGCAAACCGGAGTTGGTGTAAAAACATTCTGAAATCATCATGAAAAATGGAGCAAACTGCCAAAAAAAAGTAATTATTACATTTTTCCCTCTAAAAAAGAGGCATAAATGCTGTATGTTTGGCATGCTAAACACACTTTAACACGGAAAAACAGCAATATGAGAGTTATCAGCCTGGCAATCACTATGTTGATTTTGCCATTAAGTAGTCTGTACGCTGACAATGTTAAAACTGATTCTACATCAGAGGCCAATAGTGCCATTTTTCTAAACGCCTCGTCAGACAGCAAGCCCCGTGAAGTGTCGCTTGGCCTGCCAACCAACACATCGTCGGCCATACAGATTTTTGAAGACGGCCTGCCTGTATCATATTACATATACCACCTGTTCCCGTACAAGTCGTGGCACGGAGGCGTGAGCGCAAGCCGGACGGGCACTATCGGCCCAATGGAAACGGCAATGCGCTACGGCGAGATAAACAACTACGCTGACAGTTACAACATTCTGGGCAGTGACATTCTTGGCGGAAAAGTAAACTACACGTACGGCATCTACGGACAGCATAAACTCGATGTAAACCTGTCGGGACCCATTGCCGGTGGCGTTCAGTTCTCGGCATCAACATACCAAAACTTCGACCCCGGTTCGAACCACATCGACTATCCTTTCTATAAGGACAGGCATCAATTCTACAAATGCGCACTGTCAAAGGATTTTGGCAAAGCCAAGGTGTCGGTTGTGTACCAATATGTCAATTTCCTGTATGTGCAGGAAAACTACGGCCCGTTTGTGTTTGTGGGCGACGGAAGCGTGAAGCCCTATAATGGGTTCGATTTGGGCAGAGACTGCTATCTGCCGTCGTTCAACGAAATCTCGTATATGAACTTCAAGACAGGCAAGATGGAGTCGATGGGGCTGAAGGACGGCAACACGGACAAAAGCAACCACCTCACCTTCAACCTTGAATACACCTTCAGTGACGACGCCCGCCTTGTTTTCCGTAGCCGGCTGAAGGACGGCACATCGGTGCGAGGGTCGGGAACGCTGGCCGGCATCGACAATGCCACTGCAGAAACGGGATACACATACGCCGACGGCTCAGCCTACGCTGGACCCGTGCAGAAACGCAACCTTCTTCATTTCGACACTTTTGAATCATCGTGGCTAAACAATGCCGAACTATCGCTTAAGAAAGACCACCACGACTTGCGCATAGGCATCGACTTCAACCTTAACAAAGGCGGAACGGTGTCGTCGTCGGCTATTTTCGCCCACGAGGTGGCATCGGACCCTGAATTTCTGCTATTCAACGGCGAACGGTTCTACAATTTCAACACCGGCGCCGAATACTACAATGGGCACGAGACAAAATTTGCAGGCTATATAAAGGATTGCTGGAAGGTGGGACCGAGACTAGACATCAACGCGTTTGCAAGGGCCGAAAGTCTTGACATCAGCGGAAAATCGGCTAACAACATAGGCGACGACAAGAGCAACACCCGCTACTCCGGATTCAACCTCACAAAAGGCAAAATAACGACGTTTGGCGAGACATACCTCAACGGCGCATTCGGCGCCGAAGGTCTCTACAAGATTGTGGGCGGGCTGTTTATACAAGGCGATTTCACCTTCACCCGCATCCACTCCAACATATTCAATTACGGCGGGTTCTACGACCCCTCAACCGACCCTACCGACACTTATCTGGCACGACTAGGATTCGCATTCCAAAACAAGTGGATAAGCATCCTGTCACAGGTAAACTACATCAGCCAAAGCAACTACAACACACGGTCGGTGTTCCAACACACCCTGCAGAAAGAGTCGGCGGGCTACCCTGCCGGATTCACCGAGTCGGTCACACTCCCGCTTACCTACGGAATATCGTCGCTTGGCTGGGTTACCGATGCTATGATAACGCCATCCAAAGGGCTCAGCATACATATGTCGCTGACTGTCAGGAATCCAAAATACAAGGACTTTGCGTTTGCCCCCACATTCTCTGACGGCGTGACTGACGTCCACGACTTTTCGGGCAAGAACGTGACCAACCTTCACAAGGTGGAAATAGTCTGCGACCCGTCGTACACCATTGGCGACTGGCGATTGTGGCTGAGCGCCCGCTACATCAGCAAGACATACGTGAACAAGACCAACTCGCTCTATTTCAAAGGCAGAGTTGAAACGTTCGGTGGCATCGACTACAAAATAAAGGAGAAGATAAAGCTCAGCCTGAACGTCATCAACATCCTGAACCAAAAAGGCGCAAGTGGCAACATCAGTTCTGCCGACCTTGTCGAGGACGCATCGGGCTACAAGGACTTCCTGATGGCCGGAACATTCATCAGACCTTTCACCATCGAATTGGGAATGATGATAGGATTCTGACAGGTCCACACCGCCAACGTGTCACAGCTTTGCCATTACAGCAACATAAAACCCGGGAACTTGAACATCTGCCTGAAAAAGCCGTTTAAAACCCGCAGATAAGTTGCATTTAAATTCCATTTCGACAAAAAAATACAATAAATTCGCAGTCGCAAAAAACAGAACACATAAAAGACAAACGATATGCAAAAGAGAACAAAAGTTGTTGACATACTAAAGTCGGGAGCCGTTGGCTCCGACGTGGTGGCAATGGGCTGGGTGCGCACAAAGCGCGACAGCAAGACTGTGGTTTTCATAGCCTTGAACGACGGCTCAACAATCAATAACGTCCAAATAGTTGCCGACGTGGCCAACTTCGACGAGGAACTTATGAAGCAGATAACCACCGGCGCCTGCATCTGCGTTGCCGGCAAACTGGTCGAAAGCCAAGGCTCAGGACAAAGCGTTGAGATTCAAGCCAAAGACATAAAGCTGTTTGGCGACTGCCCTGCCGACTATCCAATGCAGAAGAAAGGCCAAAGTATGGAATATATGCGCCAATACGCACACATGCGCTTGCGCACCAACACCTTTGGCGCAGTAATGCGCATCCGCCACAACATGGCTTTTGCAATACATAAATTCTTCCACGACAAAGGCTTCTTCTACTTCCACACCCCGCTCATTACAGCAAGCGACTGCGAAGGCGCCGGACAAATGTTCCAAGTGACAACAAAGAACCTTTACGACCTGAAAAAGGACGAGAAAGGCTCCATAATATATGATGACGACTTCTTCGGAAAACAGGCATCGCTGACCGTAAGTGGCCAACTCGAAGGCGAACTTGGAGCAACCGCCCTTGGACAGATTTACACTTTCGGCCCAACATTCCGCGCCGAAAACTCAAACACCCCTCGCCACTTGGCCGAATTCTGGATGATTGAGCCTGAAATCTGCTTCTACGATATGGACGACCTTATGGCCCTTGAAGAAGAATTCATCAAGTATTGCGTGAAATGGGCTCTCGACAACTGCCAAGACGACCTCAACTTCCTTAACAAGATGATTGACAAAGGCCTGCTTGAACGCCTCAACAGCGTCGTAAACACTGAATTCGTGCATCTGCCTTACACAAAGGGCATCGAGATTCTGCAAGAGGCCATCAAGAACGGTCGCAAATTCGAATTCCCTTGCAATTGGGGCGACGACCTGGCTTCAGAACACGAGCGCTACCTGGTTGAAGAATACTTCAAGAAGCCTGTCATTATGACCAACTACCCGAAAGCCATAAAGGCATTCTATATGAAGATAGATGAGAAGAAACCTGTGTACAACGGCAAGGAAATGGCCGAAACCGTTCAAGGCACCGACGTCTTGTTCCCACAGATTGGCGAGATAATCGGCGGTTCGGTACGCGAGGAATCATACGACAAACTCATCAACGAGATAAACGAGCGCAACATCCCAATGAAGGATATGTGGTGGTATCTCGACACCCGCAAATTTGGCAGTTGCCCGCACGCAGGCTTCGGACTCGGATTCGAGCGCCTTATGCTGTTTGTGACAGGCATGGCCAACATCCGCGACGTGATTCCTTTCCCACGTACTCCAAAAAACGCAGATTTCTAACAGACAATCATTTGCTGACATATTTCAAAAGCCATTCCTTTTCGGGGGATGGCTTTGTTTTTATTCTTCATTCTGACTTTTCGATGACATTATCGAAAAAATAGTGTGACATCCACCTCTGTTTGGCCGTCTTTTTGTTATGGGCGGATAAAATAAGTATCTTGCGAAACATAATAGGAACGTATGCTGAAACAAAGTCTACAACAGAAACTACTTCAGAAACTGACTCCGCAACAGATTCAGGTAATCCGCTTGCTCGAAGTGCCTATTATGCAACTCGACCAACGAATCAAGAGCGAGATAGAAGAAAACCCCGCACTTGAGGAAGCCGATTCCGACAGCCGAGCCGAAGGCGAGGAGGCGCTACCCGACGAACCGAAAGACCAAGACGAGCTTTCGATGGAAGGATACCTGAACGACGACGACTATGTCCCTTCATACAAGACACGCGCCAACAACTACTCGCCCGACGACGAGGTGCGCGAAACGCCACTTACACAAGGCCCTACATTCCACGAGACGCTATTGAGCCAACTTGGCGTCCACAAGATGACCGAACGCCAACACAAACTGGCCGAATACATCATCGGAAACATTGACGACGACGGATACCTGCGTCGCGAACTGGAAGCAATCTCCGACGATTTGGCATTCACACAAAACATCGACGTGTCGGAAGACGAACTGCGAGCCATCCTCGACATCATACAGGATTTCGACCCTGCGGGCGTCGGCGCGCTGACACTGCAGGAATGCCTGCTTCTTCAGCTGAAAAGAAAGAACCAATCGCTGGAAACGGTGCAACTCGCAATGAAAATCATCGACAAGTGCTTCACCGAATTCTCGCGCAAGCACTACGACAAGATTCTGCAACGCACTGGAGCCACCGAACAGCAACTTAAAGATGCTCTCGACGAGATTCTTAAACTCAACCCGAAACCTGGTGGAGGCTACTCCAATCCGCAAGAACACACTACACAGCCAATAACTCCCGATTTCATTCTCGAAAACGACAACGACTCGCTCGAAGTCATACTGAATGAACACAATACGCCCGACCTGAAAGTTAGTCGGACATATTCCAATATGCTTGAGCAACTTGCCCAAAAAAGCAAACGCACGGCACAAGACAAGGAAACCATAAACTTCGTGAAGCAAAAAATCGATTCGGCAAAGTGGTTCATCGATGCCATACAGCAACGAAAGATAACATTGCTGTCCACGATGAAGGCCATAGTGAACTACCAACGCGACTACTTCATCGACGGCGACGAGCGCAAACTCCGCCCGATGATTCTGAAAGACATTGCCGACATAACTGGATTCGATGTGAGCACCATTTCACGCGTAGCCAACAGCAAATATATCCAAACCGACTTCGGCATCTTCCCGCTGAAATGGTTCTTCAGCGATTCAATAAAGACCGACAGTGGCGAGGAAGTCTCAGTCCGCGAGGTGAAGAGCATACTTGAAGACGCCGTCAACAACGAAGACAAGCAGAACCCGCTCAACGACGACGCGCTTGCATCGATATTGC
Source organism: Bacteroidales bacterium (assembly GCA_045640185.1). Lineage (GTDB taxonomy): Bacteria > Bacteroidota > Bacteroidia > Bacteroidales > SZUA-534 > RUG13583. The sequence goes on from JAZUEN010000053.1 coordinate 121,142, forward strand.
AGAAGAAAGGCTATCAGGTGGCTCGCCGTACGGTGGCAAAATACCGCGAGAGCCTTGGCATACCCGTAGCACGTATGCGAAAGGAATTGTAATATCGTTATCTTATTATTATAGAAAGATTTGTGCCTGGCGACTTGAGAATGGTGCCTGGCGGTATGAAAATCTTGTCGCCTGGCTTGACGTTCGAATAAACCGTGCGGTTGCCTACACCTTTAAAGTTGCTTATCTTAACAATCTTCTTTCCCTGCTTGTAATAAAGATAGAACTCGCTGTTTTGCGGGTCGTTTAGCGCATCAAGCATTTGCTGGTTATCAGCGAAATAATTGTACAGCACGTGACCATCCTCAATCAGAAGGTAGAAATCCTGACCTGTGGCTGGCACGGTGAACTCTACCTTGTTCTCGATGCTCAACGGGTCCGCCTCCATAACATTGACGTAGTACTTGTCAATGAAAGCCTTCCTAATCTGTCCGTTGTCGATGCCCGATATGATGTTGCGGAACATCTGGTCGAGAGTTGACTCGGGCAACTCGGGCAACTCGTGGCATAGCAGTGTCATATTTATCAGCCCGAACAGGTTCTCCCGATAGTTGGCCGTATCCATAGGCATCGCCCTGTATTTGGCAAACTGCTCCTCGTACATCAGACTGCGCATCATAACCTTTTCGGCATAGGCAAAGGCCTCGTCGCCCGAACCGTTGTAGTTCTTCAGGCCCTCGAGTTTGTGCTCGGCATCGTAGCCTTTAATGTTTGGCAGGAACTCGAACGGGAACCTTATCTGCATCCGATGGCTTAAAAAATACTGTTCGCCCTTTTTGTTGAAGGCGAAAAACTGCTTCCACGTATTCTTGTCGGTGCTGTAAAGCATCTTGGCCGTCTTGCGGTACAATTGCGGCAGGCCTATGCTCTTTCCCTTATCGCCCTTGACGTATGGATTGAACGCCGATTCGGTAAACTGCTGTGCAAGCACTATGCTCAGGCTTGGCGTGTTGACGCCGTACTTCTTGTATGCCCGCCACGCCTCCTGCTCGTAAAGCGATACAAGGTCGGACGGCACATAGCCGACGCCCATCTTGTATTTTACATTGTACAAAGCGTAATATCGGGCCGAAGCATTGCGGAAACTGATGAGTTCGACAGGCACACGGAAATTTTCTGGAATGCTGTCCTCCGTCCACTTGGCCACCTGCTCCTGGCGCTGTTTCTTGAAAGTGACCTTGTTCTTGTCGGTCATCCGCCTGTAATTCACCAATTGTTCCATCTCCGCCTTGATGTCGGTTTGGGCCACCACATCGGCGCATATGGACAATAAGCATATTATTAGCAAGCGTCTCACCATTGAAAAAAGGTTTTTCCCATACAAAGATATAAAGGATGCCTTAATTAGAATGCATCTTCTATCTATTTGTAACAAATTACTTTATGATTAATAGACGTATTTTTTGTGACAGTTGCAATGCTACGCACTATTTGCCGATGAGCCTGTCGGGGTTTTTACTTACAAAGTCGGCCCACGATTTGCTACCACTCTTTCCTGACAGTGAAGCCACATTCCCCAATTTATTCAACTGCCCGCCCTGTTGGTAAAAATGGCAGACAGCAGCGGCCAATCCGTCGGTGGCATCAAGATTCTTAGGCAGATCGGCAAACTTGAACATACCTTGCAATATTCCGGCCACCTGCTCCTTGGATGCATCGCCGTTACCCGTAATGGCCATCTTTATTTTGCGCGGGGCATATTCGGCAATTGGTATCTGACGCGATATGGCTGCGGCAATAGCCACACCTTGCGCCCTTCCCAACTTTAGCATCGACTGCACGTTTTGCCCAAAGAATGGCGCCTCAATGGCAAATTCGTCGGGGTGGAACTCATCGACAAGTTTTATTATGCGCTCGTGAATGGTTGCCAATTTTACATACGGGTCGGTGATTTTATTCAGCACAATCACTCCCATTGTGTCCAAATTCAATTTGGTTCCGTCGGCTGTGATTACGCCGTAGCCCATAATGTTCGTACCTGGGTCGATTCCCAAAATTCTTCGTTCCATAGCAAAATTGATTGGTACAATAATAAACAAAAATGCCCGGCTTTTCAGTCGGGCATCTTGTCAAAATATGGTCTTTTGTTATTTTGTCAACATACTGCAACCCATAAATTGCTGCAGGCACTCAGGAACCTTGATTCCTTCAGGAGTCTGGTTGTTCTCAAGCAAAGCCGCAACAATGCGTGGCAAAGCCAATGAACTGCCGTTCAGGGTGTGTGCCAATTGTGTCTTTTTGGTCTCTTCATCGCGGAAACGCAATTTCAGACGGTTTGACTGGAATGTCTCAAAGTTTGAAACTGAACTTACCTCCAACCAACGTTTTTGTGCTGCCGAGTAAACTTCAAAGTCGTAAGTCATTGCAGAAGTGAAACTCATATCGCCACCGCAAAGACGTAGGATGCGATATGGCAATCCTAATTTCTTTACAAGTGATTCAACGTGTGCAACCATCTTGTCGAGAGTCTCATAAGAGCGTGAAGGATGCTCAATGCAGACAATCTCAACCTTGTCGAACTGGTGCAGACGGTTCAATCCACGCACGTCCTTGCCGTATGAACCTGCCTCACGACGGAAGCAAGCACTGTAGGCGGTGTTCTTTATAGGAAGGTCTTTTGAAGAAACGATTACATCGCGGTAGAGGTTTGTAACAGGCACTTCGGCGGTAGGAATCAGATAAAGGTTGTCAATTCCTACGTGGTACATCTGGCCTTCCTTGTCAGGAAGTTGGCCCGTGCCGTAGCCTGAAGCCTCATTGACCATCAATGGAGGCTCAATCTCGAGGAAGCCTGCCTTGGTGTTCTCGTCGAGGAAGAAACTGATAAGTGCGCGTTGAAGTTTTGCGCCCATACCTTTATATACAGGGAAACCTGCACCTGTTATCTTGACGCCAAGCTCGAAATCGATAAGATTGTAATCCTTTGCCAATTCCCAGTGTGGTTTTGCATCGGCTGGCAAGTTAGGAATAGTGTCGTCAACGAGTTTGACAATCTCGTTGTCTTCAGCGCCTTTGCCTGGTTTAACTAACTTGTAAGGCAAGTTTGGCAGGCGGACAAGAATGTCGTTTAGTTCGGCGGCAATGGCATCAAGTTTTGTTCCAAGAGCCTTCTGCTTTTCGCCAAGTTCGGCACTTTTCTTCTTCATCTCGTTAGCCTCATCGGTCTTGCCTTCCTTGAACAGCTGGCCAACCTGCTTTGAGATGACGTTTATTTGCGACAGAAGGTCGTCCTGTTCCTTTTGCGTGCTACGACGCTCCTCGTCCTTTGCAAGGATTTGCTTTATGTAAGGTTCTGCATCGAAGTTCTTGATTTTCAAGCCCGCGATGACGGCTTCCGTATTTTCCTGAATTTGTTTTAAAGTAAGCATAGCGTAAGTTTTTTCGTGGTTATTTTCCCTTTAAATAAAAAAAGAGGATGCTATCTAACGACAGGCAGCCTCTTTCTTAAAATCTTAAGATAAAAATCTATGCCTCGGCAGGAATAACCGATACGTATGATTTATTGTCGCGTTTCTTAACGAAAGAAACTGTACCATCTACAAGAGCAAACAATGTGTGGTCTTTACCCAAACCAACGTTGTTACCTGGGTGATGTTGAGTACCTCTTTGGCGTACAATGATGTTGCCGGCAACTGCTGCCTGACCGCCAAAAATCTTAACACCTAATCTCTTACTTGCTGATTCACGACCGTTCTTTGAACTGCCGACGCCTTTTTTATGTGCCATAGTAACTAAATATTAAGCGATAATGTTTTCAATTTGTATTTGAGTGAATTGTTGACGGTGACCATTCATCTTCTGGTAACCTTTGCGACGTTTCTTCTTGAATACCATTACTTTGTCGCCTTTAACTTGCTCAAGTACCTTTGCAGATACCTTTGCACCATCAACTACTGGTTTGCCTACTTTTACAGCACCTTCATTGTCAACCAACAAAACTTTGTCGAAGTCAACAACAGCGCCTTCTTCAGCCTCTACACGGTGAACAAAAATCTTAGAGTCTTTCTCTACCTTGAATTGTTGTCCGTTAATTTCAACTATTGCGTACATACTATTTATGTGTTATATTTTTACAACATTTTGGTCGGCAAAAGTAGAAAGTTTTATTCAACTTGCAAACATTTAAAAAAATTAAAATGACTTTGTCGCAACAATTTTTTCAAAATCGTTTTCACCCGTTTGATAAAATAGGTAAATGCATGTAAACTAAAGGCCTGCGCGGTTGATAAATTTCTTTTTAACATTTGCCCGAACAATGCTGGGTTGAGCAATTATAAATTTTATATTTGCTTAAACGTTAGCAAGCAGACGATGTCGAGGGTTAGACTTAAGGTATTGGGGCTGTCATACAGCCAAACTCAATCTGGCGCTTATGCTTTGGTTTTGGCTGAAGAAAAGAGCAACCGCCGAATCCCAATCATAATTGGCGGATTTGAGGCTCAAGCCATTGCCATAGAATTGGAAGGCCTGCGCCCCCCTCGCCCTCTTACTCACGACTTATTCGTCAATTTCGCAAGAACCTTCAACATAACCATTCAAGAAGTCAACATCCACGATTTGGAGGATGGCATCTTCTACTCTGAATTGCTATGCAACAACAATGGCGAAATTGTAAAAATAGACGCCCGCACTTCCGATGCCGTCGCTTTAGCCATTCGCTGTGGATGTCCAATCTACACTACCGAAATCATTATGGCAAAGGCTGGCATAGCGTTCAATGCCGATGACAACGACCAATCTGCCCAAAAATCGGCAGAAAAAAAACCATCTGGGCCATTTTCCGGCGACAAATATGACAAGCTCAGCATAAAGGAGCTTAAGGACTTGCTCGACAAATCAATATCGAACGAAGATTACGAAGAGGCCTCACACTTAAGGGACGAAATTCAGCGAAGAGAGGAATCTGGCGAAGAACAATAACACAACTACCTACTTATATGAAAAGCAAAAGCGCTACGGACATTTGGACGTGGTGCTTTTGCCGTTTTATGCAATGGATTGGAACCCAGATACTACAAGGCGACGGATGCCGGGGCCCGCGTATGACTGAAATGAACCCGGGCTACTTTATCTTCTCAAAGCCCTCGCCGTAAACACTCATGACAGCCTCCTGCGAGATGAATGCCGACGGGTCAATCTTCTTGACAATTTTATGAACCTCCTGAACCTGAGTCTTTTTCACTATCGACACAATGACCTTGACAGGCATCTTGGAGTACCACCCCTGACCGTCGAGAATGGTGACGCCACGGTCCAACTGCTTGGTAATGGCATCGGCTATCTCGGCATAATGTTTTGAGAAAATCATCATCTGAACCGACTGCTTACGGCCGACAAGCACTATGTCAATGCAATATGTGAGCGTGAACATCGCCACAAAGCCATATACCATTTTCTCCAAACTGCCGAAAATGAAATATGACGATGCCACAACCAATGCATCGCAAATCATTATCACACGGCCAGGCATCACATCGTGGTACTTGTTGATAATCATTGCAATGATGTCGGTTCCGCCTGTGCTTCCGCCCTGCGTGAACACTATGCCTATGCCCAAACCTCCAATGGCCCCGCCTATAACTGTGGCCATAAACGCCTCGCTGACAATCGGCTCGGTTATGACCAAACGAAGTATCCTTACAAAAAGCGTGATTACAAGAATACTATATATGGTCTTTACGCCAAATGCCGCTCCCAGTATCTTCACCGCCAACACAAGCAAAATAATGTTGATACCTATATATGAATACTCGACGGGAAACCCCGTAGCATAAAATATAGCCGAAGCCATACCCGCAACTCCACCGCTGACAACCTGCGCCGGCAAGATGAACGACGCCCAACCTAACGAGTAAACGAACAATCCCACGGTCATGATTGCATAGGCCTTGATTGTTTCCGATACTGACTGCTGCATTTTCATAGCGAAACGGTTTTCACAAATTTACGGCAGAAACGGATTGGATGTTCCATATATCTGAAGGAAAAAAATATGACGACAATGATTCAAAAACACACAAAAGATAGAAGAACAAATTGTTTGAGAATTTTAATAATCGGGAAAATATATAGAAGTCCCGTTACATGAATATTCAAGGCGGATTGGCTGATGCCGACAAAAAAACTGCATTTGTAACAGCCCTTTCACAAGATTGAAACAAAATTGTAACATCTATAGGTGAATTTTGGCGCATCAAAAATTAAAATGATGCTCACAAATCTGCTTTCTCTATTCGGCTCGTTGGGGCTTTTCCTTTTCGGAATGAAGACAATGAGCGAAGGCCTTGAAAAATTTGCAGGCGACCGCCTGCGAAGCATTCTTGCCGCCATGACAAAAAACCGCTTTATGGGCGTGCTGACAGGTATGACAGTGACGGCCCTGATACAATCTTCATCAGCGACTACGGTCATGGTTGTCTCCTTTGTCAATGCTGGGCTCATGAGCCTAATACAAGCTATCGGAGTGATAATGGGCGCCAATGTCGGAACAACGGTTACGTCGTGGATAATATCGGCAATTGGCTTCAAGATTGACATAGCCAAGTTTGCTGTCCCACTATTGGCTATTGGAATGCCACTGATTTTTGGCAAAAACGGTAAGAGAAAGAGCATTGGTGAGTTCATATTTGGGTTTTCACTTCTTTTCATGGGTCTTGCGTTTCTCCAAGATTCAGCCACAAAACTGAATGTTGGCGACATTGTGGCAAATATGTTGATTCTTGTGCCACAAGATTCATTTCTCACAATATTGCTTTTGGTGTTTGTCGGGGCTCTTTTGACAATCATAGTCCAATCTTCGTCTGCATCAATGGCCATAACACTGATGCTCTTTGACATGCAGATTCCTGGATTTGGATTCGAACAGGCCGCCGCGCTTGCAATGGGGCAGAACATCGGCACAACCATAACCGCCCTAATGGCATCAATGACAGCGGGCACACAGGCCCGCAGAGCGGCATTGGCGCACATGATGTTCAACGTGTTCGGCGTGGTTATGGTGCTGCTCATTTTCTACCCGTTCTGCAACGCCGTCAGCTGGTTTGTTGAAAACATGGCAGGCGCAGACAACAGCGCCTTATTCAAACTATCGATGTTCCATACGGCCTTTAACGTGTTCAATACATTGATACTCATAGGTTTTGTCAAGCAGATAGAACAAATAGTATGTCGTATGCTTCCAATGAAGGAAGATGTCGAGAGCAAAGGCTTGAAATTCATAACGGGTGGCTTGTTTTCAACGGCCGAACTGTCGATGCTTCAGGCGCGCAAAGAGATTGTGCATTTTGCCGAACGGTGCCAAAAATCGTTCAACTACGTGCTGATGATGCACGGCGCAAAGCGTGACGACGAGTTCAAGGATATATACGGCAAGGTTGAAAAATACGAAAGCATAACTGATAACATGGAATATGAGATAGCGCACTATCTGCAGCAAGTCAGCGACGGGCATCTCTCCGACGACGCCAAACGCCAGGTTCAGCGCATGCTCCGCGAGGTTGACGACTTGGAGTCGATTGGCGACTGCTGTTTCTCGCTGGCACGCACATTGTCGCGAAAACGTGAAAACTGCAACGTTGATTTCACACCCGACCAGCTAAAGCAGATTGTTACAATGGAGCATCTTGTTGGCGACGCTCTTGAACTGATGACCGAAACACTGCAACAACCCGAAGGCGAAGGTCACGACATAACTCGCAGTTACAATATTGAAAATGAGATAAACGACTTGCGAACAACGCTTCGAAACGAAAATTTGCAAAACCTGTCGGCAGGACTCTACGATTACAAACTTGGCGCTTTCTTTATCGACTTTATCAACGGACTGGAAAAACTGGGCGACTATGTCCTGAATGTAGTGCAAAGCAAGGCGCGGCAGTCGAGAATATAGGTTCGCCAGATTCACAATCTGTCACAATTTTGCGAAACTTGCCTACATGCATTTCGCGAGTTTTTTTTTTCGACATAAATATGTATTTATGTATCTGAAATGGAAAACAAGAAAATACTGATAGTAGATGATGAACCTGACATTTGCGAGATACTTCGCTTCAATCTCGAAATGGAAGGATACAATGTGCAGACGGCCGAAGCTCCCATAGCACTGTCAGAGCCTTTGCCCGACCTCATATTGCTTGACGTGATGATGACTCCAAAGTCGGGATTTGAATGGGCCTCCGAGCTGAAATCGGATAATCGCACGGCAAACATTCCTATTGTCTTTTGCACCGCAAAAACCATGGAAGACGATATGCTCCAAGGATTTGCGCTCGGCAGCGACGACTACATCTGCAAGCCGTTCCGTATAAGCGAAGTAAAGGCACGCGTTAAAGCCGTGCTTCGCCGTACATCGACCGAATGCACGCAGGAACACATAATCAGCTACGAGGGAATTGTGATGAATACCGACCGCAAGGAATGTACGGTCGATGGCGATAACGTTACGTTCACAAAACTTGAATTCGAACTTCTGGCATTGCTGATTTCAAAGCACGGGCAGGTGTTGTCACGTGAGAGCATTCTGCAGACTGTATGGCCCGGCGACACCGTTGTGTTGGATCGCACGGTAGATGTCAACGTTACCCGTATCCGGAAAAAAATAGGCCACTACGGGGAATTGCTACGTACTAAATTCGGCTACGGATATATGTTTGGTGAATAATGAAAAAAGGATTCGAAAATAATTTTTTCCTGATTGCCACAAGTCTTGCAGTCGTGCTCACTCTTTACCTCGGCTTCTATGAGTATCAGCATGGGCATGCATTCCGCATCGATATTCTGCACTCGCAACTGCAACTGAACAACTACCGTTTTTACACAGAAGGCTCTGGCGACAGCTCGATTCGTGTGACAATTATCGACACTCTTGGCAACGTCCTTTCAGACACGAAAGAAGACGATGTGGAGAAGATGGGCAATCATCTGTATCGCGAGGAGGTTAAAAGTGCAATGCAAAATGGTAGCGGGTATGACATTAAACGAACATCAGAGACAACTAACGAAAAATACTTTTACTCGGCCACACGTTTTGGCGACACAATAATACGTTCGTCTGTGATGTACTCGGCAGAACTCACCTCGTCGCTTGAACGCGACTACACGTTCTTCTATTACACTGTCGGCATCTTCACCATTATTGGCATCATGTTGTTTTTCCGCTATAAGCTAAACCACAGCGAACAGGAGAAACAGCGCATTAAACGTCAGCTTACCGAGAATGCCGCTCACGAATTGAAAACACCTGCGGCCACCATTGAAGGGTATCTGGAAACACTTTTCAACAATCCGTCGCTGCCCGAAGACAAGCGCAATGAATTTGTGGAACGATGCTACAGGCAGAGTCAGCGGATGAGCCGTCTGCTGGCCGACATGGGAACACTGTCGCGACTTGATGAGGTGCATATGGAACGGCCAAGCACATCGGTTGACGCGGCGCTCATCCTACGACAGGTTGAGGAAGAGACAGCGGCACAGTTCCGCGAACGGAACATACGTCTCAAGATGAACATTCCAAGCAACATTCCCATGCATGGCGACCCGTCGCTCATTTATTCGCTCTTTCTCAACATTTTCAACAACACCGTTACGTACGCCACCGAAGCCACTTATTTTGAAGTGCAGGCAGAACTTACAAAAGACAAATGCCAGTTTTACTTCATCGACAACGGCGTAGGCATTCCGTACGAACATCTTCCTCACATTTTTGAGCGTTTCTACCGTATTGACAAAGGTCGCTCCCGCAGGCTCGGCGGTACCGGACTCGGGTTGGCAATTGTCAAGAACATAGCTCTGCAATATGGTGGCTCGGTTGACGCTTACGAAACTTCTGGCGGTGGATTGACCATATTTGTTGAATTGGAGTTGGGAAAATAGTGTTGCTCCTTACCGAAGAAAGTAGAAAATAAGCACTGGCCTAATGTTGCCAATAGATAAAGTTGCTTGTACTCTGGCGGAAAAAACAAAAACACAACAAAAAAGCCACCCCGAATTGAGGTGGCTTTTTGCTGTATATCAAGATATTGTTGTCTATAACACAATGTTGATAATCTTGTTTGGAACGACAATCACCTTTTTAGGCTGCTTGCCTTCGAGCCACTTGGCTGCCATTTCGTGCGACATTGCGGCTTCCTGAATCTGTTGCGGTGTAGAGCCTGCAGGCATCTCTATTGAGAAACGTGTCTTGCCGTTGAACGACACTGGATAGGTTACAGTGCTCTCAACAAGATATTCCTCAACAAATTCAGGCCATTTGGCATCGCATACTGATGTGTCGTGACCGAGGGTGTGATAAAGTTCTTCGGCCATAAATGGACAGAATGGAGCCAAAAGGACAACAAGCAATTCTTTCACTTCGCGTGCTGTCGTCTTCTGCTTTGTAAGGTCGTTTAGGCAAACCATAAATGCAGCAACGCTTGTATTGTACGAGAACTGCTCAATGTCACCAGTCACCTTCTTGATGAGGGTGTGGATTATCTTGAGGTCGGCCTTGGATGGCGCGTTGTCGGTTGTCTCGGTATCGATTACAAAATTCCACAACTTTTTCAGGAAGCGGTGGCAACCGTCGATGCCGTTGGTGTCCCAAGGCTTGCTCTGCTCAACAGGTCCGAGGAACATCTCATATAGACGGAGGGTATCGGCACCAAACTTGTCGACAATCATATCAGGGTTCACCACATTGAACATTGACTTCGACATCTTTTCAATGGCCCAACCGCAAACGTACTTGCCGTTTTCGAGGATGAACTCAGCATTGTTGTACTCGGGACGCCAAGCCTTGAATGCCTCAACATCGAGCACGTCGGCGCTTACAATGTTCACATCGACGTGGATTGGAGTTGTCTCGTATTGGTCCTTCAGTCCGAGGCTGACAAACGTGTTGGTGTCTTTTATGCGATATACGAAATTGCTTCGGCCCTGTATCATTCCTTGGTTTATCAACTTCTGGAATGGCTCTTCCTTCACGCTCACGCCGTAATCGAACAGGAACTTGTTCCAGAAACGCGAGTAGATAAGGTGACCTGTTGCGTGCTCGGTTCCGCCAACGTACAAGTCGACATTCTGCCAATAGTTTGCGCATTCGCCCGACAACAAGGCCTTGTCGTTGTGTGGGTCCATATAGCGCAGATAGTAGGCTGAACTGCCTGCAAAACCTGGCATTGTGTATAGTTCAATCGGGAACACCGAAACGTTGTCGATCTTCGAGTTCTCCACAATCTTGCGGTTCTTCTCGTCCCAGGCCCAGACGGTGGCATTGCCCAGCGGTGGCTCGCCTGTCTCTGTTGGCAGGAATTTCTCGACTTCGGGCAACTGTATCGGAAGGCAATCTTCAGGTATCATTTGAGGAATTCCGTTCTTATAATAGACGGGGAATGGCTCGCCCCAATAACGCTGACGGCTGAAAATGGCGTCGCGCAGGCGGTAGTTGACTTTCACACGTCCAAGGTTGTGTTCCTTGACGTATTTCTTGGTTGCCGAAATGGCTTCCTTGATTGTCAATCCGTTGAGCGAGAAGTCGATATATGGTTTGACGCCTTCGCGAGGCGAGTTTGTGACAATTCCTTCCTTGGCATCGTAACTTTCCTGGCTTACATCGGCACCCTCGATAAGCGGGATGATAGGCAGGTTGAAATGCTTTGCAAATGCGTAGTCACGCGAGTCGTGTGCAGGAACGGCCATAATGGCACCTGTTCCATAGCCTGCAAGAACATATTCCGATATCCAGATAGGGTTCTTTTCGCCAGTAAATGGATTGATGGCGTAACTTCCTGAAAAGACACCAGTAACCTTGTGGTCAATCATACGGTCGCGCTCGGTACGGCCCTTGACATATGCAATATACTCATCTACTGCATTTTTCTGCGAGTCGGTTGTCAGTTTCTGCACAAGTTCGCTTTCGGGCGCAAGTACCATAAATGTGACGCCAAACATCGTGTCGGCACGGGTTGTAAATATGGTGAAATGCTCGTTGCTGTCGGCAACCTGGAATTCGACTTCGGTTCCCTCGCTACGGCCGATCCAGTTGCGCTGTGTCTCCTTGATGGATTCGCTCCACTGAATGGTGTCGAGTCCGTCGAGCAGGCGCTGTGCGTAAGCGCTCACACGCAAGCACCATTGGCGCATCTTCTTCTGTTCGACAGGATAACCGCCACGCACGCTGACACCTTCCACCACCTCATCGTTGGCAAGCACGGTGCCGAGTTTCGGGCACCAGTTGACCATTGTCTCGCCAAGGAATGCTATGCGGTAGTTCATCAGTATGTCAGACTGCTTTTTTTCATCGTATGAATTCCATTCCTGTGCGGTGAAATTCAATTGTTCTGATTGGGCCACATCGAGATTTGCCGAGCCTTCTTTAGCGAAATGCTCCACGAGTTTCTCTATGGGCTGTGCCTTTTGGCAACTGTTGCAGAAGAACGAGTTGTACATTTTCTGGAATGCCCACTGTGTCCACTTGTAGTAGTTTGGCGCGCAGGTGCGTACCTCGCGGTCCCAATCGAAGCAGAATCCAATCTTGTCGAGTTGCTCGCGGTAGCGGTTGATGTTGGCAACAGTAGTCACTTCAGGATGTTGTCCTGTCTGGATGGCATACTGCTCTGCTGGCAGTCCGTATGCATCGTATCCCATTGGGTTGAGCACGTTGAAACCTTGCTGGCGCTTGAAACGTGCGTATATGTCGCTTGCAATATATCCGAGCGGATGGCCTACGTGCAATCCTGCTCCCGAAGGATAAGGGAACATATTCAACACATAGTATTTTGGACGGCTGGCGTCTTCAGTCACCTTGTATGTCTGATTCTCGATCCAAGCCTTGTGCCACTTTTGCTCAATCTCTCTAAAATTGTATTCCATATACTTATATTTAAAACGAACGGCAAAACTAACTAACGTTGGCGAAAACACAAAATTAAAGAATGTGTGGATGTAGTCCATTTAGGATTTAGGAGGTAGAATTTAGGATTTAGGATTTAATTCATTTAGGATGTAGGATTTAGTCCCGATAGCTATCGAGATTTAATTTTAAATTTCTAATTTGTAATTTATTAATCGTCTTTTGTCTCTCAATGAATATCGGGATGTCTTTTATCATTCGTTTTCAATTGCTACATTTGCTGATGTAATAATCTAACAACTATGAACCGCTTATTTTTAACTACCGTCGGTTTGCTGTGCTTTGCCACGATGCAAGCCCAAACCACAAAAGATGAAATGTTGGCGAACCCTAGCCTGATGAACAGCAACGGGCTTGTCTATCAAACCAACTTCAAGCCACAGACGCCTGCTCCTAAAGGCTACACGCCTTTTTACATCAGCCATTACGGACGCCACGGGTCGCGCTACCACTACACAGGTTTCGACTATATGAATATGCGCAATATGCTGAATGGTGCCGCCGATGCCAACGCCCTTACTCCACTCGGAAAGGACTTGAAGGAACGTGTTGACAAACTTTTCAATGACGGCTACAACCGCGCTGGCGACCTTACACGCACAGGCTTCCTTCAGCATCAGGGCATTGCCGAACGCATGGTGAATTCATTCCCTGAAATATTTGCCGATGGTGCAAGAATCGATGTCAAGTCGTCGACATCGCACCGCGTGATTATGAGTATGGACGCCTTCCTTCAGAAACTTAACGCCATGCGCCCTAACCTCAACATCTACACCGAATCGAGCAAGCGACTGATGTCATACATCAACAACGAGAAGAAAGACTCGCTGAACGTGTACCTGCGTAGCCCCGAATGGAACAAGGTGAATGGCGAGTTCGGTCAGCAAATCATTCATCCTGAACGTCTTGTAGGCACGATATTTTCCGATACGGCTTATGTGAAATCGAAAATCAACGGATTCCAATTTATGCGCAAACTGTACGAACTCAACTGCACTATGCAAGGCATCGACGACCTTGATTTCGACTTCAGCGACGTGTTTACCAACGAGGAACTTTTCGACAACTGGCAACTACAGAACGTATACTGGTACAGCAACTACAGCACGTGCCCATACACCAAAAGCCACGGCGCAAAACTGGCCAAAGCCTTGCTTACAAACTTCCTTGACGAGGCCGACAAGGCAATTGCAGGCAACGGCACAAGCGCCACACTGCGTTTCGGGCACGATACGGGACTGCTTCCTTTGGCAAGCCTTATGGGACTTGAAGGTTGCAACGCCGAGGTGACCGACCTTGCCGAACTCTACAAGGTTTGGTGCGACTACAAGATTATCCCTATGGCAGGCAACCTGCAAATGATTTTCTACAAGTCGGACAAGTCAAAAGACGTGCTTGTGAAAGTGTTGCTCAACGAGAACGAAGTGAAACTTCCTGTCGAGAGCAAGACCGCTCCTTACTACAACTGGGCCGACGTTGAAGCATATTACCGCGACATTCTGGCAAAAATGTAATTGCCAACCTACACCAAAAGGCCCTGGATCATTTGTTCAGGGCTTTTTTTTGCGTTTTCGCCACTAAATGGCAGATACTTAAAACAACTTTTTGCACATACAATAAAATGTATTAGTTTTGGTAGCCGTTTTTTTGGCATCTATCAAACTATAAATGAAGAGAATCTTATCAACGCTGTTGCTGTTGACGGCAATCATTGGATGCCGTGCCGATGAAATAGTGCTTACAGGCATCTATCAAGAGAAAAACTTGTATGTGATGAACCCGTTTGCAACCGTCGGTGACGGATTCTGCGTGACCGAAGTACAAGTAAACGGAAGCACCACTTCTGACGAAATCAACTCAAGCGCTTTTGAAATTGACCTTTCAACATTAGGATTGAAAAAAGGTGACGAAGTGAAAATTGTCATAAAGCACAAATCGGGATGCGCGCCAAAAGTCATCAACCCGGAAGTGATAAAGCCACAAAGCACCTTTACCGTAACAACTATTAAAATTGACAAAAACGACAAGCTCGTGTTTACCACTACTGGCGAAAGCGGAGCACTTCCATTCATTGTCGAGCAATTCCGCTGGAACAAATGGATAAAGGTTGCCACTGTTGACGGAAAAGGCACAGCAGGTCCAAACACATACACCGTGGAAGTAAACCTGCATTCAGGATACAACCGTTTCCGCGTAAAGCAGGTTGACTATACCCGCAAGCCCCGCTACGGCAAGGAACTGAAGCACC
The DNA here is from genome assembly GCA_045640185.1 of Bacteroidales bacterium. GTDB lineage: Bacteria > Bacteroidota > Bacteroidia > Bacteroidales > SZUA-534 > RUG13583. Next base: position 136,315 of record JAZUEN010000053.1, read on the forward strand.
GCTCAATGATGGCGGAAGTTACCTACTCATATACCAAGCCATTTACAGAAATCCGGTTCTCTGCTGAAACAATGTATGAAATATACAACAGCAAAGGCGCAATTGTCGACAAAGGCATCGGACTAAAGGCCACTGTGGCAACACTGCCTGCCGGCGACTATTTCATCAACTTCGACACAAAAACCGAAACTTTCAAGAAAAAATAGGTTGTCCCCCATATATGGAACGCAATCCATAAACCAGTTGGGAAAACAGCTATATTTGCTCCTATGAGCTGGATTTTGTATTTCATATATCTGCTTCTACTCATTTGGGCCATCCAAAAGTTGCATTTCTTTGATGCTCCAGGAATAAGCAAGAAGCTCCTCATCGCCACATTTCTGGCCAAGATTGTTGGCGGATTCGCCATATTCTGCATCTACAGCTACTACTACAGCCCGCGTAGCGCCTGCGACATTTTCAATTATTTCGATGACGGACTAATAATACACAGTTCATTGGCAACTTGTCCGTCTGACTATTTCAAAATGATTACAGGCATTGGGGCCGATTCTCCAGACCTGATTAAATATTACGACACTTGTAACTTTTGGATTAAGAATTTCAACTATGGCTTGCCAAATGACAATCACATTATAATCCGTCTCAATGCCATTTTATGTCTTATTTCGATGGGCAATTTCCATATCCACAATATGTTATTCGCGTTTTTGGCGTTTATTGGACTATGGGCCATCTATAAATCATTTGCCAAAAAACTGACACACAAACGCGTATTGCTTCTGCTGGTCATATTCTATTTTCCATCTGTTTGGTTTTGGACATCTGGCGCCACAAAGGAGTCATTCTTGGTATTCGCGTTTGGACTTTTCCTGTATAACTATCTTGACATGCTTAACAAAGTTAAAATCGGGAACGTATTTGGCACATTAATATGCGTGCTCCTGCTTTTCATGTCGAAATTCTATGTCTTTCTGGCGGCATTGCCAAGTCTTGTGGCCATGCTTTGGATACGTCGCCAGCCTAAGCTTGCTTTGGTAAAGTTCATTGCCATGCATTTTCTCATTTTTGCAAGTGCCTATCTGTCGAGATTCATAACACAGATTGACTTGTTCCAAACAATATGCAACAAGCAGCATGATTTCATAATGATGGCGAAAAGCATGACTGTAGGCAGCTACATCGATATACCTATCCTCACAAATGGATTGGCTGATGTGGTTGCGAATGCGCCATCCGCCATCGCAAGGACGTTTCTTCGCCCAACCATGTTCGAAGGTGGCTCCATGACAATGATTATGGCTGGCATCGAAAATGCATTCATAATATGCATTTGCATAATCGGCATAACATGCTTGAAACTTCGCAATTTTGGCATCCACGAAGTTTGGCTATGCATATCATTCATTTCAATTCTGTTCGTGCTAGTTGGATTAACCACACCGGTAATTGGAGCATTAGTAAGATATAAGGTTCCCGCATTGCCGTTTATTGGAATGCTAATACTGTTTCTTGCCAACGACGACAAACTGCAGCCTCTTGACAAATGGCTTGAAGGAAAATTCAAATAGCATTTCTCCTTTAAGGTGAGAGTTACTCGGATTAACTGCACCATATCTTTTTAAGCGCTTTTGATCGCTTGGTTTCCTCCATTACATAGACGCCAGACATGGTTGCAGTTGTTCCAAATGATTGCAAAAACAAAATGACACAATGTTATCGATGTGCATATTGCGCTCCCGCATTTCCAACATGGGACCTATGTCAAATGGCATAAAAAAAGCCGACCCCTAAGGATCGGCTTTCGTATGATTGTTGTGCCAAATTATTTAGCTATGTTCTTGAATTCTTCGTCGTTGGCATATTGTGCAAACTCAATGTCTTTTGCAGCATATGCGCCCCATGAAGCATCTTTCTCAACTGCAACACGCAAGCTGTTAAGCAACAAATCCTTATCTTGCTTGCGAGCTGCAATAACAGCTTTCAGGTAAGAAATCTTTGCGTTGTCTTGGTTTTCAATCTTGTTCAAGATACCAAGAGAAGCGTCAAATACGTCGCTGTTCTTTGTGTTAGAGTAGTTCAGCAATTTGCAAAGAGCCCAGTTGAATGACTCGAACTTGCTACTTTGGTAAAGGTTAAGAGCATTCTCATAGTCACCAGCCTTAGTAGCGATGACTGCTTGGTTATAGCTAACCTCATCACCTGCGCCGGCAGCTGCATCGTAGTATTCCTTAGCGGCGGCAACGTCGCCTTCAGCATATGCGCAAGCACCAAGGTTGTTCAAAACAACAGTGTTAGAAGCGTCAGCTTCTTTTGCCTTTTCGAAAGCAGCCTTTGCGTCAGCAAAATTACCCATCAAGTAGCTGATGTGACCAACATTGTTGTTGGTTCTCCAATCTTCTGGATATTTAGCGGCAGCCTTTTGGTAGATAGAAAGTTTCTCTGCGTTGTCTTGAGTAAGTGTTGCTGCATAAAGCAATTCCTCAACTGAAAGTGTGTCAGGATTAGAAGCAACCAATTCCTTGATTTCGTCGTCAGAGTAACCGATAATTGCAACGTTTACAGAAAGAGTAGAACGACGCAACTGAGGAAGGATCTTGTCTGCGATTTCTTCGTAGGCTGCAGAGATGTTCTTGATTTCCTTTTCGCGAACAACAGGGTCAGAATACATTGAAAGAACGCGAAGGATAAGTTCCTTATCTTGGATGTCAGATTCTTGCATCAATGTCTTGAAGCCGTCCCAGTCCTCAGCCAAAGAAGTAGTCTTGTAGTTAGACTCGTCAGCTGTAACTTTTGCTTTCTTAAGTTCTTTCTTGAAGTATGAATCAGAATTCTTCATACGGTTGGCAGCCAACTTGTCGTTCAATGACTCTTCACCATCAGGAGAAGCGAATGCAGAAATCTCGATACCCTTAACCTCCATACGCTCGTTAGCTGCAGCGTCCTTTACAAATTGTTGAAGAGCCTTAAGTTCGTCTTTCTTAAGTTCCTTGCTGCTGATATCAGCCTTGTTGATAACGAAGAACAAGGTAGCGCCTTTTGAATCGTTAGTGATGCGTTCAAATTTGTCGGCGGCTGCAATTGTCATTGCGTTCTTGTCAAGCAACAAAGCTGTTGACATAACACCGTCAGCTATCTTAACCTCTGGAATGTCTTGTGATTTGTCTTTCATGGTAGCCTTAACGCGAGCAACCAATTCTGAGCTACGCATAGCTTCCTCAAAAGCGATTTTTGATTTTGTTGAGAAAGTGCCACCGTTTGCAAATGAGCAAACTTCGTTGTTTGCCTGCACTTTTTCACCTTGTATAGCCTTGCTTGCGAAAGCCTTCTCGCCACCTTCATACTTCAGTACTGGAGTAAGTTCCAAAATGGCTTGTGCCTGGAAATACTTTGGAGGGAAAGTAACTTTTATCTCTACCTCAACACTGTCACCGTGCATTTCAAGTACTCGAGGAGTAACATCGTATTGCACATCACTTGCCATCTTTGCCATTTTGCTCATACCGCCGCAAGCAGTCAAGGCCAATGCACAAGATGCTAAAATACATACATTTACCTTTTTCATAATTGTCTAATTAGAATTAAGAATTTGTTTTTGCTAATCTATGTCATGTCGAGCGAACATACTTGTACTCAACACTTTTAATAAGTGCCAAAAATAATAAAAATAGCTTATATGCAACCTTATGACCAATTATTTGAATAAAATATTTGAAATATGCGGAAATCACCCCCCCCCATTACTATATTATATGTATGAAAGGAAATAATCACATTTGTTTAAAATGACGTTATTACTTGATCGAGTTTGTCAACGAATTTTATCTCAATCCCATATTTTGATGTTTGAATGCTTTTTTGCTGATTCGGGACAAAAATGCGCTTATATCCCAATTTGTCCGCCTCGGCAATGCGTTGCTCAATGCGCGCCGTTGGCCGTATCTCACCTGATAGCCCGACCTCGCCAGCAAAGCAATCGCCTTGCCTGAGTGGTCTATCAATGTCTGAAGACAATATTGCGCATATCACGGCCAAATCAATGGCAGGGTCGTTTACCTTCAAGCCTCCTGCCAAATTCAGGAATACGTCTTTAGTGGCTAGCTTGAATCCAACCTTTTTTTCGAGAACAGCGAGCAGCATGTTCAACCTGCGTGAGTCAAAACCGGAAGTCGCACGTTGCGGAGTGCCATAAACAGCAGTGCTAACCAATGCCTGCACCTCCACCATAAACGGGCGGACTCCTTCGAGCGTTGCCGCAGTAGATATGCCACTATATTGTTCGCGGTGATTGGCCAGCAAAAACTCCGACGGATTTACCACTTCATGCAAACCATCTTCTCCCATTTCGAAAATGCCTATTTCAGATGTCGAACCAAACCGGTTTTTATGAGCACGCAGTATTCGATAGAAAAAATGGTTGTCGCCCTCAAATTGTAAAACGGTATCGACAACATGTTCAAGCACCTTTGGCCCCGCAAGCGAACCATCTTTGGTTATGTGCCCGACTATAAGGACCGGCGTTGCCGTTTCCTTTGCATACTGCTGAAGCATTGTGGCGCTCTCCCTGATTTGGGTTATTGTGCCTGGAGACGATTCAACATATTCGGTCCTTAATGTCTGTATGGAATCGACTATCAACAAGTCTGGCTTTAACGCACGAGCCTGCGCTATTATGTTCTCGCAAGATATTTCGGCAAGGAAGTATATTTTGTCGTCGTTGACTTTCAGGCGAGTGGCCCGCATCTTTATCTGCTCTGCGCTTTCTTCGCCTGACGCATACAATACCGTTCCCTTGAAATTGCCGGCCACTTGCAGCAATAATGTGGATTTGCCTATGCCTGGCTCGCCACCGAACAAAACCACCGCACCAGGAACAAGGCCTCCTCCAAGAACCCTGTCGAACTCTGAACTTTGAGTTGAGCTGCGCTGTTGTCTGTTTTCAACAATATCCTTTATTAAAATGGGGGCTGACCCTACGGCTGACCGGCCGACTGCCACCGCACTTTTTGTCGTGACAGACTGCTGAACCTCTTCGTTATATGTGTTCCACTCGCCACAAGCAGGACACCTGCCTATCCACGATGAAGATGATGCTCCGCAATTGCTGCAAACATATACGGACTTGACCTTGGGCATTGCTATTGCTTGACAAGTTCAATGCGGGAATACACGCCGTCTGAAGATCCGTTTGGATGCTTGCGCTTAACAATTTTCAAGCGCTTCCCTTTCTTAATCTCATCCATCCAGTACTTTCCTCGGATATCTCCGCTGCCGATGATATAGTCGTCGTCATTCTCGCGACCTTCGCTGAATATGTTCAGCTCCTTGCCTTGTGTGGTATAAGTAAAGGTCCTCTTCGACAAGGTGTCGCCTTGCGCATACGCCGTATCGGTATTGTTTATTTCATACAATTCCAAAATGTCGCCGGCGTAGAATGTCCAGTATGTAAATGTCCTTGACGAATCCGGATCGGTGAATGGTATTTGCTTCCAATAGCCAACCAATTTATCCTGACGATCAATCTTACAACTTGCAAAGCAAATGGCTATTGCAATAAACGAAAGAAATATGCTGGTCCTTTTCATATAACTCTTTTTATGGACAATCAATAAATCTCAATTAAATCATAAAGCGGTCGCCCTTTGGTCTTTTGTGCGCTTCTGAACCATTTTTCAGCTTTTTGTCGAACCATCCCGCATGGCAAATTTTTCAAAAAAACACAACCGATTTTTAGAACGAACCAAACTGACGGATAAAAGTATCAAATAAATGCGTTTCGGAAAATATTTTTTTACAGATGGCTCTTTTTTGGTGTCGAAGTGATTTCTGCCTGTGTGAAAATTTGGAGCTACGGCTCGAAACGGCATCACGTCACTATCACTTTATCAGCATGTTTGTGGCCGTGTCGGGGAAAATAAACGTCGGCTTGAACGATTTTGCTTCCTCGAAATCCATCTGCGCGTATGAAATAATCACCACAACGTCGCCTACAACGGCCTTGCGTGCGGCTGGACCGTTTAGGCAGATGCAACCTGAGCCGCGTTTGCCTTTTATGATGTATGTCTCCAAACGCTCGCCATTGTTGACGTTTACGACCTGAACCTTCTCGTTTTCGATCATATTGGCCGCATCGAGCAAATCCTCGTCAATGGTTATGCTGCCTACATACTGAAGGTTGGCTTCAGTAACCGTAACCTTATGTATCTTCGATTTTACAACTTCGATATTCATTTCGAAAGTGTGTTAAACGGCCGCAAAGGTAATAAAAGTTGCAATAAATCAATTTAAAGTACCTATGTAAACATTTCGGACATTCCGAAACAAAAACAAAAATCTCCCACAATCAATTTAAATACAACTCTAAACAATTTTTCTACCTTTGCGGTTCGATTATAATATAACAATAAATATAATTATGGCACAACAAGAAGACGTATTCAAAAAGATCGTCGCACACTGCAAGGAATATGGTTTTGTATTCCCAAGCAGCGAAATATACGACGGTCTGGGCGCTGTTTACGACTACGGTCAGAACGGTATCGAACTGAAAAACAACATCAAGAAATATTGGTGGGATGCAATGGTGAAGTTGAACGAGAACATTGTCGGCATCGACTCATCAATCTTTATGCACCCTACAATCTGGAAGGCTTCAGGCCACGTTGACGCTTTCAACGATCCCCTTATCGACAACAAGGACAGCAAGAAGCGCTATCGTGCCGATGTGCTGATTGAAGAGCAAATTGCAAAATACGACGACAAAATAGAGAAGGAAGTGGCCAAGGCAGCCAAGAAATTCGGCGACGCCTTTGACAAGGAAAAATTCCTTGCAACAAGCGCCCACTGCCAAGAGCACATCGCAAAACGCGACGCACTGCACGAACGCTTCAAAAAGGCAATGAACGACACTGACCTGAACGAATTGCGCCAAATCATTCTCGACGAGGAGATTGTCTGCCCTATAAGCGGAACAAAGAACTGGACCGAAGTGCGTCAGTTCAACCTTATGTTCTCTACCGAAATGGGTTCCACTGCCGACGGCTCAATGAAGATATTCCTTCGTCCAGAAACAGCACAAGGCATCTTCGTAAACTTCCTGAACGTTCAAAAGACTGGCCGTATGAAGATTCCGTTCGGCATCGCGCAGATTGGCAAGGCATTCCGCAACGAGATTGTGGCACGCCAGTTCATTTTCCGCATGCGCGAGTTCGAACACATGGAAATGCAATTCTTTGTCCGTCCAGGCGAGGAACTTAAATGGTTCGAGCACTGGAAGGCTGTACGTCTGAAATGGCACAAGGCTCTTGGCATGGGCGACGAGAACTACCGCTACCACGACCACGACAAGCTTGCACACTACGCCAACGCAGCTACCGACATTGAGTTCAAGATGCCGTTCGGATTCAAGGAAGTGGAAGGCATCCACTCACGCACCAACTTCGACCTGAGCCAGCACCAGCAATACTCAGGCAAGAAGATTCAATACTTTGATCCAGACTTGAACGAGAACTACGTGCCATACGTCATCGAGACATCAATAGGTGTTGACCGCATGTTCCTGAGCATCATGTGCCACGCATACACCGAAGAGGTTGTTGGCGAGAACGACACACGCGTTGTATTGAAACTGCCAGCAGTACTTGCACCTATCAAGGCTGCCATTATGCCACTTGTCAAGAAAGACGGACTGCCAGAAAAGGCCCGCGAAATCATCAACGACCTGAAGTTCGACTTCAACGTCCAATATGACGAGAAGGATTCAATCGGAAAACGCTACCGCCGTCAGGATGCAATTGGAACTCCATTCTGCATCACCGTCGACCACCAGACACTCGAAGATGGCACAGTAACCATCCGCGAACGCGATACAATGGAACAGGAACGTGTTGCAGTCAGCGAGCTGAAGAACATCATCAGCGCAAAGACATCGTTCGCCGAGTTGTTCAAAAAACTGATGTAACAATACAAAGGCGACACTTGCAAAATATTGCAAATGCCGCCTTTTTCATATATTTACAACCTGACAAATTGCTTTTTAACTCCCTATGAAAAAACTTGCTTTACTTGCGTTTCTTGCCGTAGCAGGCATACAGTTGGCTCAGGCTCAGACCTTGCCGTTTGAAATACCATCGGGCTACCGCTGGCAACACCGTATAAAAGGCCCTGAATACAAGCACAGTGAAGTGCTTGAACTTGCTGTCGATGAATACGGCAACTACCTTGTAGCAACATTCCGCGGAGAAAAATCATCGTTTGTCTATCTGTATGTGTACAATCTTTATTCGTGGGACGAAAAGTATAAAATCAAGTTGAACGACAACCGTTGCGAGCTGTACAACAGTTTCTTCGACGAGGAAGGCGACTATTTTTATGTGAACACTGACGTTTACCGCAACAAATTCAAGAAAATCAACCTTAAGACTGGCGACATTGAGGAAGTCCCTTGCTCAGAGACTCCAAAAGGATGCCGCAAGATTGAACCTCAATACTACCGCGTTGACGCCTACACCATCGGCGACAACTACTTCATATTCCGCGACAAGGACCATCTGAACTACATTAAGATTTACGTCAAGAAAGAGCTATACATACCAAAAGACGAGGAGGAAATAGTTGACCCGGCGAAAGGTGGCATCATAATGCTGACACCTCAGGATATCAGGGACTTGGAGTCTGGGCAGGAAATAGAAAAGAATGAGATTGCAATGTTCTACGACCCCAACTCGATTGATGCAGAAGGCAACGTAATCCCTTATACTCCAGACGAATTTTCGGCATATAAAATACGATTGACACCTAATGATATAGCAAAACTGAAAAAAAAGATTAGTTTTGTGTACGATAAACTTGTAATAAAGTTGGATTTGGATGCTCTTGAAGAAGAACAAAACAATCAAAACCAATAAAAACATAAGGCTATGAAAAAACTGTATTTGATATGCTTGGCTATGCTGTTGTGCTCAATATGCAGCTATGCACAATGTGACCAGACTTTTATCGACAAATGTTCATCGACAGGTAGTGCCAGCATCAAATACGTAAAACATTTCCGCATAAGGTTCACCGAAGCCATGAAGGGCAAAAACGTCTCCGAAGGCAAGTTTGCCATTATGCTGAACAAAGGAAGCCATTACAGATTCTTTGTCTGCAACGATGAAACAAAACCCGGACATACCATTGTTGAGTTGTCGAGTGATGCAAAAACTGAAGGCGGCAACGTAAACCCTTCGACAAATGCTGAGTTTAAGGCATTCGATTTCATGTGCAGCAAGACGGGCCCCTACTACCTTAAAATGTTCTTCAAGGACGGCAAGGAAGGCTGCGGTGTCTGCGTAATGACTTTGGTTACCGACTAAAGGAGAATACTATAAATTGCTTTGTGGTGATTTTGAAGAATCTGTCAGACCGATTTCGCGTCTCGAACTGCTAGGAAAACCGAGCAAGATGGCGACAAAGATTCAAAAGCTCCCAAAAGATTGAAGAATGATCCATATTTAAAAAAAATCGAGGGATTTTATAGAAGTTCCCTAAACATTGTCAATGATTTCATACTAAGCCTGCCACTTGAATGGCGGGCTTTTTTGTGCCATGGCATACACATTTATCACATGACCGGGAGCACAATTTCCCGCTTCGGAAAGCCTATGGCAAAGAGCCTGCATAGCTCCGTAATCGAGACATTTAATGACATTTGCCGGAAGCCATGATACTAAATTTGAAAGCAAAAAAAGAGGGCGTATCAAAAGATACGCCCTTTCTGTATATATAAAGAGAACTTCTATAAATCCTCTGAACAATGTATCCTACCGCTTTACCAGTTTCAGAACTTGCTGGTCAGCTTTTACGTAGTAGATTCCTTGTGGCAATGAACTGATGTCGATAGTTGCCTCTTCATGTACTTCGAGTTTCTGCTGCAGTTGGCCTACGGCATCGTATATGAATACTTCAGCATTACGATTGCCCACACTCACATGGAATGTTGTGGTTGCCGGATTTGGATATATTGACAATTCTGCCACGCTCTGCTCATCAATGCTATTGATTATTGTCAGGGTATAAGGTTCCGCATAGCAGTAGTCGCTCATGCGCTCGTTTTTAAAGCCAACCTTAACCTTATATTCGCCTGCCTTCAAGCTGATAGTCTCGCCAGGTTTGATGGTTTGTGTAGTCACAAAGCCGTCATTGCTGATTGCATATATTGTGTCAGTTGCCGCACAATATGATGGATAACATGAATATCTGCTTATTGTAATGATTTCATTGCCATAAGAGACGGATCCTCCCTTAACATCTGTTATTGGCAATATAAAATTGCTGTAGGATTGCCAAATATCTGGAATGGTTGTAACAGTGTCTGGCAAATACTTTATGGCATAGCAATAAGAAAATGCATAGTCTATATTGCTTGTATTCATGTTGTTTGGATCGATGCCTATATGTATTTCTTTCAGATTTATGCAGTTGTAAAAGGCATATTCCAAATTAGTTATGTTTGTAAACTTGTCAAGGTTGGCAATGCTATCCAGTGATGAACAATTTTTAAAAGTTTCATACAGAATGACACCATTGCCATTATCGGTTGGCGCAAATGACAGGCTCTTCAAGTTTTTGCAACTGTAAAAGGTACAACACAAACTAGTTATGTTTGTGATCTTGTCAAGGTTGGCGATGCTATCCAGTGATGAACAATCATAGAAGGCATAATACATGCTGACGCTGTTGCCATTCTCGGTTGGCGCAAATGTCAGACTCTTCAGGTTTTTGCAATTATAAAAAGCTCTCTCCAAATCAGTTATGTTTGTGAACTTGTCAAGGTTGGCAATGCTATCCAATGACAAGCAATCATAAAAAGCACAAGACAGCGAAACCTTTCCTGCAGTTTCTGATGACGGCAACGTAACCGATACAAGGCTTGCACAGTCGTAGAAAAGATTTCGCATTCCATATGTAATGTCGTCAGCGAACATTACGTCTTTCATGTCGAATTTCTTGAGATTACAGTTTGTTGTCCATGAGGAATTCAATGTTGAGCCAAATTTATTTATTTGCGCATTGTTCCATATTCCGGATATCACAACAGAATCGGCTTCAGCCAAAAGCCCTTCTGTCAAGTCGTTCTTGGTGTAATACGTAATGGTGCTTCCTCTATATGCAATAATTGTGGTGGAAGTCTGTTTGACTGCTACTGCAGTGTCTGCATATATATAGCTGCCCATTGTGCCGTTCTTTACACCAAAGCGAGCCTTGTAGCCTTGTGCCGATAAAATGGATGTTGTGGTTGTAGCGAAATCATCGTTGCTGTATTCCCATATTGTGTTGGTGTATGCGGCATACGATGGTTCAATCGATACATTCTTGGCTGACTCGTACATGGTGCCGTCTGTGTCGAAATATGACTCCAAATCGGCCTTGATTGAAGTTATTGGCACTATGAATTTATTATAGCCAGCGCTTATCCATGTCTCCGGTACGGTTGACACTCCGTATGGCAAACACTTGTATGCGCCACACCCGTCAAATGTGCCTGATATGCTGTCAACCTTGTTAGGATCGATACCCAAACTAATTTCGCTCATTCCCTCACACCCGCTAAAAGTTGATGTCAGGTCGGTAAGCGAATTGAAATAGTTGAAGCCGGATGCGGTTTCCAATTTAGTACAACCTTCGAATGCATTTGCCGCATTGGTGCAATTGCCCTGATTCAAGGAAATGAAACCCACGCTTTTCAGTGAGGAGCAACCGGCAAAGGTGCGACATAGACTGGTTATATCTCGGAACATGTCCAATTTATATATGTTTGACAGCGATGTGCAGCCTTCAAATGCGCCACTCATGTCAACTGGCTCATAATCGTATGTTGAGCTGAAGGTTATCGAACTTAGCGTCACGCAGTTCATGAACGTTCCCGACAAACTCGAAATGCTGTTCAGCCTGTTCAGGTTAACCATGGTCTTCAGGCTTGTGCAACCTTCAAATGTGGAATCGAGGGCAACCTTCACGTTGCAGTATACCGATGGAAGAATGATTTCCTCCAAAGCGGTGCAGTTGGCGAATGTATGATTCATGGCGCCCTCCTTGATGGTTGCATATTTCGCATCTACATTCTTCAAAGTGCTGTTAGTACCGTCCACTTTAAGCGCATTCCGGAGCAGTTGCCACTCAGCGGTTTCCCAAAATCCGTACAAGGCTATCGTGTCGGCATCGGAAAGCGAGCCTGCAGCCAGGCTAGAGAATGTATGGTTGGTCGATTTCCCTCCCTTATATGACACTACCGGATAATATGTCGAAAGATCCATTGTAAGCGTGCTATACACATAATTGCTCATGGTTTCGTTCTTGGCTCCAATGCGAATCTTGTAGCCGGAATAGTCGCCGGCAGGCAACTTGTCGGTTGCGGAATGTGTGGTGCAAGTGTTGAAATTGTCTTTGCTGAGCTGATAAGCCACATCGGTAGCAATGCAGTACGATGGCGTGCAGGAAACCGAAGGCAATTCTACGTAGCCACCATCTGCCCCTATGCTGACCGAGCCTGTCAGCGATATGAATGTGAATGGCAGCACAAAATTAGTGTAGCCCTGCCAATTCTCTGGAATGGTTGTAACAGTGTCTGGCAAATACTTTATGGCATAGCAATAAGAAAATGCATCGTCTATATTGCTTGTATTCATGTTGTTTGGATCGATGCCTATATGTATTTCTTTCAGATCTATGCAGTTGTAAAAAGCACGCTCCAAATTAGTTATGTTTGTGAACTTGTCAAGATTGGCGATACTATCCAGTAATGAACAATTTTCAAAAGTTTCATACAGACTGACACTATTGCCATTCTCGGTTGGCGCAAATGACAGGCTCTTCAAGTTTTTGCAGCTGCAAAAGGCATATCCCAAACCAGTTATGTTTGTGAACTTGTCAAGGTTGGCAATGCTCTCCAGTGACAAGCAATTATAAAAAGCATCAAACAGCGAAACCTTGCCTGCGGTTTCTGATGATGGCAACGCAACAGACACAAGGTTTTGACAGTTGCTGAACAAATGTTCCATTCCTGACGTGATGTCGCCGGAAAGCGTCACATCGGACAAATCGGCTTTCTTGAGTGCTGAATTTGTTGTACTAGTGCTACCATCCAATTTCAGTGACTTGCGGAATGTTTCAATTTGGGCATTGGTCCAAACTCCATACAGAACAACCGAATCGGCTGTGGCAAGCGTGCCTGTTGCCAAATCTGACACGCCATATTCCGTTGACACTCCATTTACATAGGCTTTGGCTAATGGAGCCTTGACAACAAGCACACTATTGGTGCTGTAAACATAGTTGTTCATGCGCTCGTTTTTGGCACCTACCCTGACTTGGTAGCCAACATAGTTGCCCGTCAAGACATCGGTAGCGGAATGTGTGGTGTATGTGCTGAAATTGTTGTTGCTGATCTGATACACAAAATCTGTGCCCACACAGTATGATGGCGTGTAGGTGACTGTTGGCAAAGAAATGGTTCCAGACTTGGAATCAATTGTTGCAATGCCAGATGGCTCAATGGCTGTGAATGGCAACACGAAGTTTTTATAATTCTTCCAGTTGTCTGGAACGGTTGTCACGCTTTCAGGCAAGTAAACCAAGGCGTCGCAGTTGTCGAAAGCATATTGTGTACCACTCAAACTGTTTGGATTGCTGCCTATATGTATTTCTTTCAGCTTTCCACAATTGCTGAAGGTATATCTCAAATTAACAACGTTTGTGAGCTTTTCAAGGTTTGCAATGCTCTCTAGCAATGAACAATTGTAAAATGCATAAAACATGCTGACACTATTGCCATTCTCGGTTGGCGCAAATGACAGGCTCTTCAAGTTTTTGCAGCTGTAAAAGGTACAATACAAACTAGTTATGTTTGTAAACTTGTCAAGGTTGGCAATGCTCTCCAGTGATGAACAATTATCAAAAGTTTCAGACAGCGAAACCTTTCCTGCAGTTTCTGATGACGGCAACGTGACAGACACAATGGTTTTACAGTTGCTGAACAAATGTTCCATTCCTGACGTGATGTCGCCGGAAAGCGTCACATCGGACAAATCGGCTTTCTTGAGTGCTGAATTTGTTGTACTAGTGTTACCATCCAATTTCAGTGACTTGCGGAATGTTTCAATTTGGGCATCGCTCCAATCGCCATACAATACAACTGAATCAACTTGTGCAAGAGTTCCTGTTGCCAATTGCTCTATGCTATATTTGGTGGCGACTCTGCCAGTGTAGGCGGTAAGCACATAGTTTACCTTGGTTACATCTAGTATGTCGGTGCTGTAAACATAGTCGTTCATGCTTGCATTCTTGGCGCCAATGCGCATTTTGTAGCCAGTATAGTCTTTTGTCACTATGGTGTTGGACGTGTATGTCTCTTTTGTGGCAAAATCGTCGTTGCTTAACTCACAAACAAAATCGGTTGCTACACTGTATGTTGGATCGGTAATAATTGTTGGCAATGCAAATACATCGCCAATGCTGAAGCCGGCTGTCCCATTCAGCGACACGCTTGTAAATGGCACTACAGCATTTGTGATATTATTCCATGTAGAATGAACTTTGTAGGCAGTAGTACCTGCAGGAAAATACTTTATGGCATTGCAGTTGTCAAAAGCGCCACCGAAAGCAGACGGCATGCTTCCAATATGAATTTCTTCAAGTTTGCTGCAATCGCTGAATGCATATAGAAGATTTGTTATTGATACAAAATTCTCAAAGTTCATGACTTTCCGTAGCGATGTACAACTATTGAAAATGTTCTGGGCATTTTTAGCACTATTGTTAGTTGTTGACGAAAACGAAACAGAATCCAAACTGCTGCAGTAGTAGAATGCCTCCTCCATGGTTGAGATATTCGAAAGCTTGTCCAGATTGTGGACATATTTGAGCTTTGTGCAGTTTTTGAATGAATAACTTAAATCTATGCTATTGGTGTTTTCCACATTTGGCAATGTTATTTCTTTAAGGCTGGAGCAACCTGAAAATGTTGACATTAGTCCGGTTATGTTTTTGAATTTGTCAAGGTTTGCTATTGTTTCAAGTGCAGGACTATTGGAAAATGCTCCATTTATTGAAATTTCCGTTTCCATTTCTGTGGTTGGCAGAATAACTGTTTTCAGTTTGTTGAAACAATAAAAAAGTTGGAAAATAGAATTAGTTGTGAATGTCGCTGATGAGAAATCTGCCTTGATAAGTGCAACATTTGGATCACCGTATGAACTGGAATTTGCTAATGCTTTTGTCAACTTGTTCATGTTGTCTTTATCCCAAGTGCCAGTTACAATAATTGAATCGACACTTTTGAGCAAGTAGTAAGTCAAGCTGCTGGCGTCATAATCCGTTGCAACACCGCCTTTGAATGCTTTAACACTTTGCGCGTTCACATTTGTTGCTGCCACAAAAACCGAAGTGGCAAGCACAAGTAATAATTTTTTCATATTTGTTTGTTTGATTCTTAAGTAAAGATATGATTAATTTATCATTTAGAAATGGCTTTATACATTATAATGATACATTTCGATATCCTAGGTGAAATTCTTATGACATTCACTGCAAAACGTGTGGATAATGATTTTGCATAGTATATGTTCTTTCGGTAATCAGGAACCATTTCAGTTAAGGTTTTATATAACCCGCTGACTATCGACCTGAAGGGCGCACGTATATTACTACTGATGATTGCAGAAACTAAAATGGCCTTTTTTATAAAAATAAAATCAAGTTCATCTTTAAATGTATTGTACAAATCTACTCTTTGGGCATAATTGCACAACTTTATAAAAGGACTTACCTTGTCCTTATATCTATTGCTGTTTGCTTTTTGGGAAAGCGAGGCTTCATGAATAATATAGCTATAAAGGTTTTTCTGAACTGAAGAAATGGTTCTTGCCTGCAGAATGCAACAAGTCAAAAATAACTATCCTCTGCGCTTCGTTCTGGAGGAAATTCAATTCCATTGTCAATGATTAATTGCCGACGGTATAAGAATGTCCAAAATAGTGATATATAATGTGTTAAAAAATATTTCTTCTTTTCAATTGAAAAAACGCCACTTTCAATTTGCGGATTTTTCAAAACCTCAACAGCTCCTCTTTTTATTTTTTGTGCAATGCAAAATGCCAAATCTGCATTGACGGCTTTTGCAACATTATAAAAATTCGCAATATTGCTGGTCAACCATATCATCGCTATCGACAAAAGCGACATATTCACCTGTAGCTTTGGTAATGCCCTTGTTTCGTGCCAGTACTGGACCTTGATTTTTGTCACTTTCAACAAATACAAACGATTTGCCACATTGCAACCCCTTTACGTATTTTTTTGCTTTGTCAAAACTGCCATCAGTCCCACAATCATTTACCAATATCACTTCTATGTCATCAATGGTTTATGCCACTACTGACTGAAGATAGTCTTCAATATAATTGGAAACATTATAGACAGGTGTTATTATCGATATTTTTGGACTCACTTGATTTGCTGTTAAACGGTTGTGTGCCAATGTTTACACTATAATCAAAAATTGCAGAAACGCACATAATAATACGTTCCTGCAATTGGCTTATTCAATCAGTACAAAGCAGAAGTCTAGTATCTGTAGTGTTCGGCCTTGTATGGTCCTTCTTTCTTTACGCCTATGTATGCGGCCTGCTTGTCGGTCAAAATGGTGAGTTTTGCACCTACGTGCTCAAGGTGAAGGCGAGCAACTTCCTCGTCGAGGTGCTTAGGCAAACGGTAAACGCCAACCTCGTACTGCTTCGACCACAATTCCATCTGAGCCAATGTCTGGTTTGTGAACGAGTTGCTCATCACAAACGATGGGTGGCCTGTTGCGCAGCCAAGGTTTACAAGACGTCCTTCGGCCAACAATATAATTGAGTGCCCGTCAGGGAAATAGTAGCGGTCAACCTGTGGCTTTATGTTCTCGCACCTTATACCTGGGAATGCCTGCAACTGGGCAACCTGAATCTCGTTGTCGAAGTGGCCTATGTTGCAGACGATAGACTGGTCTTTCATCTTTTCCATATGGTCGATGCGAATGATGTCGCAGTTGCCGGTGGTTGTAACGTAGATGTCGCCAAGTGGCAGGGCGTCTTCAACAGTGGTGACTTCAAAGCCTTCCATTGCGGCCTGCAGTGCGCATATTGGGTCAACCTCGGTTACAAGCACACGTGCACCGTAGCTGCGCATGCTTCGTGAGCATCCCTTGCCTACATCGCCGTATCCGCATACAACCACAACCTTGCCTGCGAGCATGATGTCGGTGGCACGCTTGATGCCGTCGGCCAGACTCTCGCGGCAACCGTACAGATTATCGAATTTCGATTTGGTTACAGAGTCATTGACGTTGAAGGCTGGGAAAAGAAGTTTCTTGCTCTCCATCATCTGGTACAGACGGTGAACGCCGGTGGTTGTCTCCTCGCTCACGCCGCGTATTTCCTTAATCATGCGACTCCAGAAAGTATTGTCTTCGGCAAGTGTCTGCTTCAGGCTCTTCAGAAGTTCTATTTCGTCCTGTGCTGTTACATTTGCGTCGAGCACGGATGGATTTTTTTCAGCCTCAACGCCCTTGTGAATCATAAGTGTTGCGTCGCCACCGTCATCTACAATCAAGTTAGGTCCCTTGCCTCCGTCGAAAGTCAGTGCGGCTTTGGTGCACCACCAGTATTCAGCCAGACTCTCACCCTTCCAGGCAAAGACAGGAATGCCCATGTCGGCAATGGCCGCTGCGGCGTGGTCCTGAGTCGAGAATATGTTACAACTTGCCCAACGAACCTCGGCACCTAGGGCGTGCAAAGTCTTGATAAGGACGGCTGTCTGGATTGTCATGTGGAGCGAACCGGTGATTCGTGCGCCTTTAAGAGGTTTCTTGTCGCCGTATTTTGCGCGCAATGCCATAAGACCTGGCATCTCGCGTTCAGCAAGGTCTATTTCCTTCCGGCCGAAATCGGCCAAATTGATGTCTGCAACTTTGTATGCAGGAAATTGATTTGTCATTTTATAGATTTTTTAAAGATTTGTTTTCCACTATTTTGATGCTTTCCAGAAGTGTATTGTCGATATTCTGGTAGATAGGATAGAAGCCGTCGTTGTCGATTACGTTTCGGGCAATGAGAGCCATAATCTGCGTCTCGATAATCTGGCGTGAAGCCTTTATCCCTTTTGAGTCGCGGGCAATGCCCTGTGTTTCGGCGTAGGCCACAAACTGTCCAAAGATGTTTTCCTTCTTAAGATATGTCACAAATTCATCTGGTTTGGTAAATTTTGATAACGTAGTCCGGTTCCTGTCGGTATATTCAAGACAGAACTGGTACTCGCATCCCTTGCGGCTTATCTTGTTGTAATAATCTGAAAGTCCGGCAGTGTCGGCAGGAATGAATATGTCTGGCATGATGCCTCCCCCGCCGTAAACCACACGTCCGCCTGTGGTGTAATATTCGGTCGAGTCGTTTATCTTGATGCTGTCGCGCTCCATGAACTCGCCGTGCTCGTAGCGGGTTTCAAGGTCGAGGTAGTAATCCTCGTCGCTCTGCTTGTAAGGCTTCTGTATGCAACGGCCCGAAGGAGTATAGTACCGTGCTATTGTAAGGCGTACCGATGAGTTGTCGGGGAACATTATCGGTTCCTGCACAAGTCCCTTTCCGAACGAGCGGCGTCCAACGATAATGCCGCGGTCGTTGTCCTGGATGGCGCCGGCCGTAATCTCGCTGGCCGATGCCGAGAACTCGTCTATCAACACTACAAGATTGATGTCCTTGCACGATTGGCGCATGGAGGCGTAGTAGTCGTCGCGCCCACGGTGAGTGCCTTCGGTATAGACTATTAGATTCCCATTTGGCAGGAATTCGTCAACCACGTTGATGGCCGCATCCATATATCCTCCACCGTTGCCTCGGAGGTCGAAGATGAGATTCTTCATGCCCTGTGCCTTGAGCTTGGCTATTGCATCCTGGAATTCCTTGTAGGTTGTGCGAGCGAATTTCGACAGCTTGATGTATCCGGTCCGGTTGTTCACCATATACGACACGTCGATGCTGTAGAGCGGAATCTGTCCGCGTGTAATCTCGAATGGCACAAGCTCCTTTTCACCTCGGCGCGACACTCCCACCCTGACTTTGGTCCCCTTTGGCCCGCGCAGTTTCTTCATTACGTCGTTGTTGCTTATGCAGATGCCGGCTATCACTGAATCGTCAACTGTCACGATGCGGTCGCCGGCACGCAAGCCAACCTTGGCCGACGGTCCGCCTGTTATGACGTTGACCACGTATACGGTATCCTGCTGAATGTTGAACTGCACGCCGATGCCGTCGAAATTGCCTTCGAGCGGTTCGTTCATTTCGGCAAACTCTTCGGCCGAGATGTATGTTGAATGTGGGTCGAGCTCCTTGAGCAGACTCACAGCGGCGCTTTCCTCAAGTTCGGCAACATTGACTGTGTCGACATAATTCTGTGCAATATTGCGGACAAGCATGTCGAGTTTGCTTGACCTTACAGGCTTCATCTTGATAAGCAAATTGCTGCGGTGCATCATGTTGCCTTGGACTGTCATGCCTAACACGAAGGCTATGGCTAGCAGAAGCGGCAACCAAATTTTAGCAATGTTTTTCATGGGCATTAGTCTACTTCGATTTGTATAATTTCAATTCCCGCGCGCTTGAGCAGTTCAATGCCGTCCTGAATGCGGTATGCATCAGAGAAAACCACGCGCTTGATGCCCGACTGTATGATGAGTTTTGCGCATTCCATGCAGGGCGATGCTGTCACGTACAGCGTTGCGCCAAAACTGCTGTTGTTCGATTTCGCCACTTTTGTTATGGCATTTGCCTCGGCATGAAGTACATACGGTTTTGTGGTATTCTCGTCAATCTCGCAACAGTTTTCAAAACCCGATGGCGTGCCGTTGTATCCGTCTGATATTATCATCTGGTCTTTTACAAGAAGCGCGCCGACCTTTCGGCGTACACAATACGAGTTTTCGGCCCAGATGCGGGCCATCTGCAAATAGCGCAAGTCAAAACTATGTTGTTTTTCGGCATCCATTGCGGTAATTATTTAAAGTGACAAATATAATCATTCAGCCAATTGACTGACAAACTGATTTAAGTGGACTTTTATAAATCCCCCCCGATTATTGAATTTTTCAAACAGGGCCTGTTTTTTCAATCTTTTGTGTGCTTTTGAATTTTAGTCGTCATCTTGCTCGGCTTCGCTCAGTGGCAATGGTAGCCATATTTCCTGTGTTGCCAAATTGGGCGGTTTGAGCTTGGTGTCGAACAAAAAAGCCACCATTCAAAAACAATTTGAACGATGGCTTCCGATTATATTAAAAAGTGTGTGATTATTTCTTCTGTTCCTTTGCCCAGCTGTCTTTCAGGCCGACAGTGCGGTTGAATACCAGATGGCCTGGCTTTGAGTCCGGATCGACATTGAAATAGCCGATGCGCTGGAACTGGAAGTGATCGAGAGGCTTGGCCTCGGCTGCAAACTTCTCAATGTAGCAGTTCTCGAGAATGTGCAGTGAATCCGGATTGATTATCTCCTTCATTGCATCAAGAGCCTCGCAGTTCTTGGCTTCGCGAATAGCGGCCATCTCGTCGCGAGGATTCTCAACTTTCCACAGACGGTCGTAAAGGCGAACCTCTGCCTTGAGACAATGGTTGACGCTTACCCAGTGCAATGTGCCCTTAACCTTGCGGTCGCTGCCTGGCATGCCGCTGCGTGTTTCAGGATCGTACTCGCAATAAACCTCTACAACATTGCCGGCATCGTCTTTCTTGCAGCCTGTGCATTTTACAATGTAGGCGCTCTTCAGACGAACTTCCTGGCCTGGAGTCATGCGGAAATATTTCTTTGGGGCATCTTCCATAAAGTCGTCGCGCTCAATCCACAACTCACGGCTGAACTCAATCTTGTGCGAGCCTTCCTCGGGTCGTTCTGGATTGTTGACAGCCTCAAGTTCCTCAACCTTTCCTTCGGGATAGTTGGTGATGATGCACTTTACAGGATTCAGCACTGCCGACACGCGTGTTGCGCGGGCGTTCAGGTCCTCGCGGATGGAACTTTCGAGTAGCGCGAAATCGTTCAATGCGTCGTATGTGGTGTAGCCAATCTTATCGACAAAATTGCGAATTGACTCGGGTGTGTATCCACGACGGCGGAATCCGCAGATAGTCGGCATTCGTGGGTCGTCCCAGCCATTTACAAGGCCTTCCTTGACAAGAATCAGCAAGTTGCGCTTGCTCATGAGCGTGTAGTTGAGGTTCAGCTTGTTGAATTCGTACTGGTGTGGGCGGTTGTCGTTAAGGTCCTTGCCTTGTTTCAGCTCGTCAATCCAGTAGTCGTAAACCGGACGGTGAACAACAAACTCGAGTGTGCAGCAAGAGTGCGTAACGCCCTCAAAATAGTCGCTCTGCCCATGTGCGAAATCGTACATTGGATAAGCCTGCCACTTTGTGCCTGTACGGTGATGCGGATGCTTCACCACACGATATATGATAGGGTCGCGGAAGTGCATGTTTGGATTTGCCATGTCGATTTTGGCGCGGAGCACCATTTTACCTTCCTCAATCTCGCCTGCGTTCATCTTGTTGAACAGTTCGAGGTTTTCCTCAATTGGGCGGTCGCGGTAAGGGCTGTTCTGGCCAGGCTCGGTAGGAGTGCCTTTCTGCGCGGCTATCTCTTCCGATGTCTGCTCGTCGATGTAAGCCTTGCCTTCCTTAATCAGTCGGATGGCGAAATCCCAAAGCTGCTGGAAATAGTCGGAAGCGTAGAACTCGTGTCCCCACTTGAATCCGAGCCACTCGATATCTTCCTTGATGGCATCAACGTACTCAAGATCTTCCTTGACAGGGTTGGTGTCGTCGAAACGCAGGTTGCACACGCCACCATATTGCTGGGCTAAGCCGAAGTCGAGGCAAATGGCCTTTGCGTGGCCTATATGCAGATAGCCGTTTGGCTCTGGCGGGAAACGGGTTTGAACGCGTCCGCCGTTTTTGCCTTCAGCAAGGTCTTTCTCGACCTGCTCAATAATGAAGTTCGATTTCTTCTCGACTTCCTTGCTTTCCATTTCTTCGGTACTCATGACAATATGTGTAAAAAATTACGTGTGCAAAAGTAAAAATTGTTGCGAGTTATGCTGATATGGAATCGGTTTTTTGGACAAATAGCGAACTATGTAACGCAAAAAACATCATTGTTGCTTTATAATTCCCGTATCGGTGTCCTCCATGTTTATGGTTTTGGCGGCCGAATTGTGTTTTTTCCCGTGGCTCATGCTCCACGAAATGCAGAGCAGGACACAATTGCTTTTGTCCTTGCTGAAACCTGCTGTTGTTTTGTGCAAATTGCGGTTCAGCAGTTCCGATTCGTATGACTTGTATTTGCCTGATAAGGGGTTGACCAAGGTCAGCGACAGCATCAGGTTTCCATGTTTGTAAGAAGTTTTCAGGAAAGTTTCAGCCCCGTTGAAGCCTTTGGTTTCTCCTTCAAGGAATCGGTAGCCGTTATCGTAATATACCTGGAGCGTGAAACTGTTAAGATATGCTGTCATTTTGCAGGCGCAGTTGAACGATGTGTAGCAGTGCGTATAATCGAATCCGTAGTTAAAGCAACGTTGCAGTGCCCCGTATGCTGAAATCTGCAGTTTTTCGGGCATCAGCCAGCAATTTGCATAAGCCATTGCGTGCAACACGTCTATTTCTTTCTGATTGATTTGTGTATAAACGAATTGATTGTCGGGAGTGCGTTCATAAAGGGCCATATTGGGCTTGTCGCATTGCTTGAAATAGCATTCTGCCGATGCCTGCAAGCGGATGCCGTTATACAGCAATCTTAATTGGTGTTCCGTGTCGTGCGAAGGTTTCAGGTCAGGATTGCCTTTCTTCAGTTCCATACTGTTTGTGCGTATAGTCGCTTCGCTCACCATTGCTATCCGCGATACTTTTTCGCACATTTGGTAAAAATAACTCAACTGCCACTTGCTGGCAAAATTATACGTGAATGTTGCTTTAGGCCTGAATGTCCAATAGTTGTAGTTGTGTTCGTTCTGGTTATAATGAATATGACTCGCACCTGCGCCGACCGAGTATCTGAAGTTTTTGATAATGCCTTTTATCTCGCCAAACGCATACAGGTAATTTTGACCCATTTCCGTCAAAGCGCTGGCGTCACCTGAATAACTGTTTTTGGTGTGTTTGTGCCTATAGTTGAGCCCCAATGAAAAAGCAAACGGGTTCAGTTTGTTTTCATATATCACTTCTGATAATGTTGAGACAGTTTTGCCTTTCACGTTGTCCTGATACGCCTTGCCTTCATCATAAAAATATGATTCATTTGTATTTATGTATGTTTCAACCACGTTTGCGGAGATTGATTGCCGTGGTGTAATCTGACGGAAGAAGTAAATGTCGGCAACAGGCGAATGGCTTTTGCTTTTTTCTTTTTTGGTGGCTGTGTAGCAACTGTCGCCTTCGGTTATTCTTTTTATGCTTATGTCGTCAGGCACATTTTCAGCAGACTCGCTCAACGATATTTGAAAAACCTGCGTGGCTGAATCCGTGAAATTGTAGGTAAGCGAAATGTCGTGCTGACGGCTTTTATAGAGAGTCATTAAATCGTCCCGCTCAATCAAATGTGTTGAGCCGTCGTTGAGTATGTATTCGGCTGTTTCGGCTTCACTGCTTCCCTTCAGTTTTTGGCCACTGAAACCGTATGAGAGCGAAAACTCGCTGTTCCCGACATTCCATTTTCCGTAAGCCGTACCGTCACCTTGCTTCGATGTGAGTGTTGGCGTCAGTTCGGCACCTATGGCATAGCCGTTTTCGTCACGGACAGTTACAATGTCTATGACATAGGCAACATCATCGCCATATTTCAAGCCAGGGTTGTCGATAAAATCTATTTTGCTGATTAGCATCGGATTCAGCGACACCATTTCTGATTTGCCCACTATTATTCCGTTTATTCTCAACTGCACATAGCCTCTATTGTCGATGGCAGTGACAGAGTGCGATGCATCTTCTATTCTTATATTCGGCAATGACAGTTTTTGCAGAAAACTGTATCCGTTGTCCGATGATTCTTTCTGAACGGCGGTGGGATAAATGGTTTGACAGTCGGCCTTGCTGACAACTTTGGAACTCTTGACGGTTACCTCTTCAACGGTTACTGACAAATCTTCTTGAGCATACAGAATGCAAGAAGAGAAAAAGACAAGTGTGGAAAAAACAATGCGTTTCATTTGCGTCAAATTCAATTTTGGCGCAAAAAAGTATTATGGTGCAGAAATAGCCAATTTTCTTGGCTGACATTTCCCTGACATTTGCCTGTCAAGAATCTGACACAAATCCAATCATCTGATTTCCAGCGAATATCCTTCACCCCTGTCAGACTCTATTTTCAAGTTGCTGTTTGATTCAATAATCGGTTTGAGCCGACGGATTAGCGTGTAAAGGGTGTCGTTAGCATCAGGTTTTTTAGGCCAAAGGCGGTCGCAGATTTCCTGCTTTGTAAGCGAGTGGCTTTCCGATACCAGAAACATTTCAAGTAGCGAGTGTTGCATTGGTGTAAGGCGTATTTGCTGGCCGTTTGCAGTCATAAATTTGTTGTTGGCAAAGATTATGTTTCCGTATGCCAGGCCTTTCGACAGCAATTCAGGTTTGTACTTTCGCATATGCCAGATGCTTCCGAAAATCCACAACAAGCCAGCAAACAAAATAGCACTCGACGCCTTTTGGTCAGAAAGTTTGAAAACCGTTATAAAACTGCAATTTGCGTCTGCCACCATTTCGGTTTCCTGCCTGTCGCCTTTGCGTACAGTTCTCATAGCAATGCAAGCGGTGTCCTTCAGTTCGGCAATTTTCAGATGATTTCTGTAGCAACGGATAGTATCTGCGCTGACAACGTCTTGTGGCATTTCGGCAAGTGTCAGTTTCAGGGCGTTATTGGCATCTTCAGATATTTTGTTTTCAGCATTGCGGTAACTGCACGCGCCAGAATAAAGCGATGTAATTACTAATGTCAGGAATACGGCTATAGGATAACGCTTCATTATTATTAAGTGTGTCAAAGTTGATAGGACAATATTGCAATCTGAAGCGATGCAACATATCCATATTTCCGCACAAATTTAGTGCTTTTAAGAATGTGGCAAAATAATACATATAAATAAGTTACCATGACGTTTTTTTACTTTTACAAGTAGGGACACGTCGAATGTGTATGTGTCCGTGATCCCGTCAGGAACGGAAAAATATCCGCCAGCATCCTGATGTATGTGCCAGTTGGCGTAAACCTATATGATTCCCGTAGAAAATGGCTATTGGTAGAACCGATATGACGTTTACGATTTCATTCCTACGGAATGAGCCAGCAACATGAATTTTTATATCAAGCGTAGATGCCTACAATCTGGCCAAATGGAGCGCAAAGTGATTGAAACTTTAATTGCTGTCATGGTGGAAGATAATTAGCCTTGTTGGCATGGAGTCTTTCACAATGTCGGCACACATTGAATGCGTCCGCCATCGAACGTGTCCGTAATTATTTCCGTAGAAACGCGATTAACAGCGTCTCTACAATGAGCACCCGCCATTTCAATACAATCTTTCAGGCTCTGCCTTCCGAAAAGACGTTCGGCATCCTCATTAAATTCAGCAATGCCAAAAAATTAAAATGGTTTTGACAGGCTGTGTCTGTTTGATGTTTTTTTACATTAATTTCGTCATTCCACTTTTAGTGGACACAAAAAACAAAAAAACAAACATTAAAACTAAAACATTATGAAAATCAAGACATTTGCCTTGTGCACATTTGTGTCGGTGGCTTGCGTTGCCAATGCACAGGTTGTGATTAACGTAGATGCCCGGCAGATGGGGCCTGAGATTAGTCCCACCCATTACGGAATCTTCTACGAGGATATCAACCACGCCGCCGATGGCGGTCTGTACGCCGAACTTATCCGCAACCGCTCGTTTGAGGACGACGGCAATTCACAGAACATCAGCAACTGGTTTGCCGTGGGCAAGGCCAGTATTTCGCTCACTCAGAGCAGTCTCCTCAACAGCGTTCAGCACAATGCGCTCGACCTTAAGTTGACTGCTTCGGGCGACGGTGTAGCCAACGAGGGCTTCTGGGGGATGAATGTGGTTGAAGGCCAAAACTATCAACTCTCGTTCTTCGCCAAGAGCGACCAAGGTTTCAAGGGCGCCCTCGATGCAAGACTCGTATCCGCAGATGGGAAGGTGCTGGGCAATGCTACTATTAATGTAAAAGCGTCAGGAAAATGGCAAAAATACACCGCCACCATCACCGCCACGGGCAACGACCCCAAAGCTCAGTTTGCCCTCGTAGCCGACAAGGCCGGACAACTCCAACTCGACGTAGTGAGCCTTTTCCCTCCAACATTCAAGAACCGGCCAAACGGCATGCGCCCCGACCTTGCACAGATGCTGGCCGATATGCACCCGCGCTTCATGCGTTTTCCTGGCGGATGTTTTGTGGAGGGTCAGGACAGCCCCGACAACGCCTTCCGCTGGAAACGAACCATCGGCCCCATTGAAGAGCGCGAAGGCCACGAGAATGTGAACTGGGGATACCGCACCACCGACGGAATAGGGTTCCACGAGTATCTGCAACTAAGCGAGGACCTGGGCGCCAAACCGCTTTTTGTGGTAAACGTGGGCATCTGGCATGGCGGATGCGACCCCTACGACAAGATCGACAGTTGGATTCAGGAATGCCTTGATGCCCTGGAATATGCCAACGGCGATGTATCGACACCTTACGGAAAACTGAGGGCACAGAACGGCCACCCCGAGCCTTTCGGCCTTGAGTACATAGAAATCGGAAACGAGAACTACAACTTCAGCATGGGCGACAACCGCGACCAGTCGGACCATTATCCCGAGCGCTACATTCAGTTCTACAACGCCATCAAGGCCAAGTATCCTTACGTGAAGTGCATAGGTGATGTGGAGGCCTGGAGCACCGACAATCCAAGTTGGCGCAACAGCCATCCCGTGGATATGGTGGACGAGCATTATTACCGCAATCCGCGCTGGTTTGCCGACCGTTTCAATAAGTACGATAGTTACCCACGCAATCAGCACAAGGTATATGTAGGCGAGTATGCCGTCACAAGCCAGTTCGGCGAGATAGGCAACCTTGACGCCGCTCTTGGCGAGGCCGTGTTCATGATGGGCATGGAAAACAACTCCGACGTGGTGGCCATGAACTCGTACGCCCCCATCTTCGTGAACGAGAACGACGCGCGCTGGCGTCCGGATATGATACGCTTCAACTCGCATCAGAGTATGGGAACCCCTTCGTATTACGTCCAGCAGCTTTTCGCAAACAACATAGGCACAAGGGTGATAAAGACCGAATGCACATGGAACCTCAACAAGCCTCAGCCCAAGGCCGAAACTCCAAAACCAGCCCAAGTAGGCTTGGCGACATGGAACACCACAGCGCACTACCGCAACCCTCAACTATTAGTGGACGGCGACACAATTCCGTTAGACGATTTCGAAAATTGGGAAGTCGTGAATGGCTCTTGGACCATGGAAAACGGAGAATATGTCCAACGTTCCAACGAGATGCCTGCGCTCAGCGTCAGCCCCAAAAAGATAGACTCGCAGAAGTATTCATACAGAGTTCAGGCCATGAAGAAATCGGGTAACGAGGGATTCATACCCGTAGTGGGATTCACCGACAAGCGCAATTACGACTGGTACAACGTTGGTGGCTGGAACAACACCCTCAAGAGCGTGGAGCAAACCACCGAGGGCAGCAAGAATCAGATAGCCAAGGACAAGCGTTTCAGCGTGGAGAGCAACCGCTGGTACGACCTAAGGGTAGATGTGGACGGCGACAGCATTTTCTGCTATATGGACGGCAAACTCGATATCGCTTGCAAGAAACAGAAAGGCGGATTTATGGAAGGCGTGTATGCCACCACAACAATCGACGAGGCACAGAAGACAATGTACGTGAAGGTGGTGAATGTAGGCGACGGCGATGCACCGGGAACCATCAACCTGAAAAATTGCGAGGTGGATGCGTCATCGACTTCCGCCGCAACCATCACCAGACTTGCCTCGGCCAAATGCACCGACGAAAACACCCTCGACAATCCAAGGGCTGTCTATCCGCAGACAAGCGACATCTCGTCTGACGTGTCGGAAAATGCGATCCGATTCAACGTGGCGCCATTCTCGGTGAATATCGTCAAGATAAAGCTGAAATAAGAATAAGGTGGGTTCTATAAATTGATTTCGAGAGGTTTTTGATTTTTTATCGAGTGGATTTATGGACGGAAGGAGGATACAGTGCGGGCACTGTTGACGACTGACACCCATAAAGATACCGATAAAAAACAAAAAGCGCCGGAAAG